>JAQWFL010000036.1 GCA_028704435.1 Anaerostipes sp. | reverse complement strand
ACAATACCTGCACTTTTGAAATCGAAGCTGCAAGCTGCATAACCTGCTGAACATTGACAACTGAATAACTGCCAGATATTGAATTTTCAAGGTGCATAGCTAAAATCTATGTGCGAAGTTTGAGTTATTTAATATTATATATTCTTATATATTATATGATATATAATATACTTTTATGTCTAGTATGTCAAGAATTCAAATATTTTTTTACAAAAAAAGAAAAGTGCCTGTATCTTAACATACAAACACTCTTCTCCATGAGTTTTATTTTAAAACTGTTTTAAGCTTTGAAACTGATTTGGCACTTGCTTTACTATGCAAATCCTGATAATCAAAGAATGCAAAACCATCTACTTTTTTGTTCCTTGCATATTGAACCTGTTTCTTTAATACATTGGTATCTGACTTCCACTCTTTTTTCTCCGCTTTATTCTGCCCAACACTGTGACCTGCACGATATACAGCAATTCCAATATAAAGCTTTACTTTCTTATTCTTGCGAATGCTAATCCACTGTCTTGTGACCTTATCAAACTTCGCTGTCGGATGCTTAAATCCCCAGTATATCTGTGGACAGATATAATCAACATACTGGCTTGATTTCAACCACTTTTTAATATCTACATAGTAGGAATACTTACTTGTAAGATTACTGATATTTCCTGCTGGACTAATTCCAAAGGTGGCACTAGATTTTACTTTTTTCACTTCTGAATGTATTCTTTTTACTAAATAATTCACTTGTGCTCTTCGATACGTCTGGATACTTTTCTTCTTTTTCTTAAAAGAAGACTTGTTGTACTCTGCTGCATCAAAAGACTTCTTGTAATTCTTACTTGTAAAACCTGGATAAAAATAATCATCCATATGAATTCCATCTACATTATAGTTTTGTACAATCTCTTTGACTCCTTTCACAATCAAGTCTCTCACAGCCGTCTTCGATGGATTGTAGTATAAACTTCCACCATATGATAGTACATTCCTTCTTGTTGACTTCTTTGCATTCCACTTTCTTGCTGGATTGTTCTTTGACAACTTCTTATAGTTTGTAGACCCTGAAGTTACACGATATGGATTCACCCATGCCTCAATGGCAATTCCTTGAGAATGTGCCACCTGAACCATAACTGCTAATGGATCATATCCTGGACTTCTTCCTTGCTTTCCTGATATATACTTTGACCAAGGAAAATACTTTGACTTATACACAGCATCTCCATATGGTCGAACTTGTACAATAACCCGATTCATTCCAAGACTCTTTCCCTTTTTTACTACTTTTGTAAAATAAGACTTAAATGTGGTCTTGTTCCTAGACTTATAAGAGCTTCGGTAATCTGAATAGTCATAAAAAGAAAACCAAAATGCTTTATACTGATTGCTTACACTGGTTCCTGTCTTTAAATTTGATAATGACGCCCCTTCATAATTGCTGCTTCTTCCTCCACTTGCCGCTGCAGAAACTGCCTGTCCGCTCACACTGGCAAACATAACCGTCGCTACTAACATAGCTACAAGCTGCATCATCTTCACTTTCGATTGCTTCATACATCCTCCTCACATAATAATGCATCCTTCACTCATTCTCATATACACCGTTCCCGTCCATTGTAGTAGCATTTTATCTATTTGTCAATGTTTGTAATTCCTCGTAAAATGTCGGATAAGATACATCTACACATTCTGAATCTTCTATTATAGTCGCTCCCTCTGCGTTAATTCCTGCAATAGAAAATGTCATTGCAATTCTATGATCATATTTACAGTGGATGGATGCCCCGTGCAGTGGTTTCCCTCCATGAATTATCATACCATCCTCTGTTCCTTGTGCATCTACACCCATTTTTATTAAATTATCAACGGTCAACTCAATTCGATCAGACTCCTTTACACGAAGTTCGTGTGCATCTCGAATCACTGTCTCTCCATCCGCAAATGCTGCAAGAAGTGCAATCACTGGAAGTTCATCAATTAAAGTTGGAATTACTTCTCCTTCAATTACACACCCTTTTAATTTACTTGTCTTTACCACAATATCTGCAGTAGGCTCTCCTCCTTCATCCTGTACATTGGTCAATGTAATGTCTGCATTCATCTGTCTGCATACACGAAGCACTCCGTCTCTTGTTGGGTTAATCCCAACATTCTTCAAAGTAATGCATGAATTTGGTGTAATAAGTCCTGCTACAATAAAAAATGTTGCAGAAGATATATCTCCAGGTACTACAATATCTGTTGCCGTCATCTCCTCCGGCGGTGTAATGGTAGCCGTAGTTCCTTCTGATTCCACCTTAACCCCAAACGAGCGAAGCATTAATTCCGTATGATTTCTTGATAAGACTGGTTCCGTTACACTTGTCTTGCCATCTGCATATAAACCAGCAAGAAGAGCACATGACTTTACTTGCGCTGAAGCCACAGGAGACTTGTAATGAACTGCTTTTAGATTTCTCCCATGAATTGCAAGTGGTGCACACCCATCTCCATTGACACTTTCAATCTCTGCACCCATCATCTGAAGTGGTTTCATAATTCTATTCATAGGACGTCGATTTAAGGATTCATCCCCTGATAAAATGACATCAAAATCCTGTCCACTTAAAATACCGGAAATTAAACGTGTTGTTGTTCCACTATTTCCAACATCCAGCGTATGCTCTGGTTTTTTTAGTCCGTGAAGACCATTTCCATAAACGGTAACATTATTCCCATCTTGGATAATCTCTACGCCCATTGCTTGAAAACATCCAATGGTTGCAAGACAGTCAGCTCCTGACAAAAAATTTGAAATATGTGTTGTTCCTTTTGCCAAAGAGCCAAACATAACCGCTCTATGACTAATTGATTTATCTCCCGGAACTTGAAGTGTCCCCTGTAATCCAGCTGCTTTTGTAAGTTGTTTCATATTATTTCCTTTCGTATATCCGGTAATTGCGATCTTCTAGTACTTTCTTTGCCTTTTGTGCTGCTTCATCATCATATAACATAATCTTAAATACACCCTCTTCAAACTCTCGATTGTGAATAATTCCAATATTTTTAATACTAATATTATTAAGAGCAAGCAAGGTTGTCGTTGTTGCAATGGTTCCTGGTTCATCTGGAATATCAAGAAAGATTTCGTAGGATTTCTCCATGAGTCCAACTGCACTATCTGGCACAGCTTCCCGATAAGTTCCTGCCTCTTTAAAATAATTGTTTAAGTAATCTCCATCACTATAATCTAGTGCCTGAATGGTATGTTCTAAACTATCTTTAATCTGACAGAGAAGTTCTTTAATATTCTCTCTGTTTGATAATAAAATCTGTTCCCAAACCACTGGTGATGATGATGCAATTCTTGTAATATCTTTAAATCCACCTGCAGCCAGCTGCTTTAAAATACCATCATCCGTATCCATATTCTTTACCACATGGACTAATTCTGCTGCCATAATATGTGGTACATGACTAATTGCTGCTGTAAATGCATCATGTCTCTTACTATCCAAAATGATTGTAATCGCCCCAAGTTCTTCGATAAAACTTGTAAATTCCTTCACTCTTTCTTCGCTCACCTTTGCCGACGGAGTAATAAAATAATATGCATTCTCAATCAAACGGTCTGAGCTATAAGAAAATCCAGCTTTCTCAGACCCTACCATAGGGTGTCCTCCAATAAAGTTCTCCTCCATGTCTAACTGTTCAATCTTCCTATGGATTGTTCCCTTAACGCTGCCCACATCTGTTAGAATACACTTATCTGAAAGGTTCTCTTTTAGTTGTTCTAACACTGTCAAATTATATTGAACTGGTGCACATAAAAATAAATAATCACAAGACTTAAAATCCTGCTCAATATCTGTTGATATCTCATCTAAGGTTCCTTCTTCCTTTGCCTCTACTAAAGCCACTTGATCTACATCAAATCCTATCATATGATAATTAGGAAATACTCTTCGAATACTCTTTGCTATTGATCCACCAATAAGTCCTAGTCCAATGAATCCTATTGTAAAATTGTTCTCTATCTGCATGCTGTTCTCCTCGACTTTCTCCACCTATTTTAACGTGGTGATATAAAAATGTCAATACATCAACGCTTTAAAGTGTTAATGCATTATTTTTCTTTATTCTTGTCTATTTTCCTTGATTTTACACGTTTTTTCTATTATGATAAAAATGAGCGTTATAAAACGTAAAAAAATTAAGAGGAGATTCCTATGTTTGAAGATGCAATTATTTTTGCGACCCAAGCTCATCAAGGACAGAAGCGAAAGGGTACTCAGATTCCCTTTATTATTCATCCTTTAGAGGTGGCATCCATTGTCGGCGCAATGACAACCGACGAAGAACTTTTATGTGCCGCTGTATTGCATGATGTCGTAGAGGACTGTGAGAGTGTTTCTCTTTCCGATATTTGCGAAACCTTTGGAGACAACATTGCCAATTATGTTGATTTAGAAAGTGAAGATAAAGAAAAAACGTGGATTGAACGAAAAGGCAGAACCATTGAGTTTCTATTACATGAAGCTAAACCTGCAACAAAGATGATTGCACTTGCAGATAAACTTGCCAATATTCGTTCCCTATCTCGTGATTATAAAGAACTTGGGGACAAGCTCTGGGAACGTTTCAATATGAAAGATAAAACAAAGCAGAGCTGGTACTATCACGGTATGATAGATGCCTTTTATGAATTAAACCAATTCAAAGAATATGACGAGTACTGCCAATTAGTAGAGGAAGTATTTCCAGAGGAGCCTGGAAATATATAACCATCTTCAATGAAAAGAGATGCACAGGATGTATATTTTATACATCCTGTGCATTTTCTAGTTTTTTCGATCCATGAGTTCTATAATATTTCCTTCGCAGTCCTTCACATAATGAATATACAAATCTGGTTTATCATCGTAGGTTCTACGAATCTGTTTCCCTACATAAGAACCTCCTGCTGCAATTAACTTCTTTGTCACTCCATCAATATCATCTACATCAATTGCAATATGTCCAATTCCAGTCATATTGATAGTTCCTGGAGCCAAATCATCCTGTATATTGTATTGAAATATTTCTAATTGTGTTCCATCCATATCATCTGGAAACCCAAGTGTCATCCCTTCAATATCTGCTCCATCTAGTCCTGTGAGCCCTTTTGCATACTCTCCGGAAATCTTTTTTTGGGGTGGTATTTGTACACATCCAAATACCTCTTCATAAAAGGCTGCAACCTTTTTCCAATCCTTTGCATTGATATTTACGTGTAATAACTTACTCATATGCTCCTCCTTCATTTCTTTGATATCCTTAGTATAAATTATTTCTTATCCCAGTGCCACATCTAAAACCATCATAATCAAAAAACCTGCCATAACACCTAACGTACCACTATGAGAATGTTCTCCTAGATTGGCTTCTGGAATCAACTCTTCAACTACAACATATATCATCGCTCCTGCCGCAAAGGAAAGTAGCCATGGCATATATATTCCAATTTGAGTTGCCAGAACTGCTGCTAGTATCCCTGCAATAGGTTCCACAATTCCTGATAATGCACCACATACAAATGCCTTTTTCCTAGAAAATCCTTCCTTTCGAAGAGGCAGTGATATAGCTGCTCCTTCTGGGAAATTCTGAATTCCAATTCCAATAGCCAATGCCACTGCCGCTGCACTAAATCCTGCAACAGTACCTGATTTACTTCCCACAGCAAATGAAATTCCTACAGCCATCCCCTCTGGAATATTGTGAAGAGTTACCGCTAATACAAGTAACGTGGTTCTCCGAAAGGAGGACGAGACGCCTTCTGGCTTATCTTCGCCTAGATGCAGGTGAGGTAAAACATGATCTAATACTAATAAAAATAATCCTCCAAGAATAAATCCTCCTGTGGCTGGAATCCATCCAATCTGACCTCTGCTCTCGGCTTCCTCAATGGCTGGAATTAATAACGACCAGACAGATGCTGCAATCATAACCCCCGCTGCAAATCCAAGAAATATCCTTTGTACACTATCTCCAATTTCCTTCCCAAAGAAAAAGACCATCGCTGACCCAACTGCTGTCATAAAAAACGTGAAACCTGTACCAACTGCTGCACCCATAACTGCTTGATTCATTTTAATTTCCTCCTCCAAATGATTCTTGAAACATCATACCACAAACAATTAATAGTATTCCACAACAGACAAAAATAGAATATTGCCCCATAAGTGTAATTAAAAATCCTCCTAAAACAGCTCCTAAAATAAAAATAAAGATAATACCGTAATATTTTAATGCCTTGACTTTATACTTTGAATTCTTTGTATCAAAGAATTCAAACAATGCCTGGGTTCCACTTCTTAAATTCCCAGTACACATAGTACTGGCAAAGGGATGTCCATGAATCTTTCTAAAGGTTTCCACTTGCATGGCACACACGAAAGAAATCACTATGTTTGCAAAGGTATCATATACTCCCGGTTTTAAAAAACCAACCATTAATAATCCTATTATTTCAATGGCAACAATACCTTGTCTCCAATGAACTTTCTCATTATGTTTTAATCTTGTTTTTATAAACTCAACTAAAATTACTCCTGCCACAAAGGCACAAATAGGTGCAAAATATATAAACGCATTCGTATAATTGTGCTGTTCTATATTAAGTCCTAAAAGCACAATGTTTCCGGTCTGGGCATTTGCAAATACATGTCCTCGAAACAAATAACTGTATGCATCAAGAAATCCTCCCACAATGGCAAGCATTGCCCCAATGATATAAGATTCTGAAGTCTGAACTTCTGTTCTAGTTAACATCCCTATATCCCCTCTCAAATCTAATATATATTTCCACCGATTTCTTCCATTTGCTCTTTCATATCCCCTGAAATCTCATCGTCAATAATAAGCAAATCAAAAGAGTTAATTCTAGCAAATGAACAAACCGTTCTTTGTCCTACTTTACTGCTGTCACATAATAAATATCTTTTATTTGCAATCTCCATCATCTCACGTTTTATTTCTGCATTGTCACTATTAGGTGTTGTTGCTCCTTTTTTCAAGGATAGTGCATTTGTGGTTATAAAGGCTTTATCTACAGACAGATCTTCTAAAAATCGAATTCCCATTGCACCAACTGTACATTCAAAAGAATTGCGTACTCGTCCACCAATCAAAATCAACTGAATCTGTGTATCCTTCTGTAACTCTAATGCAACCTGCAAATCGTTGGTAATGACTGTTAATCTCTTTCGTTGATGCAGCATCTTAGCAAGTTCTAACATGGTTGTTCCACTATCTAATAGCAATGTATCCCCATCTTCAATTAACTCCAGTGCTTTTTTAGCAATCTGTATCTTTAATTCTTGATTCTTCTCTCGTCTTGAAGAAATTTCGTCCTCCCCATAAACAGGATCGTGCTTCAGTAAAGCTCCTCCATGAGTTCTTGAGATTAATCCCTGCTCTTCTAACTCTGTTAAATCAATTCGAATTGTAGTCCCGCTCACTCCGAACATCTGAATCAATTCCTGATTACTAACTCTTTTATTCTTCTTTAATAATTCTATAATTTTTTCTTGACGTTCCTTTGCAAACATAAGCGTCTCCCTTCAAATACATGATTATATCATAACAAATACAGCCCAAGGTGTCCACGACGCTTTGGGCTATATTTTTAGCATGGATATTCTTTATTTAATACTGTATTCTTGATACAAGTTTTTTCGAAACTTTGGATCATTGATAGCTTTTTATATATCATTCATTCTTTCATCTTCAAACAAACGGTTCATCAATGTGGATAAACGAGTTTCCCCTTGCTTTTCTCCTATCGCTTCGCTGCTTTTTTTCATATCTTCAATTGCCTGGCACACATTTACCACCCCACTCTCATTTTTTTCTATATATTTTCGTATTTCTTTTGTATTGGTCACTGCTTCTATTGTACTGCAAGTTTCTAGTGGAACGCAAGAAAATATTTCCTTATTTTTACTAATAAATTGCTGTAACTTTTCTTTATTCTTTTGATATTTTATGAAACCAAACAATACTTTCATATCATCACATTTCGTGCAATTCTTTTGGAGCATTCCACTCCTTATCTCCATAATAGATCACCAAGGTAATGATTGGACTTAACTTATCATTTCTTGAAAAACCAGAGATATATTCGTCCCCTTTTAAATCTTTGGTTTCTTTGTGAATAAATCGTAAATCTCATCTATCCTTTGAGTTTTTACAATTGCATCTACTTGTTCTTTTGAGTTTAATATCAGTGCAATATTGGATAATATCTCCAAATGTTCTTGTTCTACCCCTGCGATACCGACAATTAAATATACAGTATCTTCATTCCATTTTACCCCTTCTGGAACAAGCATTACTACAATTCCAGAATGTTTCACTTCCTTTTTTACCTCTAATACACCATGTGGAATAGCAATTCCATTTCCAATATTTGTTGGCGACTCTTTTTCTCTTTGTAGCATCCCCTTTGTATATCCAGCGGATACATATCCATCTTTTGTTAAAATCTCACCAATTTTGCAAATTGCCTCCTTTGAATCATGGAAGGATTGATTTAACAGAATGTTTTTCCTTTGTAAAATCTCAATGTCATCTTCTTTATGAATTAAACTTTCTACCAGTTCATCATATACCTGATTTGATAAGAAATTGTCTACAGACCTGTGAATTGCATTTGGACACTGTACCCTTGCACGTTCTGTCAAGGATTCATGTGTTACCACAATATCAACATCATCTGGGAGATCTGGTATGGCAACGTTTTTTACTTCAATTTCCGTCAATCCAGCCTTCTTCATTTTGTCTTTCAAAATGGAAGCTCCCATTGCACTTGACCCCATACCAGCATCACATGCAACATATACTTTACGAATGATTTTGTCCTTTAAATCTTTTATATTAGCACCAGCGGAAACAACTTTTCCACCGCCTTGAGTTTTCATTTGATCTTTTTGAGCAATTGCATTTTTTAATGAGTCTTCATCTTTATCTTTTGACATTTTCAGAATCAAAGAACCAATAGCAAATGACACCGCCGTTGATAATAACATTCCACAGATTACCGGCACATAATCAGATTTTGATGTGACTGATAAAACCGAGAAATAACTTCCTGGGGATGCTGTAGAAACAAGTCCAATTTTGAACGTTTGAAATACGAAGTTTCCTGCTAATGCTCCACCGATAGATGCTAAAATCATCTGTGGCTTCATTAAAATAAAAGGAAAATATGGTTCATGAATTCCGCCAAATGCATGAATAATCGCAACGCCTGGTGCTGTTTCTTTTGCTATTCCTGTACCAAAGAATGTATAGGCCAACAGTACACCCACTCCTGGTCCTGGATTTGGTTCCAAGATAAATAAAATTGATTTTCCTGCCTCCGCTGCTTGTGCAATCCCCAAGGGTCCAAGAATTCCATGGTTAATGGCATTATTTAAGAACAATACTTTTGCTGGTTCAATAAATACGCTTGCAAAAGGTGTCCATCCATGTTCAATAATGAAACTTACACCAGTTGACATCACGTGGGTTAATGCCTGCACAAATGGTCCAATCCCAAAATATGCAGCTAAAACAAGCAAAATTCCAAGAATACCACAAGAGTAATTATTAACAATCATTTCAAACCCTGGTTTGATTTTCCCATCTAACAACTTGTCTATTTTTCTCATACAAATTGCCGCTACTGGACCCATAATCATAGCTCCCATAAACATAGGAATATCTGAACCCACAACAACACCCATGGTTGCTGCAGCACCTATGACTCCTCCTCGATCCCCATATACATTTTTACCACCTGTATATCCAATTAAAATTGGCAGCAAATATGTCAACATTGGTGAAATCAATTTTGCAATATATGCATTGGGAAACCAGCCTGTTGCTAAAAATATTGCTGTGATTAATCCCCATGTAATAAACGCTCCAATATTTGGCATTACCATACCACTTAGAACTCCACCAAACTTTTGTAATTTCGCTCTAGCTCCCGAACTATTTTCTCCCATATTTTAATCCTCCACGTTTACGATTTTATTATTCCTTAACGATTCGTTTCCTAATTTCACAATTTTTACTGCCATTTTTCCGTCATATCCACTGGCTTCTACTGGGGTGTCATTTATAATAGCATTTACAAAACTAATGTCTTCTGCAACATATGCATCCTTAAATAAGTATGTCCAGCTATGCATTGTTGGCCGCTTCATCTCATGATTTTTTGTGCAGGTAAGTACTTTTTTTTCATGAATATCTCCAAGGGAAATGACTCCTTGTGTTCCTAGAATTTCAACTCTTGCATCATATCCATATTGAACATACTGTGCACCTTCTACAACACCCTGCATTCCGTTTGCAAATTTAACGTTCATAATAACATTGTCATAAAAATCAGGATATTTGTCTTTGATTTCTTTGTTTCGGTAATTCCCTCCAATGGCATACATACTGGAGATTTCACTTCCGCTAAACCAGCGAACAGTATCAATATCATGACTGCACACTTCTCCCAGTGGTCCATTACTAATGGAAACATCATACATCCATTCTCTTGGCTTGCTGGGTCCTCTTGTATGGGATTTTACAGAGACAACTTCACCGATTTCTCCTGCTTCAATTATTTTTTTTGCTTCTCTGAAACTTTCATCAAATCTTCTCATAAATCCTATTTGGAGTTTTACTTGATTCTTCTGTGCCGCCTGTATCATCTCTTCACATTCATCTTCATTCATTGCCATAGGTTTTTCGCAGAAAATGTGTTTCTTTGCATTGGCTGCTGCCACTGCAATATCTTTATGAAATTTTGTAGGACATGCAATAATTACTGCATCTATATGAACATCTGTCATCACATCTTTATAATCTTTGTAATATGTATCAATACCAAGTTCTTTTGCTGCATCTCTTGCCACATCTCCAACTGGATCACAGACAGCAGTAATTGTAGCATTTGGAACCCCTGAAATATAATTGTGTCCATGAATCATTCCTGCTCTTCCTGAACCAATTAAACATACATTAACCAACTTATTCATCTTCAAGCCTCCTGCCTTAGTTTTGATTTTTATATTCCTCTACAATCGCCACCCCTGCACTTGTTCCAAGTCTCTCGGCTCCTGCTTCTACCATGGCTAATGCTGTTTTTAAATCTCTAATTCCACCCGCTGCTTTTACTTTAATTGCATCTCCTACAACCGTTTTCATAAGTTTTACATCCTCAACCGTTGCTCCACTTGTCCCAAACCCTGTTGATGTCTTAATAAAATCAGGTTTTACCTCCTTTGCAATCTCTGCAACTTTTACCTTTTCCTCATTTGTCAAGTAGCAGTTTTCAAAAATTACTTTGATTAATATGTCTTTTGATTTACATACTGCAACAATTTCTTCCATTTCTCTTTTTATATAGTCATAATTTCTATTTTTTAATTCTGCAATATTGATGACATAATCAATTTCATCTGCCCCTTTTTCAATTGCATCCTTTGTTTCAAATACTTTGCATTCAATTGTTGTTTGTCCCAAAGGAAAACCAATTGCTGCTCCAACATGTACTGGGCATCCTTCTAAATACTTTTTGCATCGTTCTGTCTGTGCAGGATTAATTGCAACCATCTTAAAATTATACTCTCTTGCCTCGCTACATAACTTTTCAAATGCTGCATCATCTGCAAATGCCTTTAAGTTTGTGTGGTCCACCATATTTGCTAATTGCTCTACTGTTATCATTTTCTCCTCCATTACTTTGCTCTTTTGTCATTTAGTTTCATTTACTTTTGTTTATGCTGTTATATTACCACTTTTACTTTCACTTTGCAAGTATAAAATGAAAGTATTTAAAACTTTTTGTAACTAAATAAAGTTACTATATATTTATACACAAAAAAACCAGTCCCTATTGTGAACTGGTTTTCTTATATAAATTTATTCATATTAAAGATAACTTATAACAATTCTATACATCCTTTAATACCGGCAAAGGATTGGCTTCTCTTTCTTCAAGGAGTTTTTTTAATCCTTCTGCAGGCATCTCTAACCCTGTGTATAATTCAAAGGCTGCAGCTCCCTGCCATAGGAGCATTCCTTTTCCACCGATAACTGCCTTGCATCCTTGATTCTGAGCATCTTCCATAAGCTTTGTTACAAGTGGATTATAAATAACATCATATACAATTAAGTCTTTATGTAATGCTGTAACATCTGTCACTAAAGAAACCCCTTCATTCATTGGCTTCATACCAACTGATGTTGCATTGATTAAGACTCCCGCTTTACGAATTACATCATGCATCAACTGGCTTTCTTCTAATAAATGATATTCCATCTTACAGTCAATACCATCCTCCATCATGGATGTTCCAATTCTCTCTGCTTTTAATAATCCTTCTTCTCCTCGATTAAATACTGTTACTGACTTTGCACCATCTAATGCACACTGCACCATAATGGCTGTGGCTGCACCACCAGCTCCTAATAAAACAACCTCTTCCCCTTTAATAGAAATTCCATGATCTAGTAGATCACGAACAACTCCTTCACCATCTGTAATATGTCCTGTTAATACTCCGTTATCATTGACAATTGTGTTCACTGCTCCAATAAACTTAGCGGCAGGTGATAACTTATCCATATTTCTAGCTACTTCTTGCTTACATGGCATGGTAACATTCCCTCCACGCATATCAAGTCTTCTCATAGCTGCCAAGGTGTCCTTTACATCTGGAACGTCAGTCTCAAATGCAAGGTATGCGCAGTCAAGTCCATAATAATCAAAACAATAGTTATACATAATTGGTGATCCTGAATGTTTGATTGGTGTTCCAAATACGCCTAGTAACCTTGTTTTTCCTGAAATTCTTGTATCCATAGTAAAGCTCCTCCTAAATTCTATATGCCTATATATAGGCACGCTTTAATACTTTCATGTGCTAAACTTTACCACTTTAAAGTGTGTATGTCAACCTTTTTTGTGAATCTTCTATTAGGAATTCATGAAATCAAATCTTTCAATACTTCTCCACCAAGAATCAACCCTACCACCGATGGGACAAATGAAATGCTTCCTGGAACAATCTCTCCATCTGTAAAGAATTCCCTCTTTGGTTTCAATGGTTTTTCTTTAGAATAAACTACTTTCAAATGTTCAATTCCCCGTTTCTTGCACTCTCTTCGCATCACTTTTGCAAGAGGGCATACGGAAGTTTTATAAATATCACTAACTTCAAATTGTGTTGGATCTAATTTATTTCCAGCACCCATACTACTAATCATCGGTGTCTTTGCTTCCTTTGCTCGTTGAATCAGTTGAAGTTTTCCTGTCACTGTATCAATGGCATCTACCACATAATCATAATTTGTAAAATCAAACTGATCTGCTGTCTCTGGTAAATAAAAGCACTTATGGACATTTACATTAGCTTCTGGATTGATTTCTAAAATTCGCTGCTTCATCACATCAACTTTATATTGTCCAACGGTCTTTGTTGTGGCAATAATCTGACGGTTAATATTGGAATCCGATACAGTATCGTGATCTACAATATCCAGAGTCCCCACTCCGCTTCGTGCCAGTGCTTCAATTACATAGCCTCCAACTCCTCCAACTCCAAACACCGCAACTCTGGACCCTTTTAAAGTATCCAGAGCTTTGTCTCCGATTAATAATTTTGTTCTAATAAATAAATCTGTCATTTTTTATTCCTAACTGTTTATTTGATACCTTTTATTCTTTCCCTGAAGAAATATATGTATGATCATCATTCAACTTAAGATTGTTAATCTTATCATCTGTGACAAGTTCATCATTGGAATTTGTCTCAAGTTTATATATATAATTTACATAATCTCTTAATATTTCTCTACTATCTTCCTTGGTAACGGTATTTTTGTTTATAACTAAGATATTATTCTCTGATGTTTTATAATGTTTTGTTATATAATCTTTTACTTTCGGTCCTTTGTTATCTGCATACAATAAATAACAAGTTCTTTGTTCCTGAGTCTTTGGATCTATATATGTAAAAACATTCATCTCAAAATCAACATTATCAAATTCAGCTCCAGAATTGCCACGACTCCAATTATCCCGTTTAAAAAGTTCCGTCAATATACTATCAACTGTTGGCTTAGTTACAGGCTTTGATTCTTCCTCAGTTCCTTCACTTTCCTCTGCATCATCCATGATTGATTTTAAATCCCCATGGTAAATTGAATACTGTTCACTTTCAGATGCATCGTATTTCACTTTATATCCATTTTTAGCTTCATAATATAATCGAGAGATTTTTTCATCTGTATCATTAAATTCCACCGCATTTTTGGCTGTATATGATTCATTTACAGGAACTTTAATTTCCCCATCCACTCCTGCATCTGCAATAATCTCCTTATAAAACTTTACATTAAGCTGTGTAAGTTCACTTGTGTTTTTCACATACCGATTCATAAATTGACTCTGTGCTGCTGCTACTACCATTCGACAGTCATGAATGGCATCTTTCTCTCTCTGGTTATCAATATAACCAGTAAAAGCCGGCACTCCAATACTAGCTATAATTCCAAGAATCACTAAAACGATCATAACCTCAACTAAAGTAAATCCTTCGGTTTTCATTTTACTCATATGAATACCCCTTTCACCATTGCTCTAGGTCTCTTGGGTCATTGGTGTATTTTTTTGCATAATCTCTGGATATAATTCCACCTCGAACCAAACGTGACAAATCTCCATTTAAGGTATGCATCCCCATTGCCATTCCAGACTGCATAATGGTATTCATCTGGTGGCATTTATTTTCACGAATTAAGTTTAATGCCGCATCACTTCCAATTAAAACTTCTGTTGCCGCCACTCGCCCCATATTGTCTGCCGTTGGGATTAGACACTGGGTTATGACTCCTTTTAGAACTCCTGCAAGCTGGGTTCTAATTTGGCTTTGACTACTTGGCGGACAAGCATCAATAATACGGTCGATTGTCTGTGCCGCTCCTGTTGTATGCAGGGTTGACATCACTAAATGACCGGTCTCTGCCGCTGTTAATGCCGCAGATATCGTTTCATAATCACGCATCTCTCCTACTAAAATAACATCTGGATCTTCACGAAGAGCAGAACGAAGGGCAAATGCAAAATCTGTCACATCTATTCCCACTTCTCTTTGGTGAATCAATGACTGATCCTGCTCGTACACATATTCAATTGGGTCTTCAATTGTCAAAATATGTTCTGCCCGATGATGGTTAATATAATCAATCATTGCTGCAAGTGTTGTTGATTTACCGCTTCCTGTTGGTCCTGTTACCAAAATTAATCCTCTTGGCTGATCTGCTAAACTTCTCAACACCTCAGGAAGTTTTAACTCCTCTAAAGATGGGATATGATTATTTAAGATACGAATGGTGGCCGCCACTTTTCCCTGTTGGCGAAATACATTTACTCTCTGACGGTTTCCATCTTCTGTCTGAATGGCAAAGTCTGCATCAATTCCATTTTTAAAGTCTTCTTTCAATCCCTCTGGAATCAAGCTTATAATCATCTTTTTGATTTCATCTTGATCAAAATTAGTTGGTATTTCCTGAAGTTTTCCATTGATTCTAACAGCTAACGGCAATCCCTGTGAAATATGAACATCAGATGCCCCTCTTGCTCTGGCATCTATAATTATTTTTTTCATTACATCCATGATATCCCCCTTTTGCATTAAATATAATATGCAATTTTTAGCACTTCCTCCATCGTTGTAATTCCCTCTTTTGCAAGGTCAATGACACTCATGGTCAGTGTTTTCATTCCCTGCTCTTTGATACAATAATCTTCGATTTCTTCTACTGATTTTTCATCCGTAATCATCTTACGAATCTCACGGTCTACTTCAAGTATTTCGTGAATTGGAATACGTCCTTGATATCCTGTATTGTTGCACTTTGGACATCCCACTGCTTCTTTGATAGTTTTAACATCTTCACCCAAAATATCTCTTTGCACCTGAGTTGTTTCTACAACCTTTCCACACTCTGGACAGACTTTACGAACCAGACGCTGTGCCACCAATCCCACAACAGAATTGGCAATTAGATATGGCTCGAGGCCCATATCTACCAATCGTACAACAGATGCTGCCGCACTATTTGTATGTAGTGTAGAAAGCACTAAATGTCCTGTAATCGCAGCTCTTACAGAGATTGATGCCGTTTCTGCATCACGAGTTTCCCCAACCATTATAATATCTGGATCTTGACGAAGCAAGGCACGAAGACCTGTTTCAAAGGTCAATCCAGCCAATGTGTTGACCTGCATTTGATTGGTCTTATTAATATTCTTTTCTACTGGATCTTCAATGGTTGATACATTGGCATTTCGCTTTGCCAACTCCTCTAATACCATATAAAGTGTAGTTGTTTTCCCAGAACCAGTTGGTCCTGTCAAATAAATAATTCCATTTGGGGAATTAAGAAGTGGTCTGAATTTGTCATAAGAGGCATCGCTCATTCCATACTTCCCTTTATGATCAATCTTTGCTTTGTTACTAAGAAGACGAAGTACCATTTTCTCTCCAAACACCGTTGGGATTACAGAGGCACGCATATTAATATCATCATCTTCTAGTCTCATTTTAAAATGTCCATCCTGAGGTATTCTTTTCTCTGCAATATCCATTCCACTCATAATCTTAATACGTGCAATTAATGCAGAATGAAGGGATCTTTTTAATGTTAAATAATCAATAATAGTTCCATCAATTCTCATACGAACCAAAGTTTCTTTTTCATAAGGTTCAATATGAATATCACTGGCATTTGTATTGTATGCACGAAGAACCAATGTATTGAGCAGCTTGATAATTGGAACATCACTATCAATTTCACTGTCAATATCCTCAATAATATCTAACTCTTCCTCATCTTCTACAGAAGCTTCATTGGCAATATTGGCTGCTTGTTTTGCTGATACCTCTGCATAATAATATTCTAACGCATTTTGCAGTGGCACTAATTCTGATAAATAAATAGACAAATGCATTCCTGTCAGTTGTCTAATATCCTCCATTGCATAGAAATTCAATGGGTCATTACAGACGATAAACAGATCATTCTCATCCATCTTAAATGCTAAAATATTATATTTCATGGCAATCTTACTAGGAATCTTAGCAACAGCTAAAAGATCTACTTCAACATCAGACAAATCAATGGTTTTCAAATCCAAACGCTGACCTAGTGCTTCTAACATTTGTTTTTCTGTAATAAACTTTAGTTCCATTAATACCGTACCAAGACGTTTTCCTTTGTGTTCTTTTTGGTATACCAAAGCCTCTTTTATTTGCTCTTCTGTAATATATCCATATTCTTTTAAAACTTCACCAATTGGAATATTTTTCATATAACGCCCTACTTTCTTCCCTTTCATCCAGCACTTATTTTTTACACATATAAACTGCCATTGTCAATGTTAAATCCCCTGAACTTGTGACTTGGTTTGTTGTGGTCAATGCTGTTTGCGTATTCATGTTATAACTTGTAATCTGAATTGCTGGATAGTTAGAATAAATCTCACTGATTAATTTTTTCATATTACTCTTACTTCCCTGTGCTGTCACGCTGACAGTATAAGAATATACAACATTCTGGGTTACTGCCCCAGTTCCCTTTGTGGTTTCTGTAGTATTTGTACTTGCAGCTGTCGTGGTGGCTGCCTCTGTAGTTGTGGCTGTTTGAGCCTCTGTAGAAGAACTTTCTGTACTCTCAGAACTACCATTATTCATAGATTTTGCAAAGCTTGAATTAATGTATGGAGAAAGAGATGCCAACTGTGGCTCATCATTAATTGTGAAATCTCTTGTTGAAAGTCCCGCCTTTAGGATAATCTTTGTAATTTTACGTTCCATTGCATGAGATTCTTCAATATCGTAAAAATCTCTGGTCTCTCCTGCATACGTCTGATTTAACTGTGTAAGCTTGCTTTTATTCTCATCTATACCGTTGATGACTTTTTCCATTTTGTCCTTTTGCTCTTGTTTATCATTTAGCTGCACTGCAATCTCATCTTTTTTCGCCCACTGTGGAAGGATAATAAAATTACCAAATAACACGACAACTAAAATGATACCCAATCCAAACAATAAATTTTTATCACGTTTTGTTAATGTCATGTCTCCCCCTACTTTCCTGCATTTTCACTTAATGAACCTGTTACTTTTATATCATATTTCTTCGTTGTATCTGTATAGTTATATCCAGAATATTTTAAATAAGCAAATAACTTTGTCTTTTCAAGATTATTAATAAAATCATAAATTACAGTTACATTCCTAGCTGCTGCAGAGAATTGATAATCTCCCGTTGCTGCATCATAAGATATAAATGCAATTGATACTTTACTCTTTGCACACTTTTCCATCTCACGTTCTACCTGTACGTCTGCGTCTGGATAAGAATCTAAAACTTTTTGCACTTTAGTCAATTGCTGAATATCACTGCTTTTTTTCACTACATCTCTTTGCAGCTTAGTTCCCTCTTCAAATCTTTCGCTGTTTTTTTGATTCTCCAAGTATGTATTACAGTCATCTAACCGACTCTGCTGATAAATATTAAATGCAAATATTCCAACTGAAATCAATACAAGAAGTCCAGTAACAACAGCAAATGCCATAATCATAATATTATCATCCTTTGGCTGCTTCTCCTGTATTATAATTCGTCCAGCAAAATTAATATCCTTCTTAAAAGAAATTAAATTTCCTACACAAAACAGATAGTGTAATACCTCATTAGAACCTGACCCTAAATCATAAGAGGAAATCATTTGGTTTTTTGACGGCATCTTATATCCAACTGCATCATAATTCTTCACCATATGAAGTCCAAGGGAGTTTAGTACATCCTGACACTCTTCCTGATCTTTTTTTTCAAATCCACCAATATAAATATTTTCTATTTTCTTATCTTTGTCTTCCGATGATAAAAATTGAAGCAGAGAACTTAAATTCTTTCCAACTTCAACTGCAAACTCTCTGGACCCATGCTCATTAAACATACGATTTCGCTCAAACAGTTTATATTCCCCGTCAATAATCAGCGTATTTACCAGATTATCACCATCTAAAATGGATGTAATAAAATGCTCATGGCTATGTTTTTCATTTAGCTCTAATGCTTTTAAAATTCCATTTTGTGAAATGTCAACACAAGTCACTTCAATGTCCATTTCTTGAAACAAATCAAGATAACTTTGAATCAAAGTTCGATTTACCGCTGCCGCCAAAATTCTAGCTGACTTTCCTTTCTTATCCGTACTGATAACCCGATAATCATATAAATACTTACTTGGATTATCAATGTTAGTAAATTCATTTTGAATAAGTTCATAAGTATTCTTCTCATTCATTTTTGGAATGGTCAAGACTTTGGAAGCTATCTGGGTACTATCCACTGTGATTTCCACTGCTTTTCTTGGAATATCATACTTTGTCCAGATTTCCTCTAATTGACGCTTTAATCCCTCTTGATTGGTAATTACGCCATTGATTAAATTTCCCTCTTGAATATCAATACTATAAAGTCTTTCTAAGACTACTTTTTTACTTTTCGTATCTCCAATTGCAATTTGAAGATTTCGATTGGATAAATAAACCGATGTTCTCATACTATTCCCTCCCCTAGCTTTGTTCAATGGTTGAATAAGATTGGTAGATTGGCAGAATAACTGCAATAACTACAAATCCAATGATAATAGCCATGATAATAATCAAGATTGGTTCTAGGAGCGTTACCAGTCTCTCCAAGGCTCGATCTGCCTCATACTCCAGACTATCTGCAATGGAATCCAACATACTGTCCAAGCTTCCTGTTTCTTCTCCGACCATAATTGTAGATGCAAGCTTCTTTTGAAATCCATCCACTTCCATTAACGCAGCTGATAGAGATCCCCCAGCTCTTACTTTATCAATAATTGGTCCAAATTGATTTTGAATATATGTATTCCCCACTGTTGTGCTGCTTATCTGCAATGCTACAATAATTGGAATACCACTGGTATATAAAGAACAAAGAGTCCGAGCAAACCTTGCTGTATAAATTTTGCGAAGAAGCTTTCCTACAATTGGAAGTTTTAATTTCAAATGGTCATACTTTTCTCTAATCTGTGGTTTCCGAAGAAGCATTGCCATTCCAAAAATAACAAATCCAAGAACAAGAAGAATTACATACCATCTAGTTCGAATCGCTTTACTAATTCCTAGCAAAATAACCGTTGGAACAGGCAGACTATCCATAGAGTCAAAAATTTCTTGAAACTGAGGAACCAGATAGGTCATAACAAAAATAATAACAACCACAAGAAGTCCTGTTAAAATCAAAGGATACGTCATTGCTGACCTCACCTTTCCATTCAACTTGTGTTCCTTCTCAAAATGTCCTGCCATTCGAAGTGCTGTCTGGTCAATATTACCATTGGCTTCTGCTGAACGCATCATATTAACTAATAATGTTGGAAATGCCTCTCCTTGCTGATCCATAGCTTCTGATAAAGGAATTCCTTGTCTTACCAGTGCAATCAATTCCTCATAAACAGATTTTGCTCTTGGATCTATCCCAACCTCAGAGGCAATAATGTTAATTGCACGCACTAAAGAGACTCCTGCCTGAAGTAATGTTCCTAATTGTCGACAGAAATCTGCTAAAACTTGCTTTTTTAACTTTTTGGAAGAACTACGCCCTTGTCCTGATACATCCTGACTTGATACTAGATACATTCCATCTGCGCGAAGCAATTGATACAGTGCTGTCTCATCCTGAGCATCTAACATTCCCTTTGTTATTTTCCCCTCTAAATTCTTCGCTTTATATTTATATTTAGGCATATATAACCTCCTTATTTTATTCTAATATTCTGTCAATTAAAATGAATAAAAGCTGGCAAAGTACCAGTTTAGAATCTGCTCTCCCCAAAACAGTGCCACCATACATCCCACACATAAAAATGGTCCAAATGCGAAATGATCCTTCTTTCCCTTTTTCTTTGCTGCCAATAAATAAATTCCATAGATTCCTCCCACTAAAATAGCAAGAAACCATGACAGAAGACATAACTTCCATCCCAAAAATAAACCTATGGCTGCCATCATCTTTATATCCCCACCACCAAAGGCTCCTGGAACAAGCAAAGAAATAATAATCATGGGAACACTTACACTAAATATTCCAATCACTCTTTGTAATATGGTAAGTTCTGGAAATACAAAAATTGAAATAACTCCCAAAACAAAAATTGCTATATTAAAACCATTGGGAATCTCCATAGTATCAATATCTACAAATGCGATGGCTGTGAGCATAGCAAGGAGAAGAAAATGTAATGTTCCCTGTACAAAAAACATCTTCATATCTACAAAGAGTAAATTCTCATTCCAAAAACAAAGAATGGCTAAGATTCCACCTAGTAGTTCAATAAGTGGATATCGCCAGGATATCTTACTCTTACAGTTCCTGCACTTTCCACCAAGTACCATAAAACTAAGAACTGGCACCAAATCATATGGCTTTAATACACTGCCACAGGTTGGGCAAATACTTCGCTCCATACCAAACGGCATCTTTCTTGGCACTCGATATATCAACACATTAATAAATGAAAATACAGTTGCTCCCATAAAAAATAAAATCAGAAACATAACCCAAATCAATACTTTACTCCTCCATCTAGTCTGTGACAATATCCTTTAGCTCATATACATTCCACCCTTTTGCTTTCTTCTCTTTAGGCTTCTCATAAGTTACAAGAATATGGTCTTTCTTATATCGTAATTTTAGAACTTCTCTCTTACTCTCATCAAACTTTACATATTCAATCATCCCTTTTGCATCCGTTAATTCCATAATATTCTTTATCACATCAGGGTTTAATCCAGAATCTTCTGTCTTAGAAACAACAGGTTCTCCCTTTGCCTCAAATTCATAAGCAGAATTCCTTATTGCAAGAGATATGGTCTTTGCCTCACGCAGGGTATAAAGAGCCTCTTCATGTAAAATAAAACCCTTAGCTGTTGGAATCACCAGTGCAGTCAAAAGAATCAGAATCAAAAGAATTGTAATCGCCACTAATACACCTTTTATGTCCCTTGGCTTATTTCCCTTGGTATAATGTTCCGTTTCAATTACCTGAACTCTTACATCGCTTTCTGACATAAAACCCCTCCTTATATCCGAAATTTCCCTTTCCTACATTATAGCATACAAAACACAAAAATAAACAAAAAAACCGAAGCATTCTCATGATGCCCCGGCTTTCTCTATAATTCTTCTATCTTGTTATTCTTTTCAAATTCCAAATCTCATTTGCGTATTCTTCGATTGTTCGATCTGAACTAAACTTACCAGCCTTACAAACATTAAGAAGTGCTTTTTCATTCCACTCTTCTTTCTTTTCGTATAAATCTGCTGCTGCCTTTTGAGCTTCACAGTAAGACTCAAAATCCTTTAATACAAAATAAGTATCTGCATAGTTACCATCTTGAGGTTCTAACAATGCATTGTAAAGATTTCTAAATAAGCTTGGATCTTCCCCTTCTTTAATAAATGTTCCATCAATTAAAGCATCAACTGCTGCTCTTAACTTTTGATTTTCATTGTAAATTCTGCGTGCATCGTAACCACCATTTTGCTCATAAGCAATTACTTCATCTGATGATAATCCAAAGATAAATGCATTGTCTGCACCAACTTCTTCTACGATTTCAACATTGGCACCATCCATGGTTCCAATAGTAAGGGCACCATTTAGCATAAACTTCATGTTTCCTGTTCCTGAAGCTTCTTTCGAAGCTGTAGAAATTTGTTCACTTAAATCAGCTGCTGCAAAAATAAGTTCTGCGTTAGAAACTTTATAATCTTCAATAAATACTATCTTAAGCTGATCTTTTAATGCTGCATCTTCATTTACTACACTGGCTACATTGTTAATTAACTTAATAATTAATTTTGCACGTTCATATCCTGGTGCCGATTTTGCTCCAAAAATAACCGTTCTTGGTGTGTATGATTTTGATGGATTCTGCTTCATCTCTTGGTAAAGTGAAATCACATGTAATACATTTAACATCTGTCTCTTATATTCATGTAGACGTTTTACCTGACAGTCAAACATAGATTCTGTATTTAATTTGATTCCGTTATGTTCCATTACATATGCGGCAAGTCTTTCTTTGTTTGCTTTCTTAATCTTAGCAAATTCGCTTACTTTCTTTTTATTCTTTACCGCTGGCTCTAACTTCTCTAAATCAGATAATTTTGTAATGTAGCTATCACCAATCTGCGCTGTAATCCACTTTGATAATCCTGGATTTCCATGAACTAAGAATCTTCTTTGTGTAATTCCGTTTGTCTTATTATTAAACTTTTCAGGCATCATTTGATAAAATTCTTTTAATTCCTGATTCTTTAAAATTTCAGAATGGAGTCTTGCAACACCATTGACAGAGAAACATCCTGCAATTGCAAGTCTAGCCATGTGAACTTGCCCATCATATAGAATCGACATCTTCTCAAACTTTTCTTTGTCATCTCCAAATGTCTTTTGAATCTCTAATGAGAATCTATGATGAATCTCTTCGATAATCTGGTAAACTCTTGGAAGTAATGAAGAGAACATCTCAATTGGCCATTTTTCCAATGCTTCTGCCATAATTGTATGGTTCGTATAAGCACAACACTTTGTTGTGATCTCCCATGCCTGATCCCATTCTAGTTGGTACTCATCTAATAATATTCGCATCAATTCTCCAACTGCAACCGTTGGATGTGTATCATTCAATTGGAAACATACTTTATCAGCAAGTCCAAAGATGTGATCATGTGGCTGTAAATACATATATTTATTCACTGCAGTTTGAATACTTGCAGATACAAAGAAATATTGTTGTTTTAAGCGAAGCACTTTTCCTGTGTAGTGATTATCATTTGGATATAATACTTCTACAATACTTCTCGCATTATTTTTCCATTCTCTTGCCTGTGCATAATTCCCGCGATCAAAAGAATCAAGGTCAAAACTCTTTACTGGTCTTGCATCCCAGATACGAAGTGAATTTACGATTCCATTCTTATAACCAGTCACTGGCATATCATATGGTACTGCAAGAATACTGTCATAATCATAATGTGTGAAATTCATTCTTCCTTCATCATCATAGGTTGTGTCAATTCTTCCACCAAACTTAATCTCCACTGCATATTCTGGACGTTCAATCTCAAATGGATTTCCGTGTACTAGCCAGTTATCTGGCATCTCCTTTTGGTAACCATCCTCAATCTTTTGCTGGAACATACCGTAACGGTATCTGATTCCACATCCATATGCTGGATATCCAAGTGTTGCCAATGAGTCCATAAAACATGCCGCAAGACGTCCTAGTCCACCATTTCCTAGTGCTGCGTCTGGCTCTTGATCTTCAATCTCATAAATATCACCAACACCAAATTCTTCAATTAGCTCTGCAACTTCTTCATATGCAGCTAAATTAATTAAATTATTGCCTAATGCTCTTCCCATTAAAAATTCCATTGAAAGATAATAGACCGTTTTTGCATGTTCCTCTATATATCTATTTTGTGTTTCCATCCAATCATCAACGATTGTCTCTTTTAATGCATAACAGATTCCTTGATAGATTTCCTGTTTTGAAGCATCCTTAATATTCTTACGAAAACGATACTTCACTTGATTTACGATTTCCTTTTTTAGCTCTTCTTTTGTCATTCTTAGCATTTCATGTTCCTCCACTGTATTAATTAAAGTAATACGTACGCATTCTTCGTACATTGATGCCCCTAAATTTACGCTATTGAATTCTACTATAACGGAGATTTACAAAAAAGTCCATGTTATCATTGTAAAATTCTTGAAAAAAACAGAAAAAGTACAATATGAGTAAATCCTATCCATGGTAGAGTAGGTCAGAGGGCGTAAGCCCTCTTTCCCCTCATCAAACCGTGCATGAGGTTTTCCCTCACACGGCTTTCCGACATTCTTCTTTCTACAGCATTGTGTCATGCTGTGGCTAATCTTTT
>JAQWFL010000058.1 GCA_028704435.1 Anaerostipes sp. | reverse complement strand
GGAAAACTAGTGCAGGGAAGTTTGAGTATCCAATTACAAAACCATTATCAAAATATTTTTGACCGGATACGAATTGGAAATAAACTTTACAAGGCTGATTACATCAGGAAACTAAAAGTCAAAGAGACATTAATAGTATCGGAGGTGATGTAATGTCTGGTTTTAAAATTAATGGGCTGGAAGATATTCAAAGAAAGTTAAAGAAAAATTGTGATTTAGGAGATGTAAAAAAGGTTGTAAGGCACCATGGTTCTCAATTACAAACAAAAGCTCAGGAATATGCTCCAGTTGCTTCAAGCAATCTAAAGAGAAGTATTGGTATTACTATAGAAGACGGAGGAATGGAAGCAAGAATAGCACCATCAGCTGACTATGCGCCTTATGTTGAGTATGGAACAAGGTTTATGGAGAATCAGCCATATCTTAGACCTGCATTTAATGACCAAAAAGGTCAGTTCAAAGACGACTTGAAAAAATTAATGGGGTGATGGTATGGATCCGCAGCAAGAATTATTTACTGCATTATATGTGCAGTTAAAAGAAAAAGGGTATGACGTTTATGATTCTTTCCTTCCTGGAGAGGATGCGTCATATCCATTTATTTATCTCGCAGATTCACAGCAGGTAGATGATAGAAACAAAACAACGACATTTGGAAATGTGTTTCAGACAATTCATGTTTGGCACAATAATCCGAAGAGAAGGGGAACTGTTTCTGGAATCTTATTAGATGTTAAATCTATCTGTTATGGGCTGGAAGAAACGAAGAACTTTGGTTGGGATTTGCTTCATGTAAATCAGCAAATTTTACCAGACACAACAACGAAACAGCCGTTATTACACGGCGTATTGAATGTAGAATTTAAATTTAATTAGGAGGTAATTATGTTATTACAATTATTTGCAAATGAAGCAGTACAGGGAAAGAAATTAGTGTATCTTTATCGAATTAAGTCAAAGGAAGCAACCACAAGCGGAACCACTTTGGCATTTACTACAGAGAACAGTAGAACTAAATCAAAGGATGCTGATTCCACAGCGACAAAAGATGGCTCTATCCGAACACCAGGAGCGGCAGAGGTAGAAATCAGTGCCACATCACTTTTGAGAAAGGGAGATAGCTTAGTTGACGATTTGGAAAAAGCACTTGATGATGATGAAATCGTGGAGATTTGGGAAGCAAACCTTGCAGAACCATCAACAGGATCCAATAAATTTAAGGGTAAATATTTTCAAGGATATTTAACAGAAATCGAAAAAAGTGCAAATGCGGATGAATTTGTGGAAGTTTCACTAACGTTTGGTATTAACGGAGATGGAATTGACGGAGACGTAACAGTAACAAGTGAACAGCAAGAAACAGCATACACATTCGTTGACACAGCTAAAACAGGAGCTTAGGAGGAGAAATAAATGTTTGAATTAACAATAAAAGATACAACTTATCAATTTAATTTTGGATTAGGATTTTTAAGAGAACTTAACAAGACAGTTGAAATCCCTGTGGATGGAGTTCCGGGGAAAAAGAAACATATTGGAATGAGATATACCATCGCCGAGGTGATTGACGGAGATGTGGAAGCACTTTGCCAAACTCTTAGAGTGGCCAACAAAGGATTTGTACCACGTCTGGAGCAGAAAGAGCTAGACGCTTATGTTGAGGATGATGAGACTGATATTGATGACCTGTTCGAAACTGTAGTGGGTTTCTTAGAGAATGCGAATGTTACAAAGAAAGAGACTGCAAACTTGAAGAAAGCAGTCGAGGAGCAGAAAGCGAAGGAGGCAGCAGAGAAAGAGAAGGAAACAATGTAGAAGATTTTGAAGAAGTATACCGGGAAATGGCAATAACTTGTTTTCGGTATTTTGGTTTTACTGATTTTGACCAGGTCGATAAAATGACGCTTGCACAATTTGAAATAATGGCAGAGGCTATGAAGCTTCGAGAGATTGATAAAGATTACAGGAATCATCTACAAGCATTTTTGAATTTTAGAGTGCGATCAAAGAAGCGTTCAGGAAAAAACAAAGAGCGACCGTTTTATTCAACATTTAAAAAATTCTATGATTATGATTCTGAGATTAGAAGAGCTACAGGAAAAACGGAAGATAAATTCAGCAAAGTCAAAGAAGTGATGAAAAGGAGGGAGAAATAATGGCAGAAACATATAGTCTTGAGGCAGTTTTATCTGCGAGAGATGAAGGATTTACAGCAGGAATGAAAGCCGCTGGAAGAGCTGCAAACTCCCTTGGATCTAAGTTAAAGAGTGGCATTGGTTTTGGTGCGTTTATGGCCATTGGAAATAAGGCGGTGTCTGCGGTTGGAACTGGAATAAGCTCATTGGTTGGAGATATGAATAGTGCCGGGAAAGCATGGAAAACGTTCCAGGGAAATATGGAAATGGACGGACACTCCAAAAAAGAAATCAAGGCAACAAAGAAAGAATTGCAAGATTTTGCAGAGAAGACTATTTATAGTGCATCTGATATGGCAAGTACATTTGGTCAATTAGATGCAGTTGGAACCAAGAATACCACAAGCCTTGTAAAAGGTTTCGGCGGATTGGCAGCGGCCGCGGAGAACCCTACACAGGCAATGAAGACATTGTCAACGCAGGCAACTCAAATGGCTGCAAAGCCTAAAGTTGCATGGCAGGATTTTAAACTTATGATGGAGCAAACGCCAGCTGGAGTGTCAGCGGTAGCAAAAGAAATGGGAATGTCAACAAAGGATCTTGTTAAAAATGTTCAGGACGGCAAAGTGAAGACAGAGGATTTCTTTGAAGCTGTTTCAAAGGTAGGAACAAATGATAGTTTTACAAAAATGGCAATGCAATACAAATCTGTAGATGAGGCTTTAGATGGATTGTCCGAAACAGCCGCAAATAAACTTGGACCTGTTTTTGAAGTTGCTTCTGGAACGGCGGTTAGTTGTATTGGGAAAATAGTAGATTCTGTTAGTAAAATTGATGGAAATTCATTAGCAAAGAATTTAGCTTCTTTTGGAAGTAAAGTGGGGAAATATTGGAGCGTACTACAAACAGATGCTGTAAAAGTAGGGAAAGCTTTCGGTTCGGCAATCAGTTCGATAGGTAGCAGTATATCGAAGATGAATGGTTCTTTTGGCTCTGCGAAATCTGTGAGTGGATTTAAAACAATTGTAGATGGAATTACAAAGTCGTTAGAAAAGTTTGCGGGATTTTGTGAAAACAATTCAGATACAATAGCCAAGGTGATCCCTAACTTGCTTAAGATGGCCTTTGCATTCAAGATGTTTAAGGTAGTTAAGTCATTTGTAGGTCCTGTGGCTTCTTTTGCAAAATCAATTGCTTCGCTTGCTGGAAAAGGAATTGCTGTACTTGCGGCAAAACTATTTGGGGTAGCAGCAGGAGAAAAAGCCGTAGGTAAATCAAGTGCGGCAAGTTCAAAGAAGATTCTAGCCTCGGCAAAATCATTTATGATGCTTGGTGTAGGAGTTGGTATGATAGCAGCAGGATTTGGAATTATGGCAGGAGCTAGTATCGCACTTGCCGAAGCTGGTCCTTTAGCTATCGGCGTAATGGTTGCAATGGTTGGTGCATTGGTAGGATTAGGTATTGGAATGACCAAGGCGCTAAGCTCAATGAAAGGTAGTCCCAAAAAGTTTACAAGTATAGCAACGGCAATGTTGGCACTTGGCGGTGCAGTTGTACTAATCAGTGCTGGATTTTGGATTTTATCAGATGCTGCGATAAAACTTGCCGAAGCCGGTCCCGTGGCTATTGGAGTTATGTTTGGAATGATAGTTGCATTAGGGGTTTTAATGAAAGTAGCACAATCAGTAGGACCAGCTTTAAGTGCGAGTGCGACTGGATTTCTAGCATTAGGCGGAGCTGTTCTTATGATAAGTGCAGGATTTTATATAATGGCACAAGCAGCTGTTTCATTATCAAAGGGAGGTACATTAGCAGTTGCCTGTATGCTTGGAATGGTAGTTGCGATTGGTGTTCTAATGGTGTTGGCAGCTGCACTAGGTCCAGCACTAACAGCTGGAGCTGTTGGGTTTCTAGCATTGGGTGCGGCTGTTCTTATGATTGGGGCAGGAATGGCTCTTGCCTCTATTTTGGTTAATTCATTAACATCATTCATTGCTCAGCTTGGAATAACGGTTTCGCAGATAGCAATGGCAATTACAATAGCTGTGACAACTATTGTAAATGCAATTGGAACTACGTTGGTTACAGTTATAAAAACAGCAGGAGATACGATAACTCAAATTATTACAACAATTGGAGATTCATTTACAAAATTGACAGATGGAATTACAAAAGTGGTTGATGCTATCGGAAACGGGTTTTCAAAGGTTCTTGATTCCGTTGCAAAAGTAATTGAATCTGTTGGTACGTCAGCAAAAAATGCTGGAGAAGGTTTTTTAAGTGTAGCAAACGGTATTAAGACCATTGCTGGATTATCTTTGGGTGCAATTGCAAAATCATTGGGAGCAGTGTCCATAGGTTTAAGCAAAATATCGAAGTATGGCAGTGGGGTATCGCAAGCGGCAAGTGGATTAAAAGGAATTGTATCCGCCGTAAATGCTGCAGGGGCTGGATTTAGCTCTCTTGGAAGTAAGGTAGCCTCATCGATGAGTAAAATAAAATCTTCGATGAATGGAGTTGCTAATAGTGCAAAAAGTGCTGGGAGTAAAATAGGCACATCATTTACCAATAGTATGAAATCAGGTCTGTCAAGGGCTTCTGGTATAGCAACAAAGGCATCAAAAAGCGTAGCAACAAAACTAAGATCTGGACAAAGTGCAGCAAGAAGTGCAGGTGCTTACATAAGCCAAGGCTTTGCTTCTGGTATGAGTTCGTGTCTGGGACAAATTGAATCTGCAGCATCACGTATGGTTGCAGCGGCAGATAAAGCAATTCGTGCGAAAGCAAAGATTCATTCTCCGTCAAGAATGACTAAGGCACTTGGTCGATACATAGCTATTGGGCTGGGTCTTGGAATCCGAAGTGGAATAAAAGAAGTAACTAGTGCAAGTAAAAGCCTAGCAAGCAAAGCACTTGCAACAATGCGAAAAGCAACAAATTCAAGAAAATACGAGGATGCAGCAAGTAGTGCTGTAGATAAATATAAGTCTTCTATAGAAAGCAAAGTAAGCAGCACAACGAAGAGCTTAAATAAGACTGTGGATAAAGGAATAAAGAATCTACAGAAAAAAAATCCAAAGTTAAAGAAGGCATATACACAAGTAGGAAAGATATTGAAGTCCGACATAAGTAAAACAATTAAGGCACAGGGAAATAGTGCCATATCCGCCACAGACAAGGCACTCACAGCTCTTGGAAAGAAATATCAAGAGAAATATGACAAGATTATTAGTGATCGAGATAAATATTTGAGTAAGTTGTCTGATTATGGAAGTTTGTATTCTACAGATTCTTATGGATTTATAGCACTTAAAGATTTCACAGCTCAAACGAAGCAAGTTGAAGCGTTAGGAAAGAACATGGAGAGCCTAAAAAAATCATTACCATATAATCTAATGTCTGATATACAAGATATGGATACAGCAAGTGCATTAGCCTATACAAATGAACTTTTAAAGAAAGGAGATTCATGGCTAAAGAAATACGGAAAAGATTATACAAAATTTATTGATACATCAAAAAGCGTATCAAACAAATATTATCAGCCATATATAACACAACTTGATAAAGATTACAGCAAAGCCGTTACCAGTGAATTGAAAAAATTGCAGAATCAGATGAACAGTATCGGAAAAAATGCAACCGCTGGATTTATCAAGGGATTGACAAGTAAGAGCTCTAAAAAGGCACTTAAGAAAGCAGCTAAGGACCTTGCAAGTATACTGACAAAATCGGTAAAAGGAAAACTTAAAATCCATTCACCATCTAGGGTGCTTGCAAGTCTCGGTAAATATGCAGGGCAAGGATTAATAAATGGAATCGCATCTATGAAAAGTGGAATCGCAGATATTATGAATCAAATCATTGAGATTCCAACTAATCCGAATCTTTCTTTCGCCGGAGATGTAGGCGGAGAATTAAGCAGTGCTTATGATTATTACAGTAGTGCTCAATATACAATTGTTGTTCCTGTGGAGCTAGAGGG
>JAQWFL010000011.1 GCA_028704435.1 Anaerostipes sp. | reverse complement strand
TACATCCTATACACAAATCTTTATTGACGCTTTTTGAAAATAACGTTAGTTTTCCAAATGTTCTTTGTAGAGCACCAAAAGGACAAATAAGATTATGAAATACCGATGGTTTATATCTGAGTGTGAAAAGCACCGATATAATAAGCCAGAATAGCATGATAGGTAGATTTATATGAAATAACTTTTTTGAAATAAGCATTGTTGCTACGCTAATTACTAAAGTTATCCATGAAAAATAGCCGTTTTTAAGCCACCTAGGCGCGCTTAATGTTTTTATTTTTAACTTTTTAGACAGCCATTGTGTAAGGATCATCAGTGTATTCATAGGGCATACATACCCACAGTAAATTCTTCCAAAAATTAATGCTAAAAACAAACTCACCACAAACAAAGCAAGCCACAGCATCACTTTGCCATTAGCTAATAAAAATAAAAACAAAGCAAAAAACAATATGCGGATAATATTGGTAATGTACTTCATGATGCATTCTCCTCCTCCAACTCAATTATTATTTCAATATATTTAGCAATTAATACTACAAATCGATTTATATTCATTATACTGTTAAACTTTGCAAAAGTATGTTGCAAATGCAACGTAACTTATTATTTTTTGCAATAATCAATATTCGCTTTATAAGTATGTGCTTAAAGATGAAGATAATTTTACATATGCTTTAATATTTTTATTTTTCGGTTATCAATGCTAATAATGCCGTCAAACTGCATTTTTTTTAATTCTCTAAAAAGCGAAGGGCGCTGTACTCCGAGATAATCGGCAAATTCCTTTTTGCTGAAAGGCAAATACACTGTTTGCGAATGTTGAACAATTGATTGTTGTAATAAATACTCATAAATATTCTGGCGAAGTGTTTTTCGTGAAAACATGGCAATTTTGTGATTTAGTCCAAGAGAATTTTGCGATAGAGATTTTACATATGACATTACAAAATCATAATTGTGAAGTAATGTTTCTACAGTTGTTTTTTCTATATGAATAAGCTTACATTCGGATGAACAATATATGCTAAGAGGATAGATATTATTGGAGGCAAACAACAGATTTGCACCAATAATACTATCTTTTTTAAATTCAAACATAATTGTTGACGAACCACTCTCAGTAAGAGAATAAGCTATAAGACTGCCCGTAACCACAATATCTAGAGAATTACATAGACAGCCTTGATTATATACAGTTTCACCTTTAAAATACCTTTTAATTTTGATTTGACCTTGAGAAACGAGTAATTCAGTATTAGTAACGGATTCCAAAATCGGAACACATTTTATAAAGTCAATATCGTTCATATTATGCCCCCTTTTTAATATTATATCAAAAAGAAACATTGGTGTCTATTGTCTCATATAAAAATCACTTATAATTGGATTATCAAATAACAAAGGGGGATTTAAAATGGATATATTCACCATAGCAATTTGGATAGGAACAATTATTTTTCTTATTTTTTCTTTAGCAAAAAACAAAGAAAAAACAAAAAACGCACTTAGAATGGCTTTTGGTATGGGTAAAAGTATGATTCTAAGTATATTGTCAATTATTTTACTAATAGGTCTTGTTTTGGCACTACTTCCACCTGAACAAATTGCAGGATATGTTGAGAATCAAAATGTTTTAATTGCTACCATCGTATCTGCACTGCTTGGGACAATTACTCTTATTCCTGCTTTTATTGCATTTCCTTTTGTTGGAACACTTATTGGTGCAGGTGTTGGGGTTGTCCCTTCTATTGCTTTTTTAACAACATTAACTATGGTTGGAGTTGTTACATTTCCACTTGAAAAAAAAGAATTTGGAATGAAATTTACAATTGTCAGAAATGGACTTAGCTTTGTATTTTCTATAGCTATAGCACTTGTTATGGGGGTAATAATATGATAAAGATTACAAAAATACTTAAAGAAAATTTATTTACAGCAATAATTATTATTGCATACGTATTAATATTTATTCTTAAACCTGAAACTGGTATGACTGCGGTAGGCAACAGTGGGTACTATTTAAAAGAAATGCTTATGATTATGCCGGTTATTTTCGTTTTGACAGCCTTGCTTGATGTATGGGTGCCAAAAGAAACAATAATGAAATATCTTGGTAAGCAATCAAATTTTAAAGGCACTATTCTATCATTCCTTCTTGGAGGAATATCTGCCGGACCTATTTATGCTGCTTTTCCAGTCTGTATTATGTTGCATAAAAAAGGAGCATCAATAAAAAATATTGTCATAATACTCAGTTCTTGGGCAGTTATTAAAATCCCTATGCTCTTAAATGAAGTTAAATTTCTAGGAATAAAATTCATGGTTGTTCGTTGGATTCTTACTGTTATTGCTATTGTTATTTTCTCATGGATAACTTCGAAAATTGTTAAAGATGAAGATATACCAAGCGAGTCCACACCTGAACAAAAAGGGGTAATAATAAATCGAAATGCTTGCATGGGTTGTTCCCTATGTGTAAAAAATTATCCAGAACTTTTTGAAATAAGTAATAAAAAAGCACAAGTTAAAAAATACGATTTCATTCTTGATGATACAAAACTTAATAAAGCAATTGATACTTGTCCTGTTAAAGCTATTAGCTTTTATAAAAGATAAACTGATAAAAATCTGCTAATCCAATCTAAATTAAGAATTAAAGCTACGATTTCATATCGTAGCTTTAATTCTTATAAAAATATATTTTAACCTGAATTATTCATGATAATTCATCCAGCGATGCATTACACCGCATAGTTACTGTATTTTAACCAAATATTACATTTCACTTATTTAGTGATAGAAAAAGAACCCAGGTTTTGTTAGAATTTAGGTGTCGAATCCAAATAAAAACAAAAGAAAGGTTCTCATATGGATATATTAAACAACACATCACTAGAAAGCAATAAAAAAATAAAATTAAATTTTTCTGGAGGCGATTTGTCCTCCGATGCAGGTCTGCTCCTACTAAAGGAGTTTATCTGCAAAGTCGATCTTGATAAGCTGATTAAACAGCATTTTAAGACCAATGATAAAAAAAGTCGTTTCCATAAAGATGGGGAAAACTTATTACAAAAAATGTATCAACAACTAGCTGGTTATTTCACTGATGATGATTCAGATGAACTGACTTGTGATCCCATTTTTACAAATCTTCTGGATAAAGAGTATCTTGCATCTCAACCAACCATGTCCCGTTTTTTCAACCGAATGGATGATATTACACTGATGCAATTTGACTGGATTCTATATCTCTTAAGGAAAAAGATTTATTCCATTCGCAAACCAGAAATGGTGCTCTTTGATATTGATTCAACCCTGTTTGATACGTTTGGAAAACAGGAAGGAGAAGGGTTCAATTACCATTATTCCAACCATGGCTATCACCCGCTACTCTGCTATGATGGTCTAACTGGCGATTTACTGAAAGCGATGCTTAGACCTGGTACTATTTACACTTCCACCGATTGCTGTTCCTTTCTCAAACCACTTCTGATGGAGTATCTTGAAGATTATTCTGATGTGGCATTATATTTACGGGGCGATAGTGGCTTTGCAGATCCTGATTTATTTGAACTGCTTGAAACAAATGGAACTTCCTACGCCATACGTCTAAAAGTAAATGCTACATTAACAGCACTATCTGAATCTCTTGAGAAAGAGCTTCATGAAATGACTTCAGAAAACAAAGTAGACTACGCAGTTGTTTATGGGGAATTTCGTTATGCAGCATCAAGCTGGGGACAAACCAGAAGAGTGGTTGTAAAAGTTAAAAAACCAGCAGGACAACTTGTATTTATGCATACCTTTATTGTAACAAATATGGATTTAAGTCCATTGGAAATCATTCGATTCTATTGTAACCGTGGAAAAATGGAAAACTTTATTAAAGAATCAAAAGGTGGTTTTGATATGGATACCATGTCTAGCCGTAGCATGGTTGTAAACTCAAACCGAATGCAGATTTCAGTACTGGTTTATAATATTTTTAATTGGTTTCGCCGTCTGGTTCTTCCGCAATCTATGAGAAAGTTTCAAATAGATACTGTCAGGTTGAAGTTACTGAAGATTGCCGCCAAAATGGTGTACTCCGCAAGATATAAAACATTCAAACTTTGTAGTAGTTGTCCTTACAAGGAAGAGTTTATGGAAACTTTGAATAATATCCGACTAATTCCAAAGTTGGAATAAAACATGTGGTACTTTGACAGTTTAAAATAATACGTCTAAAGATTACAGGGATTTTCTACCCTTTTTTAGAAGAAATGTCCTTAATTATCAACAAAAACAAACTGAATTAAACAATAAACTGAATCGGTGGATAGAATGTTTTTTTCTATATCACCATGAATAATTCAGGTTTACATATATTTTTTTGAGATATTATTTATTTGACATCTAAAGATATTATGTTAAACTTTAGTTTAGAGCATATGCTAATAATGAAAATGAAAACTATAATTAAAGGGAAGAAAATGAAAATGAATTGTAAAGAAGAAGCAAGAGATGTTATTATTGTTAACTTTAATGAAGTTACGAGTTATTCGGAAAAGGCTATGGAGTTGTTTAAAAATGGATACAACTGTTCACAATCGGTGTTTTTAGCATTTTGTGATATGTATAAAACGGATTATGAGACAGCACTAAGAATTAGTTCGTCATTTGGTGCAGGGATGGGAAGACTCAGAGAAGTTTGTGGTGCAGTTACAGGTATGTTTATGGTAGCCGGGATGCTTTATGGATATACTGATCCCCAAAACCACGTATCAAAAACAGAACATTATAAAAGAATTCAGTTTCTTGCAAATGAATTTGATACAGAAAATCATTCCATTATTTGTAGGGAATTATTAGGTCTTGGAAAAGGAAAAGACAGCCCAGTGCCAGAACTTAGAACAGCAGAATATTACAAAAAAAGACCATGTGTAGAATTAGTAGGAATGGCAGCAAGCATAATGGAAAAATACATTGAAGAAAATAAGTAAACAGTATAAATGGGAATCGAATTTTTATGCCTTTCAAATATCAATGTTTTAAAACGGAAATAGAAAGAAGATGATAAATTTGTTGCTGAAAGTACTTGTAGACAATTATACTTATATTGATCAATATTATCTTGGAGAACCTGCGGTATGTTATTATCTTGAGGATGCAGAGGAGAAGATTCTATTCGATGTAGGGTACTCAGATGTTTTTATTCATAATGCAAAAAAAATGGGAATAAATATAAATGATATTTCTAAAATTATATGTTCCCATGGTCATAATGATCATGTTGGAGGTTTTTCATATTTGGGAGAAGAGTATGGGTTGCAGAAAAAAACTGTAATAGCACACCCGGAAACTTTTAATAAGAAAATATTTGAAGGTGAAGAAATTGGGTCGTTATATTCAACGGAAGAAATGAATTTGAAATGTAAATTAAAGCTATCCAAGGATTCCGTTTGTGTTACTAAAAATATAGTTTTTCTGGGAGAAATACCTAATTATTTTAATTTTGAAAAGAGAAATAGTATTGGAGAAAAGAATAAGGATGGTATAAATGAAAAGGATTTTCTCGTAGATGATACCGCAATTGCATACAAAACATCAAACGGTATTTTTATTATCACAGGTTGCTCTCATAGCGGGATATGCAATATTATTGAACACGCAAAAAGAGTCTGTAAAGAAAAACGTGTAATTGGTGTACTTGGAGGTTTTCATTTATTCGAGGTAGATGAACGGCTAAATAAAACGATAGATTATTTTCGAAAATCAAATATTACAAACCTGTATCCATGTCATTGCGTATCTTTTGACGTAAAAGCTGAAATTAATAAATATATAAAGGTAAATGAAGTTGGTGTAGGTTTGAAAATCGAACTATAAGAGCAAAAATTAAATATGCAGTTAAGCATAAGTCAGTCAATGAATTAACATTGGCTGACTTTTTTTGTGGAACAATAAAATTTATTATTGACATATGCCCATAATGGAGTATACTAAAAATAGTTATTGACATATGCTCAAAAAAATACAAAGGAGGTATAAAATTATGCCAAGAGGAGACGGAACAGGACCAATGGGATTAGGACCAATGGGACCAGGAAGTGGAAACAGAACAGGAAGAGGTATGGGAAGAATGGGGGGAACTTTTAGCGCTGGGGTTGATGGATATTGTGTATGCCCCAATTGTGGAACAAAAGTAAAACATGAAAGAGCGGTTCCATGTGCTAATATTAAGTGTCCAAACTGCGGAACAATGATGACACGTGAATCATAAATAATGGTATGGAAAACGTCAAGGAGGTGTAACTAAACTGAGTGGAAAAAACAAAATATATCTATGGTCCGGTGCCATCCCGTAGATTGGGAATCTCTTTGGGAGTCAGCCCAATTCCTAAAAAGACATGTAATTATTCCTGCATTTATTGCCAGCTAGGAAGAACAAAACCCATGACGAATTCTAGAAAAATGTTTTTTAGTGTAGAGGAAATAATACATGAATTTGATGATTTAATTCAAAATAATATTTATTTTGATGTTGTAACAATTGTAGGAGAGGGAGAGCCTACTCTATATTTGGGACTTGGAAAAATCATCGCAGAAATAAAGAAAAGGGTGAAGCAACCAGTTGCGGTCATAACGAACGGAGCACTCTTATATGATAAAACAGTTCGACAGGAGCTACTTCAAGCGGATATTGTACTGCCGTCTATGGATGCTTTTGATGAAGCGTCATTTGAAATGATAAATCGACCGTATAAAAATATGATATATAAAGATGTTTATTCTGGATTGATAGAATTTTCCAAGATATATCAAGGACAGTTATGGTTAGAAATAATGGTTATGGAAGGGATTAATGATTCGGATTTAATACTGGAAAAGTATTTAGGGTTATTAAAGGAAATAAAGTATGATCGGTTATTTTTAAATACACCTGTACGTCCACCAGCAGAACCAGGTGTAAATGTAGTTAGTAACGACAGAATGAAGTATATTTCGGAAACTCTTGGTGGAATTGCAATAGATTTATTGAACTCTACAGGGTTTTACAGTGAGATTTCAGATGATTATAATGCAGTAATCAGCATTATAAAGAGACACCCTATGAATCAATTTGAGATAGGAAGTTTTTTGGAAAATAGGAAAGGCAGCGACATTGCAGATATATTCAATAGACTTATATTGGATAAAGAAGTACTTAAAGTTAAATATATGGGTTATGATACGTTTCGTTTAAGGTAAGGGCTGTAATATAGTTGGGTTACCAAGTGCGTGTATAATTCTACCATTTAAAATTGGGAGGTGGATAGATGGAAAAAAGTGAAAAAATAGCATTACAGGCGATTTTAGTTGCGTTTTTTATTTTTGGAATAAAACTAATTGCAGCAATCATAACTGGGAGTATTGCTTTAAAAGCAGAGGCATTTCATACCTTAACAGATTTCATTGCATCTCTGACGGTATATGCGGGATTAAAGATTGCGAAAAGAAAGACAAAGTCTTTTCCTTATGGGCTTTATAAGATTGAAAATTTAATATCTGTTGTTATCTCTTTGCTGGTTTTATTTTCAGGTTATGAAATTGCTCTTGAGGCTATCAATGCAAAACAGACCGAGGTAAAAAATTCTATTGTTGGTATTATTATCTTGATCGTTGTAGTTCTTATTTCCTTTGTTTTTTCTAAATATGAAAAAAAAGTTGGAAAAGAAATTAATTCGCCCATTCTAATTGCAGATGCAGATCATGGTTATATTGATGTGCTGAGTAATATTATCGTAATGGTTTCAATTATTTTGGGAACAATAGGGTATCATCTTGACAAAATAGCAACCTTGATTGTTGTAATATTTATTGCGAAGACAGGATTAGGAATATTAAAAGATGGAGTAAAAGTTCTTTTGGATGCTTCGGTAGATTATGAAACGCTTAGTAAAACAGAAAAGATAATATTGAATACTCCGCAGGTTGTTGAAATAAAAAAATTAACAGGAAGAAATTCAGGACGATTTAAATTTATAGAAGCAAATATTGTGATAAAGACACATAATCTGGATAAGGCACATTTGATTGCGGATAAAATTGAAAATCAAATAAAACAAGAATTATGCAATATTGATCATGTATTAATTCATTATGAACCGATGCAAAAAGAAGAAATGATATACGTAATACCATTAACGGAAGAAAAAAATAAAATCAGTTCTCATTTTGGAGAAGCGCCCTGGTTTATGTTTGTTACTTTTAAAACAGGGGAAAGGGTTGCAAAGCAAGCGGAGGTTATGGTCAATCCCTTTATGAATGAAGAAAAGGGTAAAGGCATTTTGGCTGCGGAATTTTTAATAAAAAAGGGAATAGACGTTGTGATAGTTAAAAAGGATTTTGCCAGCAAAGGTCCAGCATATGTATTTTCGGATTCTAATGTTGAAGTGGTTTTAACAGAAGAAGAAATACCTGAAGCAGCCATAGGCAAACTCGGATTATCATATGGGATAGAGTAAGTGTTTTAGGAAAATGGAACTTTTAAATTAGTATTTGACATTATATAACGTAAAAGGTACTATAATAATTAGCATATGCTCATAATAAAGTAAAAAAGGAGAAATAATAGAATGAAAATTGTAATATCAGCTACAGGTAACACGAAGGAAAGTCTTCTCGATAAAAGATTCGGAAGATGTGAGATTTTTCAGATTTATGATACAGAAAGTGATTCTTATGAATTTGCTGCTAACAGCGGTGTGTCTGCATCAGGTGGCGCTGGAATTAAAGCAGCAGGCCAGATAATTGACGCAAATGCTGACGTTGTCATTACGGGCAATTTAGGACCGAATGCTTATGAATTAATTGAAAAAGCAGGCATTAAAGCTTTTAGTTGTGATGTTCTTCCAGTATGTAAAGCGATTGAGTTGTTTCAAAAAAATATGCTTACCGAAATCTCAAATGCAGGCAGTGCACATCATGGAATGAATTAAGAGAGCAAGGTGAATGGTATGAATATAGCAGTGCTTAGTGGAAAAGGAGGAACTGGGAAAACTACAGTATCAACCAATCTTGCAATGACGTTAGGTGTTAGTTATGTGGATTGTGATGTAGAAGAACCGAATGGATTTATATTTTTGAATCCTTCTATCCAAAGAAAAGAAGATGTATTTGTAGAATATCCTGTTATTAATCAGCAGAAGTGTGTGCTATGTGGTGAATGTGCTAAAGTATGTCAATTTAATGCATTAGCCAAAGCTGGAAAAGAAATTGTTGTGTTTGAAAAATTATGTCATGACTGTGGTGCATGCAAACTTGTGTGTAAGGCTGATGCGTTATCGTATGGTAAACGAACAATTGGCAAGCTAGAAAGTGGAACTGTAAAGTCAATTGATTGCTACAGAGGCGTCTTAAATGTAGGAGAACCTATGGCGGTACCGGTAATTAGAAAGCTACTTGGTGATTTACCGCAAGTTGATCATTTGATTGACTGTCCACCAGGAACCTCTTGTAATGTTGTGAATGCCTTAAAATATGCAGATGCAGCCATACTAGTTACAGAACCATCGGAATTTGGACTTCATGATTTAAGAATGGCTGTTGAACTTGTTAAACTTTATAAGATACCATATGGAATTGTAATTAACAAAGATGATGGCAAGGAAAATATGGTAAAGATATTCTGTAAACAAAATGATATCAATTTACTGGGAGCAGTCCCTTATAGTATGGAGGCAGCGGTATTATATTCAAACGGAATTATGCTTTATGAGGATACATCTTATAAACCGATCTTTGATGGAATGTCAGAAAAGATTAAGGAGGTGTTCCAATGGAGATAGCAGTCTTAAGTGGAAAAGGTGGAACAGGGAAGACAACAGTAGTAACGGCTTTATCTGAACTAGCAAAGAAAGTAATAAAAGTGGATTGTGATGTAGATGCGCCTAATCTTTATCTTTTTTATAAAGGAATGGATATCGAAAAGAAGAATTTTTATGGCGGCAAAAAGGCAAAGATTAATAATAGCCTTTGCATTCATTGTGAAATTTGTGAAGAAGTTTGTAAGTTTGGTGCAATTAAAAATTCTGAAATTGATTCCTTTACCTGTGAAGGCTGTGGTGCTTGCGTATTAGTATGCCCACAACATGCAATAAAATTAGAAGATGAAAAAACAGCTGATACATTTATAACAAAAACAGAAAAAGGAATCATCTCAAGAGCTATTATGGGAATTGGAAGCGACGGTTCTGGAAAATTAGTTACTTATTTGCGAAAGAATGTGAAACGTTTTGTTGAAGATGATACAATCACAATTTTGGATGGATCTCCTGGAATCGGATGTTCTGTTATTGCATCCATAACGGGTGCAGATGTTGCACTTATTGTTACAGAACCTACAAAATCAGGGCTTGATGATTTGAAGAGAATTTTAGAGCTTTCTGAACATTTTGATACACAAGTAATGGTTTGTGTAAATAAATATGATATCAATCCTGGTATGACTGCTCAGATTGAAGGTTATGCAAGAGAAAAAAATCTGTTTGTTGTTGGTAAAATTCCTTTTGATAAAACAGTTATGGAATCAGTTAATACATTAAAACCAATAACGGACTTTAAAGACAGTATTGCTCGAAAAGCAATTGAAGAGATGTGGGTTCGTATGAACAGCCTAATGGTAATAAAAGAATTACAAAATAATAAAAAAATATAACGGAGGAACGAAAAATGAAAATCGCAGTAGCAAGTGAAGGAAGTATAGTAAGTCAACATTTTGGACATTGTGAAGGGTTCGCGACATATTCTGTAGAAAATGGGGAGGCAACAAATAAACAATTTGTACCAAATCCAGGACATAAGCCAGGTTATCTTCCAGTATTTTTAAGAGAGCAGAATGTAGATGTTATTATTGCAGGCGGAATGGGTGAAGCAGCGAAGGATTTATTTGTTGAAAATGGCATTGAGGTATTTGTAGGTGTAGATGGTCAGTCGGATACAGCAGCACAGCAGTATGCAAAGGGATTGCTAAAGTCAACAGGAACAATTTGTACAGAGCATAATCATTAAAGATATTTTTAAAGAGGACAGGTGGCTTGTGTGGAAAAATATCTGACATGGTACAAGGAAATCATAAAAAAGAACGGTATAAAAAATACAGTACAAAAAGAAGCAGTTTTGAATGTATTAATAAAGGCATCCAGTCATCTTACAGTAGAAGAAATCTATCAGCAGATTAAAGATGTAAAAATAGGTCTGGCAACTGTTTATAGGAGTTTAAAATTGTTTGAAGATTTGGGTATTGCTAAGGAGATACCTATGGGTGGTGCACGTTACTATGAACTGAAATTATTTGGTAAGAAACCGTTGCATATACATTTTAAATGTATGAATTGCAATGCCATGACAGATATTGACGATACAGAAACAAATTTAGATTATATTAGATTAAACCAAAAAGTTGAACATAAGATGGGGTTAGAAGTAAATGATGCAAATATTACCCTATTAGGACTTTGCAAAGAGTGCAGGGAGAAATTGAATGCCCAGACCAAGTAAACCAAGAAGAGTTGAATGTATTCCCAAGGACACATATTTTGTGCCCTTGGGAAAATCAAAATGTAAATTGGAAGAAGTTATTTTAAAAATAGAAGAGCTTGAAGCAATGAGATTGAAAGAAATTGAAGGGTTAAATCAGGAAGAATGTGCAAATAAAATGCAGATTTCAAGACAAACTTTTCAACTTATTATAAATGAAGCCAGGATGAAAGTCGCAGTTGCATTGAGTGAAGGGAAAGCTATTAATATTAATGGTGGAAACTATATTTCATGTCATTGTGATTTTTGTTGTTTTGGTTGTGAAAAAGGGAGTAATGGGAGAAAAAGGAGAAAGATATGAAGTTGCAGATAACAACACTGATAGAAAATAACCAAGATGAAAAGAAAGAACTTATAAATGAACATGGATTATCGTTATACATAGAACTGGATGGGCTTAATATACTATTTGATACTGGACAGACTGGCGATTTTATTAAAAATGCAAAAATATTAAAAAAAGATTTAAATAGCTTGGATTATATGATTATAAGCCATGGACATTATGATCATAGTGGTGGTTTAAAAAAATTAGTCAACCTGTTAAATGAATATCCAAAACTTGTTGTAGGAGCAGAATTTTTTAACCCAAAATATAAAATGATTGACGAACAGACATATAAGTATAATGGGAATCCCTTTGATGAGAAATTTATATTAGATCATAGTATTCCTTTGAAAAAAGTTGAGGAAGGTATCTTTTACATAACTGATACTATTATGTTATTTCATCATTTTTTAAGAAAGAATGATTTTGAAAAGAGAAATGAAAAATTTTATATTATGGAAAACAATCTCAGTACGCATGATGATTTTGATGATGAAATAGTACTTGGGATTACTACGGGTAAAGGATTGGTTGTAATTGTTGGCTGTTCACATGTAGGAATTGTTAATATTTTAAGTTCAATCACAGAAAAAACTGGAATGCCGATTTATGCAGTAATAGGCGGAACACATTTAGTTGAAGCAGATGAAATGAGAATACAAAAAACATTAGATGCATTTCGTGCGATGAATATAAAATTTATTGCAGTTTCTCATTGTACTGGAGAAGAAGGAATAAAAAGAATTCAACAGAAATTCAGTGATGAATTTATATATAATAATACGGGTAATGTTATCATGATTGATGATGAAATTGAATAAAATAAAAAATATATTTTGATAATAAATATGTGAAAGAGGTTACGGTTATAATGGAAAGCAATACAACGAAATTGCAATATGAAGGAAAGGAAATTATATTGATTGGCACCGCGCATGTTTCTAAACAGAGTGCTAAACTTGTAAAGCGAGTTATTGAGGAAGAAAAGCCAGATTGCATTTGTGTTGAACTTGACAAGGAACGTTATCAGAACATTGAAAATCCAAAAGAATGGGAAAGTACAGATCTCATAAAAGTGTTTAAATCAAAAAAAGTGGGTTTTCTTATAGCAAATTTGATTTTAAGTTCTTATCAGAAAAAAATAGCAAAGCAGCTTAACACAGTAGTGGGGCAAGAGATGATGCAGGCAATTGCAAGTGCGAAAGAAACTAATGCGACACTTATTTTAGTAGATCGAAATATTCGAATTACTCTCATGCGTATATGGCGAACATTTGGATTTTGGGGAAAGTGTAAATTGATTGTTGGCTTTTTGACGAATAATGAAGAAACAGAGATTTCAGATAAAGAAATAGAGAAATTACTGCAAGAAGACATAATAGAAAACGCAATGGCTGATATGGGAAAAAGTTTCCCTGTAATCAGAGAGATTTTGGTTGATGAAAGAGATCGGTATATTGCATCAAAAATTAAAGAGGCACCAGGAAAAAAATAGTGGCTGTATTAGGCGCTGCACATGTTCCGGGAGTGAAAATGGAAATATTTAAAGAGCAAGATATAGAAAAAATTGAAAAAATACCACCGAAAAGTTTGAGCTCAAAATTAGTATCTTGGATACTTCCAGTGGTGATTATGGGTTTGATTGTATATGGTTTTTTTGTTAACGCACAAACCGGGACACAACAATTGGTAGCTTGGATATTATGGAGTGGAGGTATGGCGGCCTTGTTTACTGCATTGTCGTTGGGGCACCCTTTGTCAATTTTGACGGCATTTATTGCAGCGCCTTTATCTTCTTTAAATCCAATGTTGGCTTGCGGATGGTTTGCTGGCTTGGTAGAAGCCAATATAAAAAAGCCGACGGTTAAGGATGTTAATAATATTGCTGATGATATATTTTGTTTTAAAGGATTTATAAAAAACCAGGTTTTAAGAATTTTATTAATTGTAATAATGGCGAATGTTGGATGTTCGATAGGAACTGTTATTGCAGGAATGGGTCTCATTAAAAACATTTTTTAATGACATTTTTTAATAAATAAGTCATAGGGAAGGATAATTGAAGTGAAAACAAACGAGATTATCGAAACAGCTGAAGAATATTTAATTCATACTTATAATAGAAACCAAATTTCTTTGGAAAGAGGAAATGGAGTTTATCTTTATGATGCAGATGGAAAAGAATATTTAGATTTTGGAGCTGGAATTGCTGTATTCGCAATTGGTTATAACAATTCGGAATTTAATAATGCATTAAAAACACAGATTGATAGACTAATTCATACATCTAATTATTTTTATAATGAGCCGGCTGCACTTGCTGCCAAGCTAATAACAAAAGCAACTGGAATGGACAGAGTATTTTTTACCAATAGTGGGACAGAAGCAGTAGAAGGAGCAATCAAACTAGCAAAAAAATATGCCTTTTTAAAAACAGGAAGAACAGGTCATGAAATCGTTGCTATGAAAAATTCTTTTCATGGAAGAAGTATGGGAGCGTTATCCGTAACTGGAAATAAACATTACCAAGAAGCTTTTGGTCCATTGATTCCAGGCATTCGCTTTGCTGAATATAACAATTTACAAAGTTTGAAAGATTTGGTAAATGAAAAAACCTGTGCCATTATTTTGGAAACGATTCAGGGTGAGGGTGGAATTCATCCTGCAAAAATAGAATTTATAAAAGAAATCCGTAATATTTGTGATGACAAGGGAATTTTACTTATTTTAGATGAAATTCAATGTGGTATGGGCAGGACAGGTAAAATGTTTGCTTATCAGCATTATGGGATAGAACCAGATATTGTTACAGTAGCAAAAGCATTGGGATGTGGTGTGCCTATTGGGGGATTTTTAGCAAAAGAAGAAATAGCAAAAGCATTGGTGCCGGGAGATCACGGTACAACTTATGGAGGAAATCCGTTTGCTTGCGCAGCGGTTGTTAAGGTATTTGAATTGTTTGAAAAACAGAACATATTAAGCAATGTTAATAAGGTTTCAAAATACTTGGAATTAAAACTAGATGAATTAGTGAAAGAAAATGAATTTATGATTGAAAGAAGAGGGATTGGATTGATGCAAGGTATCGAAATCAGTGTTAATTCGAAAGAAATAATTTCAAATTCTTTAAAACAGGGATTGATTCTATTTTCAGCTGGAACAAACGTAATTCGTTTTTTACCACCATTAATAATTACTGAAAAAGATGTAGATAAAATGGTTGTAAAACTGAGACAAGCATTTTTATCATAGAAGGAGAATTTAAAATGGTTAAGTTAAGTGCAGGAGGTGTATACCTTCTTAATAACAATGAAGTTATTGAAGATAGTGATTCATTAGCATTAATAAAAGCTAAATTAGGAGGTAATGTAGTTTCAAAGGAAGATGCTGCTAAAAATACAATTGCTTATGGAATATTAGCAGATCACAATACATCAGGAAATATGTTGAAACTTAAACTTAAATTTGATGCACTTACATCACATGATATTACTTATGTAGGAATTATTCAGACAGCACGTGCGTCAGGAATCGAAAAATTTCCAATACCTTATATACTTACAAATTGTCATAATAGTTTATGCGCTGTAGGTGGAACAATTAATGAAGATGATCATATGTTTGGGTTAACTTGTGCTAAAAAGTATGGAGGAAGTTATGTGCCACCACATCAGGCGGTCATTCATCAATATGCAAGGGAGATACTTGCTGGTGGTGGAAAAATGATACTTGGATCAGACAGTCATACTCGCTATGGGGCTCTTGGAACAATGGCAATTGGAGAAGGTGGTCCCGAGCTTGTAAAACAATTGTTAAATAAAACATATGATATTAACAGACCGGAAGTTATTAGTGTATATATGACAGGCGCTCCAATGAAGGGAGTTGGTCCGCAAGATATTGCATTGGCAATAATTGGTGCTGTATTTGCTAATGGTTATGTTAAGAATAAAGTTATGGAATTTATTGGTCCTGGTTTGTTAAATTTAACCCCAGATTTTAGAATTGGCATTGATGTTATGACAACAGAAACAACTTGTCTCTCTTCTATATGGCAGACGGATGATAAAATTAAAGAATTTTATGATACGCATGGGAGAAGTGAGGATTACAAAGAACTTAAGCCTGGATTTATTACATACTATGATGGAATGATTTATGTTGATTTAAGTTCGATTAAACCTATGATAGCTATGCCTTTTCACCCTAGTAATGTTTATACAATAGAAGAACTTAACGAAAATCTTATGGATATTTTAGAGGAATGTGAAAGGAAGGCAGTAGTAAGTTTAGAGGGGAAAGTGGATTATAAATTAAGAAATAAAGTTAAAAATGGAAAATTTTATGTGGATCAGGGAATTATCGCAGGCTGTGCAGGCGGTGGATTTGAAAATATTTGTGCAGTAGCAGATATATTAAAAGATAAGAGCATAGGAAATGATGTGTTTTCATTAAGTGTATACCCAGCAAGTACCCCAATTTATATGGAACTGGCAAAAAATGGAGTTATAGCTGAACTGATAAGAACAGGGGTAATTTTTAAGACCGCGTTTTGTGGACCTTGTTTTGGAGCAGGAGACACACCAGCTAATAATGGATTTAGTATAAGGCATACTACAAGAAATTTCCTTAATCGTGAAGGCTCAAAATTACAGAATGGTCAGATAGCATCAGTAGCGCTTATGGATGCACGATCTATTGCAGCGACGGCGGCGAATAAAGGTGTTCTGACCGCGGCAACAGATATTGATATAGAATATAAACATCCTAAATATTATTTTGAGCAATCTATATATAAAAATCGTGTGTTTGATAGTAAGGGTATTTCTGAACCTTCAACAGAGATCCAGTTTGGACCGAATATTAAAGATTGGCCAGTAATGTCACAAATGACTGAAAATCTAGTTTTAAAGGTTGTTTCTGAAATACATGATCAAATAACAACTACTGATGAGCTAATTCCATCTGGAGAAACGTCATCATACCGTTCAAATCCTCTAGCGCTAGCAGAATTTGCTTTATCAAGTAGAGATCCTGAGTATGTGGGGCGTGCAAAAGAAGTTCATGCAGCTGAAGAAGCTAGAATCATGGGAAAAGATCCGATAGAAGCATTTACAGAGTTAAGGGAAATTATAAATAAAATAAAGGTAGAATATCCAAAAGTCAATGAAATAAATACAGGTATAGGCAGTACAATATTTGCTGTAAAACCAGGTGATGGTTCTGCAAGGGAACAAGCAGCATCATGTCAAAAAGTACTTGGTGGAAGGGCAAATATCGCGAATGAATATGCTACTAAAAGATATTGTTCGAACCTTATAAATTGGGGAATTATTCCGTTTATAATTGAAAATGGTAAGTTGCCTTTTAAAAATGGAGATTATATTTTTATTCCTGAAATAGCTAAGGCGTTGAAACAGAAAGCAAAAGTAATAAGAGCATATGTTGTAAAAGAACAACTTGAAGTGTTTGAATTAAAAATAGTTGAACTTACGGATGATGAAAGGAAAATAATCTTAGATGGTTGTTTGATAAATTTTTATAAAAGGCAGTCAGAGTAGTTATTTATGAGGCAGACTGTTTTTGACTACAAAATAGTCCGTTTTTTTGGTTTTTTTACTAAATATAATAATGTTATTGACATATGCCCATAATAGGATTATCATTAATTATGAGCATATGCTATTAATTAAGTTTTGTAATTATTTTAAAGGAGATGATATAATGGCTGCAAAAGTGAATGAAGAAAAATGTATTGGATGTGAAGCTTGCGTGGATGTTTGCCCAATTAGTGCAATTACGATGAAAGATTCAAAAGCAGTAATAAGTGATGACTGTATTGAATGTGGTGCTTGTGTAGGAGCATGTCCACAGGAGGCAATTGCATTATAACCAAGTATCGGAGGTGATTGTTTTGCCAGGATTAGATCGAACTGGTCCTTTTGGAACGGGACCGATGACAGGACGAAAGTTAGGTAATTGTAATTACGTTGCAAAGCCAAAGTTTTTGGGTTATGGATTTAGAAAGAATAAACAATATAAGAATAGATACTTACAGTATTTTGCCTGGTTAATACCAAGTGCAATGATAGGTGTCTATTACGTGCTAAAAACTGGAACAAAAAATAGTAAAAAAAGGAGGTAAAAATTATGCCAAGAAGAGATGGAACGGGACCAATGGGAATCGGAGCAATGACAGGAAGAGGCGCTGGATATTGCAATCCAGCTATGAATGCAACACTCGACAACCAGCCAATTTATTTTGGAGGATATGGATGTAGAAGAGGCAATCGCAGACAATTTTGTGTTGCAGGTGCACCTGGTTATCCAAGAAATAATTATCTACAAAATAGTGTTGAAATGGATGAAAAAACATTATTGAGTAATCAGGAAACATTGTTAGAGAATCAGCTCAAGCAGATAAAAGACAGATTATCTAAAATAAGTAAAGAGTCAGAGTAATTAAAATGGGAGGAAGCCAGCAAGGACTGGCTTCTTCCCAAAAGTAAAAGGTGGTCTGAATGGGATTAAGAAATATTAGATATCATCAAGAAAAAGATACGATTTTAAGAAAAAAATCAAAAATTGTGAAAGCGGTTGATGAAAAAATTTTAGAATTGTTAGAAGATATGGCTGAAACAATGTATCAGGAAGACGGCGTAGGATTAGCAGCACCACAGATAGGAATTTTAAAAAGATTAGTTGTGATTGATGTTGGTGAAGGTTTGATAAAATTAATAAATCCTGTTATTATTGAAGCAAGTGGAGAACAGCAAGGGATAGAAGGATGCTTGAGTGTGCCGGGTGTTTCGGGTGAAGTGATAAGACCCCAAAAAGTTCGCATAGGAGCACAGAATGAAAAAGGTGAATATATTGAACTGGAGGGTGAAGATTTATTGGCTCGTGCATTTTGTCATGAACTTGATCATCTTGAAGGAATATTATTTATCGATAAAATGCTTCCGGATACAGAAATAAATAGTACACTATAATTATCGGAGGATAAAGTGAATTAAAAATCAATTCACATCCCTGATATAAGAACCGCCCAAGGCGGTACATGGGAGCTGGTATGGAAATAACACTTGATTGTATTCCTTGTATGTTAAAACAGGCATTGGAATCTTCACGAATGGTTACGAATGATATAGATAAACAAGAGAAGATAATGGAAGAGGCGCTTTCGGTGTTGTTAAATTTCAAGTTATATAGAAATTCTCCAGATTTAGCGAGGAAAATCCATCAAATTATCAAAAATCTGACAGGAGTAGCCGATTCGTATTATGAGATAAAAAGAAGGGATTTAAAAGCAGCAAATGAACTATATCCTTTTTTGAAAGAGTTCATGAAAAAGCAAGAGGGAAACATATATTGGGCCTTGAAAACAGCAGCGACAGGGAATAATATCGATGCTGCAATCTACCAAACTATTGATGTTAAAAATTGTGTGGAACGTGAATTAGAAAAAGAGTTTTCCATTTGTGATTTAAATATCTTTGAACAGAAGTTAAAAACAGCATCTAATATATTGATTATTGGAGATAATACAGGCGAAACAGTTTTCGATAAAATATTGATTGAGAATTTGCCTGAAATACCAGTTGTGTATGGTGTTAGAAGTGCCCCTATTTTAAATGACACAACAGAAAAGGAAGCCTATGAATCCGGACTTGGAGAAGTATCAACTATTATATCAACAGGATGCAATGCTCCAGGAACAATATTAGAAGACTGTAATGAAAAATTTATTGATATATTCAATGAAGCTGATATTATTATAAGCAAGGGACAAGGAAATTTTGAAGCTCTTTCGGAAAGGCAGGGGAACTTGTTTTTTCTATTAAAAGCGAAATGCCCAATGATAGCAAATAAGTTGAATGTAAATTTAAATGATTATGTCTTCAAGTATAATGGAGATTAGTGAATGATAAAGGAGCTGACAAATGGCAAGACCAACAAAATGGAGAAAAATTGATAATTTACCAACAGTACAGTATTTTGTACCTTCAGAAAACAGAATAGAAGAAGTGCCGGAGAATGTTTTAAAACTTGAAGAGCTTGAGGCAATTCGGTTAAAAGATCTTGAGGGTTTAGAGCAAGAGGAGTGTGCGGATAGAATGGAAGTATCAAGACCAACATTTCAAAGGATTTTGCTTGTGGCTAGAGGAAAAGTGGCTGATAGTTTGATCAATGGGAAAGGCATATGTATTGAGGGTGGTAATTTCACACGTAACATATGTCCGGTGCTGTGCATGGATTGTGGTAAAGAATGGAAGGAGAGTATTGAAAACTTAGAACGATTACGAAAGGAAGACTATACTTGTCATAATTGTGGTTCAACAAAAGTTGTTTGCAAAGACAATTGTAAAGGGAAGTTCTGTAATAAGACTTGCCGTAGGTATGGAAGACAAGAAGTTTATAATAACCCTAATTAATGCTTCGTTAGTTGTAGAAAATCACATAATTAAAATATGGAAAAGCAATGAAGGAAAAGTATCTAATATAAAATATACAGAGAGAGGAATCTTGGGTGAAAATTCCTTATATAAAGTATTAGTGAAAACCATTCCGGAGCTGTAGTGCTGAAATTGATATTGTAGGTACTATCGTTAGCCAGCGTTAATGGACAAGATAGGAAAAATCTTAAAGAGAAAAGTTAAGGTGGAACCGTGCAGAATATAGATAATTGCACCCTTAAATGAAGCAGTAAAATGACTGTTTTGTTTTGGGTGTTTTTTTGTTTGCATTAAATATTATTGATATTAAAATAATTGAAATGATAGGAGAGAGTGAAAAGATGAAAATTACATTAAAGGATGGTTCGGTAAGAAATTATGAAAGCCCAATTTCTGTTATTGAAATTGCAAAAGAATTAAGTGAGGGCTTGGCAAGAGTTGCTTGTGCAGGAAAAGTGAATGGGAATATTGTTGACTTGAGGCAAGAGTTAAAAGAAGATTGTACGTTAGCTATTCTGACTTTTGAAGATGATAATGGAAAAGCAGCATTTAGACATACTACTTCACATATTATGGCACAAGCAGTAAAAAGACTTTATCCCAATACGAAGTTAGCGATTGGCCCATCAATTGAAGAAGGATTTTATTATGATTTTGATTTTGAAACTACATTTACGAAGGAAGATTTAGAAGCTGTTGAAAAGGAAATGAAAAATATCATAAAAGAAAATCTTGAATTAAAAAGATTCATACTTGTAAAAGATGATGCAATTGCATTTATGAAAAACAGAAATGAAGATTATAAAGTTGAATTAATAGAAGATTTACCGGAAGGAACCCAAATAAGTTTTTACGAGCAAGGTGAGTTCGTGGATCTGTGTGCAGGCCCCCATTTAATGAGTACAAAAGTTGTGAAAGCTTTTAAACTTACAGCTGTCGCAGGGGCATATTGGCGAGGTAGTGAAAAGAATAAAATGCTTACAAGAATTTACGGAACTTCTTTTCCAAAGGCTTTAGAATTAGATGAATATTTAAACAGACTTGAGGAAGCAAAGAAAAGAGATCATAGAAAGCTAGGAAAAGAACTAGGCTTATTTACCATTATGGAAGAAGGCCCAGGATTTCCATTTTTCCTTCCTAAAGGAATGGTGCTGAAAAATTTGCTAATTGATTATTGGAGAAAACTTCATGACAGGGAAGGTTATGTGGAAATATCTACGCCTATTATGTTGAACCGAAATTTATGGGAAACATCAGGACATTGGGATCATTATAAGGAAAATATGTATACGACAGTAATTGATGATGAAGATTTCGCTATTAAACCTATGAATTGTCCTGGAGGAATGCTTGTTTATAAATCAGTACCTCATTCTTATAAAGAACTTCCAATTAGAATGGGAGAGTTAGGGCTAGTGCATAGACATGAAAAGTCAGGAGCATTACATGGGTTAATGAGAGTACGTTGTTTTACACAGGATGATGCACATATCTATATGACAAAAGAGCAAATTACAGAGGAAATAAAAGGTGTAGTTCGCTTAATTGATGAGGTCTATACCAAATTTGGATTTAAATATTATGTAGAGCTTTCTACAAAACCAGAAAACTGTATTGGAAGTGATGAAGACTGGGAAGTGGCAACAAATGGATTGAGAGAAGCATTGGATGATTTGCAGATGAATTATGTAATAAATGAAGGCGATGGAGCCTTTTATGGACCAAAGATTGATTTCCATTTGGAAGATTCCATCGGAAGAACATGGCAGTGTGGGACTATTCAGTTAGACTTCCAGTTACCACAACGCTTTGAAGCTGAATATATAGGTGCAGATGGAGAAAAACACAGACCAATTATGATTCACAGAGTAGTATTTGGATCTATTGAGAGATTTATTGGTATATTAATTGAACATTATGCAGGGAAATTTCCAGTATGGCTTGCACCTGTACAAGTTAAAATACTTCCAATATCAGAAAAATTCAGTGAATATTCAAAAGTAATACTGGGGAAATTTAAGGAACACGGTATTCGATGTGAAATGGATGAACGAGATGAAAAAATCGGGTATAAGATTCGTGAAGCACAGCTTGAAAAAGTACCATATATGCTTGTTTTGGGTCAAATTGAGGAAGAAAGTAATACATTGTCTCTTAGGAGCAGAGACAAAGGAGATATTGGGACAATGAATTTTGAAGAAGTGATACAGCTTATAAAGAAGGAAATAGAAGAATAAATTGATTTGAAAAGGAATCCTTATGTTAGGATTCTTTTTTAAAATTATCTATCCTTTGGCAATACAATATTGACATATGCCCATAATTGGACTAAACTATATTTTGAGCATAAGACCATAACTTTGAATTTGTTAATTTAAATATGGTCATAAAAATCAGGAGGAAAAAGATGTGATTCATACATATTCATTAAACGGATATAACATAGCAGTTGATGAAAATAGTGGGGCAGTACACGTGCTTGATGATTTAACCTATGAGATGTTACAAAATGAAGAAGAGTTGCCCACAATAGATGGAGCAATAAGGAAATTGGGGAACAAATATAGTAAGGAAGATATTGTTGAAGGATATGAAGAAATTCTATCCCTAAAAGAACAAGGGGGTTTATTTTCTTCAATTAAAGATATAGAGAAAATAGTAGCGTCAAAAGATGTAAACACAAATTTGAAGGCATTATGTCTTCACGTATCACATGATTGCAATCTAAGGTGTGAATATTGTTTTGCATCAGAGGGTGACTATAACAGTGGCAGAGAACTGATGAGTGAAGAGGTAGCGATAAAAGCAGTTGATTATTTAGTAGAAAATTCTGGTGGCAGACAGAAAATAGAAATTGACTTTTTCGGTGGAGAACCATTGATGAATTTTGAAGTGGTTGAAGCTGTCGTAAAATACGGAAGACGGATTGAGAAAGAAAGTGGGAAACGTTTTCACTTTACAATCACGACAAATGGAACGTTGCTAAATGATCACAGAATAGATTTCATTAATGAAAATATGGATAATGTTGTTATCAGTATTGATGGAAGAAAAGAAAGTCACGATCCTGTTCGTCATGATTGTAATGGCAAAGGATCTTATGACAGAATTATACCTTTGGCACAAAAATTAGTTGCTGGAAGAAATGGAAAAAGTTATTTTGTACGAGGCACTTTTACTGCTAAAAACAAAGATTTCTCAAATGATGTTATGCACCTCGCAGACTTAGGCTTTAAAGAAATTTCAGTGGAACCTGTTGTTGGAAATGGTAGTGATTTATATTTTAAAGAATCAGATATACCTGAACTTTTAAAAGAATATGAAAATTTGGCAATAAAATATATTGAAAAGCTATCTTCTGATAACAAATTCAGATTTTACCATTTTTATATAAATCTTGATGATGGTCCTTGTCTTTTTAAGCGCATTACGGCGTGTGGTGCTGGATATGAATATATGGCTGTATCACCAGATGGAAAACTATATCCTTGTCATCAGTTTGTTGGGCAGGAAGAATTTGCCGTAGGCGATATTTATAACGGTATTTCAAACAATAAATTATGTATGGAATTAAAGAATAATACAATATTTGAAAAGGAAACATGCAGAGAATGTTGGGCAAAGCTATTTTGTTCTGGTGGTTGTCATGCAAATTCATTCTTTACAAATGGAACTATAAAGCAACCAAATGAAGTAAGTTGTATGTTGCAAAAGAAACGGATTGAATGCGCGCTGATGATAAATGCTTGGCAGGCAGAACAGGATGAAAAATAAGGGAGGGAGAGTGTGAAGCTATGTATGATGAATATACTGATAAAGTGATAGAATATTTTATGTCGCCTAGAAATGTTGGAAGCATGCCGGATGCGGATGGTGAAGGAAGATTTGGGGATCCAGATTGCGGAGATTCCTTAACTCTTTATATTAAAGTAAAAGATAATAAAATTTCTGATATTCGATTCTTAGTATTTGGTTGTGTTGCAGCAGTAGCTACAAGCAGCATGACAACAGAATTGGTAAAAGGAAAAACGCTGGAAGAAGCAATGAAACTGACTGATCAGGATATAACAGATGCTCTTGATGGGTTGCCCGAATATAAGCTTCATTGTTCTGTTTTAGGAGCAGGAGCACTAAAAAATGCGATTAAAGACTACTATGAAAAACATGAAAGTAAATAGAACAGGAGTAATAAAATGGAAAAAAGAGAAGCAAATAAAAAAGGGGCATTACAACCAGCACCAAAAGTTTTAGTTTCATGTCGTGGATTAGATGGAGAGGATAATGCTTTAGTAGTTGGCTATTGTGGCAACTGTAGTTACGCACCGCCTATGGTTATGGTTGGAATTGTTCCTACAAGATATTCCTATCAGATGATAAAGGAATCAGGATGTTTTGTTGTAAATATTGCAAGTAAAGACTATCAGGAGACGTTTGATTATCTAGGGAAAATTAGTAAAAGAGATTCGAATAAGTTAAAAGATATAAATGTTAAATTGGAAGATGGCAAAGTTGTAAACGCACCTATTTTGGCGGATTGTCCTGTTAATATTGAATGTACAGTTGTGGATTCTATTATGACAGGCTCTCATGAGATGTTTATTGGAAAAGTTGAATATGTTCATGCGGATTCTAAGTTAGTAGGTTTAGATGGAAGTATTGATTTTACAAAGATAGATTTTATATAAAATATAAACAAATACAAAAGGAGTATAGAAAATGGCAGATAATATAAAAGGCTGTACAGATGATGAGTGCAAGAAAGAATCTTGTGAGGGCTGTGAAAAAAACAAGAAAAATATGTATGAAGATTTGAATGCATACAGTTCCATTAAAAATGTAATAGGTGTAGTTAGTGGAAAAGGTGGAGTTGGTAAATCGTTTGTAACTGCAATGCTGGCAGTTTTAATGAGAAGAAAGGGTTATAAGGTTGGGATTCTCGATGCAGATATAACAGGACCTTCTATACCAAGAATGTTTGGTATAAAGAAAAAAGCAACAGCAAATGAACTAGGCATTATACCAGAACAAACAGATAATAATATAAAATTGATGTCTGTTAATCTACTATTGCCTCAAGAAGACGCTCCAGTAATCTGGCGAGGCCCCATGTTATCAAATACGGTAAAACAGTTCTGGACTGAAGTGATTTGGGAAGAATTAGATTATTTGTTTATTGATATGCCACCAGGAACAGGTGATGTCCCTTTAACAATTTTTCAATCGATTCCCTTAGATGGAATAGTAATTGTTTCGTCACCGCAGGATTTAGTATCCATGATTGTGAAAAAAGCTTATCATATGGCAAAGCAAATGGATATACCAGTTTTAGGCTTGGTTGAAAACATGAGTTATGTAAAATGTCCTGATTGTGGAAAAGAGATTAAATTATTTGGTGAAAGTAAATTAGATGAAATCTCAAATGAGATTGGAGTTGATATTTTGGGGAGAATACCTATTGATTCGAAAATCGCAAAATTGGTAGATGAAGGAGAATTTGAAACTTTCGCATGTGATTATTTAGTAGAAGCAGCAGAAATAATTGAGAAAAAAGTTTTAAATGATAATAAGTGATGCAAGTAGAAACTAAGCTTATAGCCAGATATTCCGAAACAGATCAAATGGGTATTATTCACCATTCTAATTATGCAGTATGGTTTGAAGCGGGTAGAACAGATTTTTTGAAAAAAGCAGGCATACCTAACAAAGAAATAGAAGAACAAGGAGTTTTGCTCCCTTTATATGAAATGAATTGTAAGTTTAAGAGTCCAGCACGATATGAAGATGAAATTATTGTAAAAACGAAGTTGGAATATATAGGTAAAGTGCGCATTGTTTTTTCTTATCAAGTATTAAATGCGAAAGATGGAAGTGTTTTAACAACAGGAGAAACAAAGCATGCTTGGACAAATAAATCTTTAAAGCCAGTTAATGCTCAATTATTGATTCCGGATATTTATAATGTGTTGTGTGAAGAGGAGCTAAAATGAAGAAAACAATTATTACAGTAGGTGTCATTAATGATGTATGTCCAAGATGTGGACGACGTGAAGGGGAAGCAATTGCACCAGATAAACTAGAGATGTTGAATAAAAATTATCCGGAAGTAATAAGGTTTTATGGACATAATTAGAAAATACTCACAGATACTGTTATATGATAAGGAGAAGCTAATGAATAATCAGGAAGAAATTACAATGGGAGAAAATGTTGGATTCGAAAGAATTCGAAGAATTACAGGATATCTTGTTGGTACAATGGATAAATGGAATGATGCTAAAAAATCAGAAGAAAAAGATCGTGTAAAACACGGTCTTGGTAATAAAAATGCTTAGGTTGTCAGGTTTAATTGAAGAGAGTATAGTAGATGGTCCAGGTATAAGAACCACAATTTTTTCGCAAGGTTGTCCGCATAAATGTATTGGTTGTCATAATCCTGAAACTTGGTCTTTTGAAGGTGGTACATTAATCGAAGAAGAAAAAATAATAGAAATCATTAAAGTAAATCCTTTGATAAGAGGTGTTACCTTTTCGGGAGGAGAACCATTTAGTCAGGCGAAACCTTTTAGCTTATTGGCTCAAAACCTTAAAAGAGAAGGGTATGAAATTGCTAGTTATACGGGATACACAATCGAACAGCTGTTAAGTGGTACAAATGAACAAAAGGAATTATTGGAAAATTTAGATATTTTAATAGATGGACCATTTGTTTTAGGGTTAAAAACAATGAACAAGATTTTTCGAGGAAGTTCAAATCAAAGAATTATAGATGTTCAAGAGAGTCTTATAAAAGGAAAAGTTGTTGAGATCAGGGAACCTCGTTGGACTGGGGAATATTAACTAAAAATACGAAAGGAAGGAATAAATTATGAACTGGATATATGAAGAAGGCAGAATATATTGTGAAAATGAAAATAAAAAGTTGATGGCAGAAGCAATCTTAACAGTTAAAACTAATGGAGAGATTGACATAGAACATGTTTTTGTGGATTCATCATTACGCGGGCAAGGAATTGCTGGTAAAATAATGGAAGCAGTAGCAGAATACTTAAGGAAAAATAGATTAAAAACAACAGCAACATGTTCTTATGCAAAGAGTTGGATTATAAAGAATAGAGCTTTCTATGAGGATATTATATCGTTAGATGAAAATGAAATTATTGCATGTAAAATTGATGGAAGACATTAAAAAAAACGGGACGCATAAATTTAACGCGTCTCGTTTTTTTTCAAGAAGAAATAATGTGGGTTTAATTACCATTGCAATTGTCCTACTTAGGAAATAGTTTGATTTCTTAAGTACTTTATTATTTCTGTACCTGCTTTTGCACCTTCATATACCGCTTTTGAAATTTGTAATAATCCACCAGTGCAGTCTCCTGCAGCATAAAGACCAGGTATGTTGGTTGACATAGTTTCGTCAATAATGATTTTATTATTTTGTGTTTGGGCACCGATTTTTTTTGCAAGGTCTGTACTTCCGGCAACACCGATTGCTACAAAAAGGCCAGAGACCCGAATCGCTTCTCCATTTTGGAAACGGACTTCTTCGACTACATCATTCCCACCAATTGAATCAATGATATTGGTATTCACTTTAATATTTTCGGGAACTTGAAAATCAGGTTCTTTTCCATTGGTAAGAATCGTGACAGAACTTGAAGTAGGAAGTAATTCCAAAGCTTCATGCAATGCATAATTTCCATTACCTAAAACAGCTACGTCCTTTCCTCTATAGAAGAAAGCATCACATACGGCACAGTAACTAATACCATGACCTTCATATTCTTTTAAACCTTTGATTTTAGGAGCCATTCTGGAAGTACCTGTTGCAAGGACAACACTGTCTGCCTCGTATTCCCCACCTTCAGTGATTACAGTTAATTTATCACCATAAGATATTCCTAAAACTTCATCTGATATTATTTCTGCACCTAGTCTGCGCGCCCCTTCCATTCCTTCTGAAATCAAATCCTTTCCAGATATTGGCTGACTGAAACCATAATAATTTTCTATTTCAGAGGCTTTACCTAAAGCACCATGATCTTTGCCTATAATCATTGTGTTGATACCTGCTCTTGTTGTATATAGTGCAGTAGAGACACCAGCAGGACCATTACCAATTATAATTACATTCGCCATAATTAATTTCCACCTTTCTCTTTGACTGTGTAGATTATAGCAATAATACTTCTACTAGTTCTGTGACAGAATCACATGGAGTCTGAATTTATATTAGAGTTGTCAGCAGTAATTGGTACACTGGAAATGGAGATAAAATATTCCTAGTAAATCAAAAGACTTCAATGGAAAACTATATCGCAGAATAATCATTTTTAGAATAAAAAAACGACCGATTGAGCAATTCAATCAGTCGCTTCTTCATAAACAAAGAATCTAATAGTTTTCTTTTCTTACTTCAAAATAACTCTGTGAGTACTTGCATACGGGACATACCTCAGGAGCTTTTTTACCCATAACAAGATGTCCACATACACGACATTCCCACATGGTTTCTTCGCCCTTTTCAAATACCTGTTGCATTTCTACATTTTTAAGTAAAGCACGGTAACGTTCTTCATGGGCTTTTTCAATAGCAGCAACTCTGCGAAATCTTGCAGCTAATTCAGTAAATCCTTCCGCTTCAGCATCTTTTGCAAATCGGTCATACATATCTGTCCATTCGTAATTTTCACCCTCCGCAGCATGTAGAAGGTTTTCGGCAGTAGAGCCTAAATTACCAAGTTCTTCATACCAAAGTTTGGCATGCTCCTGCTCATTTCGAGCTGTTTTTAAGAATAGATCTGAAATTTGGTCGTAGCCTTCTCTTGAAGCTATATTAGAAAAGTATGTGTATTTATTTCTAGCCTGGCTTTCGCCTGCAAATGCCTCCATTAAATTCTTTTCTGTTTTAGTTCCGACATATTTGTTTACAGAAGAAACTTTTTCCACGATTTTTTCAAAGGCAGAAGCTGGTTGCTTGCACACAGGACATTTGAAATCCTCAGGCATTGGTCCTTCATGAATATAACCACAAACGCTGCAACGATATTTTTCCATAGTTTTTTTCTCCATTTCTCCGGTGGAAGTAGTTTTTGTTTTATTGTTTTTATCCAAAAGTTCTAACAATCGTCTTACTGTGGACTCAGGAAAATCATCTGGCTGATTTTTATTCAGTAATGAGCCTAAAAGGTTGGATACGTTTTGGCTTTGTGGAAGCATATATCCAGACTCGCGTAGCAGATCCTCTGCCATCAATCGATTTGATTTACTCATTGCTTCTGCTAGTTGTCTAAGAATAGGGTTATCTGTAGTTTTTGCAATGTTTTTGGCGATTTTCTCCTGAGTAGTTTTACTTTCTGCCAATGAAAGAAGTGCATTTTTTACAGAATTCATTTTTTCTTGTTGAGGAGGAAAATCATCAGGAATCAAAGAAATCGCATGGGAAGGACAGGCATCTACACATGCACGGCATCCACTTAAACATTTTGAAGCATCAATCTGCCCCGTTTCTGTATCAGTTGCCCCAGTAGGGCAAACATATAAGCAAAGACAATCTTTTGTACATAATCTAATGTTTCGAACTGCATGCATTTGTATTACCCCCTTTGTATTTGTATGATTTTTAAACTAGGAACTTTGCACACAGGACAAATTTCAGGTGCAATATCACCTATGTAAACAAAACCGCAGATTTCACAAACATAAATATTCGTATTTTCTAATAAAGAATCTTTTTGTTTCTCATATCTGCCGAGAAGAGAAGAAAGTATTTTAGTTACTTTTTCTCCCCAGGTCAATGCTCTTAATGCACCGCGGTCAGAAGCGCTGATAGCAATTTGATTTGAGTTATCATATGCAGAAGAGAGATCTTTTTCAATCAGTGCAATTAAGTCAGAGATTTGTGAGCCAAAAGTAGGCGTAGATTTTCTAATATAATAGTCTGCAAGTTGATTGAAAAGTTCAGCTTCTTCTGTCAGGTATTGCTTTTCGCAGCCTTTTGAGAGATTAGAGCATAGTACACTTAGTTCTTCAAAAGACAATTCGTGCAAAGTATTGCTTCCTTCCTCTATGGCAGGTTGAATAGATGGAGCGGAAGATGTTACATGGTTTTGCTGCTTAAATTCATCCTTTGTGGCACCACATAATGGACAGACCCAGTCTCCTGGAATATTTTCCCATTTTGTACCGGGTGCTATGCCGCCCTCAGGATAACCGGTAGCTTCGTCATAAATGAAACCACAAATACTGCATACATATTTCTGCATAAATCGCCCTCCTTTTTCTTATATTTTATCATTATAAAATTGTAGATACAATGATTATTTACATATGCTCATAAATGAATTGTTTGATAATCATAATAGAAGCGATGGAACATGTGTCTGAAAAATAAATTTAAAACCTGAATTATTCATCTTGACAGAAAATAGATAGTTGCTCAAAATTTTCTGTTTAAGATTGGCTAACGAATCAATCTGACTGCCACCTTTCCTAAAAAAAGTAGACTACCCCTAGGAAGTTTGATTTTCTGTCAGATTGTCAATGTCCACCAAAACTATCATTCAAGCTTTGGATCTAAGTTCTTAATGTTAATTAGTGTTTTTATAAATTGCTCCTGATAAGGGCAGCTACTACAGAGTTTGAACTTAAGATATCGTGCTGAATGAATTAGCTTTGCAGCTATTTTAAACAGCTTTAATCGAATGGTATCTATCTGCAGTTTACGCAACTTTGCTGGTAATACAAGTCGACGAAACCAATTAAAAAGGTTATACGCCAACATACTTATTTGAAGGCGATTTGCATTGACTGTCATACTATGGCTGTTCATGGAATCCATGTTGAAACCTAGCTTGCATTCTTTAATGAAGTTTTCCATACGACCACGATTACAGTAAAATCGAATTATATCTTCATCCTTTAGTTCCATATTTGTAACGATAAAAGTGTAATGATGTGCCATTTGACCGTAAGGTTTTTCGATTTTTACTACAACCCGCCTTGGTTGGTGCCAACTATCTGCAATGTAATTTATGCTACCATAAACCACAGCATAGTCGATTTGATTCTGGATTGTCTTTTCATAAAGTTCATGTTCGATTTCAGAAGCAAGTTTTCGCAGACGTCCATTTTCTTTTAATCGAATGGCATATGACGTTTTATTTGTTTCAAGTTTTTCATACATGAGGACATCAGCAAAGCCGCTATCACCACGAAGGAATAGGTTTGTTTCTGGATACTCATCTTGTAACTCAAGCAAAAGTGGATACAAAAAGTTAGGTGCACCTTTGGAAGTATTACAGACATTACAGATGATGATGATGATCTGAACAAATTTATTGAAAGAGCAATGTATTTTGGCATGATTATTGTGGATTTCACAGAACATGTAGTCATCGTACCATATGCACCGGAAGGCGATGAAGAGTAATGAAAGAAAAGGTTGTCAGTTGCTGGGGGTATCCCCTAGCGCTCAGCCGATGTAATTTCATAAATACAGAATGGGGAACTATTGTATACAGTCAGTGCGGTGATTTCCTTGGTAAATATGAAACAGAATCGGCGGCTTATGAAGAAATTAAAGCAATGATAGAGGAAAGAGCGAAGAATGGAGGTCTGATTGGATATGCTGAAGAAATATAACGGATATGAAATTGGACCGAATCTTCGCCAGATTCGGAAAGACAGAAAGTTGTCTGTATATCAGGTTAGTGAATCGACTGGATTAAGCAATTCCAGTATTAATCAGATAGAACAGGGAAGCAGAGGACTTAGTATGAATGGTTTGTATCTGCTGATGGAGACTTATCACTGTGATGCTAATACACTTCTTAATATAGAAGAAACGAATTCAGATACAGATAAAAAGGAACAGTCAATTGATAGTTTGTTGGCATGCTTACCAAAAGAACAACAAAACTATTTTAGAAACACATTTGAATTTATGATTAAGCAGGCAGCAGTGCTTGCATCGTAATGGAGGCTATAGAATGAGCAAAAAAAAGAAAAAAGAACCTGTTGTAGAGGCAATTGCATATTTGTCAACAACTGGACCTTTGTGGGAAACCGAAAAGCGTGAAAGAAATCAGGAACGGTATATTCGCGAATACGCTAAGGCACATAATGTTGAAATCGTAGGAGTTATGAGAAGAAACGGTCTTGGTCAGGGAGATTGTAATCAGCAGTTTGAAAAAATAGAACAACTGATACGACAGAAAAGAGTAGAGGGAGTCATTGTTGCAAATATGATGGCAGTCTCACTGGATATTCCAGATGCATATTACAAGGTTGGGAAGATCAAGGCAGCAGGTGGGGTAATTATTACAGTGGATGAAGGTTAGCTTGGAATGAATGTAAAAACCAGGGAGGGAGTGTAGATGATGAAGAAAAAGAATTATTTCAGAGAATACAAAAGAGGTCAGGTGGTGTATGTGGACTTTGGATTCCAGCCTAATGGAGTGCAGGGATTTATTAGACCAGCTGTGGTGGTGTCTTGTGATGCCAGTAATCACAGTAGAGCACCACAGGTTACTGTGTGTCCACTTAGCTCTAAGCTGAAGGACATAAAGGTACATGTAAAGATCAAACCGATGGATGTGAATGGACTTCATTTGCAGAAAATATCAGATTTTATGCCGGAAGATATGCAGACAGTATCTAAGAATGCAATCAGGGGACATATTGGATATATTACAGTTTCTTCTAATGTAATGGAAGAAATTGACAAATCCATTTTGTCACAACTTGCATTGTGGGAGACAGCAAAGAAACTTGTAAGAGAGGAGCTACTTCATGGAGAAGACAAAGAGGAAGAAATTTGTTAGGTATGCAGAAGGTGCAGAACTGTATTCTATGGGACTGACAAAGTTTCAGGAACTGGCAAAGGATGCGAAAGCCTGCTATAAAATCAATCAGCTTGTCCTTGTTAATTTAGATGTCCTTGATGAGTATTTGGAGACCTTTAGGATTACAGAAGATAGCTTCTACAAATAAATATGTAGAGAGACAGAGAAACTTGTACTTTAATGCTTGACTTTATGACGGACAAAAAGTATAATCATGATATGAGGAGGTGCAACATGGCAAGAACTGGTAGACCAAAGAGTGATGATCCGATGGATAAGAAAGTCAGTGTGAGATTCACGAATGAAGAATATGAGATTTTGCTAGAGTATGCAAAGAATCATGAATTATCTGTAACGCAAGCGATAAAAATGAGTTTGAGAATGAACATATTATCAACTCAGAAATAGTGCAAGCTCTCTATCCCTCGGAAGGAGGAAAAGATGGCAGCACGAAAAGATGGAAAAGGACGAGCATTACGCAAAGGTGAGTCATATCGTAAGAGTGAGGGAAGAACAAGATATTCCTACTGTTACACTGATCCATTTGGAAAAAGGAAGTATATTTATTCCAATAACCTGGCAACTCTTAGAGAAAGAGAAGAACAGCTTATAAGGAATCAGATGGATGGATTAGATGTGTATGTAGCAGGAAGTGCCACACTCAATTATGTGTTTGACCGTTACCTATCAACAAAGACAGAATTAAGAAGTACAACGTATTCCAATTATCGGTACACATGGGATCATTTCATTAAAGATGGATTTGGCAAGAAGAAAATAGGAGATGTGAAGTATTCAGATGTGTTAGCTTTTTACAATCATTTAATCACGGAATTGGGATTGCAGGTAAATACACTGGAAAGTATCAATACAGTATTGCATCCAACCTTTCAACTTGCAGTCAGAGATGATATTATAAGAAAGAATCCAACTGATGGTGCATATGCGGAGATTAAGAAACGAAATGGTGGAAGTCGCAAGACAAGACATGCTCTTACTGTAGAGCAGCAGCGTTCCTTTATGCAATATGTAGCAAAGAATCCGATATTTTATGTGTGGTATCCGTTCTTTATGTTATTGCTAGGAACAGGATGTCGAATTGGAGAAGCCATTGGACTTCGCTGGGATGATGTTGATATGGAGAAGCGCCTGATTAGTATCAACCATAGTTTGACATACTATCCAAGGCGTGAGGAAACCTATGTATGTGAGTTTAGGGTATCAAAGCCTAAGACAGAAGCAGGTGTCCGGACAATTCCAATTATGGAACAGTTATATCAGATTTTATTGCAGGAACGTGAGAGACAGAAACAAGAAGGATTCTGTAGTAATGAAGTAGATGGAATGACGAACTTCATATTTACGAATCGCTTTGGAAACCCTCATAATCCGGCAGCAGTAAACAGAGCCATTAAGCGTATAGTTGATGCACATAACGCAGAAGAAGAAATTAAGGCAAAAAAGCAGAAGCGAGAACCAGTAATGTTACCTAGATTCTCATGCCATATATTCCGTCATACATTTGCTTCAAGATTTTGTGAGAACGAGACAAATGTGAAAGTTATTCAGGAAGTTATGGGTCATGCGGATGTATCAACAACCATGAACATTTACGCTGAGGTTAATGAAAGTATTACAAGACAATCGCTTGAGAATTTAGCAAAAAATATGGATGTTTTTTAGGGAAGAGCCACTGTTAAATGCAACTTTCCAAAAGGACAGCAAAAATAGAACAAGGACATCAATTGGACATCAAAAAGCCATGAAAACGGGAATAAATGCGAATGAATTTGAAGAATCGTAGAGGTACGATTTAAAGCAATACAAAGAAGTTCGTAGGAGTGTAGTTAAACTCCAACAAAATTCCCGACGATGAAGACGCTCGATAAATAAATCCAGTAAAATCAAGGCTTCCGAGGTTTTTGGTCAGGTGTTGACCAAGAAATGACCAATATTTTTCATAGTCATTTACATGAATCAACGCTTATATACAGAGTGATTTGGAGTCCAATTTAATAGAAAAAGCACTATTAGAGGATATTTTCTAAAGAAATTTAGAAGATATCCTCTTTTTGCGTTATGGAAAAATAGTCAGTGTTGCATGAAAATTGGTCAAAAGAAGAATGGAGAATTATATGGAGAAAGTACAGAGCCAGAGAAGAAAGAATATGGACAAATTTGTTAGATATCCAGATGGGGCAGCTATATATCATGTTAGTGTTTCAACATTTATGCAGTGGGCGAAAGATGCAAAAGCTTGTTATAAGGTTAAGCAGTTAGTACTTGTGAATCTGGAGATTATCGATGAATATTTGGAAGCATTTCATATAGTAGACGATGATTTTTATAAGTAAGGAGCTGGTGACATGGTGAATCAACTTAACCCAACGATAAGATCCTATGTAAATGAAAACGTGTCAAAAAGATGTGAACGGATTGAAGAAGTGTGCAGGCAATTTGATATGAGCGAGGAGATTATAAAAGCATTGGCATGTAGTGCAGGAGCGTTATATCAACTCCCACGAATAACACTTATATATAATAAGAAATTGGAGAATTATATGAAGCATTTATACCGAGTTCCAGGAACGAGTAAATATGTGCAAAAAAAATATGTAAGAATTGGCGAAGGTTCTATCATGTACAGCATTGGTCATCATAGGTTCATTGAAATGGCAAGAGCCGCAGGAGCTGTCTACAAAATAAATGAAGGTACTGGAGGAACGGTTCTTATCAGTTTAGATATTTTTGACGATTATATGGAGCAGTTCAGAGAAGAACAAAGACCAATGAAGAATCCCTTATGGACGCAAGGAAAGGAGTGAGAGAATGGCGTATTCATATAAGACATATTCAGATACAAAGGAAGTTATGAAGAAATATGTAAATGCATCTGAGGGTGCTATCATCTACAGCTTAGGTAAGACAAGATTTATGGCATTAGCCAAAGAAGCAGGAGCAATATACAAAGTTGGTGCATCCGCATTGGTTAATACAGAACTATTTGAAAATTATTTAGAGCAGTTTTTAGAGCCAGTAAGACCATTACCTAAGCATATATATGTAAAAGTAGTTCAGGAGGAATAAACACCAAAAACTGGTGCGAAAAAAGTAAAATACACCAGTCTAGTTTCTTTCGAGAAATTCTGTTTCAAGATAGAATAAGTACATTCCAAGCGAGAGTTTGGATAACAATTAAATACAGTTACAAATTCGTAAAGTGAATGATACGACAAGAGAGAAATCTCAAGGAGTAAAATTCCGGGGTATCTGCCTGGAGGGTTCAAGACCACTGCTTTCATATTAGTAGTTCGATGGATTGAGAAATGAAGAACGAGGAGCAGGGAACAAATCTGGTAAAAGGGTTTTTAGGTATTGCGGAAGGATAATAATCCATGGAGGTCAGGAGATTTGACCTTATCCTCGAAATGGCAATAGAGGAGATAGTGTTATCGAAAGATAATGCGTCATGAATGCGAAAGCAGCTCGTTTGTAACTCCCAGGAATAACTCCAAATGTACGGGGGAGGGACTTGAAACAGTCAACGTACATTCTTACATGGCAGAAGCTATGAAAGAATTGGAGGAAGCAGAATGATAGGAAAAATTGCAGTGATTACTGTTCTATTGTTATTACCATTTTTCTCATTAACGAAATCAGCCAGCTATGCTGATAGGAAGATGGAAGAATTTCACGATGCGTTAATCAGTAAGGAGAAGCGTATCAATGAAAGAACAAGCCAAATCAGTTAAGAGGAAAAACGGTGAAGAGCGTAGGATTGACAAAGATATCAGAGAATGTATGAGATGTCATTACTTTTGGGGCAACGATAATAGATGTGTTAATAGTAATTGCATTAAAAAGGAAGAACAAAAAAAGATTCAACAAAATGAATGTACAGATTGCCCATATAAGCAAAATGAAGGTTATTGTTTTCCTTGTATGAAAAAATTGTTGGGAAAAGGGTGATTGGCAATGCTACAGAAAATTAGAGACTTTATCAGGAAGAGGAGGAATTGCGAAATGCAAGCAAACAAATTAGAAGTCATAGGCATTGATCATGGCTGGTCAATGATGAAGACCGTTTCGCAGGTATTTATTACCGGAGCGAGAGAAATAAGAACAGAGCCAGCAGTTTTAGATGATGTATTAGAGCTGGATGGAAAGTACTTCAAGATTGGTACACAGCGTCAGGAAGTTAAGGATACAAAAACAGAGGATGAATCATTTTTGATTCTGACATATGCTTCAATTGCAAAAGAACTTCGTAGGAGAGGTAAGACGGATGCAGAAATATTCCTTGCGGTTGGACTTCCGCTTACAAGATTTGGAAGTGAAAAAGCTGATTTTGTAAAATATCTGACGGATAAGAAAGAGGTATCATTTAGATTTGAAGGTACAGAATATCACATCAGAATTGTAAATGCAGCAGTATTTCCACAGTGCTATGCAGCAGTTGCAGACAGAATTGTATCATTTAAAAAGAAAACACTGATTGTTGATATTGGCTCTTGGACAATCGACATTATGCCAGTGATTAACAAATCACCTGATGAATCGAATTGTATTACGATTCCAAAGGGATTGATTACCTGCATGAGATCCATCAATGAAAAGTGCGTTCGTCTCTTTAATGGAGAAATCGATGAGGGCGAATTGCAGAACATGATGCGTTATGGTAAGGATTATGCGAAAGAGGAAGAATATTACGAAATTGCAAGAGAGGAGATTGAAGCTTTTGCAGAACGAGTTTATAACTCCATCCGAGAGTATGGTTATAACCTAAAGACAACACCAATCATATTCGTGGGCGGTGGAGCGGTTGTAATGAAAAACTATGGTGGTTATGATCAGAAAAACATTGACTATATTCTTGATATTAAAGCGAATGCCAGAGGATATGAACAGTTAGCTGAGATTGGTCTTAGAAACTTGCAGAAGAGAGCATAAGGGAGGTATTTACGATGGCTAGAGAAAATCTTGTGTTTAACAGTCTAAGGCTAAATATGAACAATCCACAGCATGTAAAAATCAATGAGATTTTATGCAGCATTGATAAAGATGTGTGTAAATCCAAGAATCAGTTCATTATTGATGCTATTGAGTTCTATATCGAAAACTTTGGCAAGGAAGTGTTGATTAAGGAAGACAACAGCACACGGTATGTCACAACTGATGAATTAGAAGAAATCAAGCAGGAGATTATGGAAGCTGCTATGACGGAAGCAAGAAGAGAAGTTATCCGAGTATTGGGCACAGCAGTTTCAGGAAGTCGGGTTACCGAATCAGTGGCAAAAGCAGCGATAGTAAATACTGAACATGAACCAGAAGCACCGCAAGACGATGAAGTGGTATCGGGATTGGCAACGAGCTGGATGCCTGAAATGTAAAGGAGGTAGTAACCATGATAAGAAGATTTTTTGCCGGATTAGGCAGTTTGTTACTTACAATTTTAAAAGGAATCCTTTGGGTATTGCTTGGTATATTGAAACTTGTACTTGCACTGGCAAAAATCTTCCTTCTACTGTTTGGGCTGGTAGCCAGATTATTCTTGGCATTTGTCAGAGCAGGAACACCATAAAAAGTCGTGAGAGGAGGTGAATTTTATGATCAGATTTTTTGCGGCTTATAGAAAAAACAGAAGACTGATGAAATATTTCTTTGGTCTGAAGAAATTAATGGTATGATGAAGGGAGAATGTAATGCACAGAATACGGGACAGTCCATGAAGTGTCCCGTGCTAACTTAACAAATGATGTTCACGATTGAAGTAAGAGTGGACAGGCACGGAACACGAAGCCTATCCCTCTTACGGAAAGGATAGGTGGATTTATGAAGAAGATAATGATTATCTTTTTATCCGTAATATGTCTTGTTGCAGTAGGATGTGGAAAGCCGGATGAAAGTTCAGATAGTAAAATAGTTGACTTGGTTAAAGAGACGGAAACAGAGACACCGACTGAAACTATAAAAGAAACCGAGCAACCAACAGAAATGCAGACGGAAGAGCCTACAGAAATGCAGACGGATGAGGTAAATGCTGAAGATTCAACTGATTCAGAAGAACTGGAAAAGGATACAAAGCAACAAAACTCTTCATCTGATAACAATACGGTAGAGAAACCAAAGCAAGAAGCATCCGAACCACAACAGACAAATGAGACACCAGCTGAGCAAACAACTCAGCCAGCACCGGAAGCTACACAGCCACAACAGCCTTCCAGAGTGGAATACAGTCCACAGAATGTAGTTGCTCTTGCAACTGCAAAGACAAAAGCGGCAGGCAAGGTACTTCTTACAGAGAATCTTGATAACCTGCTTGCAAATGGGCAGATATCTCAGGAAGAATATAATGAGTATTATCCATATGATGGAGCTGGTTATTACAGTGTATATGTAGACAGTAACATGGCAGAAGCAAGAAGTGTGTCGGGTACAACAAGTTTCAACAGTGAGGACGACATTGCCCAGTATATTTCAGATATGCTGGTATTAGAGAATGGTCCATATTTTTTGATTGAATACGCAGGTACTTATGATTATTACGGTAAGCAATGCTATGAATTTCGATGCTACAGAGCATGACAATTTAATAGGTAATTGAAGACGACAGGTTAGAGCCAAATACTTTAACCTGTTTTTTTATTGCCTGAAAACAAGAATTAAGGGAGGAAACAATCCTATGAAACAGAAATGGAAGCGTTTTTTAGCAGGATTTCTTGCTATATTGACTATGTTTTCAGCTATGTTTACGAATGGCACAACTGCTTTTGCAGCCAGTGCCAGTGCAAAGATTTCATTCTGGAATGCTTCAACAAAAGCATCCGGTGAAGTCAGTGAATTAAAAGCTGGATATAATCATGGAAAAGTTTTATATGCGATGATTGATGGTCATACAGGCTATTGTATGAACTTTGGTCTATCCGCAGATGGTGGACAGCTGATGAACAGCTATGATAATACAAGCACCAGCATGACAGCACAGCAGGAGAAATACCTGTCATACTGCCTTTATTGTGGTTTTAGTTCCACTGATGTATCAGCTCCAAGCAATGATCAGGCGAATGCTTATATTGCGACACAGGCAATGGTATGGATTATTGCCAATGGTATCTTTGGAACGGGCAGCGCAGATTCAGCTGCAAAGAAACTGTGTAATACAGCACCAGGGGCAGATGCTTCTTATAATTATTACACAAGTCTTTGTGACAATATCAATAATTCCTACAATGCTTCAATCCCAAGCTTTGCATCTTCTACAAAGAGTGGTGCAGAGACTTATGAATTGAAATGGAATGAGAGTAATCAGAGGTTTGAGAAAACTTTTACAGACAGTAATGGAACACTTGGTAATTACAGTTTCTCTTTAGATGGATACAGTGTCGATAAGAGTGGTAATTCAATGACTGTTTATTCTAAAACAGTGAATACGACAGCAACCACAGGAACATTCAGTTCCAGTACAGGTGCAGTTACCGTAGATGATAGCTGTGTTTTCTGGCTGACAGGAAAGAATGGTTATCAGGAATTCGTTTCAGAAGTTCCAAATGCGGATCCTTTATCTGCCTATATGAAAGTAAAGACAGAGAATATCGGCTATGGAGAGATTACAAAGACAGATGAATCCAGTGGAGTAAAACTGTCTGGTGCAGTCTATGGAATCTATTCTGACAGCGGATGCAGCAATATGGTAGGGGAAATGACAACAGATGGGAATGGCTATGCGAAGTCAAAAGCATTAGTTGCAGGAACTTACTATGTAAAAGAAATCAAAGCACCAAAGGGATATGTGTTATCCGGCAAGGTGCACACCTTAACAGTAAAAGCGGGACAGACAACAGGTATCTCAGCTACGGATAAGGAACAGCTTGGTGCAATTACCATCACAAAGCAGGGAGAAGTCCTGACTGGATGGAATGGCAGTAACTTCACTTATGAGACAAAGAATCTTCCAGGTGCAACCTTCAAGTTGACTGCGGGTGCAGATATCCATAAGGCAGATGGAAGCAAAGTCTATAACAAAGGCGATGTTGTAAAAGAAGCAGTCACCACAGGATCAGATGGGAAAGTGGTCGTCACAGACCTTCACCTTGGAACTTATGTGATTACCGAAACAGGAACGATTGACGGTTATACTATCAACACAACACCTCAGACGGTAAAGATTGAGTACAAAGATCAGACTGTGGATGTTCAGTATGAAGCAACCAGCATTTACAATACCAGACAGAAAGCCAATGTATCAGTTGTAAAGAAAGATTCTGATACAGACAACCCTTTAGATGGTGGCAAGTACACACTTTATGCAGGCAACGATATCAAGAATTATGCAGGACAGGTCATTATGACAAAAGGAACTGCTATTCAGACCGTAATAACAGGAGAGGATGGAACAGCTGCTTATACAGTAGACCTTCCAATCGCCAATGGTTACTATATCACAGAAACACAGGCACCATATGCCTATACCAGAAACCAGAGTGATTCTTATAGCTTCACTTTCAATTATCTGTCAAACACAACACCGACAGCATCCTTTGCTCACACCTTTAAGAATGACAGAACCACAGCCAAGATTCATCTCTACAAAGTAGATAAGGAAACTGGCAAGGCTGTACCACAGGGAGATGCAAAGCTAGAAGGCGCAGTATATGGTCTTTATGCCAGAAATGACATTGCTCATCCAGATGGAACGACAGGTGTTATCTTCAAAGCAGGAGATTTAGTCGCAGAGCTTACGACTGATGCTAAAGGAGAGGCAGAAATCAACAACCTGTATCTCGGTAACTACTATGTGAAAGAGATTACTCCATCGGAGGGATATCTTTTAGATGAAGAGGAACATGATGTAGTATGCGATTATGAGAATGACCTTGTTGCAGAGGTTTCCCGAAGCACAAAGTCAGCAGAACAGGTCATCAAACAGCCATTCCAGTTAATTAAAGTATCAGACAATGGCGATGATACAGAAGCACCACTTCTTTCAGGAGCTGGATTCACTGTATATCTGAAGTCGTCCTTATCTGTAAAAGCAGATGGCAGTTATGATTTTGACAGTGCAGAGAAAGTCGTCATTGGAAGCAATGGTGAAACAACACTTCTTACAGATGAAAAGGGACATCTTGTAACACAGCCAATCCCTTATGGAACTTATGTGGTAATCGAAACAATCACACCTCATAACATGGAAACAGTAAAACCATTTGAAGTGAAGATTGTCGAGAATCATCCTACGGAGCCTCAGGTATGGAGAGTCTTTATTGACCGTGAATTTACTGCAAAACTTCGTGTGATTAAGCAGGATTCAAAGACTGGAAAAACAGTTCTCGTACCAAATGCAACCTTTAAGATTTACAACCTGGATAAGAAAGAATATGTGGAACAGATTACAACGTATCCAACCAAAGTGAAACACACAACCTTCTCTACGGATGCAGACGGAGATTTAATCCTTCCTGAAGCTTTAAAATTAGGAAACTATCGTATTGAAGAAATCGCAGCACCAAACGGATATGTGATCAATACCACTTATATTACAGTGGCTGTTGATTCAGATACTGCATATCAGGTCGATCCAGACACTTACGAAGCAATCATTGATGTCGCTTATCAGGATGCTCCGGCTGTAGGAGAACTTACCGTTGAGAAGAAAGGCGAAGTCCTTGATTCTTATGCAGGTGGATTATTTGCTTCAACAGATGAAAAAGAATTCATCTATAAAGAAGGCAGTCTTGCAGGTGCAGAATTTGAAGTCTATGCAGCGGAAGATATCTTTACCAATGATTATCAGCTGGATGAGAACGGTGTCAGAACCAAGTATTATGCAAAGGGTGATCTTGTAGCAACCATTACAACAGGAGAGGACGGAAAAGCAGTCTTAGGTGATCTGCCACTTGGAACTTACCGCGTAGTGGAAACAAAAGCACCTTACGGATATGTATTAAACAGTGAGGAACAGACGGTCACATTTGCTTATGTGGATGATAAGACACCAGTAATCTATGAATCCATGACATTTGCAAACGACAGACAGAAGATTTCATTATCTGTAGAAAAGAAAGACAGCGAGACAGAACTTCCAATCGCAGGTGCAGTATTTGGACTCTATGCAGACGAAGATATTGTGAATGTAGATGGTAAAGTGCTTGTGAAAGCAGGCGAATTATTAGAAACAGCAGAATCCGGTACAGATGGAATGATTACTTTTACAAAGGATTATCCATTAGGAAAGTATTATGCAAAAGAAATTTCAGCTCCAGCAGGTTATGTATCAACGGAGGAAGTTCTTACCTTTGAAGCAGAGTACCAGGGACAGGATGTAGCAGTTGTGAAACTGACGGAAGAATGCCTTAACACACCTACAACATTCGAATTTACTAAGACAGATATTACAAGTGGTGCAGAACTTAGCGGTGCTACTTTAACTGTTCTTGATCAGAATGGAAATATAGTGGAAACCTGGGTATCTAATGCAGAGGAAGCACATGTGATCAAAAGACTTGTAGTAGGCGAGACTTACACACTTCGTGAAGACTACGCTCCATATGGATATTTGAAAGCAGCAGAAGTACAGTTCACAGTAGAAGATACCGAAGAAATCCAGTCTGTTGAGATGAAGGATGAGGTGCCTACTGGAACAATTATTGTGAACAAGGATGGAGAATTTGTACAGGATGCAACCCTTGTGAAAGGACACTGGTATGATTTCATCTTCAATTATTTCAAGAAGAGCCTTGCAGGGGTTACTTTTGAAGTATATGCAAAAGAAGATATTGTAAGCCCGGATGGACTTGGAACTGTGCATTATAAGGCAGACGAGCTGGTGGCTACCATTGAAACCAATGAGAATGGTTATGCAAGCATCGAGAATCTTCCACTTGGCAAGTATTATCTTGTGGAGACAAAGACAATCGAGGGATTTGTATTAGACAGCACACCGATTGATGCAGATGTATCTTATGTGGATCAGGACACAGCCATTGTCTATGCTGGCATGAATGTGACCAATGAGAGACAGAAAGTACAGATTACTGTAACAAAGGCAGACTCTAAAACAGGGGAAGCATTAGAGGGGGCAGTATTTGGTCTTTTTGCAAAAGAAGATATCCTGAATGCAGATGGCAAAGTTGTCATTGCAAAGGATACACAGATTGAAAGAGCAGCAACAGGAAAAGATGGCAAATGTATCTTTGCCAGTGACCTTCCACTTGGCAAGTATTATGTCAAAGAATTGGAAGCACCAAAGGGATATGCTTCTTCTGATAAAGTAGTGGATATAGATGCTTCTTATCAGGGTGAAGAGAAAGCAGTCATTGAGTTTACAGCTGAGTTTGTAAATGACACAACAAAAGTGGAATTTTCAAAGACTGATATTACTGGCGAATACGAACTTGCAGGTGCAGAACTTACCATTATTGATTCCACAGGAAAAGTAATTGAAAAGTGGATATCTGAAGCTGGAAAGAACCACCTTGTGGAAAAACTACCAGTTGGCAAGTACACTTTAAGAGAAGAGACAGCTCCTTATGGCTATAAGATTGCCAATGATGTGGAATTTGAGGTAAAAGATACTGGAGAAGTTCAGAAGGTATCCATGAAGGATGAACTTGTTAGTGGAAAGATTGTCATTAACAAGACAGATGAGTACACAAAAAAGGGAATCGCAGGAGTTGAATTTGAAATCCGTGATGCAGATGGTAAGGTCATTGAGAAACTTGTGACTGACAAAGACGGTCATGCAGAGTCTAAAGAGCTTCCAATCGCAACATTCAAGGATGGCAACTTTGTAGCAGATATCAAGTATTATGTGGTTGAGACAAAAGCAGCGGATGGCTATATTCTAGACAGCACAGCGCATGAAGTAGTTTTACAGTACGATGATGATGCACCAGAATGTGTCGTTTATACACTGGATCTGACCAACAAACCAACCGAACCGAAGCTCCCACAGACAGGAGACAATTACAATCCTTGGCTGTATGCGGGAATTGGTGTGGCAGGTATTGCACTTGGACTCTTTGCTTTCTTTAAGAAACGCAAAGAAGACGCAGAAGCGTAAGAATTGAATAGAAACTAGAAACCGGGAGGTACAGGCCAATGCTTGTATCTCCCTTATTTTATGAAGAGTCACAGGAGGGCTTAATTTATGATGAATTATGAGATTTTTAAAGAAGTAGTAGCAGAGAAATTTATGGATTATCTTCCAGAGGAGTTTAAGGGAATGAAGATGGAAGTACGTCCGGTAGAAAAGGTAAATCAGACATTGGATGGATTAACCATGGTTGGTGATGGAGTTAAGATTTCTCCAACCATCTATATCAACAATATGTATGACAGCTATCTTAAAACAGAGGATTTGCAGGGAGAACTTGTGAAGGCTGCCAATATTATGAATGAGGCAATGAAGGATGCGCCTGACATGCTTCCATCCGTTGATTTGGAGAAAGCAAAAGACAACATTGTTTTTCAGTTGATCAATACAGAGCAGAATAAACAGATGCTCGCAGATGCACCGAACAGACAGTTCCAGGATTTATCCATTGTATATCGTTGGGTAATGAAAGTAGATGAAACTGGAGTACAGAGCGCAGTGGTTCGTAATTCGCTTGCAAAACAGATCGGATTATCAGAGGAAGAGTTATTCAAAGCTGCGGTAGAGAATACAAGAAGAATCTTTCCACCAACTGTCAGAAGCATGAATGATATTATGAGAGAAATGTTTACAAAAGATGGAATGCCACCAGAAATTGCAGATATGATGATTGGAGAAATGCCACCAGAGCAGACCATGTGGGTGATTAGCAATGAGAGAGGAATCAACGGAGCGATTTCGATGTTATATGAAGACCAGCTTCATGATATTGCTGAAAAACTCGAAACGGATCTCTATATTATGCCTTCATCTGTGCATGAGGTTATCGCAGTAAGTTCTGATATGGGAGATCCAAATGAACTTGCACAGATGGTAGCGGAAATTAATATGGATCAGGTTTCACTCGATGAAAGATTATCCAATCAGGTATATCACTATGATAAGGATTTGAGAAAACTGTCGCTTGCAACAGATACTCCAAACAAGAGACTGGATGGAATTGTTGCAGAACCAAAGCTCATTTATGAGACAGGGCAGTCCAGATAAGGAGGTCATTATGGAGCAGGAGATTACAATGCAGGAACTGATTGCTCTGATGAATGACCAGAAAGGGGATTTTATTATCCATGTAGAGTTCGGGGAGGAGGCTGATGCTGATGGCAAAAACGCAGAAAGCCCAGAAGAATGAATTCGAACTTGATGTGGTATCAGTAAGACTTGTGAAGGATGCTCCGATGTTTTCGGAGCATTCTCTCAATAATCCTCAAGAGGTAATGGCAGTGGTTGGTGATTATATGTGTGAATTAGACCGGGAGGTTATCTGTGTGGTAAATCTGCGCAGTGATTTAAAACCCATCAATGTGCACTTTGCCAGTGTGGGTGCTCTAAATGAAGCAATGGCACATCCAAGAGAATTATTAAAAGCAAGCATTCTTTCCAATGCTGCCAGTATTATGCTGGTCCATTGTCACCCATCAGGTCAGTTATTTCCAAGCAAAGCAGACACCATGATGACAGACCGTATGAATACAATCTGTGAAATGATGGGAATGCCACTTTTGGATCACATCATAGTTGGCGGTGACAATAAGGAGTATTTCAGTTTTAAAGAAAAGAATTTGATGAAGAATCCAGTCATATCGCTGGCACAGGATTACAAAACATTGGATATGAATTCACCACTTGTAGCGGAAAAGGAAAAGTCGAGGTGAGAATATGGAAGATAGATTCACAGAGGAAGAATTGCAGATTGCAAAAAGTGTGGATTTGACAGCAGTAGCATCTTCCCTTGGTTATACAGTGAGACGAGTCGGGAAGTATTATACCCTGAAAGAAATGGATTCCATTCGCATTTATAATAAGAGTCATTGGTATCGCTGGTCAAGACAGTATGAGAAAGGCAATAATGGTGGATCTCAGATAGATTTTTTACGTGTGTTCTGCAATATGGATGTAAAAGAGGCTGTGTTCTGGCTACTTGACTTTGCGGGGTATCGTAGAATACCAGATGCAGAGAAAAAAGTTCCATTAAGACATCAGGTACAGGCAACTAAGAAGGACGAGAAAAAACCATTTGTGTTACCAGAATCGTCACCAGATAATTCCTATCTGTATGATTATCTGAACAAGGACAGGGCTATCAGCAGAGCAGTCATTGATTATTTTGTAAACAACGATCTCATCTATGAGAGCAGAGATTATCACAATGTAGTGTTTAAGGGAATGGATAAGGACGGCATCACAAAGTTTGCAAGCATGAGAGGGGTATTTGATAAAAAGGGAAAACCTTTTAAATGTGATGTTTCAGGCAATGACAAACACTTTGGATTTAATGTTGCAAATGATGACAGTACTGAACTTGTAGTATTTGAAGCTGCAATTGATCTGATGAGCTATGTGGATATTTTCTGGGATTTTGAAAGTAATAAGCTTGCACTTGGAATGCTTTCAGATGCGCCGCTTGAAACATTTCTGAATGAACATCCACAGGTCACTTCCATTCGATTTTGTCTGGATAATGATGAGCCAGGAAGAAAAGCAGCAAATGAATTGGCAACAAAGTATTATGGACTTGGCTATGATGTGGAAGATACACCACCACCGGCTGGGTTCAAAGACTACAATGAGTGGTTGAAAGCTTCTAAAGAAAAAGTGATTGTAAAAAGTGCAACTGTTTTGACGAGGTGAATGCAAAAAGCACAATCACATTGAAAAAACACATGCAAAAAGTGCAATCACTTTAGATGGGAGAAAGAACGAGCATCTATTTGAAGAAAAAAGTGATTGTAAAAAGTGCAACTGTTTTGACAAAGTGAATGTAAAAAACACAATCACAACGGCAAAACGCATGTAAAAAGTACAATCATATTGCATATTAAGGGGTCTTAGGGGGATTTTCCCCCTAACTAGGGAGCATCAGGACAGAGCTGGCTCTGATGCGTATCTAGCCATGAACCATAGGTCTACCTGTGGGCATGGGAGCCATGATAATTTTAACTAAACACGGATAAGGAGGTGTACCAAAAGCAATGGACAGAGAAGGTGTATTAGCTACAAAACCAGAAGAACCTGCTACGATTTCCACAGTAGAAGAACTCCTAAAGTACCAGAAGGACTTTGACACAGGCTTCCATTTTACAGATAAAGAGGCGGAGATAATTCTAGACTATATGGAAGGTCATGGATATGCGATAGGTCAGGTGGATGGGGTTCTTTACCGAGGGAATCTGTGCGACAAGCCAGATGAAACAGTTTGGGAAGAGTTCCCAATGGATGATGTAATCGATTCAGTGTGCGAGTGGAATTATGAATTTATTCTGGATATTGATGCCGAGAGGCAGAATGCCAGAGATTTCATAGATTTTGGAAATAAGCAGAACAGATATGACATGTTGAAGTCACAGGAGCAGGTGTTAGATAAACTGTTTGATCAGACGAAGTATGCTGTAGTTATAGAGAAAACAGCAGAAAGGCTGGCAAATGAATTTCTAGCCAATCTCTCGAAAGGGCAGAACATGGATTCTGCTGTGAAAGATCTGACATCAGTAATTATACAGCCACAGGCAAAAGGAAAGGCAAGGTGAGAAAATGGCAGACAAAGTACACTGTATTAAGAAGACAGTACGACTTATGCCAAATGAAGCCATGATTCTTTCTGAGAAATCGAGTGCTGCAGGCATGAATGAAGCAGAATATATTCGATTCCTCATAAGCCAGAAACCGAATGATTATCCAGAAATCAGAACGCTATTAAAGGAACTCATCAATGAAGTGAATCGAGTTGGGGTCAATATCAATCAGATCACATTCAGCCATAATGCGCAGCTCTATTCCAAAGAGGATAAAGAGAAGCTGGTGGCATATATGAGAAAACTGAACCTGGAAGTAAAGAAGGTGGTGGATATGATTGGCAATTAGCAAGATTCTCTATATGAAAGACTGTGGCGGTCATTTTCATGGAAGGCATTTAAAAAGTGCACTGGACTATATCATGAATCCAGAGAAGACACAGGATGGAAGGCTGGTGGGAGGAATTAACTGTCAGCCTGACAATGCCTTTGAACAGATGAAAGATACCAAGCGTAAGTTTGGCAAGATTGATAAACGTCAGGGGTATCATTTGATTCTCTCTTTTAAAGAGGGAGAAACAGATCCTGATATGGTCTATGAGATTACCAGACGATTTGTGGAAGAGTATCTGGGGAAACAGTTTGAGGCAGTCTACTGTGTGCATGATAATACGGATCATGTGCATTCCCATATTGTATTTAACAGTGTGAGCTTCGTAGATGGTCATAAGTATCGATACGAAAAGGGAGACTGGGCAAAAGATATTCAGCCGATTACCAATAAGTTGTGTGAAGAATATGGTCTTTCTACGATTGAAATTGAAGGTGATAAGGATGCCACCCATGAACATTATAAGGAATGGAATGAATATCGTGATGGCAAGTTCGTATGGTCCGATATGATTGTAAGAGATTTGGATTCCTGTATTTTACAGGCTACAGATTTTGATGGATTCCTTGAACTGATGAAGGATAAGGGAAATGAAATCAAACAGGGAAAGTACCTGGCAGTAAAGCCGCCTGGCATGGGAAGATTCAAGCGATGTAAAACACTTGGAGAGAATTATTCCGAGGAAAGAATCCGAATCAGAATTCAGGAAGAGGATTTACAGTTCTATCAGGAACAGAAAAAGGAGTTTGAACCACAGCTGGTAAAGTGTTATGTGAAAAGATATCGTAGGGCGAAAATGTCAGGTCTTCAGAAGCGGTATTATGCAAAGCTGTATCGTATCGGAAAACTAAAAAAGAAACCGTACAGTCAGGTATGGAAGTATCGGAATGATATTAAGAAGATGCAGAAATTACAGCAACAGTATTTGTTTCTTGTGAGACATGATATTCACAATGTAGTTGATCTGGCTGCCACAGTGGAGAATCTTACAGATAAGAAAAAAGAGGCTTCCAAAGAAAAGAGCAGAGTTTATCGTTCAAAGGAAAAGTGTAAAACCATATTTGAGATTGCAGATGCCATGCAGGAAATAGCACCAGCAGAAAACTGTTATCAAAATGGCGATACATTCTTTGCGGAGGAACACCAACAGTGGATGGAATTATCCAGACAATTGGAAGAAGAGGGCTATTCATTGGAAAAGACGGAAAAACTACGTTCTTATTACAGAGAGCAGTTCAGTCAAGTGAGCAGGAAAGAGAAAGCAGTGTTTAAGGAATTAAATCTTGGGAAGGGAATCATGAAGGACATTCTTGATACTGAGGATGACCGCAGCAGAGAGTACGAACCAAGTAAGGACAAGACAATAGAGAGGGATAAGAAGCAGCCAGTACGTTAGGCTGTTATTTTTATGCATTCTTAGGAACAGGAGGTATTTATGGAACAGACAGCACGACAGATAGATTCCATTAAGATTGGGAACTATTTGAAAAACATGCGAAATGCAAAACGATATGAACCAGAGATTATTGATCTGGTGGAAGAGGACTTGAATCTAGGATTAACAGAAGAGCAGACGAATCTCTACTTGAAAAAAGGATATAAGCTGGCACAGATGAAAGTCTTATCTGGATTTTTGAGAAAAGGGATTGATGAAGCGTTTGTAAAGCAGCTCACATCTCATGAGAATCTGACGGGGTATCAGATGCAGGTGGCACTTGATTTTTATGAAAAGGGAGTGCCTGTTCCTGTGATTGAGGAGACAGTAGGCAATAATGCTACACCAAGCGCTATGAGAGAGATCTTTCAAAAGATTCTTGCTAATACAGAAAATGTGAAAGCTGAATCAAAGAATGTATCAGAACAGATGCAGGAATATGTGAAAGGTCTAGTAACACAGATTGAGGAAGTGGTTGGAAAGATTCAGTTTCAGGAACAGCGATATGATGAGCTGAATAAGAAATTGACTATTTTTGAGAGTACCAAGAAGGATGAGGAAGTAGCAGAGAATCTTGTGAAGAAACTGGAAGATACAGAGGCAGCACTTAGTTCTCAGCAGGACAGAATCAATAGTGCATCCTCTACTATTGCCAGACTTAGAGAACAGGCAGACCAAAAAGATAAGGAGATGAGCAGAATGCAGACACGAATTGATACGTTAGAAGAGAGATTGCTTGATAAGACCGATTCTTCCGTAAAGAAAACGGTGGAAATACAAGATTCAATTCCAACAGCTACGGCAACTGATACAGATATACCGACAGGTGCAAGTGGGAAAACCCAAGACAATGGCATGGTAGATACACAGCCAGTCACATCGGAGAATGCAGTGACAGATGATCCATTTACTAAGAATATGTATGGAATTCCAGTGTACTATCAGATGCCGGTTCTTGATGCACAGGGAAGAGTGGTGCATCAGTTATCAGTAGAACGTACAAGAAGAACATCAGAAACTGGAATTGCAGCAATTGTTGCAAGACTTGGTTTTAAGAAAAAGTCACGACAAGATATTGTGAAATTGGTTGCAAGTGGAGATTTAGTGCCAGCGCAATTGATACAGATTAAGTCGGGTATTGAGAAAGGACTTACAGAGGGACAGCTTGTGGAACTGATTAACAACAATGTATCTGCGGAGAAGATGAAAGAAATCATTGAGATCGCAGTGCTTGAAAACAGCATGAATTATTAGGAGGAACGTATGAGTTTATTGATGATTAGTGAAACGATGCAGGAAAAGGAAGAACAGCTTCGTACCTTATCCAATGAGGAAAAGGAATTTGTAGTTCAGTTTGCTTTTAAAACATCGGATCAGGAACTGACAGACAAGCTGATTGGAGAACTGGCAGAAGCCCGTGAGGGAGAAGATGCACAGAATATTAGAAAGAAATATTCTGCTATGCATGATGTGAAGCCAGCATGGGTTAATCAGATTGAGAACCTTCTTGTGTCCATTGAGATGTATCGTATTGAGGAACAAAAGGCAATTAACCGACTTGCCACAGTCCTTGGTGCATATGGCATTGAGGTATCAGAAGAGGAACTAAGAGAAGCCGATGCAGAGGCGATTAAAGCAAAGGTGTCTGAATCACGAAAAGAAGAGGAAGAACAGCAGGAAAAAGAGGATAAGAAAACCTCTGAATATCAGCAGAAATCGACTTTTCGACAGCCAGTATTATAGGAGGTGTAGCAAATGGCAGAAGAAATACAGGAAGCGGTACAGATTATCCGTGTCGCATATGATGGAGTAGAGATTGCTATGAAGGTAGGCAGTGGTGGTATCAGTGCAATGCAGAAAGCAGTCGAGGTATTAAAAGGACTTCTCGATTATGAGAAATCACTTGGAAAAACATCTATGAGAAAACTTCTTATGAAAGGTGGAGATCTGCAGGTTTTGCAGTTTGAAACCAAGGATATGAAGAAAGTCCAGAAGATGGCGAAAAAGTATGGAATCCTCTATTCGGTATTGCCGGATTTGAACCGCAAGGATGGACTTAGTGAGGTGATTTTTCATACAGAAGCAGTGCCAAGAGTAAATATGATGCTTCAGAAACTTAGTTCAGGCAGGATTGCCACATTTGATGATTATTTAAAGAACGGGGATGAAAAGCAGCTTGGTAAGCTCATGGATTTTCTGAAAAGCCAGAAGATGGGAAATGATATGGCTCACACGGAAGATGGTGTAAGAGCAAGTGCAGCTATGGATGGTCTGATTGAAAAAGTCGGCTTATTCGCAATGGAGAAGCAGAGTATTAGTGTGGATGCAGTTAAAGAGAATTTCAGCATCGACAATACGCAGGCTGAAAATGTGATCAAACAGCTGGAAACCATTGGTGTACTTGGAGAAAAGAATGCATCCGGAGAGCATAAAGTGATCATGGATAAGGAAGCATTCTTAAATCGTGTAAGAGGATACCAGACTCTGGCTGAACGTATGAAGGCAGTCTCAGCATCTAAGAATATGAATCTTTCTGATGTGACGATTAGTAAGAGCCTGATTGTGGAAGAGAATGAACATGCGGTGAAGACAAGAGTGCCTGGAACATGGGGAGAGAATGCAAGGTTCGTATGGCTGAACAAAGAGAATGTCATGGATATTCATAATGGAAAGACCATGCTGACCTTCATTGACAGCAATAAGAATTATAAGCTTTATGACAAACAGAATCGTGTGGTGGAGACAAAGCGTGGGGAAGAATTGTATGGTCATTATGACAAAGTGGAATCTTCTGTGAGAGAGCATTATGAAAAGACCAAAACGGAGGTCAAGGAAACGAACAGAAGCAAAACGCAAAACGGGACTACAACTAGAACTACAACAACTAAAACATCCAATACAAGAAAGAGGTAGTGCCTATGCAGACGAGTAAAAAGAAACCATCGGTTCTTTTTCTTCTACTGGGTGCGATTCTTGCAGGATATCTTGGTTATCTGATTGGTGGTGCGTGGACAGATGGAATAGAGTTCAATGCTTTTATGAACAGATTCAATGAAATCTGTTCTGCTCCATTTGCAAATTATATCAATGAATATACAGTAAAAGCAGTAGCCATTGCGATAGGTGTTTACGCAATGGCTATTGTTATGTATTACACCAGTCAGAGAAATATGATGCCTGGAAAAGAATTTGGTACAGCAAAACTGGAATCCCCACAGCGAGTGAATAAGGTATTGATGGATAAGGATGAGAACTTTAATCGAATTTTGTCACAAAATGTCAGAATGTCTTTAGACTTCAGACGATTAAAGCTCAATGGAAATATCCTGATATGTGGTGGATCTGGTGCTGGTAAGACATTTTATGAGGTTAAGCCGAATTTGATGCAGATGCCTCATAACTGCTCTTTTATCTGTACCGATCCAAAGGGAGAAATCCTGAGAAGTACAGGAGATATGCTAAAGAACAATGGCTACAATGTGAAAGTTATTAACCTTTTGGAAATGGACAAATCAGACTGTTACAATCCATTTTCTTATATCAGAGAAGAAACAGATGTTGTGAAGCTGATTACTAATCTTATCAGTAATACAACTCCAAAGGGTGCAACGCCTTCTGATCCATTTTGGGAGAAAGCGGAAGGATTATTCCTTCAGGCAATTTTCTATTATGTCTGGTTAGAGGTAAAACCAGCAAAGAGAAATTTTGAGACTGTATTAAAGCTCCTTGGAGAAGCAGAGGTTACAGAGCAGGGGAAACCATCCAGACTGGATGTGCGTATGAAGTTCCTAGAGGAGAATAATCCATTAGGTGCAGCGCATCCCGCAGTTAAGCAGTATAACAAGTGTATGCGTGGTGCAGGAGATACAGTTCGTTCTATTATTATCAGTGCGAACTCCAGACTGGCATTCTTAGAGAATCAACAGGTCTTACGACTGCTTTCCAAAGATGAATTGAGCCTTGCAGATATTGGCATTGGAGTAAATGGGGATGGAGAGACAAAGACAGCACTATTTTGTGTCATTCCAGACTCAGACAAATCCTATAACTTCATTATTGGTATGCTTTACACACAGATTTTTCAGGAATTGTATTATCAGGCAGACTTTAACTGTGGAGGCAGATTACCAATTCATGTGACTTTTATGTTAGATGAGTTTGCCAATGTCGCATTGCCAGATGACTATTGTTCTTTGCTATCTACAATGCGAAGCCGAGAAATATCCAGTATCATTATCATTCAGAACTTTGCGCAGCTTAAGGCATTGTTTAAGGATACCTGGGAAACAATCCCCGGCAACTGCGATACCTTTATATATCTTGGTGGAAATGAACAGTCCACGCACAAGTATGTTTCAGAGCTACTTGGAAAAGGAACGATAGATAAGAAATCTAGTGGAGAGACAAAAGGCAGACAGGGAAGTTCCTCAAGGAACTATGATGTACTTGGCAGGGAAATCTTTACTCCAGATGAAGTCAGAAAACTGGATAACAAGAAATGTATTATCTTTATTCGTGGGTTTGATCCGATTTTGGATAATAAGTATATTCCATTTGCACATCCAATGTTTAACCAGACCGCTGATGGAAAGGGAAAACCGTATGTCCATGAGATTACAAGTAACAGAAATCTGATTGGTCCACCATTTGAGATTTTATCCCAAAAGGCAGTAGAACATTATGAGAAACAGAAAGAGAAAGGCGATAATGTTTTCATCGATGACTTGAAGTATGAGGAATTTATGCTGCTTGGTGAAGTGGAACTGAATCATAGATTTACCAGTCTGGAAGAAAAAGAACAGAAGGAAAAGCTGAATCAGGAGCAGGCACAGGAACTGGAATACTCGCAGGATACGGAAGCAGAAGTGCAACAAAAGCAGGAATTAGTGTCAAAAAGAGAAAAGCCAGAATGGGAAGATACCATAACAAATCGTATGCTTCATTGGAACTATACAGAAGGACAGAAGGAAGAACTGCAAAAAGCATTTGAAGCAAAGATTCCGAAGGCTGTGATTATGGAATACTTTTATCCTGATGTAAATGTTGTAGAGATGAGAGATAGATTTTATAATGCTTAATGTTTTTACTATCGCACAAGTTCATTGTATTTGATATAATGGACTTGTGTGAGGCACGAGCCTTATAAAATTTTGAAAAGTTGAATTAAGATACTGATAATGGAAAAACTTAGTGAATAAAGGAGGCTTTCTATGAGTGACAATGAATTAGAAAGCAATATGCAAATGGATGAATCAAACCTGTTTAAGCATATTGCTGTTATTATAGAAAATCGTAAAGAGAGTATAGCTTCAAGGGCAAATTGTGAGGTAACACTGATGTATTGGGAAGTAGGTCATTACATCAATACTACGATTTTAGAAGGTGATAGAGCAAAATACGGAAAGAAGATAATTGCGAAATTAGCAGAACAATTGCAGACAAAATATGGTAATAGTTTTGATTATGCGAATATTCGACGGATGATTCAGCTTGCTGAGCGTTTTCCGGATTTTGAGATTCTCGTTCCACTGGCACGAGAATTGAGTTGGTCACATTTTATTGCTTTATTGCCTATAAAATCTGATGATGCATTTATGTACTATGCGAATGATGCTATCTGTAGAAAACTTGGAAAGCGGGAACTTAGAAACCAGATTTCAAGAAAGAGTTATGAACGTCGTGAAATAGCGAATATGGAATTGTCAGAACAAACAGCAGTACCATTACATCTTTTTAAAGATCCATATTTGTTGGATACGCTTGGTTTAAAAGATGATTTTTTGGAAGCTGATTTAGAAAAAGCAATTCTTGTAGAACTTGAAAAATTCTTTTTAGAATTTGGACACGGTTTTTCGTTTGTAGAACGACAAAAAAGAATGACTATGGATGGGGATGATTTTCGATTAGATTTATTGTTCTATCATAGAGATTTGAAACGTTTGGTTGCTGTAGAGTTAAAGATAGGAAAATTCAAACCTCAATATAAAGGACAAATGGAATTTTACTTACGCTGGCTAAACCAGTATGAGCGTAGAGAGGGAGAGGATGCACCTATTGGTCTTATTCTATGTACAGAAGCAAGTCGTGATCAGATAGAATTGATGGAAATGGATAAAGCAGGAATTGCAGTGGCACAGTATTGGACTGCATTACCGCCTAAAGCTGAGTTTGAGAGAAAGATTAAAGAGATTTATGCGGAAACGCAGGAACGCTTAGAACGTAGAAAAGAGTTGGGAATTGATAGCTCTTCAACTAGAGAAATAGATTATTTTTTGGAGCGAGACAAAGAGGAAGAAGATGAATAACAGCAAGACAGCACTTTAGCCAATGGTTAGGGTGCTTTTTTCATGCCTTGAAGGGAGGTGGTTATTGCAGTAACGTATCGGGGAAAGCCCGATTAACCTAAGTACCAGGAGCAATCCTGTAACAATAGATCACAATTAACAATGCAGATAAGAATGGATGAATGACATCTATTCGGAAGAAAAGCCGGATAGATGTTATTCATCTTTTTTTATCCGGCTTTCGCTCTGCAATCAACATTTTGAAGGAGATTTGAATTATGCGTAAAGAAAACAGCGTAGGAACTAACAACACAACAAATGTAGAAAACGGAGGAAAGTCCATGAAGGGATTATTTAGCAACATGAAAAAGAAAGTGATTCCAGCACTCTCTGGAAGTATGATGGCAGTTTCACTTATGAGCACACAGTGCTTTGCTGCAGCTACAGGCACATCAGCTGTAACACAGCCACTGGAAAACTTAAAGACACTTGTAATTGCAGTAATCGGTGCAGTTGGTGTCATTATCCTTGCGAAGAATGTAATGGAATTCGCACAGGCATACCAGCAGCAGGATTCCTCTACAATGAACTCTGCATTAAAGGGAATTGTAGCAGGTGTCATGATGGCAGGTATTTCTACTGTATTAACTTTCTTAGGATTCTAAGAATGGCAACCAGAGTATGCGGGGCAGACTCTGCCTCGCAGAAATGAAGGAAGAAGGTGAAGAACAAGTATGGATATTTTTAAACTTGGTGATAAGATCCTGTCTTTGCTTGAAATGGTGTTTGGTTTTTGGAATAACCAGATATCGCTGGTGTTCTCGATGCTTGGACAATCACCAGTCAATTTCAAAGGTGGAAGTCCGTGGGCAGTTATTGAGGGAATTGAACCAATCTTCGTAGGAGTTGGTTCTTCTCTGGTGGTTTTATTCTTTGTCATAGGATTCTGTTCGGAGAGTGTGGATGTCAGGGAAGAGATGCGATTTGAAGTAATACTTCGAATGCTGATTAGAGTGGGACTTGCTGAATGGTTTGTCTCTAATTATGTAACGATTATGAAAGCATTTTTTACTTCAATCGGAAATCTTGTTGGTCTGCTATCGGCGGGTACAACGACAACACTTTCCATAGATAGTACACAGGCAGATATTATTAAGAATCTCGGATTTGGAGAAAGCCTGGTCATGCTGATACTTGCAGCACTATTGTCCATTATTGTCATTATCTGTGGTTTCTTTATTATCTACACTGTGTATTTCAGATTCTTAAAGATTCTGATTATTGTTCCAATGGGAGCAATCGCATTTTCAACGATGGGTGGAAACAGAACAGTCAGTCATACAGTGGTGACTTACTGCAAATATTTCTTATCCCTTGTATTTGAAGCAGTAACGATGGCACTGGCAATTATTGTATGTAATGCATTTGTGAACGCAGGACTGCCTTCCTTTACAGGCAGTTATGCAGATTGGGCACAGACACTTATTTATCTGTGTGAAATGACATTTACAGTGGCAATGACCGTTGGCAGTGTAAAAGGCGCACAGGCACTTACAAGCAAGGCATTTGGCTTGTAGAAAGGAGAGCAGGATGGAAGAAAAGACATTGGAATACCAGTCTCCATGGGGAACAGAGAATGTTCAGTTGGAAATCAACAGCTATATGAACAATAAAGGTTTGTATATTGGCATGTTGAGTAAGGACGAAGATGGATTTGAACCTTATGGAGATATGACTGTAAATCTTAGTGAGAAAGCACCTGATTACTGTGCCTATCTTGATACCAACAACATGTCTGGCATAGAAAAGTTCGTAGTAGACAATGATCTTGGAGAATTTACAGGATTTACACAGAAAAGTGGGTTTTGTGAGTTTCCACTTTATATGTTCAATGTGGATAAGCTTAGAGAGTTGTGTCCAGATGGAATGCAGGCTTATGAAAAAAGTATTGGAGTAAAAAAGACTCCAGAGGTAAAAGAGAAAGCGAGGTGAGATAGTTGGTAATTGAGATTAACAAAGATATTGATCGTTATCAGGAATCTGTGGCGTTGGGACTTTCAGCGAAGCAGTTAGTTTTTTCGATTGCAAGTGTAGCGGTTGGAGGAACATTAGTATTGCTCCTATATAAATATATTGGATTGACAGGTGCAGCTTATGTGGCAATTCCCTGTGTTGCTCCAATTGCGCTGGGAGGTTTTTATTCCTACAACGGGATGGATTTCTATGAGTATATGGGGAAGAAACTGAGGTTCATGTTTTCCAATCATCCGCTGGTCTATATGTCAACGGAAGGGGAACTGGCAATCAGAGAATACCAGATGGAACTGCTTGGAACAGGAAAGAAGAAAAAGGGAAAAGCGGGAAAGAAACAGGAAGTAACAGAAACCAGGACAGATGCACAGAAAGCAAAAAATCAGGAGGAATTTGAAGCGATGAAGAAAAAGACAAAGAGATTATTATTCGCAAGTATTGGAGTCATGGTGGCTGCTGTTGCGGGAATCATGGCATATAAGTATATGCAGTAAGTAACTAGAAGGAATACCAGACCTTTCAGGTCGGGGTAGTTTTGGCATCAGCCGGGATTACCCCGGCGGTGCATGGCATTTATGCAGAAAGGAAGGTAAGAGCACATGGGTTTATTTGGAGACGGATTTAAGGTGTTGAAGAAAGCAAGTGAACCGCTTTACAAAACTCCGAAATCCATACAGGAAACCATAGAGATTATGTCGATAGCAGAGAATGGTATCTTTGAAGTTTCAAAGAATCACTATTCTAAATGCTATCGTTTTCAGGATATTAACTATACCACAGCAACGGAGGATGAGCAGATCGGTGTCTTTGAAAGATACTGCAAGTTTCTCAATTCTTTGGACTGTAATTTCAAGATTACAATCAACAATAAAAATAAGAACATGATTGATCTCAGAGATAAGGTGTTGCTTGGCTATTGTGATGATGGGTATGACCATTTTCGTAAGACCTACAATGACATTATTGAGCAGAAGATTCGTGAGGGAAGACAGGGAATTGAGCAGGAAAGATACCTGACGATTACCATCGAGCGAAAAAATTTTGAGGAAGCAAAGGCACAGTTTGCCACCTTGGAAGCAACCATTCACAAAGCATTTGTGGAACTTGGAGCAGAGATTGTTCCACTTTCAGGGAATGAAAGAATCAAGGTACTGTATGATTATTACCACTTGGGTGATGAGAACAGTTTCAACTTTGATATCAGGGAAGCAAAGAAGGTCGGGGCAGATTTCAAAAATGATCTGTGCAATGGAATGATTAAGTTTTTCCCAGACCACTTTGAAGATGAGAGTAAATTCTGTAAAGCATTGTTCATTAAGAAGTATCCGAGCAGCTTATCAGACCGTTTCATCAATGAGATTACTTCGCTGCCAGTTCATTCTATTACCAGTATCGATGTAGTACCAGTTCCAAAGGATTTGACTACAAAAACATTGCAGAAGAAATATCTTGGTATTGAATCGGATATCATCAAGCAGCAGCGAGTTCGTAATAAGAACAACGACTTTTCCACTGAAATCTCTTATGCAAAGAGAACAGAGAAAAAGGAAATTGAATCCATTATGGATGATGTGCGAGAGAATGACCAGTGCTTATTCTATGTTGGAGTCACTATTATTGTAATGGCAGAGAGTAAAAAAGAGTTGGAGAGCGTCTGTGAAACGATTGAAACGATTGGAAAGCGTAACAGCTGTACCATAGATACGCATTATCTGAAACAGAGAGAAGCACTTAATACAGCACTTCCGATTGGAGTAAGACAGGTGGAGACCATGAGAACCATGCTTACACAGTCGCTTGCGGTGCTTATGCCGTTTAATGTGCAGGAGCTTAATGATTCCAGTGGGACTTATTATGGAATCAACCAGATTTCCAAGAATATTAATGTAGGAAATCGAAAGAAACTGATTAACGGAAACGGGTTTGTATTTGGGGTTCCTGGTTCTGGAAAAAGTTTCTTCTGTAAGATGACGATGGGTTCTGAGTTCCTGTCAAGTAATGATGATATTATCGTTATTGATCCACAGAATGAATATTTTGACATTGCAGAGACTTATGGCGGAACCGTGGTAAACATGTCCACTTACACAGATAATTATGTGAATCCGCTTGATATGGATGTCTGGAACTTAGACCAGAATGATACCAAAGGCTGGATTAGAGAAAAGGGCGAGTTCATGCTGGGACTGTGTGAGCAGTGTATGGGTGATTCCTTAAATTCCAGACAGAAGTCTATCATTGACCGTTGTGTGAGAAAGCTTTATACGGAGATTGCGAGAAGCAAAGAGAAGTTCATTCCAGTAATGACAGATTTCTATGATTTACTTTTGGCACAGCCAGAGGAAGAAGCAAAAGATATTGCACTTTCATTGGAATTATTTGTAACGGGTTCTTTGAATATCTTTAATCATCAGACTAATGTGGATGTAGATAACAGATTTACCGTTTATGGAATCAGAGACTTAGGAGTTGAACTTAGTCCAATTACCATGCTTGTTATGATGGAGTCAATTCAGCAGAGAATCATTGAGAATGGTCAGAAAGGAAAAGCAACATGGCTCTATATTGATGAGTTCCACGTTCTCTTGAACTCAGAATATTCAGCGAAGTATCTCCAGCAGCTTTGGAAAAAAGTGAGAAAGCAGGGAGGATTATGTACTGGAATCACGCAGAATGTAGTCGATTTATTACAGAATTACACAGCGACAACAATGCTTGCCAATTCAGAATTCGTAGTGCTGTTAAAGCAGGCGAACACAGATAGCTCAAAGATGGCAGAGGTCGTAGGGGTATCGGAAGCACAGCTTCGATTTGTAACCAATACTTCCTCTGGTATGGGACTAATTAAGTTTGGCTCTGTTATTATTCCATTTGATAATCAGATAAGCAAGGATACAGACCTCTATAAACTTTACAATACCAATATCCATGAAAAGATTGCGGAACAGAAAGCGAAAGAAGAGGCTGAAGCAATGAGATTGGTACGGGAAAAACAGACAGATGAAGAATAAGTTGGAGATAGCCATGGACTGTAATAAGTCTGTGGCTTTTCCTTTTTGAGAGAAGGTGAGAGCATTGAAAATAAAAAAGGTAGATGACAAGCCCATGGTGATTCATACAAAGGAAAAGACGAAGATACACAGTCATGTTCCGAAAAGTGCATCCATCAAAGGGAGCAATGTCTATACCATTGATCGAAGTCCAAAGATAAAGGGAAGCAATCTGTCTGGGGAGACATCTAAAACAGGAAAAACGGGAGCATCCAAGAGAGTTATGAACACTGGAAAGAAGTCATACCGTAAGAGTACCATTCATCAAACAGAGGATGTCAAGAAGGGAAGAATCTCAAAGTATCGCAAGAATATTAAGGAAGCCAACACATCCATTAAGACAAAAAACACCACACTTCGTAATGCTGGGATGGTTGGTGCAAAGACCATGACAGACCAGATGGAAGGTGGACAGGAGATTCAACAGTCCGTTGGAATCATGTATGAAGCGACCAGACCAGTAACGGGAACAGCATCAAGAGGTGCAGCTCTGTACAAACGACAGGTCATGGAAGCAAAGAAACGCAAGATTAAGCAGGTGCAGGCTGGAAAGAAACTTGCAAAGAAGACTGCGAAAAGGACAGTCAAGGATGTCTCAAAGAAAGTTGCAAAGGAAACGGCAAAAGAGACGGCTAAGGAAACTGCTAAGATTGCAGCCAAAGTTGGAACAAAAGCGGCAGCTACAGCAGCTGGAACAGCAGTTGCACCTGGAGTGGGAACTGCGATTGGATATGCAGCTGGAGTTGTGGTAGATGCAAAGATGGAACATGATGATATGGTAGCAACGAATCGAGCCAGAAAGATTAAATTCTTTTTGGATAAGATGAAGGCACAGGATAATCAGCAGGATTCTTTCTTTAAACTTGCAAAGGATTTGATCCTAAAAAGAGTATCTACGTCGATTAAGCAGGTCATGGCGGTGGTTGCACCATTTCTTCTCATTATTGTGTTACTTGTTGCGATGATTTGTGTTCCTGTTATTGGAGTAGTGGCAACGATTTATAATTCACCCTTTGCTATCTTTTTACCACCATTAGAGGATGGAGATACAGTTCAGACAGTAGCAAGTTCCTATGTGGCAGAATTTAATCGTGACATCAATACACTTGCCAATGACCATACGGGATATGATTCTGGTGAAATTGTCTATGTGGATTATGAAGGAACATCAGCCACACCAACGAATTATTATGACATTATCTGTGTCTATATGGTAAAGCACGGTATCGGGGATACAGCTGTGATTATGAATGATACTTCAAAAGGCTGGTTACAGGATGTAGTGGACGATATGTGTTCCTATACCACAAGTTCCAGAACAGATACGGTAGAGAATGATGATGGAACAACCAGTTCAACAACCGTACTGTGTGTCAATGTAACCCTAAAAGATTATAGAGACATGATTACAGAATACAGTTTTTCAGCAGAGCAGATAGAACTGATCAATGAAATGATGAGTCCGGAGAATCTGGCGATGCTGGGGTACACTGGTGGTGGCGGTGGAGGCGCTGGCAACAGCACTTCATCTATGACTCAGGAAGAAATCAATGCCATTTTGAATGGTATCAGTGATACGACACAGAAATCAGTCATGAGTTTTGCATTATCAAAAGTCGGGTATCCTTATAGTCAGGACTTGCGAGATACAGGAGATTATTATGACTGCAGCTCACTTGCTTACTATGCGTGGAGAGCTGCAGGTGTTGATATCAGTTACGGTGGAGCGACTACAGCAGCAGCGGAAGCTCAGGGACTGAGTGAAGCGGGCAAAACAGTAACAGAGGCAGAGCTTCAACCAGGAGATCTGATTTTCTACAGTTATACCAATAATGGCAGATTTATGAATATCAGCCATGTAGGTATCTATGCAGGAAATGGCAAGATGGTGGAAGCTGCAAATGAAGATAAGGGTGTTGTATATGGAGACTTCCATAGTGGCAGTGCAGTCATGTATGCAAGACCAAATAAGTAACTACAGATAAGAGAATGCCTTTGATTAGGTGTTCTCTTTTCAGATTGGAGGTATGTATGAAGTTAGAAGAGATTGTGCTCGTAAAAGAGCATTTAAAGGGAAGAACATTGAATTACTTGTCTACACTTGATGATTTTATGCTAGTTCATGTGAGACTGAAAACAGATTCTCTCGTTATGAGTGGACAAATTGCATTAGATCTGTCAAAGACATTAAGCGATGACAGCAAATGGTTAAAGGTGGAGTTTTCAGAGCATAAGAGTGTGGAAGCACGTTTTTGTACCTGTGAATCGCAGCTTAGAGGATTTCTTGGTGGGAGATTTGATGATGTAGGGGTAAAGACAATATTTGAGGAATCTATGTGTAATGCATATTGTCTCGATAAGGTGACAAGTCTTGGAATGCGTCTGGATGGCAGCAGTAATCCAAAATTCCAGTTCACCTATAAGCCAGTGGAATCAAAATTCGAGCAGGGAGAGGTGCTTCATAATTTCAATGGCAGAGATTATAAGGTCATTGAAAAGTTATCCGCTAGAAACTTACTGCTCATGGATGCACAAAGTGGAAATCTTACTGTGGCAATCGGAGCAGGAATGTATAGTCGTTTCCCCAAGGGAGAAGAACCAACAGAGGATAATGCAATGACCTGTCTGGAATGGGATCATGGAGTATATCTTGGCAGCACACCATCATTGATTGATTTTTCTGCAATCAGACAAAAGTATGGTGAGGTCGAAGAGATTGAGACAATCTATGATTATAGACACAGTTTAGTGGATCAGTTCGATGCCTTAAAAAGGATTACAAAGAATCCATTGTTACCGGATTCTGTAAAGCATGAGGCGGAGAATGCCATGTATGAAAAGTTCATGACTGGAAGAGATGATACTTTTTCCAATAATCTTCAGGATGGGAAATATGATGGTGGATTTGTTGAGAAGCCTGTGAAGAAAGAGGTGGCTCGCTGATGGCACAGATTTATGATATTGAGATTAAGGAAGAACTGTCCAGAGTAGAAAAGATTGAAGCAGATTCCTTGGATGAAGCTATCAGTAAAGCAATGGATCTTTATTATGGACAGAAAGTTATTTTAGATGCAGAGGATATGAAGGGCGTGGATTTTAAGCCTTTCACACAAGAACATGAGAAAACACGATAACAGGAGGAACAGTCGAATGAAAAAAGACGCAACAAAGTTAGAGAAAGATATGGAATTTTTAGTAAAGGAACTTCATAAGGAATGGGACAGAACGGGTGCTGTAAAAGCATCCGTTTCCATTTCTATTGAGGAAGTGGAAGAGGTTAATAAGGTCTTAATACTGGCAATTGCCAAGAGACAGGAACAGGCAGAGAAAGCACTTGATTTTAAGGAGTGTATCCGTTTATCCAGAGAGAATTATATTCTGCTTCGATTAGCACGAAAAATCAAAAAGCAGGAGGACAGATGCAATAAACTGGCGATGGATGTGGAATTTGAAGTGCTTCTTGATAAGGAAGAATTCAAGTTATTCAAGACCATGTTTGGAGATAAGGTAAAAGAAACACGTTAGGAGGACACAGTATGAGCGTGAACTATATGGTAAAGGCGATTTATGATGAGCAGATTCACGATGTTACCAAGTCAGCGGAAAAATGGAAAGATGTGCTGCGATTAGCAGGAAACCTTTACCGCTTTGAGTTTGATAACATTTTGATGATTTATGCTCAGAAACCACATTCCACGCTTTGTGCTGATTATGATACCTGGAAGAAAGTAGATAGATTTGTCAAAAGGGGAAGCAAGGGCATAGCCATCTTCCCCTCAAGAGCACTTAATCCGAGGATGAAATACGTTTTCGATATCAGTGACACGGGTGGAAGAAATCGTAATCTTACCTGGTCGTTAGATGGAAATAATCTAAAGGATTATCTTGATTTTCTGGTATCAGAAGGACAGTTAAATCAGTATGAAGTAACGGATAGAAATACTATGATGACATCGCTAAAAGACTTTACAAAAACAGAGATCAGAGGCATAATAGAAGAGGAATTCGAAGAACGAATGTCCGAATTTAATCAGCTATCAGGTAGTGTGATAAAGGAATTTTTTACAAAACGCAAGGGCTTACCAGAGGATATGGATACAGCGGAACAATTCGTTGCAGCCAGTGTCTTATATGTGGTAGGTACGAGATGTGGATTTGACTTATCTGTGTCAGAACAGGATTTTAGTCAGATTGTAAATATATCCGATGAAGATATGGTTTACCGTCTTGGTTCTCTTGTATGCGATGTCTCCTGTAGTGTTCTGAGAGGTTTTAGTTGTAACTTGAAGATCATTGAGAATGAAAGGAGCATGTCACATGGCAGAGATGGCATTAACGTACTACGAAGTGGACGGACTACTGTATCCGGATATCCAGATGCCGGAGGAACAGAACTTAACAAATCTGGGGAAATACGGAAGAATGGCAAAGAAGTACCTGAAGGAGAACGAACCAGCCAGATACAAGACACTTTACCGATTCGGGATGTTAGAAGAGAAGATGAAGGAAGTGGACGAGGAAGCGAACAATCTTCTGGATCAGCTGATGGAGAGTTATCTCACGAAGCACAAACCACAGAATCCATCATCCACGATGGAAATGTGGAAGTTAAGGGAACAGGCGAAGATGCAGGCAGAGGAAGTAGTGCTGAATCAGGTAGTATTGATGTTCCATTAGAAGATGAAGAACTATATGACGAAGAAAAAAGCACTTCGTCATCAGCATTTGCAAGTTCACCCTTGCAAGCAAGTGAACTTGCTGCATTTAATAGAGAACTGGATGAATTGAATTCATTTGGAAATAACAGGGAAGCCGAGTATCATCAGGCTTCCTTTTTTGATGCAGATTTTGGACTTGCAGGACAGAATGATGCAGAGCTTACGACTGTGAAAAAGAGTGGTAATTCCTATGAATACAGAGGTCAGAAGTTTACCTATCTTGAACCGAAAAAGGAGCTTGTCGTACCACATGAGTTTGTAGTATACACACTGCTTCGTGGTTCTGGATTTGAGAATGGGAGAACCCGCATCTGCCAGATATTCCAGAATGAGATAGATGCAGGCACAAGGGCGAAGCTGATTAAGAAAGAATATGGACAGGGCGGAGCTGGCTGGCCAATCGAAGGCTATGGACTTCATGGTTATGATTCCTTTCATGCCCAGGGACTTCGTTTTCAGTGGCGTGATGAAGAGGGCGAAAAGGAAGGATATGTGTCATGGAAGAATGTCGAAAAAGAAATCGGTGTTCTAATATTGACAGGTGAATATCAGCCAGAACGTAATTCTATGGATGAAAGTACCATGGATGGTGACAGGGAAGATGCCATTGATGCAGAGTTTCGTGAGGTGGAATCAGAGGAGCATGATGTACTTGATGATTTTGCAATTCCGGATGAACCAGAAAGTTATGAAAGTGAGCGTATTGCTTCAAGCAGTACACCAGAAGAATTGACTGGAATGACACCAGAGGAGCTTGCAGAGGAAGACCGCATGGTAACGATGGCTGAATATGGTGCAGAGATGGCAGCAGAGACTGACCATGCGCCAGAAGATACTGAACCAGAAGCACTTGCAGTTGTTCCTACTGATTATGGAAAACTCATTGCAGAGATGGACGAGGATAAGCGTGATGCCATGGAAATTCTTGTGACAGATTGCAGTATTTACACTCCGTTCAAAGCATTTCTACAGGACTTGGCTTCGACGGAGAATCTGTTAATGCCGAACCGTTTAGAGTTCTTATCCAAAATCGTTCTTGGAGACAGAGAAGAACGAAAGGGATACTGCAACAATAAGTATGGGCTTGTGGAGTATGTCATGAAACCATTTAAGGTTCAGATGAGTCTTAAGAATCGACATGGTGAGAGGGTAACAGAAACAACAGGTTACCGTGAGCTGTATGAAGTATTGACTTATATGGCAAAGCAGCCTTTTTACTGTGGAGAAGATCAGAAAGCCAGATACAATTCCATGATGCAGGGAGAATTGGAGTCATTATCTCCTATTTATCAGGAGTTTAAGGAGAAACAACAGGAATTTCTTGAGAATAATGAGAAGCAGAGAAATTGGAATACTGAGACGAATGTTGTGGATTCACAGACTGCTAGTGCACAGACGGATGATAAGGATACGGAGAATGTAGAAGATGCAGAAACTTCAAAGGTATTGGAACCAGATGATACCAAAAGTAACTTCCACTATAATTTATGGGAAGTACCAAAAGGCGGAGCCAAGACCAGATATCAGTGGAATGTAGATGCTATCAATACTTTGAAAAAGATCGAAGCAGAGGGCAGACTTGCAACATCTGAAGAACAGAAGATTTTGGCGAATTATGTCGGATGGGGTGGATTATCACAGGCATTTGATGATAACAATGCAAGTTGGAAAAAAGAATATGACGAACTGAAGACATTGCTGTCTGAGGAGGAATACACAGCAGCTAGAGCTACCGTCAATAATGCATTTTACACAGCACCAGAGGTGGCAAGCTGTATCTCCCAGGCATTGGTGCAGTTCGGATTCCGTGGCGGAAATGTATTAGAGCCATCTATGGGTATCGGCAATTTCTTTGGTACACTGCCAACACCATTGCAGAGAAGCAATCTGTATGGTGTGGAACTAGATAGTATTTCAGGAAGAATCGCAGGTCAGTTATACCAGAAAGCCAATATTAGTATTACAGGGTTTGAAAAGACCACTTATCCAGATAATTTCTTTGATGCAGTCATTGGAAATGTACCATTTGGAGATTATAAGATATTTGATCCAAAGTACAATAAGTATAATTTCCGTATTCATGATTACTTCATTGCAAAAGCATTAGATCAGGTCAGACCTGGTGGAATTGTGGCAGTAATTACCACAAAAGGAACACTTGATAAGAGTAATCCGACTATCCGAAAGTATCTGGCAGAGAGGGCAGAGCTTGTAGGAGCGGTCAGACTTCCAAACACTGCATTTAAGGAAAGTGCGGGTACTGAAGTGACTTCCGATATTCTGTTCTTGCAGAAAAGAGAACGAAAGATTGATATTGAGCCTGACTGGGTACACCTTGGTTACACCGAGAATGGAATTGCAGTGAACAGCTATTTCGTAGAACATCCGGAAATGATGCTTGGGCATATGGAACTGGATGATCGAATCTATGGAAAAGACTCTCGTTATACAGTCTGTGTGAATGATGATGAGAATTTCAATATGTATGAGGCATTAAATCATGCAATTCATAACATTCGGGCAGAAATGACAGATTTCGACAGAGTAGCCGAAGCAGAAGAGGTAAACGAAGATGTCATACCAGCCAATCCCGATGTAAGAAACTTCACCTATACGTTTTTTGAAGGAAAGTTATATTACAGGGAGAATTCAGAGATGGTAAGACAGAATATGTCGCAGGCAGCGGAGGATAGAATCCGCCTGATGGATGAAATCAGACAGGTAACAAGAGAATTGATTGATATTCAGATGGAGGGATGCAGTGACGAGGAGCTTGCAGAAAAGCAAAGGGTTCTGAATAAGAAGTATGACAGCTTTGTAGAAAAGTATGGGGTTATCACAGGTAAAGGAAACAGAATTGCTTTTCGTGATGATAGTGATTATCCGCTCCTGTGTTCTTTGGAAGAGGTTAACGAGGATGGAGAAGTGCGAAAGGCAGATATGTTCTATAAGCAGACCATTAAAGCAAAGACAGTCATTGAGCGTGTGGAAACAGCGGTGGAAGCACTTAATGTATCTGTCAATGAATTTGGTGCAGTGAACATTCCATATATGTTAAGTATCTATGAGCCGGATATCACTTCCATCAGGGAAGAGGTTGCAAAGAAGGAGGGAACAACAGCAGATGAGGTTGGCTTTTCGGAAGATCTGGAAGTGGAATTAAAAAGAGCTGCACTGGTGCAGGAACTGGAAGGACTGATTTTCTTAAATCCAGCCAATTACAATGAGAACAATCCGAATACAGGATGGGAAACATCAGATGAATATTTGTCCGGTAATGTGAGAGATAAACTGCGTGTAGCAAAGGCAGCGGTAAATGATGATCCGAGATTTGCAATTAACATTGAATCTTTGGAAAAAATGCAGCCTGTGGATATTGAAGCATCGGATATTGATGTCCGTATTGGAACAACGTGGATTGAGCCAACTGACTATGAGGAGTTCATATATGATTTATTGAATACTCCAAGACGAGCAAGAGCAGTCAGAAGTCAGTGGTATAATACTGGCATTCAGGTTCATTTGAATAAACTGAGCATGGACTGGTTCATTGAGAACAAATCCATGGATAAGCATTCTGTAGCATCTACCAAGACGTATGGTACAAGCCGCATGGATGCGTATTCTATTTTTGAAGATACGTTAAATTTAAAGACGGTAACAGTCCGTGACCGTGTGGATGATGGAGATGGTAAGTACCATTATGTTGTAAATAAGAATGAGACCATGCTTGCAAGAGAAAAGCAGAGCCAGATGAAGGAAAAATTCAAAGACTGGCTATTCTCGAATCCAGAGCGCAGGGCGAAGTATGTGGAATATTACAATGAGACCTTTAACAACAGCAGACTTCGTGAATACGATGGAAGCCATTTACAGTTTCCTGGCATGAATCCAGAGATTGAGTTAAAGCCACATCAGAAGAATGCAGTTGCAAGAATTTTACTTGGTGGTAATACCTTACTTGCTCATTGTGTTGGTGCAGGCAAGTCTTTTGAGATGATGGCAGCCTGTATGGAACAGAAACGATTGGGACTTGCCAATAAGACAGTTCTGGTCGTTCCGAAACCTTTAATTGGACAGACTGCTTCGGAGTTCTTACGACTTTATCCGTCAGCGAATATCTTAGTGGCAACAGAGCGTGACTTCGAAAAGAGCAGAAGAAAGCAGTTTGTATCAAGAATAGCAACAGGAGATTATGATGCAATTATCATGTCTCATTCGCAGTTCGAGAAGATTCCAATATCTGCTGAGAGAAAAGAACGAATGCTGAATGAACAGATTTCTGAAATCACCTATGCTATTGATGATATGAAATCGCAGAATGGCGAACGATGGACAGTGAAGCAGATGGAGGCGCAGAAGAAAAAGCTGGAGGAACAACTGAAATCACTGACCGATGAGAGCCGAAAAGATGACCTGATTACCTTTGAGGAATTGGGTGTCGATTCTATCATGGTAGACGAGGCGCACAACTTTAAGAATTTGGCGATATTTTCTAAGATGAACAATGTATCTGGCATCAGCAGTTCAGGGGCAAAGAAGTCCACGGATATGCAGTTGAAGTGCCAGTACCTTAGTGAAATCAATAATGGAAGGGGAATTGTGTTTGCAACAGGTACTCCAATCAGCAATACTATGTGTGAGATGTATGTCATGCAGCTGTATCTACAAAAAGAAGCATTGGAACAGATGGGAATCTATCACTTTGATTCCTGGGCATCAAACTTTGGTGAAGTCACTACAGCATTGGAGCTTACGGTAGAAGGCAGTGGATTCCGATTCAAGAGCAGATTCAATAAGTTTACGAATCTTCCAGAATTGATGAACATTTTTAGAGAAGTAGCAGATGTACAGACATCGGATATGTTGGATCTGGATGTACCGGCATTAAGAGACGGAAAAGCGATTATTGTGGAATCTGAACCAGACTGGTATGTAAAGCAGGTGATGGAAGATTTCGTTGTAAGAGCGGAACGAATCCGTAATGGTGGGGTTGATCCATCCGAGGATAACTTCCTTAAGATTACACATGAAGCAAGACTACTTGGTACGGATGCAAGACTGATTGATAAGGATGCACCGAATAATCCAGATGGAAAGCTCAACAAAGTAGCAGAGAATGTATTTACAGAATATGAAAAAGCGAAAGCTGATGGCCGTATTGGTTGTCAGCTTATTTTTTCGGACATTGGTACGCCAGGAGCTGATAAAGACTTTACAGTTTACGATTATCTGAAGGATACGTTGATTCAATATGGTATTCCTGCGGAAGAGATCGCATTTATTCATGACGGTGCGACACGTTCCTGCATATAAAAGTGTGTGAAAACGCATACAAAAGCAGGCACTAATATAAGGACGTGAAAGTTCAAATTAGTAGAACTGATAGACTAATAGGTAGAATGATAGGGTAACGCCTTGAAATGCCACCCTAATACTCCGTTGTGCGTAGGCTGGAAATGGTCTGGGTTCAAAGCACGGTGAAGAATTGAGGAAATACACCCTAACGTAAAGTCGAGGAAAATGCGGCAGAGGTGCCAAATGTGTATGAAACTTATGGGGTCTATAAAATAGCTATGGGGAGAATGAGAGAAATCTCTGACGAAATTGCGAATGTACGGGTCTAAAGGATGAATGTGTAGAAATGCACATGCCGTAAATGCGGAGCCAGTGTGGTTGAGTAAAAATCGTCGTTATGAAAAACCATATATTGTTACAGGCAATATCAAGCTGGCAGGCTCAGAGCAAAAACCTAAGGCTGTTATGAAAAGATAGGTCTATCGGAACGTGGAAGGCTACCTGCGTATTACTACGATTGTGACGAAGAATAATAAGCACATTAACAGGTGGCATGAGTGGTGGCACAGTACCTATGAAGCAGTGATAATAAGCTGTGGAGGGATAGCCACTAGTCATTAGTTACAAAAGTATTAGGATTATCATTCAGACGTGGGGTTCGAGTAAGACAAAAAAGTCACTCGTTCACAAAGAAGGGAGTGATGTTCCTATGCCAAAACAAATTCAGAAATCGCAGAAGCTGCGTAACAATGAATATTATGATACACAAAAGTTATTTGATGGATTGTATGAGCAAAGCTTAAAGGGAGAGTTCTTTACAAACCTTATGAAGATAATTGGTTCAGAAGATAATATCAGACTGGCATACCGTAATATCAGAAACAATGGTGGTAGCAATACGGCAGGAGTGGATGGTTATACGATAGAGGATGTCAGAAAGCTTAGTGAGAGTGAATTCATTGAGAAAGTTAAATTCAAGTTGAAATGGTATAAGCCAAAAGCAGTAAGGAGGGTAGAAATAGAAAAATATCCGGGCAGTGGAAAATACAGACCGCTCGGAATTCCAACGATTGAAGATAGAATAGTGCAACAGTGTATATTGCAGGTACTTGAGCCGATTTGTGAAGCAAAATTCCATGATAAAAGTTACGGTTTCAGACCGAATAGGTCGTGTGAAAATGCTTTAGCACAGGCGAACAGCTATATGTATGCTGGAAAGCTACATTTTGTTGTTGATGTTGATATAAAAGGCTTCTTTGACAATGTAGACCATAGTAAGCTGATAAAACAGATATGGACACTTGGCATAAGGGATAAGAAGCTGATTTCAATAATTAAGGAAATGTTAAAAGCACCAATCAAAATGCCATCAGGAGAAATTGTATATCCCACAAAGGGAACACCGCAAGGAGGCATACTTTCGCCCTTGCTATCAAACATAGTTCTCAATGAATTGGACTGGTGGGTGCAAAGCCAGTGGGTAGAAATACCCACAGAACATGAATATTCCTGTAAAGACAGCAAAATGAATATGCTGAAAAAGCACACCAAACTAAAAGAGATGTATATAGTGCGTTATGCTGATGATTTTAAGATATTTTGTAGGTCATATGCTGTAGCGGAAAGAGTATTTCACGCTGTCAGACAATGGCTAAAAGAGAGATTGCGACTTGATATTTCAGAGGAAAAATCTAAGATTACAAACCTTAGAAAGCAATATACAGAGTTTCTGGGTATCAAAATGAAAGTAAGGAAAAAGGGCAAGAAGTATGTTAGCACAAGCCACATGACTGATAAAGCAATTAAAAAAGTCACTAGAAATCTTATTTTACAAGTTGGAGCAGTCCAAACAGCTAAGGACAGGAAAGATAGATACGCACAAGTTCAGAAGTATAATTCTATGGTCATGGGAGTGCATAATTATTACAGCATGGCGGTATTGGTCAGTCAAGATTGTGCGAGAATAGCACGACAGGTCAACTGTGTAATGAAAAATCGATTGGGAAAAGATTTAAAGTCAAGAAAACAGATTGAGCGCATGAAAAAAAGGAAAAAGAGGAAAGGCAGGAACTACGCTGAAACCAAAATAATAATAAACAGAAGTATTGTTGAAAGATATGGTTCAAGCGAGCAACTAAGATTCCTTGATGGTTTTGCAATAGCACCAGTGGGATATTCAAAGATGCGTGTGCTGATGAAGAAGGCACAGGTGGTCAACAAATATACACACGAGGGTAGGGGCAAGATACACAAAATGTTGAAGATGGATTTGTCAGTAGTTAGGCAGTTATTGGAAGCACCTAGCCATGATGAATCAATTCAGTTCATAGATAATAGAATATCACGTTATGTGGCACAGAATGGAAAGTGTTATATTACTGGAAAGCTTTTGCAATATGATGAGATTTATTGTCACCATAAGACGAGTAAAAAGAGGGATGACAGCTACGGTAATCTAGTTGTCATTCATAGAGATATTCACAAACTTATTCATGCAAACAATCAAAAAGAAATAATATACTATTTTGGAAAATATGGTGAATATATCAACTTGGAAAAACTGAATAAATTAAGAAAAGCAATAAATAACTATGAGATTAAAGAAAATGTTTTGGATAATTCTAATGCAAAGTAAATAATGATGGAGCGCCGTATGAGGGGAAACTCTCACGTACGGTGTGAGGCGGGGGAAAAGAGCCTACCCTATGGGTAGTGACTCTTACCTATCGCTATCAAAAACAGATGCACAGAGAGATGTACTGTTCAAGGAAATGAGAACAGGTAAAAAGAAAGTGCTCATTGGTTCTACGGATAAGTGTGGTACAGGTGTTAATGTACAGACACATTTAGTAGCACTTCATCATGTGGACTGTCCTTGGAAGCCTTCCTCTATCGAACAGCGAGAAGGAAGGGGAATCAGACAGGGCAATGAGAATGATGAGATAGCTGTGTACCGTTATGTAACAAAGGGAACATTCGATGCGTACAACTGGAGTCTGGTGGAGAATAAGCAGCGATTCATCAGTCAGGTTATGACCAGTAAGGCAGTCAGCCGAAGCTGTGAAGATATTGATGAAGCAACACTTTCTTATGCAGAGATTAAGGCGGTAGCAACAGGTAATCCGCTGATTAAGGAGAAGATGCAGCTAGATAATGATGTCCAGAGACTGAAACTATTAAAAGCTAGTTACGATAATCAGCGATATGGATTGCAGGATAATTTTATGATTCGCTATCCTAAGCTGATTAAGGCAGCAAAAGAAAAGCTGGTCTGTGTTAGGGAAGATATCAAGGCGAGAGATGCAGAGCTTATCAGCAATCCCGATTTTGCGATTACCATCGGAAAGTTTACCTTTACAGAGCGTGTGGACGGAGGTACAAAACTTCTGGAAACCATCAGTAAGTGTAAAACCGGGGAGACAACATCAGTGGGACAGTTTCATGGTTTTGAGCTATTGGCAGAAAAGAACTTCCTTGGAATCAATTATCTGGTTCTTCGTGGAAAGACAGAGTATAAGGTGGAATTATCCACCAGTCCTGTCGGAAACATGGTGAAGCTGGAAAACAGTTTTGCTGGTATTCATGAGAATGAAGATTTTCTGTTAAAGAAGATCGAACAGTATGAGAATGATATGGAAGCATCTAAGGCAGAGTATGAGAAGCCATTTGCCCATGAGGATGAGCTACAGGAGAAGCTGTCAAGACAGATAGAATTAAATGCCCAGCTTGACCTGGAAAATGCTAAGAATGTGGATGCAGATCTTGGCGGATTAGACGAGGAAGAGACGAAAACAGAAACCATGGGTGTAGCAGAACGAGATACACCTTATCAGACGGATAACAAAGTGAGATAGAGTATTAGCCCTGCGAAAGCGGGGCTTTCTCTGTTTTAGAAAGGATGTGGTTGGAATGGACAGGAAAGAGAAAGCAGCTTGTATTTTTAATTTAATAGGAATTATTTGTTTACTGATTCCTTTTTATTATCACTTTACCAGTGTTAGAAATACAGAAAAGCTGATGGAAGATTTTACAGAATCAGTGGAGGAAAAGCAGGATGAAGAGACAGAAGGCGAGAAAGAAGAGCAGACCGCCATTAGTGAAGCGGATGAAGCCATATTTTCAGAGGGCGATGTTATTGCCATTCTGGAAATAGAAGCATTAGGCATCCGTTATCCCGTCATAGAAGGGGCAACAGCTGACAATTTAAATCAAGGAATTGGACATCTGACAGAGACAGCAGGAATTGGAGAAACAGGAAACTGTGTACTGGCAGGACACAATGGCAGCAGACATGGAGAGTTCTTTACACATTTGAGTGAGTTGGCAGAAGGAGATACTGTCATGATTTTGAGTGCTGATGGAACTGTATTCACTTATGTTGTGACGGATTCCTATACAGTCGGTCCCTATGAAAACAGTATCAAAGACCAGGGAGAAGAAAAAGAATTGACTCTTTTTACCTGTGCACAGAAGGGAACTATGCGTTTTGTGGTCAGATGTCTGCTTTATGAGGAGACGATGTAATGGAACAGGAAAAGATATATCGAATTGAAGAGATTGAGGAAGTGCTTGCGGAAATGGATTTTTCAGATGTGGATGATGATATAGCGGAGATTGACGAGGATTTCATGATTCAGGTGAGTGGCTGGTATCTGTTTATTCCAGCACTGGGAATTACCGTAAGGGAAGGTGTGGCGTGTGTCTTTGATGAGGAAGAAAAGATGTTCATGCCGGATTTTGATGTAACGGTTCTATATGAGGGTGAGGTAGATGCAGGAAACTCCAGAATCGGAGATTCTGTCGTTAGAAAGTCGGGTGAATGTGAGCAAGCTCCCATTCCTGCGGACTTTCTATATTACGAACAGGATGGAATTGTTATTACGCTTGCAAACTGGCTGAATGGTCGGATGCAGATAGAGGCAATCGAAAAACTGGAGTGTGTTTTAAAGATTGCGAATGTAACCAATTAATATGTTTATTACCCGTTAAGAATGGGTAGGAAGTGAGGCATTTATGAAGTATTCAGTAAAGGTTAATGAAGTAAAACCAAAAGAAGGAAAAGAAAGCAATATCCGTGGATTTGCCACAGTTGTATTTGGAGATTCTTTTAAGATTACAAATATTGCAATCTTAGAAAACAAGGACAAAGAGCAGTTATTTGTATCTATGCCAAGATACCGTTCCAATGAACGAGATGAAAATGGTGGCACAATTTATAAGGATGTTTGCAATCCTATCACAGCAGAATTCCGTGAGGAACTGTATGGCAATATCCTTGAAGCATATCAGCAGGAGATTAGCAAAGATGCTGAGAAAGGTACACCAGCAAAGTCAGAACAGGAAATGCCAGAGTTTTCTGTGACTGTAACACCTTATGAGAGAGAAGGCAGCAGTATCCGTGGTCTTGCAAGAGTTTATTTTGATGACAGCTTTATTGTCAACAATGTCAGTGTATTGCAGGGAAAGGATAAACTTTTTGTGGCAATGCCAGCGTATAAAACAAAGCAGGTGGATGAACAGGGCAAGCCAATCTATCAGGATGTAGCGTATCCGGTAACAAAGGAATTTCGAGAAAAGCTCTATGGTCAGATCATCAATGAATATGAAAAGGCAAAAGAGCAGACACAGGATCAGGCACAGGAAAAAGCTTCACAGACACCTGGCAGACCACAGGAGAGAGAAGCAACACCCTTTCGCTAAGGAAGAACAGTAGACAAACGGGGCAGGTTTATCCTGCCCTTATCAGAAGAATGGAGGAAATATCAGTATGGATATAGCAGAAAACACAAAAAAGAAACCATTGACGAAGGATGAAATTATTCAGGAGTTAATGGATTTATTAAAACAGAATAATATGCAGTCACAGTCTAATGAGGTTTTTGAAATCTGCTCCTATGTGGATGGGTTAGAGAAGAAACTGGACAGTGTGACGGAGGAACTGACCAAAGTCCGAGAGCAGATTAAAGAGATGCAGGAAGATACGCTTATGAATAACTTGAAGAAGGCAGTATCTGAAGCTGCTGACAGATTAGAGAACCGTTGTAATATCATCAAAGACCAGATTTTTGAAGTAAAGACGAATATTACAACAAAAGCCACTCAAATCGTTAATGAGGCGAAACGCAAAAGGAAAGAAGCATTGAACAAGGTATCTGAGTTTTTTGAAATTAAGGAAAAACTTGTAACCATTAGAACAAATGTCAAAGAAGCGCAGAAGGAAGCAGATATGACGATTATTAAGATTGATGCTTTTGGAAAAGGAATGAGAGAAGCAAAACAGCAGATTGCAAATACTTTTCGAACATTTGCAGATAAGGATACGGTGGACTATTCGACAAAAGAGAAGAAATTTTTGAAAACAGAAATGTTTAAGAAACCATGGCAGGTAAAGAAGAAACTTTTTGCTAACATGGAACTTCGTCTGGATGCGGCAATTGATAAGGTAGATAACTTGTCAAAGGACGTTGAGATTGGAAAGATGATGAAGCAATACGACGAGGCTATGAATCGACCACATGAGAACCTATCAATAGTGCCTGCTTTGGTTGCAGAACCAGAGCAGAAGTATGGTGCGGATGTATTTGAAAAGAAGATGGAAGGTCGGACGATTAAACCAGAGGCAAAGACTGAACCAAAGCAAGAAGTGAAAGCAAGGTAATTTGTGAGGGGTGTAACTGATTAGATCCTGCAATGAATACTAAGTATTGCAAATTAAATTTAACTATATGAATTATGTGCCTTTGAATCTCCAACATTCAAAGGCATTATTTGGAAATATGTAAAATTAGAGAAGAACTGTATAAGGTGTTGTGGAAGGCTGGCAGATAAAATATTTATCTAGCGCCTATTTGTTCTGATAAAGGACGTGCAATAGAATTAGAGATGCAAATTCAATTTATATGAAGATGAATCTGTGCTATAATAAGCTTTGTATATGGAGGGGAATTCGCATGGAAGATAGACAAAAATACTTGCAAGACAAGCTGAAAGAATTTAACAGATCATATAATGCACTTGGACATTTAAATTCTTATTCAGATAAACAGATTAAAAGACAATGGAAAGAAGAATCTAGTCGTACACAGAGGCAATGGCAATCAATACAGAGCATATCAGATGTTACTAGATATGTAAATGGATTTACTGGGACAGTGGCACAATACAAAAACATTCGAGGCTTGTTTTCGGATGCTTATGAAATGGACTTAGCGTTATATCGTGCGGTCAATGCAATACAGAAAATGGCACAGTGTTATGACATTGACGATTTTGATTTTTGCAATTTTAGCATAGATAATATTGATAAAATGTTTAACACTCTGTACAAGGGCGTGGAAGAAATGCAAAAGGTAAATATGCATAGAGCAATGCAGGATTAGGAGTTATTATGGAAAATTACGATGAGTTTGAGCTAAATGGACAGAAATTTAAGGTTATTTACAAAAATGATAAAAATATAGTATGGGCGATTACATATGTTAATGGAATGGAAATCAAGGCGCATGGAGATTGTGTACAGACTGCATATTGGGCGATACAGAATCATGTAAACACTACTCTTAATTTCAGATTGTAGATACCACTTATACAATTGAACAGATAGGAGAAGCACAGAATATAGCAAGCTATATAAAAAATGTAAAAATCATCAAATATCAGTTTGCTAATTTATATGTCAGACCAGTGTAGAGCGGAAAGGATTAACTATGGCTACAGAACGAAAAGAAAAGTTGATTCGGGTACTTCAACTCATGGAGTCGACTGATGATAAAAGCCCCATGAATGCAAGCCAGATAGTAGAAAAACTGGACAGTGAATATACTCTGGGAGATGTTGATAGACGCTCCATCTATCGAGATATCAGCATGCTTCAATACTGTGGATATCAGATTACACAGTGCAAGGATAAGCGTAAGGGTTGGTATATGGAAAAACATGCTTTTGATGATTGGGAAATCAAGATTATGATGGATGCGGTTCAGCAGGCAAAATGTGTATCAGAGAAGGAAACTATTGCCATTAGAGAAAAGCTGCTATCGTTGACAAGTAACAGAGGCAGAAGTAGATTTTTACATATGATGCGTCCGGTAAAAGATTGCTCAGATGTTGATGTAGAAATCGGGAAATACATAGAAATGATGCTGGAGGCAATGTTTCTTCATAAGAAAATTGAATTCCAATATACTGAAATCACAAATGACATGGAGAAAGTGCTTCGTCGAAATGGAAAAGTATATAAGCTAAACCTTTATACAATCTATTGGGCAAGCAACAATTATTATCTCATTGGTTCTCATGATAATCATGATGGATTGACACACTACCGATTAGACCGCATTCTAAATCTTCGTATATCAGAAGAATATGCAATTGATGCAAAAGAAAAAGTAGGACCAAATCCAGAAAGTTATATTCAGAATTATATTGAAGAAAGCGTGAACCATTTTTCAGGAGAAGCGGTTCGAATAGAGGTTGAATATAAACCAGATCCTGTTACGAATGCAATTTTGTATGACTTTGCTGGAAAAGATATCAAAGTGTATAAGCAAGAGGGAGGTTTGTGTAAAGCAGTCTTTATGAAAATGAGTAGTGTTACGTTAGCAGGATGGTTTTTACAATACTGTAATAGATTTAGAGTGCTGTCACCAGAAAGCTTACAAAAGGAAATAGTAAATGAACTACACAAAGCGATGGAAGGATATCAAAAATAATGCAAAATCTGTGATTCTTAAAAATTTGAGAATCACAGATTTTTTTTGTTTCAAGTCACAATAATGGTACAGATGAGGTGCGATAATCTAAATATAAAAGAAGCATTAGAAGAACAATTGATTCACAAATACATTTAAGGAGGTCAATTATTATGGGATTATTTGGAGACAAAGATGCGATTGTAGGAGCAGCATTAGGTGTTGGCGGAGCATTTGATAAAAACAGAGAAACTGATTCAGCAACAGTATTTGGAGCAGCATTAGGTGCAAGCTTAGGGTCAGGTAAAAAATGGACATTTGAGGATTCTTTAAAACTTGGAGCAGCCATTAACTATACGAATTCAAGAAAGAAATGAAATGAGATTCGGGAAGGACAGGTGTGATATATGAATGATTGGAATGGAAATGGAAAATATGATTCGCAGGATAGTTTCGTGGATTATCATGGCGCAAATAGTGGGCATTCTGGGGCATCATCAGATTGGTGGAAATTTGTATTGCTGGCATTGGTAATGGGGGTATGTCCTGCATTAGGAATCATAATTGTGATTGGCATTTTGTTGTTTAGTAGATAGAGGTGTGAATCGCAGTCGGTATTAACAGATACAGAGGGTGATTAAATTGGTTTTTGAATTCGTGAATGATAATGAAAATCAACCAAACTTACCAAAGATGAAAACCGGTTGGCATGAATTAAAGATGGATAATTTACATTAAAAAACGCCTATTTGCTAGGTGCCTAAAAAATTAAGCAATGCCGTTTGAAAAATCGGGCACATAATATTGAGATTTGAGCACAAATGTGGTAAACTAAACTAGAATTTGTGCTCTTTTTTGTAATGAGTATGGCTGTTAGTTAGGAGCAGTGAAATAAATGGCACTTCGTATTTTATGGGATGAAAAAGAAGTGGCAATTCTGGTGGATTATTGGACAAGAATTGTTGATGGAGAACTATCAAGGGTGCAGGCGGTGGAAGCTGCATCAATAGAATTGCGAAATCGAGCAATTCATAAAGGGATAGAAATCGATGAACTATTTCGCAACAAAAATGGAATATCAATGCAGTTAAGTAAAATAGAAGATTTATTTATGAATCGCGAAGGAAGATTAAGTAAGGCTCCTCAACTGTTCATAAATACAGTTGATTTATATCTTACTGATAAAAAAGCATATGATGAAATTTTGCGGGAGGCAAGATTGATGGATGAAAACAATGTTATGACACAAGAAAATTTTTATACGTGGATATCGAATAAACTTTCGCAGGCTCAAGTGTCAGAATTATATACTATATATGACGAGATTAACTCTTATTGCATTGGACGAAAAATTCTAAAAAAAGAATTACTGGAAACAGTTGAAATGTCTGAAATTATGGAAGTAAAGAGACTTATTGAGACAAATAAGATATTTAGGTTTTTGAATAGAAAAAAGATTGGGCATATGCAATCAGCAGTTAATTATTATTTGACTTATGTGAAAGAAATTAATGCTATACAACAGACTAACATAAAAACTTTCGAAGAGGAAACAGTAGAAGTAAAAACAGAAACTAAAATAGATTATGCAATTGAAGAAGCAAAAGAAGCAGTCATAGCAGAAGAGAATCAAGAATGTGATGTATCTGACAATGATGATAATATCAAGCTTACTGATTTAGAAAAGAAAATAGAACAGCCTAATTTGACGAATAATGGGCTAAGGGTTGATTTTGAAAAAGAAAAAAAGTATTCATTTACCCGACCGGTGTTTATTACATATTTTGATAAAAAATATGAAGCAAAAAACTGGAGTAATGCATATGTTCAAATCGCACAGTTGCTATGTGATGATTACCCAGATATTTTCGCAGAAATTGCAGATTCTCAAGTTGATAAAGGTAGCAGACTTATTATTGCACGACAGAATCAAATCGAACAGATGACTAGACCACAGAAGATTGCGGATGGATTATATATTGAAGCAAATAGAAGTGCAACGGATATCATTTCCTACATTAAACAATTACTGGATTTTTGTAGTGTTAAATATGAAAATGTCATCATTGAGTATTTGGAGGTAAAAGATACAACGGATTTCGCTAATAGTGATAAAGTATCACTCGAAACTACTGATATATTAACAGTATCTGAGAATAATATACAGAAGGATGAAAGTATAATATCACAAGAAGAATCACCGAAGATTATCCCTATTGAAAAATTGGGCTTATCGGTGCGTTCTTTTAATTGCTTAAAACGCAATGGAATTAATACAACTGGAGAGTTATTGGCATTGTCGCAGGAAGAATTGAGCAATTTTAAAAATATGGGGAAACTATCGGTAGAAGAGATTAATGCAGTTTTGCATAGACTTTCAACAGGTGATTTTAGTTTTATTAAAATGGAAAACAGTAACTATAAGAAAGAAACGGTACTCCATTATATTGTAGAAGAAACGATTCTAAAAGATGTATCAAGTGTATTATTTCAAGATGCAAGTGGGATGTATGTTGAGGATGTACCAGTAGAAGAACTGGAATTTAGCAATCGTACTTTGGGTGGACTTTTACGAGCAGGCTACGATACTACATCAAAAATTATTAATATGAAATATGATGAATTAAAAGGGATTAAAGGTATGGGCGCAAAATCCTTGGATGAAATCATGAGCAAATTGAAGAAAATCACAATTGTAAGATTTTCCGAAGATGGTACAAATGATAAAATCGAAGCAACGTTAGAACAATTATCAGATGACTACAAAGAATATCTTAAAGACAATATTAGAGTACAGTTGATTGCTGCGATTAAAACAGTTCTTCTACAAAAAGAGCTAGACGAGTATATGAATGATGAAACTGATATGATAGAAAATATATCACTTCTTCGAGCAATTTACACAGAAAGTATGATACAGAAAATCATTCAAACAGCTATTTTATCTTTGATAAAGAAAGATGATTTTACATATGAACATATAAGAAATAACATGCCAAGAACCTTTGTTAATTCAGGTATATTTGATGAATTACTGTCTGAAATGTTAAAAACCAAGAGAATTGAAGATACAGAAGATGGATATTGCATTTATTATCCAAGCGTAAGCGAATATATACAACAAGTGGATGATGAAAAAATGATGCAGGCATTAAAAATGCGATTGGAAGGGAAAACACTTGCGGAGACTGGTGATGAGTTAGGATTAACAAGAGAACGTATTCGGCAGATTGTAAAAAAGGCATTAGAAAAATTGCCACGAGTGAAAGAAGAGCAGTTTAAATATTGGTATGAAAATTATTCCTTGGACAAGGAGGATTTTATTTTCATTTTTAATCTTACAGATGAATCTTACAATTATATTAATATGGTGTACGAGTCTCAAGGTATCAAAAATATTGAAAATATTTTTGATGATGATAGAACAACGATAAGTATTGCACGGCGAGCCCAGGAGGCTATGAAAAAATATTCTGTGTTAGTTGATGGAGAATATGTACCACTGCGACGGGATATTTTAACTAAAAAGTTATTAAAACTGAATTTTTCTGAAACTGAATGTGGAATCACAGAGTTTTATGATTTTTATAACTCATTTTTATTGAACAATGGAATTGATAATAATGAAAAATTGTTATATACATCAGAACATGCTTTAGAAGCTAGATTGGCTGACTGTGATTATATATTAATGAAGTACGGACGTAGGATACGATATTACAATATTGAGGACTACGATGTGCAAAGCCTTTTTTCTGAATTGGATTTTGAGCGCTATGATGGTTTAGAAATATCTGCACTAAAATTGTTTGCTTTAAATCGTGAATTAATGGACGAATACAACATTAAAGATGAGTATGAACTTCACAATTTGATGAAAAAGTGTGAGCAATTGCTTCCCAAGATAGGAATACAGTTAAGCAGAATGCCGTTTATTGCAATAGGAGTAGCAGATAGAGCAAAGCAGGTAAAAGAGTTTTTGTATAGAGTTGCGCCTATCGATATATACAAATTTGGCGCTGCGTACGAAGAGGAGTATGGAGTAAAATCCGAAACGGTTTTGGCTAATTTTGTTCAATATATTGATCAATATTATCATAATTCCATGTTTACAGTAGATCAGATGGAGATGGGCACAACGGAGTATCTAGAAATGAAACGATGCTTGACAGAGGATTGTTACAGTATTCTGGATGTTGAAATGATATATAAGTCTGCATTTCCAAATGGAGATATTGCAAAAGTAAATGCGTATAACTTGAAAAAACTTGGGTTTTTAGTCTATGTAGATTATGTGATTAGAAATACATACAATACGGCAGACGATTACTTCAGAACTTTGCTGGGTAGCAGTGAAGAAGTAAATATTAGAGACTTAGACAAAGTAATGCGTTACAACCAAACTTTTAATAAGGTATTGGATGATATGCGTTCAGATTATGAGTTGTTAGAGGTAGAGCCAAGCAAATATATATCTTTTATTAGATTTCAAAAAACTGCGTCTGATATTACAAAAGATGATTTGAGAGAATACTCTGTGACAATCCCAAATAGCACTTCAGAAAAGTACTTTACCATTAAGTTTATTCGAGACCAGGGCATTACCACTAAAATTGATGATTTGGGGTATTCAGATTGGTTTTATGGTGCATTATTGAGGGCAAACAAAGAAATTAGATATTCAAAGATGGCTGGTGGCTTCCTATTTTCACATGACAACAGTCAGATTACTAGAGGAGATTTCTTTACCTATGTTGTTGCAAAATTTGGAATGATTAAGATTACTGATTTTATAAGGTACATAGAGGATGAATACGGATTGGTATTTGACCGTTATGATATTCCAACCATAATAAACAATACAAGTATGTTTTATAGCCCAGCAACGGAAACTATCTATTTTAATAAAGACATGTATTATTCGAAGAGTATGAAGACAATCGATATGTCTGAACTTCAGACAGGATCGAATAATAAGCCGCAGAATGACAATATGGATAGTATTACATCGGGAGAGCAAACAGATGATATATACTCAAATACATCAGAAATTATAAAACACGAAAAAGAAAGTTCCGATGACTTTGAACAAAGCAATGCAAAAATTCATGGGAACAGTTGTGACAGTATTGAATCAAAATGTACGGAAGAGGAAGATTATACAATTGAAACAAATTTATCTGAATACAGTCAAGTGCTGATGGATAAGTTTCCGAAGGGATATCGTGCAGATTCTAATTTGGATCTTAAGAGATTTATCTCTTATTATAATGCTGTTTATGGGACTGACTTTGATGCTGGAGATGAATTGACGCGTAATCGAATCAAGTTGAAAGTAATCCATTCGGGTATTAACTATGGAGGGCACGTGTTTGCAGTGGATGGTCTTGTCTCAGAAGATACGAAGAAAAATTTACTGGAGTATTTGAAGAGAAGTTTTTTACAGGGCAGTCAATACGTATCACAGATAATGCAACTGCTATACCGACACCTATTGCTAATGTAAACATAACAACACTTCTTTTAACATATCCGCTAGTAACGCGCTCTATTTGATGTGTCAATACATATACTGCTGGT
>JAQWFL010000035.1 GCA_028704435.1 Anaerostipes sp. | reverse complement strand
CGTGTATGGATTCAAGGTTTGAAAGTACCTCTTGATGAATAGAGGTTAATTCTTGATTCATACAAATCATTCTGTTCCCAGATGCTCTAGGACAACACTCCTTTTTATGAGGACATCCTTCGCATGAGGATATCATAGAGCAGGTAAAGAGAATGAGAAGTAAAGCGTTTAGTATGATTAAGACATCAAACAAGATGGAGCAGAAAGCAAAAGAGGACAAAGACCAACTAAAGTTATTTTGACCAGTGCAGCAGGACAATAAAGGTTGAAAGTATTCAAAGCGAACGCTCGGATTCAAAAGCGAACGCTCGGTTTGGAACGTTCGGAACGCTTTCAAGACATAAAAGACAAAGGATTTACAAGGGTTACAATGCTAAGAGATACTAAGGTTAGAGCCTAAGAAAGCCTAAGGTTAAACACTCGGAAACACTCGGATAATGCTAACAAATGCTAATATTTTTTATTATTGCATATTAGGAAATGTTAGGATTATTTTTTATTTTGCATGTTGGTAAATGTTGGTATGCATTGCTGAAAAGTGCTGAATAGATTGTTGAAAAAGGTTGAATAAAAGTGTTGTCAAACGTGGTCATAAGACCCTTGTAAATCCTTGTAAGGGGCAAGCAACTTGTTTAATTAACTGCATAACAAAACTTGACCAAACTTGACTTCTATTAAATTAATGAATTTTGGTAAATGAAAAAGGCAGCAAGTCAGTTTTCCTGCTGCCATGACAAAACACACGTAACAATTAGTTTTCAAATCCATTATAAGAAAGGTGTGTGTATGATGTCAAACGAGGAAATAGTAAGAAAGATACAAGAAAACGTAAATGTAAAAGAAAATATGTTTCTTTTGTACGAAAATAATAAGGGGATGATATACAAAACAATTAAAAAGTATGCCTATATTGACAGAATGACCGATATAGATGATTTAATGCAGCAGGCATATATTTCTATGGTTAAGGCAATTGATGGATATGACAGAGAGAATGATGCGTTATTTATATCTTATGCCACCAAGGTTATAAAAACAGATATAAAGCGGTATTTAGACAACACTGGTAGAAGTATGAGGTTGCCAGTTCACGTACAAGAAAAGATATATAAATACAATCGACTTACAAGTTATTTCCTAGCAGAGTACAACAGAGAACCGACAAGAAAAGAGTATCTTGTAAATATGGAAATGTCAGAACGTCAATTTGAAAGCCTATTAAAGACAATGCAAGTATCTAGCGTTTCATCACTGGATGCACCGATAGAGGAAGAATTGACTATGACCGACATTATACCCGACAGAAAGGATGAAATGGCAGCAGCAGAAAGAAAGATTGACAAAGAGCGGTTAAGCGTTACATTGTGGGATGCAGTGCATGACGTTGTAAAGGATGATGATGTAGTCGATATATTAAAGGCTAGGTACATAGATGGTTGTACGCTAAAGGCAGCAGGACAACGGCATGGTTTGACCATGGACGGGATACGAACAAGACATGATAAGGCAATAGGTAAGTTAAGAAAGAATAAGAAAATAACACAAATGGGAATTGAAGAGGGAGCATACAGACCACTAGCACCAACAAGAGCAGAGCATTTATTCAAAGGGTTTCATTATGGGTATTAGGTTAGTGTTGTGAGGTCGCAAATAAATAATAATTTTATATTTTGAAGTAAAGAAAGTATTCGGAGATTTCGGAGTCCCTAAAAAGCGATTTAAGGCATTTTCATGCAAAAGGCAAGGAAGACATATGGAAAGGTATAAAAATCAAAATAAGGGTATGTTCTGTTTGCTAGAATGGGTTGTAAATGGATGCAATAGAACTCTTAGAATGATTAGAACAATGAAGAGCAATAAAAAAGACACCTAAAATAGGCGTCCTGCTGCATTGGTATTATGCTTAATAATCTACTGTTTCACCATTTTCTAAGATGAAAGAGGTCTTATATTCGCAATTTACAATCTTTGCAATTTGTTTTAAATCATCAACAGTAAATTTATTGCGTTTCATTTTTTGACTAAATGCTTGAGGACTAACACCACAACGTCTTGCCAATTCTGAAACGCTTATACCTAGTTTTAAGCATAATGTTTTCACTTGTTCTTCTACGTTCATAATATACACCACCTTTATAAGTTTAATTATAAATGATTCTATTTATAATGTAAAGAAAAATAAACCGAATATAAATAGATAAGTTTAAATAAAAGTATTGACATTTTAAACGTAGACGTTTATAATATAACTATAGTAAAGGAAAGGAGATAAGAAACATGAGTGTAAAGGATATGAGAAAATCAGTTACTACAATGGCAAACAAGTTACACAAGCTAGGTTATACGCTATCTGCTGCATTTAAAAAGGCGTGGAGAAGAGTAAAACAAAGCATGACAATGAAAGTCTACGGAACAACCTACGAGAACAGACAAGAATTATTAAGATTCATCCAAGGAACTGACAAAAGAAACCTTGTAACCTACTTAAGACGGGACAAAGAAAATAGGTTTGACAATAACGCCATAGCAGTTGTTGTTGAAATCAAGAATGTCGGTTTTGCAGTGATTGGGTATTTGTCAAGAGAAGTTTCTAAAACATTATCCCCAATTATGGACAAGGGAATAGAACTAAACGCACAATTACTTGATGTTATCGGCGGTTATTCATACAAGGAAACACTAGGTGCATTGATTAACATAAGATTTTAGAGATAGGATACAAATCAAGACAAAGTAAAGGAAAGAATTGAGGGATAAAATGCAAGGGAGCGATATTAAAGAATATTTAGATAAAAATGGTATTAAACAGAGTTTTTTGTCAAAAGAAACAGGCATTCCGACAAATTCGTTAAATCAGATGCTCAATAATGGAAGAAAAATTGAAGTGGATGAATATATGAAGATATGCTACGTTCTTAATTTGCCATTAGATTACTTTAAACCAAAAGAAATCTAGGTTAAACAGATGAATGAGAACTTGCAACGCTGGAAGATGAAGAGGTAATGCATTTAAGAGCGATATGTGACAAAGTGAGGAAAGAAGAGATGGAACAAATGAAAGAGAACGTAAATGACAGGACAACAGTATTAGCACTTGATTTAATAAAAGAACTTGTAACACTGGAAGATGAAGAGGTAAAAGAAGTGTTAGAGGAAATTAGAAATAACTGTAAAAATCGGGGGGGGGTACTACGGGATTCTATGATAGATACATTCAAAAAATTTATGATATTACGAACAAAATTAAGAGTAGAAAATAAAAATGCCTTGCACAACACCGACCAAAGTACGTACAAGGCAAAACAATAACTTATTACACAAAGGCAACAAGTGGGTTAATTATATCATGCTTGTTGTCTTTTGGCTAGATGGTGGTTATCCTGCTGCCAATTTAGAGAAAAGAGGTTGATAGCATGCAATTACCGAAGGGAATTACAAAAAGGAAAGATAATATATATGTTGGTCGTTTTTCTTTTGATGGGCAAAGAATTGTTTTATATGACAGGGACTGGCGTAAATTAGATGATAAAATAACAACAATGAAATACGAGTTGAAGCAAGGAATTTATGTAAAAGAACAAAATATGACAGTTCAACAATGGTTTGATACATGGATTGAAAGTAAGGAACTTGACGTAAAGCCAAGTACGATCCAGAGTTATGAAGATGCGTATAATGATTATATTAAGAAAAAAATAGGGAATAGAAAACTAAAAAGTGTACGAGTTGACGAACTACAAAGGGTATATGATAGCATGGCAAAGGCAGGCTATAAGAAAAACACAATCATGAGAGTTAATACAGTGCTTAAGGGAATGTTTAAAAAGGCATATAAGCAGCAGGTCATAAAGAAGAATAACATGGACTTTATCACAATACCTAAACTTCACGAGGACAACAAAGTAATAGCCTTAACAGTGGAACAACAAAAATTATTCCTAGAAAAATCAGATGGACAAATGCTAGATATGGCAGAAATCTTTTTATCTACTGGAATGCGTAGCGGAGAATTAAGAGGACTTGATTTTGATACGGATATAGATTTTAAAAATAGAGTAATAAAAATCACTGGTACGCTTGTATATGTGAAAGGTAAAATGTTCAAACAAAGACCAAAGACGAAAAAGGGAGAACGAGAAATACCAATGCTAGACAACGTTTATAAGATTCTAAGAAGAATCAAAAGGCAGCAGGCAGAGAGTAAGTTGATGATGGGGGATAAGTGGACGCCTTATGAGGGATTAGAAAATTTAGTTTTTACACGCCCAGAGAATGGGAAACCTATTTCTACAACTGTTTTATCTAAAAGAATCAACACAGTATGCAGGCATTGTAAAAAGAAAGATGCAGACTTTCCAAATGTAACGCCCCATGTATTTAGGCATACTTTCGCTACCAGATGCATTGAAAACGGAATGCCACCGCAGGTATTGAAAGAAATACTAGGACATAGCAAACTATCAATGACTATGGACTTATACGCCCATGTATTACCGAACACCAAAAAAGAAGAAATGAAGAAAATAGCAGGTTTATTTTAATTATGTAAGACATCCATATTTATAAGGGTGTCTTTTTCTATCCTTGTTTATCTATATATAATAGGAAGTAACTGGTACAAAAAGTGGTACAAATTTACCGAATGAGAAATATTAAGACAAAAGAAAAAACCCACAAACGACGTATATACGCCAGTTGTGGGCTTGTTGCAAAATCTATTTAATTCAAAAGAAAAAGATTAAACAAATCTTTTTCAGGTAAATTCTCGCATTTTCTATCAAAAACAGAAGATGGAAATCTCATAAAAACTCTTTTGTTAATATCGTAGTCTTTAACAATATACCAAAGCAGTTCTTTTGATACTTCGCAAAAAGAATACGAGATATTTGCATCTTCATCTCTAACTGTTAATTCTGACAATTTATCTTCAAAGCCCATCGAAAAATGTCTTCTTGAATCAATATCTGGTAAATCAACAATTGATTCATAGGTATTCCCGTTGCATATTGAATAATGTTTAAAATCGTAATGCTCTGCATTTTGTTTTAACTGATTAAAATCTTCTATTGTATATTGGTATTCTTGCGTTGTAATCGTATATATAATTTTATTGTCATCATAATTAAATGACAGTCTATTTCTCCAAAGTCTTAACATTTCAGAAACTTTTTGGCAAAATTCAACCCAATCCATAATAATTCCTCTCTTTTGTGTATAATTCATTCTATTATATCATATTTCTATGAATTTTTCTACCTTGCAGCTAACTAAAACGGCATCGGCTTCACACCAATGCCGTTGTGTTCAAACAATGATTTCATTGTGGTTTCCTCCGATTTAGTTTTTCTACAAATTCATCATATCTAACCGTCATTACAAATACTTATAAATGCCGCAAGGGACGCTTCCTTATGTGAAGTGTCCCTTACAGTGTCCCCGTTGTTTTTATCTAGTTTTTTATATAATTCCCAAGTGAGTCAGTAGAATTCTAGTACCTAAAAAGATTAAAATGCATCCACCAACAAGTTCGGCTTTGGACTTGTACTTTGTTCCAAAGATATTTCCGATCTTTACACCAATGGCTGAAATAATAAAGGTTGTGACACCAATGACTGTGATAGCAAGAATAATATTAACCGCTAAAAATGCAAAGGTTACACCAACAGCTAAAGCATCAATGCTTGTCGCAATAGCCAGACCAAACATTAGCGTTACATCTAAAGAGGGGTTAGCATCCTCGCACTCATCATCTAAGGCTTCTTTTATCATAGTTCCACCAATAATAACAAGTAAAATAAAAGCAATCCAGTGGTCGATGGCCGTAATATATACTTTAAACTGATTTCCAAGAATGTATCCAAGGAGTGGCATGAATGCCTGAAATCCTCCAAACCAAAGACCAATAATTCCAAATTCTCTCCACGTGATTTTCTTCATGGCAAGTCCTTTGCATACGGAAACGGCAAAGGCATCCATAGCAAGTCCTACACCAAGTAATAATAATTCTATAGCATTCATGGTATATTTTTTCCTTTCGTAAAAAGCTTAATATTTAATGTAACATTTTTAACCACATATTTCAACAAAAACAGAAGAAATGTAAAAAAAAGGTTGACATGATTTGGAAATCATATTATCCTAACTGTATTAGTAGAGGTAATACAGTTAATACAGTCAAAAGGGGTGAAAAGATGTTTCATATTAATGAAGCAAGTGGGAAGGCAATCTATGAGCAGATTATGGATCAAGTAAAAGAAGCTGTTTTCAAAGAATATTTGAAACCAGGGGATTCACTGCCATCGGTACGGAAACTGGCGCTGACATTAAGTGTAACGCCGAATACAGTTGCCAAGGCATATCAGCTTTTAGAGAAAGAAAAGATTATTGTTACTATTCGAGGGAAGGGAGCTTTTATTGCAAAGAATATTTCCTATGAGATGGATTTGGAAAAGCTGAATAGAATCAAAGAGGATATAAGAGGGAGTCTTGTTGAAATGAAGTACCTTGGCTTTGATGAGGCAGAAACAATCAAATTAATTCAAGATATATATGTAGATTTGGAAGGTGAGAGGAATGGAAATCATAGAAATTAAGAACGTTCATAAATCCTATGGCAATAAAGAGATACTTCATGGAATGAATATGGGTGTTAAGGAGGGAAGTATTCATGGACTTGTTGGAAGGAATGGTAGTGGAAAAACAACACTGATTCGTTGTCTAACTGGAATTTATAAGGCTGATGAGGGAGAGATTCTTGTAAATGGGAAGCCAGTGTATGAGAATCCAGAGGCTAAAGTGGAGATGGGATATGTGGCAGATTTAAATCAATATTTTTCCGGATATCATATAGATGAGATGGTTGAATTTTATGAAGGAATGTATCCAACCTTTGATAAGGACTCATTTTATAATTATAATGAAGCTGTTGGACTTGACGTTTTAAAGAGAATTCGAGAGTTGTCAAAAGGGCAGTCTATGGCACTTGCCTCAATGCTTAATTTATCTATTCATCCGAAAGTATTAGTCATGGATGAACCGTTGTCAGGATTAGATCCAATCGCACAAAAACAGATAAAAGAATTTGTAATTAATGAAGCGGATATGTATGGAATGACAGTGTTGATTTCATCTCATGATTTAAAGGATTTAGAAGCTTTTTGTGATTCTGTCAGTATGGTGAAAGAGGGAAAAGTTGTGTGCCATGGAAGTATGGACGAGATTAAGGATGGCATGATGAAGATTCAGGCAGTCTTTAAAGATGGGTTGCCTGGATATGTCAGAGATATTCCATCCATTGTAACATATTCAAATATTGGAAGTGTTTATACGATTATCTTTTCAGAAGTGTCAACATCAATGATAGATATTTTATGCGAAATGGGGGCATCTATGGCAGAAAAGATACCTATGTCTTTAGAAGAAATTTTTCTTTTCAGCAATCGATAGGGGTGAGGTATAATGAAAAAATTATTTAAATATTATAGCTTTATCCTCCCAGTTACTGCCCTGCTTTACGGAAGTTATATGATAAGTTATATGATACAAAAAGGAATCGATGCATATGACGATGATACAATGGTACTCTTCTTTGAAAATAAACTTCTTTATGGATGGAATGTGGTTTTGGTTGTTTTTATGCTGTTATTGGCCGTTGTGATTTATCAATTGCAGGAAGATGAAAGGTGGCAGTATATATACAGTTTTCCTATCACAAGAAAAAAGATATTTAAAGATATTTTTGTAAAAATAAATGTATCTTTGGTGGCAGCAGGTGTCATCTATGGTGTGTTTTATATTATCAAATGCAGACAACTGTCAAATTGGGATAATATAAATAATATATTTATGAGTGGAATGTTTAATTTTGCATGTTTACTTGCAAAGGCAATGATAGGAGAAGTAATTTTATTTTCATGTAGATATGTGTGGCAGGGAATACTTATTGCAGTAGGAACGATTTTTGTCTTCATCCCAATGGCCTTGCAGAATTTAGGTTACCTTCTTGATGTTGGGTTTAATGTCAATGGAGACAATCTTATATTCAAAAGCATATTTTACGATGAACCGGGAGCTCTTAAACTACCTATAGAATTAGGGTATATAGTAAAGGAAACTCAACATTTAGAAAAGGCGATTAACAATACATGGGCAGAGTATTGCAATCATTATATAGAAATTATGGGAATAGGGATTTTGCTTCTTGGTATGATTGGATTTGTATGTTATGGAATTTCTAAAAATATTTTTGGAAATTTGAAAATAGAGACAAATAGAAAGTTTACGCGGTTGGATGGGAAATGGAATCATATGATCGTAGGTATTTTTATCATATTGTTATTATTTCATGGAATTACAAATCAAATATATTTTGGAACTTACAATATATTTGAATATGGAAGTCCGGCATTGATACAGGGATTTATGACAATGCTTATACCTAAAAATCTTATACAGGGGGAAGGAAATGCAACAACAGTATTGATTATAGCAGTATCTTGTGTCATAGGTAGTTATGTCATATTGTTTGCATATAAGAGAGGAAGGAGATTGTATGAAAAGCATAGGAAGGCATGAGAGACGAAATATGACAGGAATTACAATATTCTTTTGTATTGTGATTTTGGCATTTACAAGCTGTACATATATTAATGATATTTGGGTTAATGTTGATGAGGGACAAATGGGGAGCTATGAAACTGCTGCATGTCTTTTTTTAGATAGCTTACAGCATGTGATGAAATTTGCAGTTATAGTTGCTGTACCAATGATTTTATATATTTCCTACTTATATGGGAGAGATAAAATGGGAATGCGAGGCGCCTTTCTTGCCTCCCTGCCAGTGAAAAAGAACAAAGTATTTATGACAAGATGGGTAATGGGAATGATTGTATATACGATTCCATGGATGTTACTCGCTGTGGTTGTCCTTGGGACAAGAATTCGTCTTGACGGCTGGTTTCAGGAACGGTTGTCATCCTATACATATGTGAAAGGAATTTTAGCAATTGATAATTTATGGAATTTGAGTATATATCTAATTTATATTTGGTGTTCCTTAACCTTAATGTATGCAGTGGTATCCTGGGTTCAAAGCATATGTAGAAATACCCCCATGGGAGCTGTAATATCAGCTGGTATTTTTATATTTCCTAACCTGATGAACGCATGTAATGACCAATTAATTGATGGAGTGTAAAAAACTAGCTGGCTTAATTCTGTTTTTTTAATTACAGATCCTATAAATGAAATATCAGTGTGGGATGCAGGAGTGGCAAATCAGATTAATATTATTTATTTTAATCATATTTTATTTGTAATTTTTGTGCAGTTGTTACTTACTGTTATTTTATTTGTAGCAGCTTATCGTACAAGTGTAATCCTTGATGAATCAAAAAAAGGAAATGCAATTTATTATCCAATGCTTGAAAAGATTTTTGTGGCAGGTGGGTGTTTTGGAGTGATCGCCTTTGTTGTTATTGTTGGATTAAAAATGCACATTCGGATTGGAAGGAAAGAAACCATAGGTTTAATTTTCTTCTTATTTGGTTTGACCTACTATTTTATATATGTGAAAAAAAGAGAGAGGAAGTGGGGAAAATGAAATTTCAAGGGACATTAAAAAAGAGAAAGAGAAATCGTAGAATTGGACTTGTAGCTGGAATTATTCTTCTCGTAGGATGTTTTATAATGTTATGGAACTATGTGGATGTTCATTCTGGAATTCGTATTGCTGTAAAAAACAGTTATCTTCCCAGCAAAAAGTCTGTAACGGCAGAGTTTACAGCAAAACAGCCAAAAACCAATGATAAAGAGATGAAAAAAACACTCAAAAAATTATATGAGGCATTGAAACATACAAAGTATGTGGGAAATGAAACAGTAGAATTACAGGATTATAGTTTTGCCAATTGGTATGGTGATAAAACACAAGATAGTCTATGGGAGTATGATGGGGATACTGATTTTTATGCTGATAGTATGTCTCATAATGATTATAATGAAGCCAATCTCTATCGATTAATTCAAATGAAAAACGGAGACTACCAAGAAGCCTTTCACACTCTGTCCACATACAAGAAGAATAAAATAAAAGGATATGACTGGAAACAAAAGAGAGATTTAATATATGCAGTGGATAAAGACAATCATTATATTGACGGAACGGCGCAGATGAATCTGGCTCAATCAGAGTTTATAAAAAATCTTGAGAAGGAAGGATTTCATGGAATTGCTGAATGGATGAAGAAAATAGAGGAAGATAGTAAAGGAATAGAGGTTGTGGTGAACAATAAAAAGACATTGTTCCATGATGTAAATAAATACTATCGATTTGAGAGCAATGGAATTGAATTTTTATATAATTATGCTGATTTTATTATTCGACATGATTGTGATTCGCAACAGTCATTTAGCAAGATGAAAAAACAAGTTCCACAAGAGGGAAGAGAATGCTGGACGCTTACCAACTACAATCCAGGAGGAGAATATACACAGATTGATATGCAAAGTAACGCTTGGAAAGACACTTATTATGAAAGCAGATTTGTTAAAATATTAAAAAAAGATGGGCATATTTATCAGATGACATTGTGGATTCCATATGTACAATTCTATGAGGGGGATTTAAATACCAATCAAGGATTTTACAATAGAGAGAAGCCTTTTATCAAAGCATGTTTAATGCAGATGGGTGTGGAAGAACAAGCAGCAAATGATTGGGTAAATCATTTTACCATTGCAGATAAAAAAACAAATGGAACCATAGGAAACTGTAATTATCAAAAGCAGGATTTAAATGAGTTGACATGGGCATCTAAGGTGTGTAAAGTTATGATAAAGTAAATTATTGTGGAGGAAACAGATGGCAAGTAAATTTTACGCAGTAAAGCAAGGGAAGAAACCAGGGATTTATCGTTCATGGGATGAATGCAGGAAACAGACCCATGGATTCCCCAATGCTCAGTATAAAAGCTTTAAGACAGAAGAAGAGGCTATTGAATATATGAATCCAAGTGCCAGTGAACTTATAACCATTGATGAAGATACGTTAATCGCATATGTAGATGGAAGTTTTGATAATAATAAAAAAATGTTTTCCTACGGAATGGTGTTGTTTATTGATGGGAAAGAAACATTTTTTGCAAAAGCATACGAAGATTCAGAATTAGTTTCCATGCGAAATGTTGCAGGAGAGATTAAGGGAGCAGAGGCGGCAATGAGATATGCCACGAATCATGGCTATAAAAAACTTGCCATTCACTATGATTATGCAGGAATTGAAAAGTGGTGCGTAGGAGAATGGAAAACCAACAAAGAGGGAACTAAGGCATACAAAGCATTTTATGACAGCGTGAAAGACAAGCTACAGGTAAAGTTTGTAAAGATTAAAGGCCATTCCAATGATACGTACAATGACAAGGCAGATGAACTTGCAAAAGCGGCATTGGGTATTGGAAAAGAGCCATTGATAGATTTTAAAATAATATAAAAGTCATATTTTATGGGCAGTTACACATTTGTGTAACTGTCTTTTTTTGTTAAAAGCAAGTGCTACACATGGATTTAACATAGATTTAACATAAAGGAAAGAAAGGATTTTACATTAAAATGTTAGGCTTTCATACACATAGTAAATATAGAGTGGATAATTATGTATGAGAACGTACAAAGGAGGAAAGAAAAGTTGTTTCAAAAAAAAGCAATATGGATGTTTCTAATGGTATGTACCGTCGTTGGATTGTGTGCATGTGGAAAAGATTCAACAAATAATCAACAAACAATGAACGGACTAGATAAACTGGGCAGTGTAAAAATAGTATCGAGAGAAGAAGGCTCAGGGACAAGAACAACTTTTGCAGATTTAGTAGGACTTGGAGAAATGTCAAATTCTACGGACAATTCAGATGATACAACAAAGAAAGCACATGTTGTAGATAATGCAGAAAAAGTCGTTGAATATGTTGGAAACAACAAGAATGTCATAGGATATGTTCCTTCGGGAGAGATATTGAAAAATCAAAATGAAAAGATAAAGGCAATAAATGTCAATGGAAAGAAGGCAACAAGTGAAAATATTGCCAAGGGAAAATATGACTTGTCTCGTTCTTTCTATTTAACGTATACAGGAAAACTTCGAGATGTGGAACGAGATTTTATTTCTTATATTCAGGGAAAGGGACAGGAAACCGTTGGAAAAAATTTTGTACCAATTGGGAAACCAAGGAGTTTTTTATCTGATAAGTCAAGTGGAACTATAACCATTCATGGGTCTACTTCCATGTCGGGACTATTAGAAGAATTAGCAAAACAATATATGAAGCTAAATACGAATGCGAAGATTAAAGTGGAAGTATCGGATTCAACCAGTGGATTAAATGATGCAATGAAAGGAATTTGTGATTTTGGAATGTCTTCAAGGGAACTAAAAGACTATGAAAAGGAATTACTAAACTATGAAACCATTGCAAAGGATGGAATTACGGTAATTGTAAATAAAGATAATCCCGTTACTAACTTAAGTACAAAGCAATTAAAAGCTTTATATAAAGGGAGTCTAACAAAATGGAATGACTTAAATACAAAAGAGAAGTAAAAGGAGAGAGTTAAATGAACAGTTCAATGGAAGTAATATTTGGTCTGCTTGGAGGTCTGGCGATTTTCATTTTTGGAATGAATATGATGAGTGAATGTCTTCAAAAAGCTGCTGGATCAAAAATGAAAAGTATTTTAAGTATGTTGACAAGAAATCCTGTGTTAGGAGTTTTAGCAGGAGCGTTAACAACTGCGGTATTGCAAAGCAGCAGTGCGACAACCGTTATGGTCATTGGATTCGTAAGTGCAGGGCTTATGACACTGCCACAGGCGATTTCAATTATTTTGGGTGCTAATATTGGTACTACTATGACAGCACAAATCATAGCATTTAAAATTAGTGATTATATTTATATTATTGTATTTATTGGTTTTATTATCTCTTTTGTATCAAAAAATGAAAGAGTAAAGAATATCGGACAGACAATTTTTGCATTTGGTTTGCTGTTTACAGGTATCGAAATTATGGGTGACGTAATGAAGCCGTTGGCATCAAGCCCAGTCTTTATCAATCTAATTTCTCGGGTTTCACATATTCCAATTCTAGGAGTTGGAGTGGGTACTTTAATGACCCTTGTGGTCCAAAGTAGTAGTGCAACTATTGCAGTGCTACAAAATTTTGCAGCACAATCAGGAGTTGATGGAGTGACAAGTATTATTGGTTTAACTGGAGCAATTCCTATTTTGCTTGGAGATAATATTGGTACGACCATAACAGCGTTACTTGCATGTGTTGGACAGTCAAGAGACGCCAAAAGAACTGCTGTTGCCCATTGTATTTTTAATATATCAGGATGTTTAGTGTTTATTTGGCTTATTAAACCATTTGCGGCATTTGTCCAAATGATTTCTCCAAAGGGACCAGAAATTCAAGTAATTGCAAGACAAATTGCCAATGCTCATACCACATTTAATATTGTAATGACTTTAGTGTGGACGCCCCTTATCTGGCTCATGGTTAAAATTGTTATGAAGTTGATTCCAAATAAAGAAGAAGAGCAAGTGGACGCAACACAAGTACTCTATCTTGATGATAATATTTTAAATCAGCCAACCGCTGCTCTTGAACTTGTAATTAAAGAGGTTATGCATTGTAGTGATATGATTCAATGTATGCTTGGGAAAATTCAAAATGCTGCTGAGAAAAATGATACAAAATTGACAAAAGAAATCATTGAAAAATCAGGAGCAGTGAGTAATATTTATGGACAGATTACAGAATATCTCGCAAATTTGTTTGCAGCAGGAGGATTGACAGAAAAACAATCCACACAGACAGCAGCAATGATGTATGTTTTAAGCGATATTGACCGTATGGGAAATCTATGTTCAGAAATGGCAGTATCCATTCAAGAGAAAATAGACCATAAATATGACTATTCACCAGAAGCCATGGAAGACCTTATAAAATGTACAAATTTAATTCGGAAAATGTATCGAGAATCTATTAAAATGCTGACAACTGGAAATGTTGAAAATGCAGATGGAATTATAAAGGAAAAAGAAGAAGTGCTAGATTTAGACTTGAAAATGAGAAAACGTCATATGTCACGTGTAAAAAGAGGAAAATGCAGTGCAGATTTAACGGCACCATTTTCTAAAATTCTACATAGTTTAGATCGAATGGGGAATAGCTGTATTAATATTGTAGAGGCAGCTGTGGCTCATTTGGATTTTAATTATTTTATTAGTACCCCGGAAACCGAGGCTGTAGAAGCAGAGGAAGGAAACGAATAATGAAAGATGAAATCAAAGGAAGAGAAATGTATATGAACCGCGAGCTTTCATGGGTCAAGTTTAACGAGAGAGTATTAGAAGAAGCAGAAAAACAAACAACACCACTATGTGAAAGATTATCTTTTGCATCTATTTTTCAGAGTAATTTAGATGAATTTTTTATGGTGCGAGTTGCTTCGTTACATGATCAAATGTTAGTACATAAACATATAAAAAAAGATAATAAAACAAAGATGACTGCAAAAGAGCAGATTGATGCAGTGCTTCATGAAGTAAAGAAACTAAATCGTAGAAAAGATGTTGCATATCAAGATATGATGGATCAGCTAGAAGAAAAAGGTGTGCGCATGGTTGATTTTCAAAAAATCACAAAAGAAGAAAGCGAATTCTTAGCTGGATACTTCGAAGAGGAAATTGCACCATTGATTTCACCTACCATTGTTGGTAAAAAACAGCCATTTCCATTTCTAAGAAATAAAGAAATCTATGCAGTTGTTATTCTTGAAACAAAGGGTGGAAAAGAAAAAATTGGAATCATTCCATGTACTAATTTAGTTGTGGATCGTTTAATTCAACTCCCAACAAGAGAGGGAGCTTATATGTTATCAGAAGATATTATTCTTCACTATGTACCACAAGTATTTAGTAAATACCATGTAAAAGCAAAGTCTGTAATTCGTGTTACAAGAAATGCAGATATTGATGCAGATGCTCTTTATGATGAAGATTTAGATTATCGTGAATTCATGGAAGACTTAATCAAAAAAAGAAAAAAGAGAATGCCAATTCGCCTGGAACTATCTAGAGAAATGGACAGTAGTATTGTAGAAAGTCTATGTAGATTTTTAGAAGTAAATCGAGATTATGTATTCAAAAATAATACGCCTCTTGATTTATCTTTCTTATTCCAGTTACAAGATGTACTTCGCAATAAAGAAGAATTATTCTATGAAAAACGAGTCCCACAAAAATCACCAATGTTCCAAGAGGGAAAGTCTATCATTGCACAAATTAAGGAAAAAGATAAAATGCTGTCTTTTCCTTATGAAAATATTCGGCCGTTTATTACCTTGCTTGGTGAGGCAGCAGAGGATCCAAAAGTTGTTTCTATTAAAATGACATTATACCGTGTTGCAAAACATAGCAAAATTGTAGAAGCTCTTGTAGATGCTGCAGAAAACGGAAAAGAAGTAACAGTTTTAGTAGAGTTAAAAGCCAGATTTGATGAAGAAAATAACATTAAATGGTCTAGACATCTTGAAAAGGCTGGATGTCGTGTCATTTATGGAATTGATAATTACAAAGTACATTCAAAACTTTGCTTAATTACAAGAAAAGAAGAGGGAAAAGTAGAGTACATTACACAAGTTGGTACAGGAAACTACAACGAAAAGACTTCAAAAATATACACAGATTTATCGATTATGACTGCAAATCCAGAAATCGGGATGGAGGCAAACGAAGTATTTAAAGCCTTGGCATTAGAAACTGTTGTGGATGAAACCAGCCATTTATTAGTTGCACCAAAATGTTTACAAAACAAAGTGTTAAAAATGATGGATGGAGAAATTGCACATGCTCAGGCAGGGGAAGAAGCATATATAGGATTAAAACTAAACTCACTTACAGACAAAGCAATTATTGACAAGTTAATCGAGGCATCTCAGGCCGGTGTAAAAATTGATATGATAATTCGTGGAATTTGCTGTCTTGTTCCAGGAATTCCTGGAATCACAGAAAATATCCGCGTAATTAGTATTGTAGGTCGTTTTCTTGAGCATTCACGCATCTATATTTTTGGATGCAATGGAAGAGAAAAAATCTATATCGCATCCGCAGACTACATGACAAGAAATACCCTTCGACGTGTAGAAGTGGCAATTCCAGTCTACGATGAAGAGATTAAAAATGCCTTAAGTGAAATGTTCATCACAATGCTTAGCGATAATACTCAGGCAAGAGAATTAGGAGCAGATGGAGTTTATCGTAATGTAAAAGATGGAGATTCAAAGTTAAATGCACAAGAATTTTTCTATGAACAGGCATATTCTGCAAGAGGAAACGAGTAGTAAAATTTCTTGAATGAAATTTCTTGAATGAAACATCTGTCCTAAAGCTTACTTTATGGTGTATCATAATCTTAACGATTACATTTAGGAAAAGGAGTCTTGTTATGATATATAGAAATTTAGGGAATACAGGTTTAAAGGTAAGTGAAATAGCATTGGGCTGTGAGGGATTTGCAGAGTTAAGTGCCAAGGAATCAAGAAAACGTATGGAACTGGCAATGAGTTATGGAGTGAATTTTTTTGATATGTATGCGTCAAGTCCTAAGCTTAGGGACAATATGGGTTATGCAATAAAAGGTCATAGAGATAATTTAATTATTCAGGGACATTTGTGTTCTACTTGGAAAAATGAGCAGTATTTACGTACAAGAAATATAGAGGAAGTTCGAGAGTCTTTTGAAGATTTAATGAAAAGACTTGATACAGATTATATTGATATTGGTATGATTCATTATATTGATGCAGAGGAAGATTTTCATCAAGTGTTTGATGGATCCGTGATGGAATATGCACTAGAATTGAAGAAACAAGGAAGAATTAAGCACATTGGAATGAGCAGTCACAATCCTGCAGTTGCGAAAATGGCAGTGGAGACAGGATTGATTGAGGTATTAATGTTTAGTATTAATCCGTCGTATGATATGCAACCACCAACAGAAGACGTGGAACAGTTGTGGGCAGATGAGGTTTATATGGAGAGTTATCACAACCAAGATGCCAGTCGAACTGAGTTGTATGAATTGTGTGAAAAAATGGGTGTTGGAATTGATGTTATGAAAGCTTTTGGAGGAGGGGACTTATTAGATGAGGAGTTATCTCCCTTTGGCAAGGCATTTACAGTGAACCAGTGTATCCACTATGCTCTTACAAGACCAGCGGTTGGAGCGATTATGGGTGGATTCCGCTCGGAAGAAAATCTAAAAGAAATGGTAGCCTATGAAATGGCCACCGAGGAAGAGAAAGATTATGCAAATGTATTATCAGGATTAGAACGACACAGTTTTGAAGGACATTGTATGTATTGTGGTCACTGTGCGCCCTGTCCAAAGGGAATTGATGTAGCTTCAGTTACGAAATATTTAAACCTTGCAGTTGCACAAGGAGAGGTGCCCGAAACCGTCCGCGAGCATTATAAACTGTTAGAACATCACGCAGATGAATGTATCGCATGTGGCAGCTGCGAAAAAAACTGCCCTTTCAGTGTCAAAATAATTGACAACATGAAAAAGGCAGCAAAATTATTTGGTTAAGGCGTCAGAGTATGTTTTGATTAACTTATCACTTTGTAGATTTAAGTAAGTTTCTCGAATATCAGAACTACTTACAAAGTCAGTGTAGATACCATAAACACCTAATTGCATATATTGTTCTACTAAATAGGTATTATTAATTGTATGGGTAAATGATTTGAGATTGGCGTCTTCTAATAGCTTCATTCGATAATCATTTACCGATTTTTGTGGAACTGTTACGGCTTCAATCTGGTTATTTTTACAAAAATTAATCATTTGACTAAAAGCCAAATCAGACTGTTTATAAGTGGTATATAAAATATGTTTAAAATCATATTGAGAACGCACAGCTCTTACCATATTTTCATTGTAAATCTGAATGATGAGACGATCTAGTAACTTTTCTTTTCCCATCTTTTTTGCTGTCTGGACAATGATTTTAGCATCAGAAGCTGAAGCTGCATAGCCACCATCTTTTGTGTCTGTCATCACATAAATATCAGGATGTTTGTCCATAATATTAAAAATATCTTCCAATGAAAGTGGGGTATATTTGCCATAGAGCTTGGTGTTTTTAAATGTGTCATAAGATACACGATTGTCATCACCTTTACTTAATGGGTCAGATAAATCTTCTCCCCAAGTGTGACGGCCTACTAGAACGTTATCTGTGGTTTGTAGTAAATCTACTTCAAAAATGTGAAATCCATTTTTAATGGAAGCTTCAAAGGCCTCTTTTGAATTGGTGTAGTCATGTCCGTCAATACCCCCTAAGGCGTGAGCAATTGCGTTGTAATCATACCAATTCTTTTCCGTGGTTGTGACTTTCTTAGTAACTGTTGTAACCTTTTTCGCAGTTGTTGCTGTTTCTTTTTTTTGGAAATTACGAATGATAGGAAAAATAATGATGTAGATGCCAAGTAGGATAAGAAGAAAAAAAGATACAATAATGGCCATGGCAATGTGCCGCTGGCGTTGGCGTTTTTTTAACCTTTTAAATTGTTTACTTTTAAATTTATTTTTTTTCGTCATAATAATATTAACCTGATTTCTAGTTCCATAGCTAAGTTTTTGGAACGTAATAGTTTTGTAACAATCTTAACAAATAGGAAAGAAAGTGTCAAGGAAAAATACAAAGCCAACAAATATTACAAAGGAAATCGTGATATAATGAGGAAAGGAGACAAAGAGGTAAAGCATTTTGAAAGGAGCTTACTTATGGCAAATATTATTGGAAGTCCAAGTCGTTATGTTCAAGGAAAAGGGGAATTAAAGAATCTTTGTGAATACGCAAAGAATTATGGAGAAAGCTTACTTGTATTGACAAGCCCATCTGGAAAGAAACGTGTAGAACCGGGAATTTCAGAAGGGCAGGGAGACACCAAGATTGTATACGAAAGTTTCAATGGAGAATGCTGTATGACAGAAATTAATCGATTGATTGAGGTTTCTAAGGCAAATGGATGCGATGTTATCGTAGGTGTTGGAGGAGGAAAGATTCTTGATACTGCAAAAGCAGTTGCATTTTACGAGAAAAAGCCAGTAATGATTGTTCCAACTATTGCATCTACCGATGCACCATGCAGTGCACTTTCTGTTATTTACTCAGATGATGGAGTTTTTGATAAATATTTATTTTTACCAGCAAGTCCAAATATGGTAATGGTAGATACAGATGTTGTGGCAAAAGCACCAGCAAGACTTTTGGTATCTGGAATGGGAGATGCTCTTGCAACTTATTTTGAGGCAAGAGCCTGTGAAAGATCCAATGCTGGAAACTGTGTTGGTGGAAAGAATACACTAGCGGCAATGGCACTTGCGGAACTTTGCTATAACACTCTTTTAGATGAAGGTGTGGATGCAAAACTTGCAGTAGATGAAAATGTCTGCACCAAAGCAGTGGAGCATATTATTGAGGCAAATACTTATCTTTCAGGAATTGGATTTGAAAGTGGAGGACTAGCAGGAGCCCATGCAATTCATAATGGTCTAACTGCAATTCCTGCAACACATGAACTATATCATGGAGAAAAAGTTGCTTTTGGTACGTTGGTTCAGTTAGTTCTTGAAAATGCAGATCAAGATGAAATAGGGGAAGTTATTAGTTTTTGTGATGAACTAGGACTTCCAACAACCCTTGCAGAACTTGGAATCAAAGAAGTGAAACAAGAAGAAATCATGGAAGTTGCAAAGTTAGCATGTTCGCCAGATGATACCCTTGGAAATATGCCATTTGAAGTAACTCCTGACGATGTGTATGCTGCCATTATTGGAGCTGATGCACTGGGAAGATACTATAAATAGAAGAAATCATTTTAAAAACAGGAACTCGAAATTTGAGAGTTCCTGTTTTTTTACTTGTCTTCACAAATAAAAAATATTATAGTAGAAACTATGTATGAGACAAGAAAAAGGGATGGTGCGGTGTGAACGACAATAGAAAAGGTATTTTATATACAATTATAGGTGGCATATGTTGGGGATTGTGCGGAGTTCTGGGAAAGTATTTATTTGATGTCAAAGGATTAAATGCACAGTGGCTTGTGAGCGTTCGCCTGCTGTGTGCAGGGGTGTTACTCCTTCTTGTAGCCTATATGAAAGAGAAAAATTCTATATTTCAAGTGTGGAAAAACAAAGGAAGTGGAATCAGTATGATAGTCTTTGGAATCTTTGGGATGTCCTTTTGCCAGCTTTCATATTTTCTAGCCATCCAGTATTCCAACGCAGGAACGGCGACGGTACTACAATATACAGCCCCTGTTGTAATTATGATATTTTATGCACTGAAAGAACGGAGATTACCAAATGCAAAGGAAATCATTGTATTAGTCATGGTGTCTGTAGGAACATTTTTACTGGCAACTCATGGAAGTTTAGATACCCTGACCATTACAAAACAGGCATTGTTCTGGGGAATCATGGCGGCACTCACCCTTTGCATTTACAATATACAGCCAAGAAAGCTTCTCGCCGATTTCGGCTCCATACCAACTGTTGGTTGGGGAATGCTCCTAGGTGGAATTGTACTTGGAGTCATCATAAAACCATGGCATGTCATCGGTATTTGGGATATTAAAACGGTTCTTGCAATCAGTGGAGTTATCGTCATTGGAACTATGATATCATTTTGCAGTTACTTAGAAGGCGTTCGTTTCATTGGACCAGTCAAAGCAAGCTTATTTGCATGTGTAGAACCACTTGTGGCAATGATACTTTCCATTTTTGTCACAAAAATACCATTTACAGGAGTGGATTTAGCTGGTATGCTCTTTATTCTAGTAGGTGTTGGAGCCTTGAGCGTAAAACTTCCAAAAGAGAGAACGTTGCTAAAATATAGAGAAAAAACAGCTGTTAAGTGACGATATATGTTGTCAAATAAAGATACCTACATTATAATGAAAAATAAGTGTTAAAAATAATTGATACAAATAGTTGAAATATATAGGAGGACGATTTTGAAAAATAATGAAAAGTTTTTAGTCATTGATTTTGGTGGACAGTACAATCAGTTAATCGCACGACGTGTTCGTGAATGCAACGTATACTGCGAGATTAAATCACACACCATTACAATGGACGAAATCCGAGAGTACAATCCAAAGGGAATCATTTTTACAGGTGGACCAAACAGCGTCTACAAAGATGATTCACCAACTTATGATGCAGCAATCTTTGATATGGGAATTCCTATCCTTGGAATCTGCTATGGTTCTCAATTGATGGCATACAAGCTAGGTGGAAAAGTAGAAACAGCACCAGTGAGCGAATATGGACATACAGAAGTAAAAATTGATACAACATCACAGATTTTCAAAAATATCAGCGATACAAGCATTTGCTGGATGAGTCATACAGATTATATAGCCGAAGCACCAGAAGGATTCAAAGTAACTGGACATACTCCAGTTTGCCCAGTAGCTGCCATGGAAAATGCAGAAAAGAACCTTTACGCAACCCAGTTCCATCCAGAAGTAATGCATACAGAAGAAGGAAAAGCGATGATCCACAACTTTCTATATAATGTATGTGGATGTTCAGGAGACTGGCAAATGGATTCCTTCGTAGAAGATTCCATCAAAGCTATTCGTGAAAAAGTTGGAGACGGAAAAGTATTATGTGCACTTTCAGGTGGAGTTGATTCCTCAGTTGCCGCTGTCATGCTTGCACAAGCCGTTGGAAAACAACTAACATGTGTATTCCTAGACCATGGACTTCTTCGTAAAAATGAAGGAGACGAAGTAGAGGCAGTCTTCGGACCAGAAGGACCATACGACCTTAACCTTATCCGCGTCAACTGTCAGCAAAGATTCTACGACAAATTAGCAGGCGTTGATGATCCAGAAACAAAACGTAAAATTATTGGAGAAGAATTCATCCGCGTATTTGAAGAAGAAGCACAAAAAATCGGTGCCGTAGACTTCCTTGTACAAGGAACCATTTATCCAGACGTTATCGAAAGTGGACTTGGAAAATCCGCAGTCATCAAATCACACCACAATGTAGGTGGACTTCCTGACTATGTAGATTTTAAAGAAATTATCGAGCCACTTCGTGATTTATTTAAAGATGAAGTTCGTAAAGCAGGATTAGAACTTGGACTTCCACAATACCTTGTTATGAGACAACCATTCCCAGGACCAGGTCTTGCCATCCGTATCATTGGAGAAGTCACAGAAGAAAAAGTAAAAATCGTTCAAGAAGCAGATGCAATCTATCGTGAAGAAATTGCAAATGCCGGAGTAGACAAACACCTTGGACAATATTTTGCAGCACTAACCAATATGCGTTCCGTTGGAGTAATGGGAGATGAGAGAACCTATGACTACGCAATCGCACTAAGAGCAGTGAATACATCTGACTTTATGACAGCAGATGCGGCACAACTGCCTTGGGAAGTATTGGCGAAAGTAACAACAAGAATTGTAAACGAAGTAGATCATGTCAATCGAGTGATGTACGATTGCACAGGGAAACCACCAGCAACCATTGAGTTTGAGTAGTAAACGTAAAGGTCTGAACACCAGTGTTTAAGCGGTGTTCAGGCTTTTTTTTATATTCCGTGATACCTGTTTGATACCTGTTTCGGAATAAGATTCCACAAAAAGTGTCTTTTTACATCTATTATCTCAATGAAGCTATTCTGCTTCAATTTCTCAAATTATTTAAAAAAATATACATTTCCGAGTAAGTGAAAAGTAAAAACCAGCCCATGTACTGTATGAAAAGAAAAATTACAGAAAAAGGAGGCTATCATTTAGCATGGACAATTTATTTATTAGCACCTCGGAAGTAAAAGACTCCCTCGGCGTATCTCAATCAAAAGCATATCAAATCATTCATGAATTAAACGCTGAACTTAAGAAGAAAGGATTCATGGTAGTTTCAGGCAGAGTTAGCCGTAGATATTTTATAGAAAGATTCTATGGTATGCAGGACGAAGAAAAGGAGGCTTAATTTATGTCTGCTTATAAAGACACAGAAAGGGGAAGCTGGTATGTGTCCTTTCATTATAATGATTGGACCGGCAAGAACCGTAGAAAAATGAAGCGTGGTTTTAAGACAAAGAAAGAAGCAACCGATTTTGAGCATCATTTTAAGCTGGAGCAGGCTTCTAATTTGGATATGACCTTTGGAGACTTTTGGGAGGTCTACACGGAGAATGTGAAACCAAAGATTCGCTACAATACATGGTGCACCAAAGAACACATAGTAAGAACCAAGATATTGCCATACTTTGAAGGTAAGAAAATGAGAGATATCAAAGCTAGGGATATTATTCAATGGCAGAACCAAATGAGATCCTTAACCTATGATGATGACGAGAAGGAATATGCAGGCACCTATCTGAAAACATTGCAGTCACAACTTAGTGCAATCTTCAATCATGCAGTTAGTTTTTATGAGTTGAGAAGCAATCCGGTAAGACAAGCAGGTTCCTTAGGAAGCGGACAAGCAGATGAAATGTTGTTCTGGACCAAGGAAGAATATTTGAGATTTATTCCAGAGGTAGCGAACAAACCAGTATCCTATTATGCATTTGAATTATTGTATTGGTGCGGAATCCGTCTAGGTGAGCTAAGGGCATTGACACCTGCAGATTTTTCTTTCGAAGATAACACAATTCATATTACGAAATCTTATCAGAGAATCAAAGGCGAGGATATTATTACCAAGCCAAAGACCAAGAAGAGTATTCGAAATGTAGTAATGCCAAAGCCAGTAGCATTGGAGATTCAAGATTACATTGCTTCTTTATATAAAGTAAAGAAGACTGACAGACTCTTTCCAGTATCAAAAAGCTATATGCATCATGAAATGGATCGAGGAGTAAAGGCTTCTGGTGTGAAAAGAATTCGTATCCACGACTTGCGCCATAGCCACGTTAGCTTGTTAATTAACATGGGATTCTCTGCAGTCGCAATTGGCAACAGAGTTGGTCATGAAAGCGAAAAAATTACTTATCGTTATGCACATATGTTTCCTACTATTCAGACCGAGATGGCTGAAAAATTGGATGCACAGTGGGAGGAGGGATTTAATGTCTGAAAAAATAAGAGATCCAAAGAACCGTTGGAGAAATGAAACCGTAGCCTTTCGAGTATCAAGAGAGGAAGCGCAGGATATTGAGGATCGTGTGAAGTTATGTGGTTACAGAACTAAGCGAGAGTATCTTGCGGATGCAGCAATCAATCAGAAGATTATTGCAAAAGGAAATCCAATGATGATTGTTCAGTTTCGAAGAGATATACAAAGAATCGAAGCAAGACTTATGGAACTAAATGGAATCGAAGAAATGGAAGAAGAACTGCTTGCCCCAATCCGTACAATGTTAGAGATTATGGAGGCATTTGCGGAGAATGAAAAGCAAAAGAAGTAGGAAAATAAAAAAGCCTGTGCTACTGCAATAGCAAAGGCTGTAGAGCTTTCTACTTGGTAAATACCAAAGCGTGTTGTGCTCAAAATATATGTAAATAGTATAACACTTCTTTGGATAAATTTGAACCACAAAATCAAAGGAGAATATTAAAATGAGCAAAATTATTGCGTTAGCAAATCAAAAAGGTGGAGTCGCAAAAAGTACATCAGCAATCAATCTAGGAGTTGGTCTTGCAAGACATGGCAAGAGAGTGTTAATCATTGATAATGATCCCCAGGGAAGCTGTACTGCAGCACTTGGATACCAGGAGCCAGACAAGATTAAGATTACTTTAGCAACCATTATGGAACGTGTATTAAATGAGGAAGAATTTGATCTTATGGATGGAATTCTTCATAACAACGAAGGAGTGGACCTGATGCCTGCCAATATTGAATTAGCAGGAGTGGAAACCGCTCTCATTGGCATATTAAGCAGTGAAACCCTATTAAAAGAGTACATAGAATTAGTAGAGTTTCGTTATGATTATGTGATTATCGATTGTTCCCCAAACTTAGGACAGCTTACCTTAAATGCACTTACTTGTGCAGATGAAGTAATCATTCCAGTGCAGGCAGCTTATCTTCCGGTAAAGGGATTAGAACAGTTGTTGAAGACAATCAGCCGAGTAAGAAAAAAGATGAATCAGAAGCTTGAAATCAAAGGAATTCTGATCACTATGGTAGATTACAGAACCAACTATGCAAAAGAGATTCGAGAGGTCTTGTATTCCGTATATGGTCAGAATATCCATATCTTTGAGCGAGAAATACCAATGTCAGTAAGAGCTGCAGAGGCATCCGCAGAAGGAGTTAGCATATTTGTTCATGACCCAAGTGGTAAGGTGGCTGATGCATATGAGGGGCTTACCAAGGAGGTGCTAGCATGAGTAACAATAAAAGAGGATTAGAAGGAAAGATGAAGCTCACTTCCTATGATGAACTCTTTGGGGAAGAAAATACAAATGAGATAGTAGATACGACTTCTGGACAGTCAGTCCAGAAGTTAGAGGGGCAAGTGGTAGAGCTTGCCCTTGACGATTTAGTTCCTTTTGATGGTCATCCATTCAAGGTAGTAGATGATGAAAAAATGGAAGAGACAGTCGATAGTATCCGTGAGAATGGTGTGCTTGTTCCAATCATGGTGCGCCACGCAAAATACATCAAGGATAAGTTAAAGTATGAGATTATCTCTGGGCACAGAAGATGTCATGCATCCAAGTTAGCAGGGAAAGAAACCATTCCAGCGATTATCAAGGAATGCACCAATTATGAAGCGATTGTGGCAATGGTGGATGCCAATATTCAAAGAGATGACATCTCCATTAGTGAAAAGGTAAAAGCTTATAGCATGAAATATAAAGCCTTGAAACATCAGGGAACCCAGGGCGGGGGATCTTCCTTGCAGGCAATGAGCGAAGCTAGTGGAGAGAACAGAAAGACGATTCAGAGATATTTGCGTCTATCCTTTTTGACAGATGATTTGTTGGCATTAGTAGATGAAAAGAAATTAGGAATTGGACAGGGCATTGATTTATCGTATTTGAAAAGAGAAGAGCAGGAATCAGTAACAATGTATATCGTTACAAGTAAGAAACCAATGTCCTTACAGCAGTCAGCAATGCTTAAGGAGTTGTCACAAAAAGGAGCATTAACAAGCTATCACATCGTGCAAGGCATCATTGATGGAGTTATTGAAAGGGTGTACTCACAAAATTATGCCATGCGGAAAAGATTAAATGGCGAAGTAGAAAAGGTATCAGAGTATCAGGTACCAGAGTTTATGAAGATCCAGCAG
>JAQWFL010000034.1 GCA_028704435.1 Anaerostipes sp. | reverse complement strand
CTGGAGTTCTACCATTGAACTACACCCGCAAAGTCGGGGTGACAGGATTCGAACCTGCGACCTCTTGATCCCAAATCAAGCGCTCTAGCCAAGCTGAGCCACACCCCGATATTTACTTTACAAATACTTTTGCAGATATTTACCGCAAAGACAAGATTTATTATACGAAAACCTTCCCTGCTTGTCAACAACTTTTTTTATTTTAATTAAATTTTTTCCATCAAAAAAAAGACCATGATAATATTCATGGTCTTCTCACACTTTTACTTCTATTCAAGATCCTCTTCAACTTCATCTAATGCTTCGTCCTCTTCATCATCTTCAAAAAAGTCGTCATCAAAATCATCATCGAAATCTTCGTCGAAATCATCCATGTAATCAGGTGTCAAATACTTATAAACTGCAACAGCAATTCCTGCAACGGCTACAATCGCACCTACGATAGCAAGCGCCCAGACAATCTTGTTCTCCTCTTTCTCTTTCTTATTCATGAGGTCAGATACTTTTGCAACACTTAATAAATCTTCTAAATTCTTCATGCGTTCCACCCTTTCTTATGCGTTTTCTTTATTATATCACTTATTGTATATTATTACTAATATTTTTTCAGATAATTCATACTTTTTTTAGCTTTGCAAAAGACGCAAACATCTTCTTTTGTCCAGCTTTTTCAAAGTCAACTGTAACCTCGTAGTCTCTTCCTCCAGAAACAATAGAAGTAACTTTGCCCACTCCAAATTTAATGTGATTTACACTATCCCCTTCTTTATATTCAAGGCTTTCTGTTTTTGGCAAATCCAACTGACGTCTTTGAAATGGTTTTCTGAATTTTGTATTTCGGCTAGAAGAAAAAATATCATGATCTGGTCGTTTGTCAGAAAAATTAATTCCTCGATCAACTTTTAATAATTCCTTTGGTATCTCATCTATAAATCTAGAAACCTTATTAAACTGTGTTCTTCCCTGCATCATTCTTCTTTTTGCCGCACTTAAAAACAATCTTTCTTTTGCTCTTGTAATTCCTACATAACAAAGTCGTCTCTCTTCTTCAAGTTCCTCTGCATCTTCTGATGTAATGGTCATATATGATGGAAAAACTCCATCCTCCATTCCACATAAAAATACATTAGGAAATTCTAACCCTTTAGCACTATGCATGGTCATTAGCACAACCTTATTATCCGATTCTTCCAAGTTGTCAATATCAGCAACTAATGCGATTTCTTCTAGTAATTCTGAAAGATTTGGTTCTTCTGCATCTTCTTCATAGGAAACTACTTTATTTAGTAATTCATTTATATTTTCAATTCGGGCAGTTGCTTCTTCTGTTTCCTGCTGCTCTAAATCCTTTATATATCCTGTTGTTTCCAAAATATACTGGAACAATTCTTCTAGGGAATGACATTCTAGATAATTGCGATATCCAAGAATAACATCTCCAAATTTTTGAACTTTCTTTTTTGCTGTTTTTAATGTCTCAATCTTCTGTGCCTGAAAACATGCATCCATGAATCCAATCTCTTGTTCTATAGCATAAGCCTGAATCTTATCAATAGAAGTAGCACCAATTCCCCGCCTCGGCACATTAATTATTCTCTTTGCCGCAAGGTCATCCATTCCATTGTTGACAACCTTCAGGTAACAAATCATATCTTTTACTTCTTTTCTTTGATAGAAATTTGTTCCACCTACAATACGATACGGAATATTCTTAAGCATAAATTTTTCTTCAAATACACGAGACTGTGCATTGGCACGATATAAAATGGCCATATTTTTATATGGCTCACCTTCAACAGATAATTCTTCAATTTTTTGGACAATATTTGCCGCCTCTTCATATTCTGTCCCATATTGATGAAATTCAATCAATTCTCCGTCTACATTTTCCGTCCATAATGCTTTTTCTTTTCTCGTTTGATTGTTCTTAATTACACCATTGGCTGCATCAAGAATAGACTTTGTAGAACGATAATTCTGTTCCAGTTTAATTACAGTTGCATCTGGGAACTGACCTTCAAAATTCAAAATATTCTTTACATTGGCTCCTCTAAACTTGTAGATAGATTGGTCATCATCTCCAACCACACACAAATTCTTATATTTTCTAGCCAGCATACTGATTAAATGGAATTGAAGTGTATTGGTATCCTGATATTCATCTACCATAATATACTGAAATCTTTCTTGATATTTTTCTAAAACTTCTGGATGAAACTGAAACAATTCCACTGTCTTAAATATTAAATCATCAAAATCTAAAGCATTGTTTGCCTTTAACTGTTTTTGATATTCCTTATAAATATCTGCAATCTTCTTTTTCTTAAAATCATATTGATATGTAGTTTCATATTCTGCCGGGGTCATAAATTCATCCTTTGCAGAAGAAATCGAATTTATAATTGCTCTTTCGGGAAGCATCTTTGTATCAATATTAAATCGTTTACATATTTCACGTATCAAAGATTTCTGATCATCTCCATCATAAATAGTAAAGCTGTTATCATACCCTAATAAATCAATATGTCTTCTTAGAATTCTAACACATGTAGAATGAAATGTGCTGACCCAGATATGCTCTGACCCAAATTCTACAAGGCTATCAACTCTCTCTCTCATTTCTTTTGCTGCCTTATTGGTAAATGTAATTGCAAGAATATGATATGGATTAACTCCCTGTTCCATCAAATAACAGATACGATGGGTTAATACTCTGGTTTTTCCTGAACCTGCACCTGCTAATAGTAACAGTGGTCCCTGGGTACAAAATACAGCTTCTCTTTGCTGCGCGTTTAATGTGTCATATATGCTCATAAATATTTCCTTTCTATAAATCCATCTTAAGGTTTAATTATACTACATCTGATTGCGAAATGAAAAGAAATGTGTCGATAGTTTACTTATACTTGTCATATAGTTTAAAAGACTTTATAATATAGTTAATTGTATTACAAAGGAGATAAGCATGGATTTTAAAGATAAATTGGAAGAGTGGATGAAATTAGACTATATTCTTCCTGAAGATATACCCAATATAGATTTATATATGGATCAGATTACAACCTTTATGGATAGTGAACTTAAAAATACAAAGCGATTTGAAGGTGACAAGATTCTTACTAAAACTATGATTAACAACTATTCAAAAAGCAAGCTTCTTCCCCCTTCTATGAAAAAAAAGTATTCCCAGAATCACTTGATTCTTTTGATTTATATCTACTATATGAAGAACTTCTTGTCAATTGCTGATATTAAGGATTTACTTCAGCCCCTAACAGATACTTTTTATACCGACGAGAAGGATTTATCATTTTCAGAGATTTATGAAGAGATTTTTGCATTAGAGCAGTCACAAAATCACGTAATTAAAGATTCTGTATTAAAGGCTTTTGATACTGCCAATACAACGTTTAAAGATGTAAAGGATAAAGATGAACAAAAAAAACTGCATCTATTTTCGTTCATTACTCTACTTGGTTATGATATTTATTCCAGAAAACAATTGATTGAACGAATCATTGATGAACTATTTATTGATGATACTGAAAAAGAAAAGTAGAAGCTTTTATAAACTTCTACTTTTTCATTCTTCCAAACACCATGTCATAGCCGTCACTTCCATAGTTTAAAGAACGATTCACTCGACTTATGGTAGCTGTTGATGCACCTGTCGCTTCTGCAACTTCTAAATACGTATGCTTTTTTCGCAGCATGGATGCAACTTCAAACCGCTGTGCTAATGATTCTAACTCATTCACTGTACACAAGTCTTCAAAAAACGTAAAACATTCTTCTTCTGTCTCTAAAGTTAAAATCGCTTCAAATAACTGCTTTGTAGCCGCTGTCTTGATTTTCTTACTCATAATCATTCTCCTTGTCTTTTCTTTAATATACAACATTAGTGTGTTAAAGTAAAGTCATAAAACATTCACATTTTTCTTTTTTCCTCATATCTTATGATAAATATAATTTTGTAGGGAGAATTTATGCATTTCAAAAAATTTCACGCAGTTCTGCTCTCTTTTCTTTTTGTAATTTCAGCTTTTACTGGATGTAGTCATCCTGTAAAAAAAGAGAAAGAACTAAAAAAAGTAACCTTAAATGAAGTAACCCATTCGATTTTCTACGCCCCTCAATATGTGGCATTGGAAAAGGGTTATTTCAAGGAGGAAGGAATTGATTTAACAATAGAGACAGGATTTGGTGCTGACAAATCCATGACTGCTGTTTTATCTGGAGATGCTGATATAGGCTTTATGGGCCCTGAGGCAAGTATCTATCAATATAATCAGGGTAACAAAGATTATGCGGTAAACTTTGCACAATTAACACAGCGTGCAGGCAATTTCCTTGTTTCACGAAAACCAATTAAAAACTTCAATTGGAATCAGCTAAAAGGAAAAACATTAATTGGTGGAAGAAAGGGTGGAATGCCTCAAATGATATTAGAATTCATTTTAAAGAAAGAAAATATGAATCCTAAGAAGGATGTGAAGATCATTCAAAATATAGATTTTGCAAATACTGCTGGTGCATTTACTGGAGGAACTGGTGACTTTACCGTTGAATTTGAACCAAACGCTACACTTCTTGAAAAGCAGGGCAAGGGGCATGTAGTTGCTTCTCTTGGAGTTGATAGTGGATACATTCCATATACTGCTTATTGTGCAAAAAAAAGTTATATAAAAGCAAACCCATCTATTATTCAGGGATTTACCAACGCCATTGCAAAAGGCCAGAAGTATGTCGCAAATCACAGTCCCAAAGAAACTGCAGATATCATTGCAGACCAATTTCCTGATATTACAAAAAATGATTTGATAAAAATTATTAAACGTTACAAAGATCAAGACACATATAAAGAAAATCCTTCATTTTCAAAAGATGGATTTATGCTCCTTCAAGATATCTTAGAGGGTTCTGGGGAACTAAATGAAACAGTTCCTTTTAGCAAGCTTGTTGATACAAGTTTTACCAAAAACTTAAAATAAGAAAAAGAAGACTGTGATTTTGAGTCACAGTCTTCTTTTTCTTATTAAACAATACAACCTCTTCCACAACAAAGGTTAATTGCCATATTACATGCACATAAAGTACATAGGGTAGAGGAACCTCCACCCATAGGGAATCCATAACTTCCTTGTCTGGACTGATACCAGCTTCCCCCGCCTTCTAACTGCTGTACTAGCATTTGATACTGCATATTGTTAGGTTCTCTCTTTAGTGCCTCCCTGGCATGCTCTAATGCGGTTACATTATTCCCAATTCCATTGTTTGCAATTGCACTATAATAAAACCAAGTGGATGTTACCACCTTAATCTGACTTAGAACATTAAGTGCTTCTTTATAATGTCCACTTTGAATATAATTCAAAACAGCTCTTAGATAAATATCGTCATCGCTTTCTCCTTGCTGACTTTGCCCATATCCACCAAAAGGACTTCCGTAACCGTATGCACTCTGTCCTCCATTATTCTTTTCATCCATAATTTGCTCATATGCTTGTTTTACTTCTTTAAACTTAGCTTCTGCTGCATCTTTATTTGGATTGTTAATATTGGCATCTGGATGATACTTTCTGCTGAGTTTTCGATAAGCTTTTTTCACTTCTTCGTCTGTTGCATCACGACCAAGCTGTAGTACACTATAAGGATCTAACATCTTTTTTCTCCTGATCTTTTGTTCTTTTCTTTGTTACTTCTTCAAAACGTGTCCATACACCAGAATACAATATATTTCTTAGAATATCAACTGATTCAATTAATGGCAGCCTTTCAAACTCCTTGCAACATTCTGCTATCATCATTGTTAAAATGCCCTGGCTCCATGAAACAAAATCCTCTTGCTCCCATCTTGGAACCAGTGGATTGTAATTTCCCTTTTCAATATCATCTTCTATATCCTCATAGGCATCCATAAGATAAATAAACTTACCTAAATAATATCCTATGCGATATAAATTCTGACTCCATTCATCCTTACGATATACAAACATAGCTGCCATGATTTTCCCAAACGTTCCTGCCATCTGATCTATATCCATAACCTGATCCTTTTCCCATTTAGAAAGTAGATTTAGATTATGTTTGATATACTGTGTTTTCTTTGGATACTTCTGGCGAATCTCTTCAAAGTCACGTTGTAACAACATAGCTTGGGCAAACCGAATCTTCTTTCCATCATCCTTCCAGTCGTCCTGACACTTGTAATAAGATAGAATTAAATTCATATCCGCAACATAACTTGAATACTGATTGATACGCTCTGTATGCTCCTTGGCAGGATGCATAACACATCTTCTTTGTGCACATCTTGTATTTGGTTCATAAAGACTGGACAATAGAATCTCCAAAAATGTCATATCATAGGATAGGGTCAACTGTCCTCTTACCCCGTAAGATTTCTTGAGACTTTGACACAATCCACAATAGTAACTTTGATATGTATGAAAATCTTTCATCTTCATTTCATCTTTATTGACTGCAATATATCCAAACATCCTTAACTCCTCTTAGTAAACTTAGTACGACACATTGGACAACTAATTTCTATCTTTCCTTTTCCTTTTGGAATTCTAATCTTCTGTTTACAATTTGGGCATTTGTAAATATGATAATCTTTTCTTTGTTTCATCATATTCCGTTTTTTTTGAAACATCCCACGGATTCCTTTGGTAAGTTCTAAATATTTTTGATTCTCCCCATATCTTTTTTGATAATTTTTAGAAAACATTCGAAAATACACGTATAAAATGGCAATCCAAGCCAATGGATACAAGAATCTAACCTTGGCAAAAGATGATATTAAAATAGCCACAACTGCTACTCCCATCAAAAACTTTGAAAACTGGTCCACACCATATCTTCCCTGCATAAATCTAATAAATTTCTCTTTCATACTTTTACCTCGCATTCGTTTATGTTAAAGGGTATTATACGTCTTATATTTTTGTTTGTCACTGGTTTAAATATTAAATGTTTATAAAATAAGGATAACTTGACATCAATCCTATACATTTAGTAATATGTAGGTAGGTATATTACATATTAAAAGGAGGTAACAAATACTTGGACCCCAGTCTCATAGCCCGACTAATCGGACTTATTATATTATTAATGTTATCTGCATTTTTTTCATCTGCAGAAACTGCCCTGACAACAGTAGGTCATCACACCATTCGAACATTTGTTGAAGATGGAGATACCCGCGCACAAAAGGTCATGCTCTTAATTGAAAATCCCAGCAAGATGCTTAGCAGTATTTTGGTTGGTAATAACTTGGTGAATATCTCTGCTACTTCTCTTGCTACTACACTGGCCATTGATATTTTTGGAAGTGTTGGAGCCGGAATTGCAACAGGAATTTTGACTATTTTAATTTTGATTTTTGGTGAAATCACACCAAAAACATATGCAACCATTAAAAATACAAAATTAGCTCTTGCATATGGGCCTACAATTTATTATTTGACGATTATCATTTCGCCAATTGTAGCTGTAATTAACAAGGTTTCCACTGGATTATTACTTTTAATGCACATTGATGCAAAACAGTCAAAAAAAATTATGACAGAACGAGAACTTCGTACTATTGTGGATGTAAGCCATGAAGATGGTGTCATTGAGGAAGAGGAAAAAGATATGATTAACAACGTATTTGACTTCAATGATTCCGTTTGTAAGGATATTATGATTCCACGAATTGATACTGATTTTGTTTCTTTAGATGCTTCCTACAAAGAAGTGATTTCAATTTTTATGGATACTCACTATTCTAGGCTTCCTGTTTATAAAGAAACAAAGGACAAGGTTGTAGGTACTGTATATTTAAAGGATGTATACTTTCATCGTGCAAAACACCGTGGAGAAATTTTTGAACTAGAACCTGTGATGAGAGAACCTTTTTTTACCTATGAAACGCAGAAGATTTCCAGTCTTTTAACACAAATGCAACAAGAATCTATTTCCTTTGCTATTGTCTTAGATGAATATGGAACCACCGCTGGTATTATCACATTAGAAGATATTGTGGAAGAAATTGTTGGAGAGATTCGAGATGAATATGATGCTTCTGAGCAGGATAGCTTTAAGGCTGTGGATGAAAATACATTCCTTGTTAATGCCTCTATGAAGTTAGATGACTTAAACGATATCTTAGATGCTGAATTTGATTCTGAGGATTATGATTCTCTAGGTGGTTATATGATTGAACTTTTAGATCATCTTCCAGAGGAGGGTGAAATTGCTGAGGACAATTCTTTCATTTTCCAGGTTAAGAAAGTTGAAAAAACCAGAATTGAATTAATACAACTTCAAAAGAAAAATAACCAATAATTTCAAAAAGAGCATATCATCACTGTGATATGCTCTTTTTTTGTATGATTCTATTTAAAATATTCAACACCTGATAAGAAAATCTTTTGGTCACTATTTCCCTTAATGTTCATAGCAACATATTCTCCAATACGTTCTGAATGTCCCATCTTACCTAATACTCTTCCATCTGGACTTGTAATACCTTCAATTGCACAGTATGATCCATTTGGATTAAACTCTTCATCCATGGTTGGATTTCCATCTAAATTTACATATTGTGTAGCAATCTGTCCCTTTGCAATTAAATTTTCAATTACTTCATCGCTGGCAACAAATCTTCCTTCTCCATGAGATACTGGAATACTAAATACATCTCCTGCAGAAACATTGTTAAACCATGGTGATAGATTAGATGTTACTCTTGTATATGCAACCTTTGAAATATGACGTCCAATACTGTTCATTGTCAAAGTTGGGGCATCTGCCGTCTGATTGATAATCTTACCTTCTGGAACTAATCCAAGCTTAATTAATGCCTGGAATCCATTACAAATACCCAAAGCCAATCCATCTCTGTTATCCAACAAATTCATTACAGATTCTTTTAGCTTTTCATTTCTAAATGCTGTTGCAAAGAACTTTGCTGATCCTTCTGGTTCATCACCTGCACTAAATCCACCTGGGAACATAATAATTTGTGATTGATCAATTGCTTTTTGGAATTCATCTACAGAATCTCTGATTCCCTGAGCATCTAAATTCTTGAATACCTTTGTAATAACGTTTGCTCCAGCTGCTTCAAATGCTCTTGCAGAATCGTACTCACAGTTTGTTCCTGGGAACACTGGAATGAATACATTTGGAACTGCAACTTTATTTTTTGCAATATAAACGCTACCTTTTGTATAAACCTTTGTCTCTAATTCTTCCTTATTGTCATAGGATTTTGTTGGATATACTTCCTCTAAAGGTTTCTCCCAAACAGCAATTGCCTCATCTAAAGCTACCACTTCATCACCTAATGATAATTCAGGTCTTTTTGTAATTTCTCCTAATAATAGAGCTGGTGTTTCAAGATATTTAATATCTCTTGTATTCATCTCAATTACAAAAGAACCATAGTGATTTTCTGTTAAATCACTTAAAATAACTTCTTGGTCAAAATCAACTCCAAGTCTATTACCAAATGCCATCTTTGCTACAGCTTCAATGGTTCCACCTGCTCCAATTGCATATGCTGACTTAATTGCACCCTTTTTAATTAACTTATGAAGCATGCGGTAAATACGCTTTGTCTCAGCATAATTTGGAAGGTCATAGGCATCTTTTGGAATACATACTCGTAATAGTCGATTGCCAGCTTTCTTTAATTCTGGAGTTATTACATTCTTCGCATCTGCAACATCAACCGCAAAAGATACTAATGTTGGTGGCACATCAATATCATTGAATGTACCTGACATACTGTCTTTTCCTCCAATTGAGGCTAACCCAAATCCAAGTTGAGCATGGTATGCTCCAAGTAATGATGCAAATGGCTGTCCCCAACGAGTCTTATCTTCTCCAAGTCTTTTGAAATATTCTTGGAACGTAAGACGAATATTTCTATAATCTCCACCAGAAGCAACAATTTTGGCAATTGAATGTGCAATTGCATAAACAGATCCATGAAATGGACTCCATTTTGAAAGATATGGATCATATCCATAACTCATCATTGTAACTGTGTCACTCTTACCTTTTAATACAGGTAATTTTGCAATCATTGTCTGAATTGGTGTCAATTGATTCTTTCCACCAAATGGCATTGTTACACTTCCAGCCCCAATGGAACTGTCAAACATCTCAACCAAACCTTTTTTTGAACAACTATTTAAGTCTGACAATGCTTTATAACATGCTTTCTTAAAATCTATTTCCTGTGGCTGTGCAAAGAAATTTTCTGTTCGGCTTGGAATCTCAACCTTCACATCATTTTCTTGATGTGCCCCATTGGTATCAAGAAATGCTCTTGATAGATTTACAATCTCTTTTCCTCTCCATGACAATACTAGCCTTGGATCTTCTGTTACAACAGCAACAGATACAGCCTCTAAATTTTCTTCCTCTGAGTATGCTAAGAATTGATCAACATCTTTTGGATCAATAACAACAGCCATACGTTCCTGTGACTCAGAAATTGCAAGTTCTGTACCATCTAATCCAGCATATTTCTTAGGTACTTTATCAAGATCAATAGTAAGTCCATCTGCTAATTCTCCGATTGCAACAGATACTCCGCCTGCTCCAAAGTCATTACACTTTTTAATTAGTCTGCTTACTTCTGGTCTTCGAAACAAACGCTGAATCTTTCTTTCTGTTGGTGCATTTCCTTTTTGTACTTCCGCTCCACATGTCTCAATTGATTCTTCTGTATGAACCTTAGATGATCCTGTAGCACCACCACAACCATCACGTCCTGTTCTTCCACCTAAAAGAATAATAATGTCCCCTGGATCAGAACTTTCTCTTACTACATTACTTCGAGGAGCCGCACCCATAACAGCACCAATCTCCATACGTTTTGCAACATAGTCTGGATGATAAATCTCATCTACAAATCCAGTAGCAAGTCCAATTTGGTTTCCATAAGAACTATATCCATGAGCTGCACCAGTTACAATCTTACGTTGTGGTAACTTTCCTTTTAATGTTTCATTCAACGGAACTGTTGGGTCACTGGCTCCCGTTACACGCATAGCCTGGTATACATAAGAACGTCCTGAAAGTGGATCACGAATAGCTCCCCCAAGACAAGTAGCTGCCCCACCAAATGGTTCAATCTCAGTTGGATGGTTATGAGTTTCATTCTTAAAACTAATCAACCATTCCTCTTCTTCTTTTCCATCAATAGACACTGGAACAACAATACTACATGCATTAATCTCATCTGTCTCTTCCATATTGTCTAAGACACCATCTTTTTTTAGGCGTCGCATTGCCATCAATGCAAGATCCATTAAACAGACAAACTTGTCCTTCCGCCCTCTAAAAATACTTTGACGATCCATCATATACTGGTCATATGCTGCTTCAATTGGTGTTCTAAAATATCCTTCTCCAAATTCAATATTCTTAAGTTCTGTTGAGAAAGTAGTATGACGACAGTGATCAGACCAATAGGTATCTAATACACGAATTTCAGTCATAGAAGGATCTCTTTTTTCTTCTTCTTTAAAATAGTTCTGAATATGAAGGAAATCCTTAAATGTCATTGCCAAATTTAAAGAATCATATAATTTCTTAAATTCATCTTCATTCATCTGCGCAAATCCATCAAAAGTCTTTACATCTTCTGGCTCTTCAAATTCCATAACCAAGGTTTCTGGCTTTGCTGCGTCTGCTTCTCTAGAATCAACTGGGTTAATACAGTAATCTTTAACTGCATCTAATTGTTCCTCTGTTAATTCACCTTCAATCACATACGTAGTTGCACTTCTGATAATTGGATCTTCACTTTCATCTAATAATTTTACACATTGCTGTGCGGAATCTGCACGTTGGTCAAACTGCCCTGGTAAGTATTCAACACTAAAGCAATGATCCTTATCCCCCATCTCAAATGTCTCTTCATAAACATCGTCTACTGGTGGTTCGCTAAAAACTGTCTCTACTGCTTTCTGATATACATCATCTGACACATTCTCAACATCGTAGCGAATTAAGACACGAATTGCTTTGACGTCAAGGCCAAGGTACTGCTTTACCTCTTCTAATAATTCCTTCGCCTTAATTGCATAGTCTTTTTTCTTTTCCACGTACACTCGCTTTACTTCTGCCATATCTTCCTCCTCCTATTGGTGTAATTTTTTAATAATTTGAAATGCTGCTGTATTCTCCATAATAACTGGTTGATTCTTTGCAAAAAATACAATTCCATCTGTTTGTGAACGTATCTCAGAAATAATATCCCCTTCATAAGGATCTAAAATCTCACCTAATAGCTGTCCTCTGGAAACTTCTTCGCTGACTCCTACCTTTCGCCGGAAAAATCCTGCCGCATCAGTTTGAACTTCTATCATCTTCTCTTCTTCTATAATACTCGCAATATACCCATTATGGCAATTATATTTTATAATTCCCATCCTCGTTAAAAATCTTAACACACTGGACACTGCTTGTCTTGCTAATTTTTCATTTATATGCCCAGTTTCTCCAGAATAAACAGAAAAGGCATCTGTCCCACTGGTTTGCCATGTGTAATTCAATGTTTTATTATCATAATTTCTTGGTTTGCTTGTAACCACATAGGGTAATCCAAATAAATTGGCAAGACTTACACTTTCTTTTCCTGTGGCTGGCATTCTTACATGAGGAATAAAATCTCCTTTTTTATAAAAAGACGGAAAATGAATTCCATAGCGATATCCCTGTACTTTCTCAAATAAATTCGCTGCCAGACGACTCGTTGGTTCTCCCTCATAATTCCCCGGAAATTCTCTGTTAATATCAGAGTTATCTGAAACCCAGAACTTCTTTCCAACATTCATAGATGAATTATTCACAGATGGAACAATTAAGATGCGGTTATTCCCTACAATAGCTCCAGAACTTTCAATCTCTTTTAAACGCTGCACCAGCATAGAACAAATATACAGTTGCTGATATTCATTCCCACGCATAGAACCTACAATACACGCTGCATCATCAGCATCTTTTGTATCACACCCAAAATAAAATCCATGAACCTGAAACTCTTGTCTTAGATAGGTCTCTGTCTCATACAAAACTGCTTCTCTCATTCACCTGCACCTCCTAAGATTCGGGCTACCAATGAACCTTCTGTCACTCCTGGATGCTCCCTTAACGTCATAATTATCCCACCAATTGGTGCGATAATATCTTCTTCTATAGCTCCTAAAATAGGATTCATAATACTTCCAATAACGTCGCCTTCTTCGACTCTTTCATTTAACATTTTATTTGCAACAAAAAGTCCGCTACTCTCACAATTCAAATATATAATTTCCTGATCATATACTGTGGGGACTTTTTTTGATGTAATGGTCTCTCCACTCCAAATTCCAAGTTCTTTCATAACAGAAAAAATACCTTCAATAATCTGTTCACAATAGTCATATTTAATGTTAAATGCCGTTCCTGATTCAGAAACGATAGTAGGTACTCCAATTTCATTCAAGTGGTAAGGAAGACTCCCTTCATTTACTGTAGTCGAAGGATGAATCCACACTAAATCGGTATTCATACAATGTGCTAACCTTAACAATTCTTTATTACCCACATCATTGATTCGAACTTGAGGTAATTCCTGTAAAAATATATTGCTTGAATGAATATCAATGCAAAAATCCGCCCCTCGAATGTCTTCAATTAACTTAAATGCAGTATATTCTGTAAATTCTCCATTGGAATCTCCTGGGAATGCAGTATTATAATCAATCTCCGAGATTGGTACAATTCGGGTTCTTGCATCCAACCCTAAAGGATTGATGGATGGATAGACATCCACAATACCCTTTAGATTGTCGTAATCCTTCTTAATGCGTCGAATTACTTCCCCACATATATACTGACCACCTAGTTCATCTCCATAAACTCCTGATACCAAACACATGCGTTTTTCATTTCCAGTTAATTCATCTGGACTCAAAGAATTTTTCTTAATTCGCAGCTTCTCACGAATAGGAAGCTGAACAGATACTACAGTTTCAATCATGCTGCCTCTTTTCTATAATGTACTTTCTTTTTTTCACTAAAAAATATCTTTAATAAAACAGGAGATAGCAAGGTTGTTACTAATACCATAATTACAATTGGTGCAAAGAACTTGTGGTGTAAAATACCAACTGAAATTCCTTTCTGCGCAACAATCAGAGCAACCTCTCCTCTACAAACCATACCTGCACCGATTTGTATTGATTCTCGGTTGGTATACTTACATATCTTTGCTCCCACACCACATCCTGCGATCTTCGTAATCACAGCAACCACACTGATTAGAATGGTAAATATCAATAATGCTGATGTCATAGATGAAACATCTGTTTTCAATCCAATACTAGCAAAAAATACAGGTGTAATCAACATATAAGATAAACACTCAATCTTTCGATAAATATAAAATGTTTCTGGTACTCTGCACAAAATGATTCCTGCCAAATATGCTCCTGTAATATCTGCAATCCCAAACACTTCAGCTAAATATGCCAGTGCTAAACAAAATGCAAATGCAAACACAGGAACTCGCCTTCTATGAACCTGTTCATTGTTTACTTTCATCTCTGACATCCACTGAAAGAACTTATAAACGATAACTCCTCCAATGGCTGAAATAACAAAAAATGCTGCCATTTTTACAAAAATCATAAAAATCACAGAAACTTCAATACTCCCTGCTTTTCCAATACTTGTCATAATTGATAATAAAATAATTCCAAGAATATCATCAATAATTGCAGCACCTAAAATTGCGGTTCCCACACGTCCCTTTAGCTTTCCCATCTCCTGCAGCGTTTCCACTGTAATACTAACTGAAGTTGCCGTTAAAATAACTCCAATAAATACATTCTGCATTATATTCTTACTGTAAAAAACTGAGACTGCAATTCCTCCAAACATTGGAATTAATACTCCTGTAATGGCTATAATAAATGCAGCTTTTCCACTGCGCTTTAATTCCTTCACATCTGTCTCCAGCCCAGCTTGAAACATAAGTACTACAACCCCAACTTCTGCAATGTTAGAAAGAGACTCTGAAAACTGAACAAGATTCAGCATCATAGGTCCTAAAACAATCCCGGCAATCAGCGCTCCCACAACTGGTGGCATGCTAATCTTTTTCGAGAACAAACTCAACCCCTTTGTAACAAAAAGAATAATTGCGATGTCTAATAAAAATCTGTATTCTTCCACGTATTTATCTCCTATTCTCTATATTCTTTCGTATCGTATCATACACAAAATAGAATGTCAATTTCAAGCTTTATAGTGATTATTTCCTTGCTTTTTCCACCTATCTTTAGTATATTTATGAAGTAGTACGATAATTAAAGAAAAGAGGTACTTATTATGTCAGAAGACCAATATCAAGAAGATGAGATGCCCGTTATCCACTTAGAATTAGATAATGGACAAGAAGAAGATTGTGCTGTTGTCACTATTTTTGGAATCGATGATTCTGATCAAGATTACATTGCACTTGTTCCAGTTCAAGATTTAGAAGATGAAGAGACAGAAAGTCGTTTACTTTTATATCGTTTTACACAGTCAAGTGAAGATGATGTTCGCTTAGACAACATCGAAGATGACGACGAATACAACGCAGTTACTGCTGCATTTGATGCTCTTTTAGAAGACGATGAATAAAAAAGTTTGCATATCATTTTTTTGATATGCAAACTTTTTTTGTTTATCTTCGGACACTTTCATATTTTATTTTAGTTTCCAGGAATTCTTTTAATTCTTCAATCTTTCCCTCTCTATCATTGCTGTTAAGTACAAAGTCTAGAGAAATACCCATAGAATCCAATGCAGCTTCAGAAACATTCGCCTCACGAAAACATAAAATATCGTATTTTTCCTGATTCCCCTGGGCATCTAGAAATTCAAGCAAAATATCTTGTTTAGGCGTCTTTTTTTCTTCCACTAATTCTATATTTTCATTATCTACTACCCCTTCATTTATAGAATAATTATTATCTCCCTGACGCAGCTTTACTCTCTTAAATCTTTTTTCTCCATCCTTCTCATCCAAAAACATAGAAAGAGGTCTGGCATACGTCTTAAAATCATCATACAACCCTTGATATATCACTAGACTTTCCATAGTCTCAGAATGACACGCAATGGTTATGATTTGATACAATTTTCCTTTTCTATGACGATAAAACTCTCCCGGTCTTGGCATTTTTCGTTCTTTTCCCATAATACAGCTCCTTTCTACAAGTCTTTTCCTAATGGAATTAGAAAACGGGACTTTTGACTATCTCTATTATATAACTTTTCAACAGAAAGTACATGTAAATATCGTTTTGCACGAGTCATCCCCACATAAAACATTCGTCGCTCTTCCTCAATCTCTTCTTCCTTGATTGCTTTTTTATGTGGAACAACTTCTTCGTTTACGTCAATCAAGAAAACTTCCTCAAACTCAAGCCCTTTCGCACTATGGTAAGTACTCAGCACAACCCCTGGCTCCTCTTCCTCTTTTTGTCTTTTCTTTTCTCTCGCCTTTTCTTGAAATTCCCGGATAAATGAAAACCATTCTTCATATGTGTCAAATCCCTTGGCACTTTCTTTTAATTCTTCCACAACGTCAAGAAGCTCATTTTCCGGAATTTTTCTAAATCTGGCATAATCTCTTAAGTATGCATTATATCCTACTGATTTTGCAATATAAGTGATGGCAACTGCAGGTGCCATCTTAGTTAGTAGCCGAATATCCTCTTCAAATTCTACAATGTAATCATAAAGCCATTCTTTTCCCGACGTCTTAGCCTTTAAATCTTCAAAATCCACTTCATAATCTGGAAGATATTCATGACTAATATATCTTTTAGGCCGGTTCATCACGCGAAGAAATGTAGACCTTCTTCGATCTCCTAATGCAATTTTCATATAATCCATTAAATCTCTGGCAATCCAATGGGAATATAAGCTTGGAATATCATCTCTCATAGTAAATGGAATATTAAACTCCATTAACTTCCCCACAAGCGCTCTTGCATTTAAATTTGTACGAAATAAAACCGCAATTTGTGTAATAGGAATCCCGCTTTGAAGAGATGCTCTCATCCGTTGAATTATCCATTGGTTTTCCTGATATTGAGACTTAAATTCCCGAATATCAATAGGAATTCCTTCCTTATGAACTGCTTTTATATCTTTATTATATCGATGAGTATTCTTCTGTATTACTTTCTTCGCTCCCCTTACTATACTTTCTTCTGAGCGATAATTAATATCAAGGGTAACTTTCTTTGCAGATTCATAGTCTTTGGTAAACCCAAGCATAATCTCAGGATTTGCACCTCGAAAACGATAAATAGACTGATCATCATCTCCCACAATAAACAAATTATTTCTTGGTGCTGCCAGCATTTTAATGATTTCATACTGAATCCGATTAATATCCTGAAATTCATCTACAAGAATATATTGAAACCTATCCTGCCACATTTTACGAATATCTTCCCGTTCTTTGAGAAGCTCATATGTATAAACCAAAATATCATCAAAATCTATCCATCGATTCAAATGAAGCTTCTTTTCATAAGCTTCGTAAATATCAGCAAATATCTCGTCGCTGCAATTGGAACTATGGTAATATGCAATATCAATCATTTGTCCCTTTACCATGCTAATCTCACTTATAATTCCCTGAAGAAAATCTGCCTCATCCTCAATTTCAATATGATGATCAATTATAATCTCTTTTAAAAGCTGATATTTTTTTGATTCTGGAAGAATATGTCCTGCATTAAAATGATAGGCATACTTTAACATCATAAAAAATACAGAATGAAAAGTACCAAAACTAACCGGCAATTGCTCACCGGTTAACTTTTGGAACCTTTGTTTCATCTCTCTTGCTGCCATTCTCGTAAATGTAATGACCAATATATTTCTTGGATCGATTTCATGGTGTTCAATTAAATATCTAGTTCGATGGGTAATAACCAAAGTCTTCCCTGCCCCAGGACCTGCTAAAACCATCATTGGTCCATCCTTATGGATAATGGCAAGTCTTTGATTCTCATTCCATTCCTGCATTAAATCTCCGCCTCTAATTTAGCAATTGCATCATGTAATCGCTTTACAGATTCTTCTTTTCCTAAAAGCTCCATTAATTCAGTTGCTCCACCTGGTGTCATCTGCTTTCCAGAAAGTGCCGTACGAACTGGCCACATCACTGCACCATTCTTCATCTCATGCCCCTTTGCAAAATCAACTAAAACTCCGTAAAGTGCATCATTACTATAGTCTTCCCATGCTTCAAACACTGGTGTAATCTCTTTTAATACTTCTAAGGAAGATTCTGGTGTTGTCTTCATCTTCTTATGCTTATACATCTCAATATCATATGCTGGTACTTTTTCAAAGAAATCAATATGTTCTTTAATTTCTGAGAATACTTCGATTCGAGTTTTTACCATCTCTAAAATCTTATGGAAATTCATATCCCTTGTAATTACTTCTTTTACATATGGTAATGCAATCTCTTTAAATGCATCAAAATCCATTGCCTTAATATACTCTCCATTCATCCATGAAATCTTCTTCATATCAAAGACTGCTGGAGTTTTGGACATATGATGGTAATCAAAAATTTCTTCTAATTCCTTTAATGAGAAAATCTCTTGTTCTCCCCCTGGACTCCATCCAAGAAGTGCTACAAAGTTAATGATTGTCTCTGGAAGATATCCCTGTTCAATTAAATCTTCAAAAGAAGAATGCCCTTTTCTCTTACTTAATTTATGATGTTCTTCATCGGTAATCAACGGACAGTGAATGTAAATTGGCTTATCCCATCCAAATGCATCATATAAACGATTGTACTTTGGAGTTGAAGACAAATATTCGTTTCCACGAACTACATGGGTAATCCCTTGTAAATGATCATCTACAACATTGGCAAAGTTATAAGTTGGGAAACCATCGGACTTAATTAAAATCATATCATCAAGTTCAATATTATCTACTGTAATTTCCCCATAAATCTCATCCACAAATGATGTAGTTCCCTCTGTAGGATTATTTTGACGGATAACATAAGGAACTCCTGATGCCAGCTTTTCTTCTACTTCTTCTTTGCTTAAAGAAAGGCAGTGTTTATCGTAATGACTAATCATCACCTCTCCAGCTTTTACTTTTAATGTCTCTAATCTTTCATCATCACAAAAGCAGTAGTAAGCCTGTCCATCATCAATTAGCTTCTTTGCATATTCAAGATAGATTCCCTGTGCATTTCTCTCACTTTGTACATATGGTCCAACACCACCGTCTTTATCAGGACCTTCATCATGGTTTAATCCAGCTTTTTTTAATGTACTATATATAATATCAACTGCACCTTCTAGCTCACGTTCTTGGTCTGTATCTTCGATTCTTAAAATGAAATCTCCACCTGCATGGCGTGCAATTAAATATGCATATAGAGCTGTTCTTAAATTCCCTACATGCATTTTCCCTGTAGGACTTGGTGCAAATCTAGTTCTTACTTTACTCATGTTTTCTCTCCTTTGAAAATATTCTATCTTCCATTCTACAAAATACTTTGTTCTTGGTCAAGAATTATTCTTACTTCTTCAGTATCATACCAATATTGGAAAATGGCTCTAGGCTTCGTTTTAAAATTCCTGTCATAGCGGCAATCAACACCCCATAATTTACAATAGGAACATTGGCTTGTTTTACTTTCCATATTCTATGCTGCATCTCTTTTCGATTCAAGGTACATCCACCACAATGGACTACAAAGTCATAAGTATCTAAATCTTCTGGAAACTCTATTCCGCTGGAAGTATGAATTTCAAGTTGTTTTCCCGTATATTCTTTGAGCCACCTTGGAATCTTAACCGTTCCAATATCATCACATTGACGATGATGTGTACAGCCCTCTGCAATTAGAACCTTATCTCCATCCTTTAAATTCTCCAGTGCATTGACTCCCTTCACTTCTGCTTCTAAATCTCCCTTATATCTTGCAAATAAAATAGAAAATGAAGTTAGTGGTATATCTTCTGGAACAATTTTAGATACTAGTGCAAAGGCCTGAGAATCCGTAATGACCAATGCTGGTTTCTTTCCCAGGCTTTTCAATGTATCTTCCAATTCAGATTCCTTAACAACAATTGCACATGCATCGGCTTCTAATACATCACGGATAGTCTGTTGCTGTGGCAGAATCAATCTTCCTTTTGGTGCAGCACTATCAATTGGAACAACCAAAATGACAAAATCATTTGGCTGAATCAAGTCACCCACAATACGAAGTTTTTCATCCTCTGCTATTAATAAAGTTCCTAGTTTCTCTTTTAGCTCAAATATACCCTTTCCTGTTGCAGCACTGACTTTCATTATATGGGAGCCGTCTTCCTTACATATAGTTTCATCAATTTTATTAAATACAATAAGGTATGGTAACTTCTTTTCTTCTATCAAAGTAACCATATTTTCTTCAAACTGAGACATTCCACATTTACTATCCACAACAATTAATGCAATATCTGTTTTATTTAAAACTTGTTTTGCCTTATCCACTCTCTTTTGCCCAAGCTCTCCATCATCGTCGAGCCCTGGCGTATCAATCATAACAACTGGTCCAAGTGGCAGGAGCTCCATTGCTTTATATACAGGATCTGTGGTCGTTCCCTTTACATTAGATACAATTGCTAAATCTTGACCTGTTAATGCATTGATTAGACTAGACTTTCCTGCATTCCTTTTTCCAAACAGTGCAATATGCACTCTATCTCCTCTTGGAGTATCATTTAAACTCATCTCATGCCTCCTTTTCTAGCTTTTTATAAGCACTCTCTTGATTATAGCTTCTCTCTTATGTTCTTTCAAGTTACTCCTACAAAAAAAGACGGCCCATATAAAAATATGAACCGCCTTTGGTTTTAATATTTTGTCATTGAATTAAATGCATGTTCTAATGGTTCTATCTGTGTCTTTGATGGTCCCTTGCTACTTCCTATGTTAAAAGTAATTACGTTATAATCGCAAAATACATAATATCCTGTTACCGTTGTATTTTTGTTCTTTACAGTACCTTTGTATGCTACGCTGTTTTCCATTGGTGAAGTTACTTTTTTCATTGTAACACTTCCATTTGGAACCATTTTTTGCAGCATCTGTCTGCAAAGACTGTCTGTTACCTGAGAATATTTTGCCTGCATTGTTGAATAAGTCACAACTAGATGTGGTTTTGCAACATTGAAAGTTCCATTTTCTGCATAGATAGACAGTGGATATTTGGAACGTGATGTATCTTTCTTCCACTTCATTGGAATCTCATAAATATAAAGTCCATCACTCACTCGTTTATATGTTGGTGGATTCTTTGTATATTTTTCTGATAAGCCTTTTGCTTTACTTTCATCCCAATATACTTTCATTCCGTAATAATTACTTAATTCCTTTACTACAGCTGCTGTATTTTCCGTAGCGTCACTATCCTTAATTTTAACATTTACACGAATCATAACGCCATTGCTTAATTTGGTACAAAATTCTGTTACACATGTTGTTTCATACTTTCCAGAATAGTTTTGAGATACTACAATCCCTTTTTGATAAGCATCCTTCTCATCATTTATCATCTTCATATCATCAATTTCTTCTTTTAAATAGGAAACATTGGCTCTTTTATATGTACCATACTTCTCAATCATTTTCTTTGTGGAAGTATCACATAGCTTACGATAACTTTCAGATAATGCTTCAACTCTAATATTAACCCCCTGAGTTGTCACTGCCGCATTATCATTTTTAAGGTATTTATTGTCAGCATCTGGGATATAAATCTCTTGTTTTACCTTTTTATTATCTTTCCCAACAGCTCCCGTTAAATCTACCGCTTTTAAATATTCAAATCCCTTATAATTCTCAATCTGCTTTCCCAAGGTTGGTGCTTCTTCCTTTTTCTTTGAACAACCTGTAAACAAACAGACAGTTAATAGAAAAATGCATAACCAGACAGATTTTCTTCTCAATTCCTTCATTTTTTCCTCCTAATTCGGTCTTTTTGATTGTATCATACACTGATATCCCCATTTGTACGTTATTAATTCGACAAAAAACACTGTTTATCATACAAAAAACACTGGGAAAGAAAAAAGATGACCTCTCCCGTAGGAAACGCCATCTTTTGATTTTAAAAATTAACTTCTTGCTCTAGATTCTAACAATGCTTTTACTTCTGCTTCTGTTGTTAATTGCATAACTTCTTCTGCTAAAGCTTTTGCTTCGTCCATTGTCCATAAAGACATAACTTTTCTGGTTGCAAGAATTGCTGTTGCACTCACTGAGAATTCATTCAATCCAAATGCCAACAACACTGGTACTAGTAATGGATCACTTGCTGCTTCTCCACACATACCTGCCATAATTCCTTCTTTATTGGCAGCACCAATAATGTTCTTAATTGAACGGATAACCGCTGGATTGTATGCTGAGTATAGATAAGCAACATCTGCGTTACCTCTGTCAGCTGCCATAGTATATCCAGTTAAATCATTGGTTCCAATACTGAAGAAATCAGCTTCTTTTGCAAGAATATCAGCAATTAAGCTTGCTGCAGCTGTTTCCATCATAACTCCAACTTCAACATCTTTGTTATATGCGATTCCTTCTTTGTCCAAATCTGCCTTGATTTCTTCAAGCAAATCTTTTACCTGACGAAGTTCGTCCACACATGTAACCAATGGAACCATGATACGAATCTTACCAAACGCACTTGCACGTAATAATGCACGTAATTGTGGTTTGTAGATATCTGTTCTTTTTAGGCAGAAACGAACTGCTCTAAATCCTAAGAATGGATTCTCTTCTGTATCAAGTCCAAGATAAGGAAGTGCCTTATCTCCTCCAATATCCAATGTACGAATAATAACTGGTTTATCTTTCAATGTTGTAGCTACTGTTTTGTATGCTTCAAATTGTTCTTCTTCTGTAGGAACACTGTCGCGATCCATGAATAAGAATTCTGTTCTAAATAAACCAACACCTTCTCCGTCACATTCTACGACTTTAGCTGCCTCATCTGGTCCACCAATGTTAGCAACTAATTCTACAACATGTCCGTCAGATGTTTGTGACTTTTGTCCTACAAACTTAGAAAGTGCTGCTTTTTCTTCTAAGTAAGCTGCTTTCTTTGCTTTAAAATCATCTAAAACAGCTGATTCTGGATTCACATAAACTTCACCAGTTGTTCCATCAAGAACAATATCATCTCCATCTTTTACAATAGAAATAATGTTCTCAACACTTAATACAGCTGGGATTTCCATAGATCTGCAAATAATTGCAGAGTGTGAGGTCTTTCCACCAATCTCTGTCAAAGCCCCCTCTACGTTCTCTGGATTAATTCCAGCTGTCATAGAAGGTGTTAAGTCTTCAGCGACTAATACAGTTCCTGGAGCGACTGCACTGATATCAACTTCTTCAATTCCTAAAAGAATCTTAATCAAACGAACCTTGATATCACCTAAGTCAGAAGCTCTTTGTTGTGTTAATTCATCTTCAGCCATAGCAAAAATTTGAGCAAAGAAATCACATGCTTCTTCAACTGCAGCTTCTGCGTTAATCTTCTCACCGTCAATCTTAGCTTCGATTTGTTCTGAAATTGCAGGATCTTGAATCATAAGAATATGTCCTTCTAAGATTTCTGATTCCGCTTCTCCAGCTGTTACTTTCATTGTTTCAACAAGCTTTGTTGTCTTCTCAACGAAAACTTCAATTGCATCCTGCAATCTTTTCTTTTCTGCTTCTGTATCAGCGATTGTTGTCTTTGAGTAGTCTAAGCTTTGTTCTTTGATTACTACAACTTTACCAATACCAATTCCTGCTGATGCACCAATACCTTTATACATATTGTCACCTATCCTTTATCTTTGACTTGATTATTCACCTAATCCAGATTCGATTAATTCTGTTGCGTGAGCCAATGCTGCTTCTTCATCTGGTCCTTCACATACTAATTCAATCTCAGAACCACATTTAATACATGCTCCGATAATGTTTAATAAGCTCTTTGCATTAATCTTTTTGTCATCAAATACGATAGTTACATCAGATTCAAATTTTGTTACAGCCTTTGCTAAAACTCCAGCTGGTCTCATGTGTAATCCTTGTTCGTTTTCAATTGTAAATTTCTTTGATACCATAATAAATTCTCCTTTAATTAAGTTAATTTGTTGTCAGTTTGAATTGTATACAATGTTGCATAAAAAAAGACCTATTAATAAATGCAATTACACTTATTAAAAGGTCTTGCCTGCATTACCAGTCACAATCCATATCCAATATAAGTATGTTACCAAATAGAATTTGAAATGTCAATGAATTCTAGGGGATTTTCACTAATTCTTTATGCTGACATCCATGGTTAATCGTTCCACATAAATAATCAGATACATTTTCTCATCTACAGATAGTTTATAGTTATAATGATGCTCTATATGCTCTACAATTCTCTGGCTACAAATATATGCCTCTGGATATTTTTTTTGATTTCTTTCATAGAAATCAAAGTCCTCTAGTTGTGCTTCTAAATCTTGATTTTTGTGATTTGTAATCAACTCTTCTAAGTATTCTAAATGAGTCACAAATCTTTTATATGACGAACTGTCAATATTAAAAATAATTTCATAAAATTCCTGTATAATTGCAAGAACTTCCTGCACAAAAGAATTGTTAGACTTTTGATTCTGTGTAAATATCTTTTCGATTTTTGTCTTATCTAATTTTTCTCCTGCTTTCTTCCGAAAGCCAATTCCCTTTCCCATTAAAATCACTTCGTTATTATTGGAATCAAATGTACTAACAACGTTATTGTTAATCACTTTTTGTATGATCATAATGCCTCCTATATCATTCCTAAAATATCAGCGGGAACATACGCCTCAACATATATTCCATCTTCCCTGTATTCTTCCTTTACAAGCTGTCCATGATTTCGGATTGCCTGAATCTTGCCTGCTTCATCATATGGATATACTTTCTCAACATAAATCTTCTGTTCTTGAAGTGTCTGCTCCACAAGATTAAGTAATTCCTTTGTCCCATCTCCGTACTTCCCAGAAATTTTCACAGTCTTTTGGGCATGTAAGTCTTTTAAAATAATATCATCTGATAAGGCATCCATTTTATTAAATGCAGTAATAATCGGTTGATCCTTTACCCCTAATTGGCGAAGGGTTTCATAAACTGCCTCCATCTGCTTTTCCATCTGTGGATTTGCTGCGTCCACAACGTGGAGTATAATATCGCTGTAAACAGCCTCTTCTAAGGTACTTTTAAATGCGTCGATTAAATGATGTGGTAATTTTTGAATAAATCCAACAGTATCTGTCATCAATATAGTCTGTCCACTTTCAAGAACAACACTTTTCGTCGTAGGGTCTAAAGTTGCAAACAATTGATTTTCCTCTAAAACCCCTGCATTCGTATAATAATTTAGTAAGGTGGATTTGCCTGCATTGGTATATCCAACAATACAAACTACTGGCATATGGGTTCTAAGTCTCTGCTTTCTTTGAACCTCCCGATGCCCAATCACCCCATCTAGTTCTTTCTTCAAATGGGATATTCTTGTTCGAATAAGACGTCTGTCCATCTCAAGTTTCTTCTCTCCTGGACCTCTAGTCCCAATCCCCCCACCTAATCTAGAAAGGCTTGTTCCCTGTCCTGTTAGTCTCGTGGCACGGTATCGAAGCTGAGCCAATTCAACTTGAATCTTTCCTTCTCTTGTATATGCACGTCTCGCAAAAATATCCAAAATCACAAGAGTTCGGTCCATAACCTTTGTATCTAACAGTTCTTCTAAATGTCCCATCTGGGCTGGTGATAATTCATCATCACAAACAATTCCCGTTGCCCCAGTTTCAAAAAGCAACTCTCGAATTTCCTCTATCTTTCCCTTTCCAACATAAGTTCCTGGATGAATAGATTCCCGATTTTGCACCACTCTTGCCACAGCACTTGCTCCTGCTGTATCTACTAACTGCTCTAACTCATCTAGTGAATCCTCTATCTCATTATCTGCATCTGTACATACAGCAACTAAAATAACTTTCTCATTTAATTCTTTTTTGATTTCTTCCATCTAGTCTCTCTTTCTATATTTAAGGTAATAAAATGCAGACCATAACACATGCAACGTGCAATGCCGTTCCTGCATAAAAAGATATCTTCTTCATAATTCTTGGAAATACATATTCATCTCCTTTTAATCTGCAAACTCCACAAACTGTATATCCTATATTCCCCGTAATCAAAAGAACCATCCCTGTATGATTCAACGGTCCAATTCCCATAATAGCTGGAACTGCCATAAGCCATATAATCATAAAATAGCAAATTAAAACCAAAATATGAAAGCGTTCTATTGAAATAGAAGTAAATACAATTCCTGTGACTACAAAAATAGCTATGACTCCAAATAAAACACAAACAATATCCTGACTTCTGCCTGTCAATGGTTCTCTAGAAATAAAATTCACTGCCATTGCCGTTCCTGCAAAGAATATATAAAGTATATTCCGAGCCACAATATACATAACATCTTTTCCAATGCCATATGGCAGTCCATGATAAATAGACAAAAGAATATGAACAATCAACATGGCACTCCCATAAACTACTGCAGACAAAACACTTGGCCAGCGATAATCAAGTGCTGTAAATACAACTGCAGTTGTAAGGATTCCCGCTGCCAAAACTGCACTTACAATGTGTAAAATCATATAGAAAATATCTTCTCCTCGAGAATAAATCACCCAGGGTTCTTCTCTTCTCTTTCCTTTTCGTCTTGGTCTCATGTTTTCCTCCAAATTTGTTCTATATTCCATTTATTATAAGATATGTGAAAAGAAATAACAACTACAGACTCAAAAAAAGCAATACCTTTGAGACTAACTCAAATGATACTGCTTTTTGTTCTATCCTCTTGTTTTACCACCAGCTACATTAACTGTAACTCCATGTACATAAGATGCTCTCTTACTTCCAAGGAATACACACATGTCTCCTACTTCTGATAATTTACCAGATCTTCCAAGTGGTG
>JAQWFL010000010.1 GCA_028704435.1 Anaerostipes sp. | reverse complement strand
AAAGATTAGCCACAGCATGACACAATGCTGTAGAAAGAAGAATGTCGGAAAGCCGTGTGAGGGAAAACCTCATGCACGGTTTGATGAGGGGAAAGAGGGCTTACGCCCTCTGACCTACTCTACCATTTAACTTCATTGACACTTAGATTTTAAAGTGGTATAATTTAGCACATAAAAGTGTTAAAGTTTAAAGTGAAAAACAGAAAGGGAAGAGGAAAATTATGAGAAGAAGAAAGTTGTTAGCAATTGGATTGACCGTAGTTATGGCAGCAGCATCGTTGACAGCATGTGGAAGTAAAAAAGAGGATTCAAAGCAAAAGAAGATTGGAGTTATCCAATTGGTGGAACATGATGCATTGGACGCATCATACAAGGGATTTAAAGATGGTTTAAAGGAAGCTGGATATAAAGATGGAGATAAGATCAAAATCGAATATAAGAATGCACAGGGAGAGCAGGCCAACTGCCAGACCATTGGATCACAATTAGTATCTGATAAGTGTGATTTGATTTTAGCGATTGCAACACCAGCGGCACAGGCAGTTGCCAACGAGACTAAGGATATTCCAATTTTAGTGACAGCAGTTACAGACCCAGCAGCAGCAAAACTTGTTAAGGACAACAAAAAACCAGGAAACAATGTATCTGGTACTTCTGATTTAACTCCTGTAAAGAAGCAGATGGGATTATTAAAAGAATTGTTGCCAAAAACAAAGAAAGTTGCAATGTTATACTGTTCTGCGGAAGCAAACTCTAAGATTCAAGTAAATCTAGCAAAAAAAGAGGCAAAGAAATTAGGATTAGACACAGTAGATGCAACTGTTTCTGAATCAAGTGAGATTCGTCAGGTTGTGGAATCATTAAAGGGAAAAGTCGATGCAATTTATGCACCAACAGACAATATGATTGCTGCTGGAATGAATACAGTTTCTATGGTTGCCAATGAAGCAAAACTTCCAATTATTGTTGGAGAAGAAGGAATGTGTACTGGAGGCGGATTAGCTACTTACGGTATTAATTACTATAAGTTAGGAAAGCAGACAGCTGCACAGGCTGTTAAGATTCTAGAGGGTAAATCTGAGCCAAAGGATATGGCAATTGAATATCAAAGTGATGCTGATTTAATCGTAAATGAAAGTGCAGCAAAAAAATTAGGTATTACAATCCCTGAAAAGATTAAAAAAGATGCCAAGATTGTAAAGACAACAAAAAAATAATTATTTTCACTTTTATCAAATATATGGTAAAGTAGAAGTAACAGATAACGATGAATTAATATAAGGTAAGGATATAATATTATGAAAAAGATTTTATTTGTAGCTTCAGAGTGTGTACCATTTATTAAAACAGGGGGGCTTGCAGACGTTGTTGGAAGCCTTCCAAAGATTTTTAATAAAAAAGAATATGATGTTCGAGTAATTATTCCAAATTATGAATGTATTAAATCAGAATATAAGAGTAAGATGAAAGATTTGGGTAACTTTTATTTAGATGACATTGTCTATGTAGGAATTAAGACTTTGAAATTAGACGGTATTCAGTATTATTTCATTGACAATGAATATTATTTTAAGGGAGAAGTTCCGTATTATGACTTGTTTCAGGACATTGAGCGATTCGCTTATTTTTCAAAGGCAGCACTGTCAATTTTACCAGTGATTGATTTTAGACCAGACATTATCCATTGTCATGATTGGCAGGCAGGTTTAGTACCAGTTTATTTGAATTCAATTTTTCAGGGCAATGAGTTCTATTGTGGAATAAGAACAATTATGACAGTCCACAATTTAAGATTTCAAGGAAAGTGGAATGTAGCACATATTCAAGGGGTTACAAGATTGCCAGATGAATGTTTTGTGCCAGGACGTTTGGTAAGCTTGAATCAGGATATGGGTGTTCTAAGGGAACATAGAGAGGCAAATTTACTTCGAGGCGGCTTGGTATACTCAGATTATATTACTACTGTGAGTAGTACATATGCGGGAGAGATTCAAACTTCATATTATGGAGAGGGATTAGATGATCTTCTTCGTGGTAGAAATGATCGTTTATGGGGTATTGTCAATGGTATTGATTATAAAGTATACAATCCTGAGACGGATAAGGATTTGTACTTTAACTATTCTCAGAAGAATTTTAGAACGATTAAGAAAAAGAATAAAAAGAAATTGCAGGAAGAGTTGGGACTTGAAGTATCAGATAAGATGTTTACCATTGCAATTATTTCAAGATTAACGGATCAAAAGGGATTAGACATTGTTGATTATGTTATGGATCGTATTTGTGCTTCTGGAGATATTCAGTTTATTGTCTTGGGAACTGGAGATGGAAGGTATGAGGATATGTTCCGTTACTATCAAGGAAAGTATCCAAATAATGTATCGGCCAATATTTGTTATTCAGATGCATTGTCCCACAAGATTTATGGAAGTGTAGATGCAATGTTAGTTCCTAGTCAGTTTGAACCATGTGGACTTACACAGTTGATGGCATTACGCTATGGAACCGTTCCAATTGTGAGAGAAACAGGTGGATTAAAAGATACTGTGGAAGCTTATAATGAATTTGAACAAACTGGAACAGGTTTTTCTTTTGCAAATTATAATGGGGATGAATTATTTGATCAAATTGAATATGCAAAATCAACATTTTATGAGCAAAAAGCAAAATGGAATAAGATTGTGGACAGAGGAATGAAAACAGACTGGTCATGGGATTATTCAGCAGGAACATATAAAGCATTATATGATGAGATTTTAGGATAATGAGAAAGTAAAAGGTGTGTAAACCTGTGTTTTCAGGTTTGCATACTTTTTTAACTAGAAGGAGACAAAAACATGGATTTATTAATGAATATGCAAAGTGCGATTGCACAAGGAACCTTATGGGGCATTATGGCACTTGGTGTATATATTACATTTAGATTATTGGACATTGCTGATTTATCTTGTGAAGGTAGTTTTGCAATGGGTGGATGTGTTAGCTCGGTTATGATTGTTATGGGATTTAATCCCTTTATAACTTTAATTTTTGCTACACTTGCTGGAATGTTTGCAGGGTTTATTACAGGACTTCTTCATACAAAGTTTATGATTCCAGCTATTTTATCAGGAATTTTAACGATGATAGCATTGTATTCGGTTAATATTCATATTATGGGACAGCCAAATACATCTCTACTTGGAGAAGATACAGTATTCACATTGGTGATGAATCAATTTGGATTAGAGCAGACAGTGGCAACACTTCTTGTTGGGGGAGTTCTTTGTGCTATTGTAATTTTAATATTATATTGGTTCTTTGGAACAGAACTTGGTTGTACGCTTCGTGCAACTGGAAACAATGAATTTATGGTACGTGCCCTTGGTGGAAACACAGATACATCAAAGGTAATTGGATTATTACTTTCCAATGGATTAATTGCATTATCTGGTGCTTTGGTAGGGCAAAACCAGGGATATGGAGATGTAAAAATGGGGATTGGATCCATTGTAATTGGTCTTGCATCCATTGTAATTGGTGAGGTTATTTTTGGAAATCGATTTAACTTTGTTTATGTATTGGTATCAGTTGTAGTTGGTTCCGTTGTTTATCGTATGATAATCTCTTTGGTTCTACACTTTGGATTAAATACAGACGATATGAAGCTGTTTACGGCAATTGTTGTTGCATTGGCCTTGGGAATCCCAGCGCTTCGTTCAAAGTATATGCAAAAGAGAATTCCGGCAAGTGAGGAGGATTCATCATGTTAAGAATTAAAGATGTACATAAGACCTTTAATAAAGGAACTGCAAATGAAAAAAAAGCATTAAATGGAGTTAATCTTCATTTGAATCCTGGTGATTTCGTAACTATCATTGGAGGAAATGGTGCAGGAAAATCTACAACTCTTAATATGGTTGCAGGAGTCTATTCCATAGATAAAGGAACAATTTTACTTGATGATAAAGATATTTCGGATTGGCCGGAACACAAGAGAGCGAATATGCTTGGGAGAGTATTTCAAGATCCTATGATGGGAACAGCTGCAGGAATGCAGATTGAAGAAAACCTTGCAATGGCATATCGCAGAGGGAAGAAAAGAGGCCTTTCTTGGGGAATTACACATAAGGAAAAAGAACTTTATAAAGAGAGACTTGCCATGCTAGATCTTGGACTAGAGGATCGAATGACATCTAAAGTTGGACTCCTTTCTGGAGGGCAGAGACAAGCACTTACGTTGCTTATGGCAACACTTAGAAAACCTAGTCTGTTGTTATTAGATGAACATACTGCGGCTCTGGATCCAAAGACTGCAAAGAAGGTGCTAGATTTAACAGAACTAATTGTGGATAGGGATCAATTAACGACCATGATGGTAACCCATAACATGAAGGATGCAATTAAAGTAGGTAATCGTTTGATTATGATGAATGAGGGACACATTATTTATGATGTATCTGGAGAAGAAAAAAAGAACTTAAAAGTAGCTGATCTTCTTCAAAAATTTGAAGAAGCAAGTGGAGAAGATTTTTCTAATGATAGAATGTTGCTATCATAATACTGCCCCTGAAAGACAATTGTCTTTCAGGGGTATTTTTTCTGCAAAAATCACAAAAAAGACTTGACTTTTTCTTGAAAACTTGGATAATAGATAAAGTAAGTTATTTATGAGGCCCCATGGTCAAGCGGTTAAGACGCGACCCTCTCAAGGTCGAATCACGAGTTCAATTCTCGTTGGGGTCATAACTCTCAAGATAAGGTATTAAGCCAATCTTGAGAGTTTTTTTATTTTAATGAAAAGTAGTGCTTTACGAAAATGCTTTACGTCAGTTGATATTCATTGGTTATTTGAAGATGATATTAGAGTATTTTTCAAGTGTATTTTCTTCTTTTTTTCCTCGAACATGAGCATATTTTTGCAAGAATGTTTTGACGGAATTCCCCATAATTTCTGAAAGCAATTTATCCGACTCACCACGTTCTAGATTTGTTGTTGCGAATGTATGCCTGCATTCGTACAATGTTATTTCAGTTAGCTTCTGATCATGATTTGCATTATATCTTTTTAATGTACGCTTGAACATTCTAGAATAATGATTTGGTGTAACAGGGGTTCCAATCTCTGTGTTAAACAAAAAATTGTTTCTGAATTTATCTGTATACATCAACTTCATTTCTTTTTTCCAAATTAATTTCTTTTTCACCAGATTGTATAGTACATCTGGTACATATGTGGGTCGATGTGATTGAGCGTTTTTCAAATCTGTTAAATTTCCGTATTTGTCTAATCCACGATTGTAAGTGAATATATGATGTTTTAAATCAAAATCATCCTCAGACAGCCCGCAGACTTCTCCAGGACGAGGACCAAGTAGGAGGGAGCAGCAATACATTTCATAATAATGGCTGGATTTAGCTTCTTTTGAATTTATAAATAGGCTAATCTCATCATATGTCCACGTGTCACGCTTCATATTTGGCACCCTGAGACGTTTTGTTCTTACCATTGGGTATTCTATTCACCCTAGACTGCTTTTCGTTCGTATATTCCCAAATTTTAAAATATGAAATAAGGTCTGGAAAAAACTCCACAAAGAGAGTTTGTAAGTTTTAAGTGTTTTTTTGTATAATTAGATAATACACACTTTTTTATAAAAGCATTTAAATAAGTGGAGTAAATATTCAATGGAAAAGCAAAGAATCGTCAGAACCAGCATTTGCCGGAACTGACGATTCTTTATTAAGGACTTATTTTACAGCCCTTTTTAAGTATATAGTCTTTATCTGTTATTCACCAATTCGATTCACTGCACTAATTAATGCATGGACAGAAGCGGTAATAATATCCTCATCAATTCCAGCACCCCATGTAATGGTTCCATTTGGCTGTTGAATTGCGACATAAGAGCAAGCTTTTGAGTTGGAACCAACATTTAAAGCGTGTTCGTGATAAGATACGACAGAATAGTTTAAGTCGCTGTGTCGTTGAAGAGCATTGCTTACTGCATCAAGACGACCATTTCCTTTGCCGTGGTAAAGCTTAGAAACACCAGATTTATCAAGAGAAATCTCAGCTTCAATTCCACCATCTTTTTGTGTAAAGTGGCATTCTTTTAGCTTTACAGGTATTTCAATGTTTGTGTAAACAGATTTAAAGATTTCAAGAATTTCTTTTGGTACTAGTTCTTTATGCTTTTTGTCAGAAATATCTTTCACTATATAACCAACATCTTCACGCATTTTACCTGGAATATGGAATCCAAAGTTTTCTTCTAAGACATAAGCGACACCGCCTTTTCCAGACTGACTGTTAATCCTTATAACATCACTTTCATATTCACGTCCAATATCCTTTGGATCAATTGGAAGATATGGAACATCCCAGTGGTCACATTGTTCTTCTTGTCGTAGATGCATACCCTTGGCGATGGCATCCTGATGGGATCCAGAGAAGGCTGCAAAAACAAGCTTTCCAGAATATGGCTGTCTAACATATATATCCATTCTTGTTAGTTCTTCATAAGCTTTCGTAAGCTTAGGTAAATTAGAAAAATCTAATTCTGGATCTACACCATGTGAATACATATTCAAAGCAACGGTTACAATGTCAACATTACCAGTTCTTTCGCCGTTACCAAATAATGTTCCTTCAACACGATCAGCACCAGCTAAAAGAGCTAACTCGGTATCAGCGACACCACATCCACGGTCATTGTGAGGGTGAAGTGAAAGCACTACATTTTCACGATACTTCATATGTTTGCTCATATATTCAATCTGACTTGCATATACGTGAGGCATAGAAAGCTGTACAGTAACGGGAAGGTTAATGATAACTTTCCAGTCAGGACGAGGTTGCCAGATATCAAGAACAGCATTACAAACTTCAAGAGCATATTCCACTTCTGTTCCAGTAAAACTTTCTGGTGAATATTCAAATTGGAAGTTTCCTTCTGTTTCATCTGCTAGTTTTTTTAGTAATGATGCACCATCGGTAGCGATTTTTAAGATTTCTTCTTTTGATTTTTTGAAGACTTGTTGTCTTTGTGCTACAGATGTTGAGTTATATACGTGGACAATTGCTTTTTTTGCTCCTTTAAGAGCAGCAAAGGTCTTCTTAATAATATGTTCTCTTGCTTGAGTTAATACCTGAATGGTAACATCATCGGGAATTAAATCTTTTTCGATAAGAGTGCGTAAAAATGTATATTCAGTCTCAGATGCAGCAGGGAATCCAACTTCAATTTCCTTGAAGCCCACATCTACAAGGTATTGGAAAAACTTTATCTTTTCATCTAGACTCATTGGAATAATAAGGGCTTGGTTTCCGTCACGTAAATCAACGCTGCACCATGTTGGCGCTTTTGTAATGTATTCTTTAGATGCCCAGTCTAAAGATGGTTCTGGTGGCATAAAATACTGTCTTTGATATTTGTTTGGGTTCATGAATGAACCTCCTTTCATAATAGCTTGATACTGTGCATATATATTAAAATAAGAGACATAATATCCTTAAACATAAAAAAAACTCCGACTCCCCTAATAACTTTAGGATAGAGACGAAGGCAAAATGTCCGTGGTACCACTCTAATTCACATAATATATGTGCACTTATATCGATACGAGTTATAAACTGATATCTTTCCAATGTAACGGTTGGAACCGGCTATACCTACTACAGTGTTCAGCAAGCTACTCAGAGGCGAGTTCAATAATCTTCAACAACTGTTTCACACCGACCAACAGCTCTCTGTATGAATTGGACTACTTACTATTCCTCGTCAACGTATTTAAAATAGATAATATGGTTAATCTAACATACTTTGTAATATGTGTCAACATATGAAATTATTTTTTGCTTTTCTTTTCTAGAGTGTCACGATAATGAAGGAGCAACTTATATTCATCTTCATTCATTCGACCTGTAAGATAGTCGATAGGAACATCTAAATAGTCACATAATTTAATGAGGTTACACAAAGTTGGAGTTTTGCTCCCTTTTCGCCAATAACCAACAAGACTATTAGATATCTTTGTTGCTTTTTCAATTTTATAATTAGAAATACCATGCTTCGTTAAATAATGATCTAATCTTTCTGGAAACATATCATACCTCGTTTTTTCGTTTGTAACAATGCTACATTCAGAATTGTAACATAACAAATATAGAGAGTAAATACAAAATGCAACATAAATATACAAAGAGATAGTGTTATACCTTGACATCTCTAAATATAGAGAGATATAATATAAGCAAAAAGGGAAAGGAGAGTATTTACATTTATGGTTCGTACGTACAAGGAATTTGAAAAGTGGGTTAAGATTCAGATGATACAGCAAGAACTTACACAGAGAACCTTGGCCAAGGAGATGAATATTGCTTACCCAAGAATAAGCGAGGCAATCCATGGAAAACCAACAGGAAAGATGCATATTCTCCCATTGATAAAAACACTGGGTGGAAAAATAGATGATTTTACAGAATTTTTAGAACAGGAAGAGATTCATATAGATGAATAGAGAAGAGGTGTTAGGATATGGAATCCCATATTGTAGCGCCGCTTTTTTTTTGATATGATAAAAGGAAAAAGGAACAATATATGAATATAAGTGGTTTTTTGAATCGATTTAAAGTGAAAGAGTCAAGTGATTATAAGGAAGATCAAGAAAGAATCATGAATCTTCACAAGGAGAAAGAAGTATTTTCTTATGTTGAAGAAATATATCAAGAGGAAGGACAGTATGTAGTTAAAGCAATTTTTGTTCGTGGATGTCATAAGCATGGAGAAGAAATTGCTTTGTATAATTGTCATGGAAAACTAGTAGGAACAGGGTGGATTCAGGGCATTAGTATGGGAGAGCAAGAAGACAAGTCAGAGCAAAGCGAAGCTGGAGAAAAGGGAACAATCTATTTTGAATTAATAGAAGGAGACATAAAAGATATATTTTTAGCTCAATATATTTCAAAAAATGATTGACATGAAATATGAACACGTGATATATTAAGGAAGTTGTTGGGCTATCGCCAAGTGGTAAGGCACAGGATTCTGACTCCTGCACCGCTGGTTCGAATCCAGCTAGCCCAGCTTTTTTATTTGGGAATTTTATAAGGGTGTGTAGCTCAGGTGGTAGAGCACTTGACTTTTAATCAAGTTGTCCGGGGTTCGAATCCCCGCACGCTCACTAGGTGTCATACACAAGATTGTGTATGGCTTTTTGCATTTTAATACAAAAAAAGAAGGTGAAGATATTGATAGAATTAAAGAATATTGATGTTGTTTTCAAGCAACAAAATAATGATTTTTATGCGGTGAAGGATGTCTCTTTGAATATTAACAAAGGAGAGGTGTTTGGTATTGTTGGACCAAGTGGAGCAGGGAAAAGTACTTTAGTACGGACTATCAATCTTTTACAGCACCCAACCAATGGACAAGTGCTGATTGAAGGACAGAATATTACCAATTTAAACAGGAAAGAATTATCAAAGGTTCGATTAAATATTGGAATGATTTTTCAGCATTTTAATCTGATTAGTGGAGCTACTATTGCAGGGAATATTGCATTTGCTTTGGAAGCCAATCATTATCCCAAGAATAAAATTCAAAAAAGAGTACAAGAATTACTTGAATTAGTTCATCTTCCAGAAAAGGCAGATGCTTATCCAGCAAATTTAAGTGGAGGACAAAAACAAAGAGTTGCCATTGCAAGAGCTTTAGCCAATGATCCAAAGATTTTGCTTTGCGATGAGGCAACATCGGCTCTTGATTTAGAGAATACAGAAGAGATTGTGTCTTTATTAAAGGAGATTAAGAATAAGCTTCATATTACCATTGTGTTTATTACACATGAGATGGAAGTGGCAAAGAAGCTCTTTGATCGAATTGCATTTATGGAAAATGGAGAGTTAAAAGAAGTAGCCAATATTTATGACGCATTTTCTAATCCAAAGGTTCCAATTGCAAAGAATTTAGTAGAACGAGTGATTAATGTAACACTTCCAGAACAAGTGTGTGCAAAGGAAGATGAAGAGATATATAAATTAAAGTATACAGGGCAGAAGGCATATTCACCAATTATTAGTGAGGTGTCCAAGAAGTTTGAAGTATCAGTAGATATTATAAATGCTAAGATTGATTATATACAGGGAAATCCTCTAGGTATTTTAATCATTGCAGTTGCTGGAGAGGAAAACCAGAGAACAGCAGCTTATGAGTATATGAAAGAACGTGTCTTTGAAATTGAAAAGTTAGCAGGAGGTGAAAGATAATGCAAGAGACAATGAATATTTTACAATCTGAATTTTTGAAATCATGTGTTGAGACTGCACAGATGATGGCCATTACTATGGTTGCTTGTCTAATATTTGGAACTTTGATTGGATTGATTCTTCATTTGACTTCTAATCCTATGTTTTTTCCAAACCGTATTGTAAATGCAATCGCAGGAACGATTGTAAATGTTATTCGTTCGTTGCCTTTTATTATTTTGCTTATTATCTTGATTCCATTTACACGTCTTGTGGCAGGAACAAATCTTGGATCAAGTGCCGCATCTGTTCCACTTGCTATTGCAGCAATTCCGTTTTTTGCAAGGCTGGTAGAAGGTGCTTTTAGTGAAGTAGATAAGGGTGTCATTGAGGCGGCATTTTCAACAGGAGCAAGTATTTCTTTAATTATTCGAAAAGTATTATTTGTAGAAGCAATGCCAGGATTAATTCGTGCATTTACCGTTACATTTGTCAGTGTAATTGGTTATTCAGCCATGGCTGGAAGTGTCGGGGGCGGAGGTATTGGTGATCTTGCCATTCGATATGGATATTATCGCTATCAGTCAGGTGTTATGTGGGTGACAGCGGCTGTATTGGTAATTATTGTTCAGTTTGGACAGTGGCTAGGGGATAAAGTGGCCCTTAAATTTACAAAAAAATAAAATAAATTTATAATTCTTCTTTTCTTTGGAAACAATATGAATATCAATATTATTTCAGAGAAAAGGAGAATTTTTTTATGAAGAAAAGATGGATACATTTTGTTACATTAAGTATGTTAATGTGTATGGTTACAGTTACCATGACTGGATGTTTTGGAAAGAACGAGGGCTCTACACAGACGACCACAGAAACAGCAAAAGATACGTCTCTAGCCAATGATGCAAGTGATGCTGTAGATGATGCCGCAGATGCCGTGGATGATGTGGCAGATGACGTGGCAAATGGATTTGACAGCTACGATGATGCACATGATTATCTTGTGAATCGACTTGGACAGGGAAATGATGGTGCAAGCTATGAGGTAAAAAAAAGAGATGAAAAAGTAACAGAGTACAAAAAAGGGTATAAGGGATATCATTATGAAATCTATGATACTTCTGACAGCTCCGGGAAAAAATATGGTGATTTTTATGTAGATAAAGATAACGGGAAGATATATAAGAAGAATAAAGATACAAATAAAATCGAAGAATACGGAAATGACAATCAATAAGGAAAAAGAACTGTGTACATTTTTAGTGCACAGTTCTTTTTGATATACATAGACAAATTAATTATTTTCACTGGATTTTAACGCATTTTTCATGGATTGAATCAGCATGGTATTGGTGTATTTTGATTCACCTGTTACCTTTAAATCATCAATGGATGATATCTTTGGAAGCTGTTTGTTGATTTCTTCTACAGAAGGTTCTACAAGAGGAAACATAGTCTGCACGCTTTGACTTAAATTTTTTAAAGCAATTGACTTAGGTTTTCCATTTTTTACGGTGACAGTAAGTTTTAATTCCTTATCTCCAAGATGAAGAGGGGAAGAGTAGGTACCATCTTTGTAACCTGTAGATTGGGAAGTTTCATTTCTTTTTTTGTTTTTTTGCGGAGCAAACATATAAACAAGCAGCAGAATCAATGCAATTCCCATTATGATAAAGATACCAGTGTATATAAGTTCTCTTGCTTTTAAGACGACAATTTTCGTTTTTGGTGCCATAGGGTTCCTCCTAAAAAGATTCTATTATAATATATGATATTGGCATATAGAATAGAACTAGAACATATGGTATGATGAAGTTAAAACGGAAGGAGAATTCTATGGCATTACAGTTTATATTCGGAGCGAGTCAAACAGGGAAAACAAAATATATTTATGAAAAGATGATTCAAAATTCCATAGATCATCCCAGTGAGAATTATTTTTTAATTGTCCCAGACCAGTCTACATTAAATGCACAAAGAGAGTTAGTAACTGTTCATCCAAATCATGGAACTATGAATATTGATGTAGTTGGTTTTTTTCGTCTGGCATATCGTATTTTTGAGGAATTATCTTACATCCCAAAAGAAGTATTAGGGGATGAGGGAAAGTCTATGGTTATTCGAAAGATTATGGAGGCCAATCAAAAGAAGCTATCTGTGTTTGCATCTAGTATTGGAAAACAGGGATTTATTGATGAGATGAAGTCTTTTTTTTCGGAAATGTGTCAATACGATGTGACCATGGAAACATTAGAAAAGACTATGAAGGGAATGGAGAAAGAAGATAGTCTTCATATGAAACTTGAAGATATTTTGTTTGTCTATGAGAAGTTTGTGGAAGAACTTGGTGACACCTATATGATGTCAGAGCAGCTTCTTGATGTTTTGGCAAAGAAGATTGGTGAGTCAAAGCTTCTAAAGGGTGGAACGTTTTATTTTGATGGGTTTACAGGATTTTCACCAGTACAGCAAAAGGTTATTCGGGAAATTTTAAAATGTGCCAGTAAGGTAGTCATTAGTTTTACTGTAGATGCTAAGGATGTATATAAAGAGTTCAAGGAGTATGAGTTGTTTGCAATGCCAAAGAAAGAGGCTTGGCAGTTAAGAGAAGCGGCAAAAGAGATGGATGTAGACATAGAGCCGGATATTTTGATGGAAGAGGGATACATTGCATCCAAGGAGATTGCTCATTTAGAGAGAAATATGTTTCGATTTCCTTTCTGTATTTATGAAGATGCAACAGAGGATCTGAGAATATATAAGGCATTAAATGTAATGGAAGAGTGCCGATTTGTAACCAATCAGATAGAATCCTTAGTAAGGGAACAAGGATACCGATATGAAGATATTTTTGTCATGGCAGGGGATGTGGAAAGTTACCGCGGACAGTTAGAGCAGAACCTTAAGAAGCTTCATATTCCTTATTTTATGGATGGAAGTCAAAAGTTGAAAAATAATCCATGTATAGAAACTATTTTATCTGCTTTAAGGATGGTGCAGTTTGATTTTCCTTACGATATGGTGTTTCGCTATTTAAAATCAGGATTTAGTTCCCTTGAGCAAAACGAAGTGGATTTATTGGAAAATATTATGCTAGAACAGGGGATTGAACATCTATATCGTCTGAAAATACCATTTACATCCAAACGCTTTGGCAAGGAGAGTCTTGAATTAGGAAATGAATATCGAGAACGTTTTCTTGAGGAAGTAATTCCATTCAAAGAGGATATGACAAAAAAAGATGCAAGGGTCATAGAGATGGTGACAGCTTTGTATGAATTTTTGGTAAAGATTCATATGGAAGAGCAGGTGGATCAAAAGGTTCAAGAGTTTGAGGAGAGTAAAGAATATGTCCTTGCTAAAACTTATTCTCAAATCTATGGACAGGTAATGGATTTATTTGATCGAATGGTTGATATTCTTGGAAATGAAGTGATGTCCTATGATGATTTTTGTGGGGTGCTGGAAAGTGGATTAGATGAGATTTCTGTTGGTGTTATACCTCCAAGTTTAGATCAGGTTACCATAGGAGACGTGGAGCGTACAAGGTCTAACCATGGAAAAGTAATGTTCTTTGTTGGAGTGAATGAGGGAATTGTACCAATGCCGAAAAAGCAGAATGGAATTTTATCAGATTCTCAGAAAGAAAAGTTGGATACCATGGGAATTGTTATGGCACCAACTGCAAGAAAGAATGCATATATTGATCAGTATTATTTGTATCTTGCTGTTTCCAAACCATGTGAAAAACTTTATTTTACCTATCCGGCCATGAATGCTATGGGTGAGAGTTTAATGCCATCTTATGTGTTAAGTAAAATTCAAAAGATTTTTCCAAAGATAACAAAGCTGGATATTTCAAAAGAAGAAGTTAAGAAGTCTTATACAGTAGAGGAGGCACTGGAATCTATCATTGAGGAAATTCAAGGATTAGACGAGGAAAGTCCAAGTGAAAATCTACGTATTTTGTATCAGGCATTGGATGATTTGGAACAGGTAGAAAAGTATATAGATGCTCATTTCTACGTGAATCAGGAAGAAACATTAGAAAAGAAGTTAGTCACTATGCTCTATGGAAATGAGTTAAATAACAGTGTCACACGAATGGAGAAATTCTCAAGCTGTGCCTTTGCACATTTTATGCAGTATGGTCTAAAATTAAGAGAGCGTCTGGTACACAAATTAATGCCTACAGATTTGGGGACTATTTTCCATACGACGATGGAACTTGTGGGAAAGAATAGTTCATGGATTTGGGAGGATGATGCACATAGAGATACCTTTGTAGAAGATATGGTTATGAAAGCACTAGAAATAGAAGATACAGAGATTATGAAGGAAAATCATCGAAACCAGTATACGGTGGAGAGAATCAAGCGAATGGCAAAGCGTGCTGTATGGGCGGTGGAACATCAAGTAAAACGTGGAGAGTTTTTACCAGCAGAATATGAAGTCGCATTTTCCCGTGAAGATCATTTGAATGTAACGAAGATTCAGTTAGAAGATGGAACAATCATGAACTTCCAGGGGGTGGTAGACCGACTTGATATGTATGAAGATGAAGAGCATGTGTATCTTAAAGTTGTAGATTATAAGTCCGGAAATACCCAGTTTGATTTCACAACAATTTTCCATGGAATGCAGCTTCAACTAGTTGTGTATATGAATGCAATGATGGAACTCGTTGGAAAGAAGCAGGATAAGAAGGTTGTGCCAGCAGGAATGTTTTACTCTCGTATTGATGATCCGATTATTGCTCAAAAAAATGACAGTGAGCCAGAGATTGAGGTTTTAAAGAATTTAAAATTAAGTGGTGTTGCCAATGAGGATTTTGAGATTTTAGAAAAATTAGAAAAACCAGATTGTCATGGGGTGCTTACTGTACCGTATGACCGAAAGAAGAATGGAGATTATACCAAATACTCATTTGTATTGTCCAATGAGAATATGATGGAATTGTGCAACGTAGTACAAAAGAAAATTGTAAATTTAGGAAACCAGATGGTCAGTGGAAAGATAGATATTGAGCCATATGAATATGTTTATAATTCGTGTACTTTCTGTCCATATATCAATGTTTGTGCCATTGATCCAGGCACCAATAAAATAAGAAAATTAAAGAAAATATCAAGGGATGACGCCGTTGAGTATCTTCAGGGAGGTGAGTAAAGAATGCCATGGACAAAGGAACAACAAAAAGTTATTGAGAGCAGGGGAAAGAATATGCTGGTGTCAGCAGCGGCAGGTTCTGGAAAAACAGCAGTTTTGGTGGAACGTATTATTCAAAAAATTACAGATGAAAAACATCCTATAGATGTGGATCGTCTTCTTGTAGTGACATTCACTCATGGGGCAGCACAGGAGATGAAGGAACGTATTTCAAAAGCCATTGAAAAGAAAATAGAACTAGATCCATCCAATGAACATTTAGTCAGGCAGTCTAGCCTAATTCGGAAGGCATCCATTACGACCATTCATAGTTTTTGTTTGGATTTGATTCGAGATTATTTCTATAAATTAGATTTGGATCCTAATTTTACAATTGCTGAGGAGAGTCAGCTAGAACTTGTGAAACAGGAAGTTATGGATGAGGTGTTAGAAGAAGCTTATGAAAAGCAGGAACCAGAATTTTTACAATTTATTGAGAGTTATATTCCGGGGAAAAAAGATGATCGAATTGGAGAGCTAGTCTTGGAATTATATGAGAATTCAAGAAGTCAGGTAAGGCCGTTACACTGGTTGAAGAAAGCCAAAGAAGGTTTTTCTATCCAGACAAAGGAAGAATTCTTTATGGCACCATGGATGAAGTTCGTTATGGAAGATTCTAAGGAATCTTTAGAAAGAGCCATCGCGCTAACTAAGACAGCAATTGATGTAAGCAAGCAATCAGGTGGCCCATATTTTTATGATGAGGCACTCCAAAGTGATTTGAATCAAATGAGAGAGTGTGTAAGCCAGGAGGATTACGAAAACCTTGGGAATGCAATTCTTTCTTTTCAGAAGGCAAGACTTAAGAATAAAAAAGATTCAGATGTTTTGACTGAACTCAAAGACCAGTGTAAAGATCTACGGCAGCGGGCTCATAAACGAATGGAAATCATAAAAGAAAATTACTTTTATGCCAAACCAGGAGAAGTACTGCGGCAAATCAAAATACTGCGTCCAGCCATGGAAGGATATATTGATTTAACCATTGCATTTTCTCAGCACTACGAAAAGAGAAAGAAAATGGAGAATATTCTTGATTTCGGAGACATGGAACATTTCGCCTTAAAACTCTTAATTGACCAATATGATAAAGATGATTTTGTGCCCAGTGAAATAGCCAAAGAAAAAGCAGCATTTTTTGAGGAAATCTATATAGATGAATATCAAGATAGTAACTTTATACAAGATGCAATTTTGCGAAGTGTATCTAAGGAATTTATAGGTGGATATAATCTGTTTATGGTAGGAGATGTAAAGCAAAGTATCTACAGCTTCCGTCTTGCAAGACCAGAACTATTTATTGAGAAGTATAAAGTTTATGGGTCGGAAAATGAAAATAACCAGCTGGTGGAACTTCGAAATAATTTTCGGAGCCGCAAGGAGGTTCTTGAATTTACCAATGATGTATTTTATCAGATCATGCATGAAGGGGCAGGAAATATTGAGTATACTAAAGATGTGGCACTGGTTCCAAGTTTTCCATACGAAGATGGAGAAGGACTTGGCGGAAATGCTCAAATGCTGCTTCTTAATAGCCAAGTAGTAGCTGAAAACGAGGAAGATGGAGATACTTTAGAAGCCAAGATGATTGCAAAAAAAATCCATGAATTAATAGATGGAGAACATCCACAGATGATTTCAGATGAGGACGAAAAAGGCACTTCAATTTCTCGGAAAGCGGAATATAAAGATATAGTAATTCTTCTTCGCTCACCAAGGAGTAGTGGAGAAACTTTTCAAAAAGTATTAATGGATGAAGGAATTCCGGCTTTTTGTAATACCCAGAGTGGCTATTTTGACACAGTAGAAATCAGGACAATTTTAAGTCTTCTTTCTGTAGTTGATAATGTTTACATTGATATTGATATGGCAGCGTTTTTACGTTCTCCCATGATACAAATGGATGGAAATGATCTTGCAAGGCTTCGTCTATGTGATGAAAAGGCATCTCTTTATGACTGCCTTCTTTTAAGGAGCCAACAAGATGAGAAAGCAGAAAAAGCGATTTCCATTCTTGAAGAACTTCGAGAAAAGAAGAATCATACATCATTGTATGATTTAATTTGGAAAGCCTTAGATTTGACAGATTACTATCATTATATTGGTGCAATGCCAAAGGGAGAACGAAGGCAAGGCAATGTATTGATGCTTTTAGAACGTGCAAAGAATTATGAGCAGACACAGTTCAAGGGATTGTTTCATTTTATTCGGTTTATGAAACAATGCAGAGAATATGACCTTGATTTTGGAGAAGCCAATACCATTGGAGAAAATGAAAATCTTGTTTCTATTACCAGCATTCATAAGAGTAAGGGACTGGAATATCCCATTGTATTTATATCAAAACTTCACAAAAAGTTTAACTTAAGAGATGCCAGTGGAAGTGTGATTTTTCATTCGGATTATTATATTGGGCCAGATGTGGTAAATACAAAGGCAAGAACGAAAATGCCAAGTATTCTAAAAGGGGTCATTGCAAGACGAATCAAAAGGGACTCTTTAGGAGAAGAATTAAGAGTTCTTTATGTTGCAATGACCAGAGCAAAAGAAAAACTGATTTTAACGGGAATTGTTTCTAAGGAAGAACAGTGGAGTATCCCAGGAGGCATTACACCAGAGGGGAATATAGAAGTAGGAAAGTCCTATCTGGACTGGTTTATGATGGCGTTTTCTAATATGAAGGATAGAAAATGTGAAGTACAGATTCTTGGGGATGATATAGTGGCAAACTGGGATATGGAGCAGATGTTAGGCAAGCAGATGGCCAAAGAAGACTTGAAACAATGGCTGAAGGAAAAACAAAAAACAGATATTTTTAGTGAGTTACAACAACGATTTACATATGAATATCCATATGCAGCAGAGTCTAAAGGAAAATTAAAATATTCTGTATCTGAGATAAAGCGTCTCAGTCAACAGGCAGAACCAGAAGAAGCTTTTGTACTTCCCATTGGGAAGAAAGAACCAAGAATTCCAAGATTCCTACAAAAGGAGGAAAAAGTTTCACCTACATCAAGAGGTACGGCAGTTCATAAAGTGTTTGAGTTAATGGATTTTTCTAAAAAATACACCCATTTAGATTTGGAAAGACAAATCAATCAATGGATAAAAGAAGGAAAAATTGATGAAAATGCAAAAGACGTTATTCCCATAGGTGAGATTATAAAATTCTATGACACAAAATTAGGAAAACGAGTGCAAAATTCCATAGACTGCTGGAAAGAAAAACAGTTTGTAATGGGTGTCCCATTTTCTCATATGGAAGAAAATGCACAGGGGGATCAGTTTGTAGTTGTACAGGGAATTGTAGATATGTATTTTGAAGAAGAGGATGGGCTTGTTATTGTAGATTATAAGACAGATCGAGTAAAAGAGGGGCAGGAGCATATTTTGATAGAACATTATAAAGCCCAGCTTGATTATTACAAACTTGCCCTAACCCAGATGACAGGGAAAAATGTCAAAGAATGTTACATTTATTCAGTTCCACTTTGTAAAGAAATTATAGTTTAGAAATTGTTTTTATTTTTTACAATTTATAAAGAAAAATTTAAGATGTGGAACATAGGCAGGTCACATTTTGCTGATATAGTTGTTGGTGAAAGGAAGTGATGACCATGAAAAATAAAAGAATTTTATCAGTAGAAGACTTGATGAGAAAGAGTGTTACTTTTGCGTTGGCTGCCACATTACTTGCAGGAACATCGAATTTATCAGTAATAAAAGAGAAAATAAAAGTAAGTGAAAATGCAAATGGAAGAATCGTAATAGAGCAGAGGGGATGATATCCTCTTTAGGTGTATATTTATAAGAGCTTGGGGCATCCTATGAAGAAATAAGGAGGCCACAAGATGGAAAAGAAAAAGAAGTTTAGCGAAAAAACATTTGATGAGATGACCGAGGATGAACGACTTAAATATGAAGTTGCCGTAGAGATTGGGCTGATGGATAGGGTTAGAGAGGAAGGATGGGGTGCATTATCTGCTTCTGAAACTGGACGTATTGGCGGTCTTGTTGCAACAAAAAAGAAGGAGAATCAGAAATGATTCTCCTTCTTTTTTTGATAGGAAATGTTCTTGTGTTTGTACAAGGTGGATTTATCTATTTTGTTCTGGTAGAATTAAGAAAAGGAGAAGAGTTATGAAATATAATCATATAATAGCAATTACAAATAGAAAGTTGTGCCAAAGACCATTTTTAGAGGTGATGGAAGATTTGTCAAAGAAGAATTTTCAATCAATTATCTTAAGAGAAAAGGACTTATCCCAAGAGGAATATGAGAAATTATTAGAGCAGTGTATTCAGGTTTGTGGAAAAGAGAAACTGACAGTTCATACATATATTGAAGCTGCAAGAAAGGCGAAAATTTCAAGAATACATTTACCATTTTCGCTATTTTTAGAGCGTTACGAAGAATTGGGAGATTTTGAAGTGATTGGAACGTCGATTCACAAGGTAGAAGAAGGAGTAAAGGCCATGGAACTTGGGGCAGACTATGTAACAGCAGGGCATATATTCGCCACGGATTGTAAAAAAGGTCTTCCACCAAGAGGGCTTGAGTTCCTCTCTAATGTTGTAAAAGAGGTTACAATTCCTGTTTATGCAATTGGAGGGATTAGTGAGAAAAACATACAAAAAGTAATGGAAACGGGAGCAATCGGCGGTTGCATTATGAGTGGTTGTATGAGATAATCTATTGCTAGACAAATTGTAACTAGGTGATAGTCTTAATGCTAGTTGTGCAGGAGAGGAATGATATGAAGTATTTAACCAAGACAATTTCAAAAGTGTTAAAGTTTTTATTGCGACGAATGGTTATCGTTGCAGGTTCTATTATTCTGCAGATTTTTTGGATTATTGCCATTGCAAACAGTGTTGGCATGCGGTATGAATTTTTAAATTACTTCCTACAGCTTATTAGTATTGTTGTTGTTGTTTATATTGTGAATAAAGAAGAGAACCCGGCTTATAAATTGGCGTGGGTAATTCCTATTTTAATTTTCCCTATTTTTGGTGGGGTTTTATACATTATGCTTGGGAATAAGCAGCCGTCAAAGAACTTAAGAATTAAGGTGGAACAATCCATTGATGATATGGATTTTCTCCTTGTTCAAGATGAGAAGATTATGGAGGACTTTACAAAGAAAAGCCCCATGGCAGCAAATCAAAGTGCTTATATCAACGATTATGGAGGATATCCTATTTATCAGAATTCTTCTGCAAAGTATTATTCTTCGGGGGAATCCATGTTTGAAGATTTGATTGTGGAATTAAAGAATGCAAAACATTATATCTTTATGGAATTTTTTATAGTTGCAGAAGGCTATATGTGGGATACCATTTTAGACATATTAAAAGAACGAGTAGACAGTGGGGTCGAAGTTCGATTTATGTATGATGATGTAGGATGTGTGGATCTTTTACCCTATAAATACTACAAGAAACTAGAGAAGGTAGGAATTCAGGCAATTCCCTTTAATCCTATTATTCCCTTTGTATCGACAGCATGGAACAATAGAGATCATAGAAAAGTTGTAGTGATTGATGGACATACTGCTTTTACAGGAGGACTTAATCTTGCAGATGAGTATATTAACCGGATTGAACGCTTTGGTTATTGGAAAGATGCTGGACTTCAGGTAGTTGGAGATGCAGTATGGAATTTTACAGTTATGTTTTTACAGGTATGGAACGCTCTTCGGCCTACAGATGTTGGATTTGGGGCATTTGTACCCCACGGATATTATAAACCAGAATTTACAGATGATGGATTTATTCAGCCGTTTGCAGACAATCCTTTAGACCGAGAGACAGTGGGAGAGAATGTATACCTAAACATTATCAATGCAGCGGTAGAGTATGTTTATATTTATACACCATATTTGGTTATTGACAATGAGATGATGACTGCATTGTGTCTTGCCGCTAAACGGGGTGTTAATGTGAGGATTGTAACACCGTCGATTCCAGATAAGAAGACAGTGTTTTTGTTGACACAGTCTTATTATCATCAGTTGGTGGAGGCTGGAGTGTATATTTATGAGTATTCTCCAGGATTTATTCATTCAAAATGCTTCTTAAGTGATGATAAGGTTGGAGTTGTTGGAACCATTAATTGTGATTTTAGAAGTTTGTATTTACATTTTGAAAATGGGGTTTTTATGTATGATTGTGAAGCTTTAAAGGAATTGAAGGCAGACTTCTTAGATACGTTTGAAAAGAGTGAGAGAATTACACATGAAAAATGTGAACCAAGTGTACCAAAGGCGCTAGCCCAAAGTGTTTTACGGGTGTTAGCACCATTAGTATAGGAGAAATTATGGCAAGTTATGAGAGCTTTGCAGCTGTATATGACAGGTTTATGGATCAGACACCATATGACCAATGGAAAGAAAATATCTGTAGTCTATTTCGTCAGTACAATGTAACAGAACATGGACAGGTTGTTGATTTAGGATGTGGAACTGGGAAGATGACCAGAAGAATTGGTGAAGCTGGATATGAAATGATTGGCATTGATGGTTCTGAAGATATGCTGGAAATTGCAAAAAATACAAAGAATGATGATATTTTATATGTGCTACAGGATATGAGAGACATTCAGTTATTAGAGAAGGCAGATGCCATGATTAGTATTTGTGACTGCATGAATTATATGTTGGATTTTGATGATTTAGTACAAGTATTTTTTGGAATGAGAACATACCTTAAAAAGGATGGAATTGGTATTTTTGATATGAATACAAGGTTTAAATATGAAACTATGCTCTGTGAGAATACCTTTGCAGAAAATCGTGAAGACTGCAGTTTTATATGGGAGAATTTTTATGATCCAGAAGATCAGATTAATGAATATCAATTGACCTTATTTATTCAAAATAAGAATCAATGTTTTGACAAATATGAAGAATTGCATTTTCAAAGAGCATATTCTATGGAAGAAGTAAAGAAGGCAATTCAAATGTCAGGACTAGAGTTGAAAAGTATTCTGGATGTTGATACAATGAAAGAACCTAATAAAAATAGTGAAAGATTATATTATATTGTAAGTAACGAGAGGTAAACAATGGAAGATTATATTATAAGAGGAACAGCAGCAGATGATCAAGTGAGATTTTTTGCAGCATATACAAAAGAAGTAGTAGAAACAGCACGAGAAAACCATAATACAAGTCCAGTGGCAACAGCTGCGCTGGGAAGATTATTAACCGCAGGGGCTATGATGGGAAGTATGTGTAAGAATGACCAGGATGTGATAACACTACAGATACAATGTAGCGGACCTATAGGAGGATTAACAGTAACATCGGACTCAAAAGCCAACGTAAAAGGATACGTGAACAATCCAGAAGTGATGCTTCCACCAAGTAAAGAAGGAAAGTTAGATGTGGGTGGAGCACTGGATTTAGGTGTATTGACAGTTATTAAGGACATTGGAATGAAAGAACCATATTCAGGACAGACCCATTTAGTCTCAGGAGAAATTGCAGAGGATTTAACTTATTATTTTGCAACCAGTGAACAGATTCCTACCTCTGTTGCGTTGGGAGTGCTTATGAATAAAGAGAATACAGTTCGTCATGCGGGAGGTTTTATTATTCAGCTAATGCCATTTGCTACAGAAGAGGTCATTGCCGGACTGGAAGAGAAGATTGAGAATTTTAAACCTGTTACATCACATTTAGACGAGGGAAAGACACCAGAAGATATGATACAAGAATTGCTTGGAGATTTTGGGGTGAAGTTTCATGATAAGATTCCAACAATATTTCACTGTAATTGTTCCAAGGAGCGAGTAGAAAAAGCCGTTATTAGTGTTGGAAAAGAAGAGATCCAAAGCATGATTGATGATGGAGAGGAAATTGAGGTAAATTGTCATTTCTGTAATTCCCATTACAAATATTCGGTTGAGGATTTGAAAGGAATGTTGAAAAAGGCAGTAAGGTAACTAGATTAAGAAAAGATCAACCAGACAGGAGCGCTATATGGGAAAATTAAAAACAGCAGTGAGTGTAATATTAAGTATAGTTATGATGATATCCATGGGATTGCCAGGGAAAATGGCAACAGAAGTGAAGGCGGAGGATTCGGCTTTAACTTATTATTTGGATTCCAATTCAAGAGATAATAGCAATAGAATTTATAAACCCAACAATGAAACAAAAACGATTACAAACAATACAGATAAAACATGGGAGAATCTAAAAGCAAGCTTAACAGAAGATACCAACAAGGATATTAATTTAACACCTAGCGATGTTATTTCTCTAAAATTAAGTAAGAGTACAGTTGCACCAGGGGAATCAGTGAATATTACATATAATTTTAGCAGAACAGACATAACACCTCATATGAGTGAGGGAGTAAAGTTACAGTTGTCTGCACAATCTGGTCTTGTAAAAGAAATTAATTTTCAATATTCAACCACTGGATATCGCATGGAATTTTTTGCAGATCCTACCATATATCCAGAACTTTGGAGCGGAAAGCGTTATGATTTAGGTGGGGAAGTTACAAAACTAGTTGGAACTTTTGATGTCTTAAAACAAAGACCATCCATTCAAGTGACTTATAAAGCAGGTAGTTTAGTTCAGCCAGGAAAGAATGTTGGAACAAAGAAGTTTACTCTTCCGTCCAATGGAGATTATTATTTCTATCGAAAGTATAATAGCAAAACAAAGAAGTATACGTATTATTATTCTGTGACAGCAAAATATCAAAAAAACGGACAGAAGAATACAGTCACAATTCACATGAAAGAAACACCACGTGTTAAGATGAAGAACTTCATGATAAAACATAAATATGTTGAAACGGATGCTTTGATGGAAAATCTAGCCATTGAATATACAGATGGAACCATTGAAGGTGGAGCAACATCACCACTTCTTCTTGTTGTAAGGAACACGAGAAAACCAATTGGCCGGGTGACAACAAAGGTGAAGTACCGAAAGAAGAAATCTATTAAAATTTCATGGGGAGAGATGAAAAGTGCCACAGGTTATGCTGTGTATCGTTCTACAAAAAAGAACTCTGGATATAAGAAAATTGCAACTACTACAAGTAAAAAGCGTTCTTTTGTAAACACATCTCTAAAGAGAAAGAAAACATATTATTATAAGGTGAGAGCTTATCGAAAGATAAATAAAAAGAATTATTATTCAAGCTATTCTGAAATTTTAAAAGTGAAAACAAAATAAAAAGAGCATAATGAAAAAGCCCTGTTTTAGTGATTGAAAACTAAAGCAGGGCTTTTTGGTTACTTGATTTCTGTGACGTCTTCTTGTTTTTCTTCATCTTCATCTGTAATGTTGATGGTAAAGTAATCTCTAGAATCTTTTGCCTCATCTGGAAAGATTTCATCATCTGCATCATCAAAATCGTCATCAAAGGTACTGTCGAAATCATTATTATGAAAGACATTCCTAGTTTGAATTAATTTTCTTATTTTATCAATAATCTCTTTCACTTGATCTCTTGCCAAGTATAGGATTCCACCGATAGATACAATGGCAGTAATCAATTTGAATAAACATTTTATGGTTTTTTTCATCGAAAAGCTCCTTTCTCTTAAATGATATGGTTAGGGTTTGATATTTCCTAACATCCTATGTAACAATTGTAATATGAAATATTATAAAATGCAATCACACGTTGACAAAATATAATTTCGTGATAAAATATAAAAAGAAAATATATTTCTTAATCAGGAGGTCTTATGAAAAAAAGGTGTGCAAAAGAAGCTTTAAAATTTGTTCCAGAACATGGTATCATTGGATTAGGCGGAGGATCTACGATAGCTTATTTAGCTGAATATATAAGTGTTGAGCGACCAGAAGTATCGGTAGTAACGCCTTCCATGGATACGAAAAAACTTTGTGAAAGGCTGGGAGTTACAGTGCTTTTGACAGAAGAAGTATCTAAGATTAAGATTGCATTTGATGGGTGCGATCAAGTGGATCATCAGCTAAATGCATATAAAAGTGCTGGAGGGATTCATACAAAGGAAAAAATTATTGGAAAGATGGCAGAAGAATATATGCTGTTAGTGGATGAAAATAAGGTTGTACCTGAACTTTCTTATGATTTTCCAGTGGTGTTAGAAATTGTTCCAGAGGCAAAAGGATATCTTGCATCTAAGCTTACCAAGATGAATATGACATATCAGATGAGAACGCCTGAATTAATGGAAGTTTTTATTAAAGACAGTAAGATGGACATGGGAGAGATAGATAATATACTAAAAGGTTTCACTGGTGTTATTGAGACATCTTTGTTTTATGAAGTGGCAGCAAAAGCACTTGTAGTTACACAAAATGGTTCTTATGTGATAGAAAAGGAGAAGAAGAATGGCTGATTTAAAATGGGGAATTATGGGCTGCGGTGGAATCGCAGGAGAGATGGCAGAAGCATTAGAAAAACATGGGAAAAAAGCTTATGCTGTATGTGGAAGAACAAAGTCGAAGGCAGAAACATTTGCAATGAAGCATAAAATTCACAAAATATATGAAACGTATCAGGAGTTGTTGGGGGATCAAGAAATTGATATTATTTATATTGCAACACCTCACGGAGTTCATTATGAGAATATAAAGGATGCCTTGAATGCGGGAAAGCATGTATTATGTGAGAAGGCAATTACAGTGAATGATCATCAGCTAGAGGAAGTTGTGGAACTTGCAAAGTCAAAAGATTTGATTCTTCGTGAAGCTATGACAATTTCTCACATGCCTTTATTTAAGAAATTAAAAGACCGAATAAAAGAAGGTGCCATTGGAGAAGTGAAAATGGTTCAAGTAAACTTTGGAAGCAACAAAGGAAAAGATTATACCAACCGTTTTTATGCTATGGAAGCTGCAGGAGGAGCTCTTCTTGATATTGGTGGATATGCAACAACATTTGCACGTACATTTTTAGATGAAACACCAAATACAATCTTAACAACAATGAAATATGCCCAAACAGGCGTAGACGAGCAGTGTGGTATTATTATGAAGAATTCTCTAGAGCAGATGGTGGTTATGAGTTTAACTATCCAGGCAAAACAGCCAAAGCGTGGAGTAGTAACAGGTGATGAAGGATATATTGAAGTATATGAATATCCAAGAGCGATGAAGGGGACAATTACAAATACAGCAACAGGGAAAGTTGAAATTGTAGAAGCTGGAAAGACAGAAGATGCACTTCTTTATGAAGTAGAAGCAATGGAAGGAACCATAGCTGGAATCTATGAAGACAATGCAATGGAAATATCCAGAGATGTTATGCATATTTTGTCTAGCGTTCGAAATCAATGGGGAATGAAATATCCATTTGAATAAAATCATTGCGACATGGCGCTCCTATTGTTATAATCAAGTGAGAGATTTTTACTTGATTATGATTCTAGGAAAGGAACAATGGTATGTATCGGATATATAAAAGCTATAACGATAAAGATGATGTCGTTGAAATCGACATCATTGAAAAGGAATCCTGGGTATCGATGACAGATCCTTCAGCAGCAGAATTACAATATGTATCTGACCGCTATCACATTGATTTAGATGATTTGCGGGCGCCGCTAGATGAAGAAGAACGTTCTCGATTAGAATATGAATCAGATTATACGATGATTTTGGTGAATATACCAGTGGTTCGCAATGAAGATGGTTCTAAGAGGTATGAGACCATTCCTCTGGGAATTTTTATTACTGATAAAGTTGTATTTACAGTATGTTTGGAAGAAACCAATATTTTAAAGCAGTTTATTGATGGTTTAGTTCCTAAATTTTATACATATATGAAGACAAGGTTTGTATATCAGATTTTGTATCACAATGCATCGTTGTTTTTGTATTATCTCCGAATGATAGATCAGAGAGCCAATCAGATTGAAGAGATTTTGCATGAGACATCAAAGAATAAAGATTTAATCCAATTATATGATTTAGAGAAGTGTCTTGTGTATTTTACAACTTCTTTAAAGTCCAATGAAGTTGTGTTGGAGAAACTTAGAAAGCACATTGGACTTAGGTATTATGAAGAAGATCAGGAACTTCTTGAGGATGTAATTATTGAGAATAAACAGGCAATGGAGATGACGGATATTTATCATAATATTCTTAGAAATACCATGTCTTTGTTTAGTTCAATTATTGACAATAACCTAAATCAGGTGATGAAGTTTTTAGCAGCGATTACTATTGTGTTAGAACTTCCAACTATGATATCTGGACTTTATGGTATGAATGTCAATAGTGTAGGGATGCCATTTTCAAGCAGCCCCTATGGATTTGGAATTATATTTTTGATTACAGTTGCAATTTGTACTGTGGCATTTGCAATTTTAAAGCGAAAGAATTTATTATAATAAGATGAGAAGAGGAAATTTTCCTCTTCTTTTTTTTATGGTTTTTTCCATTTTTAAGTATGTGCAAAAAAATTGCGCATTATTGTGATGAGCAATTCGGTGCGCAATAATAGGACCCAATTAGGATTGCGTGGGAAGAAATGAAAAAGTTATAATTATCTTGTAGAAAGCGATACTCTTTCGGGGGACATAAAAAAGGAGGATAAATTATTGAAGCGTGAAATGATCCATAAAGAGTTAATCCAGCTTGACATGGAAGTTGTTGATCAAAAAGACTTCTTTGAAAAGATGGCAGACAAACTTGAGACACTTGGTTATGTAAAATCTACATTTAAGAACGCAATCATGGAAAGAGAAGCAGAATTCCCAACAGCATTGGCGATTGAGCCTTTTCCAGTTGCAATTCCTCATGCAGATCCACAACATATCATAAAGCCGTTTATTGCGGCCACAAGGTTGAAGCAATCTGTAAAGTGGTGTGAGATGGCTGCAAATGATCAGCAGCATGATGTGAAATTTATCTTTATGCTTGGATTTAAGCGTTCAGATGAACATGTAGAATTATTACAAGTATTAGTTCAAAATTTTCAAAGAAAAGAACTAATGGAGACACTAGAAAGTGCAACGTCTGTAGAAGATTACATGAATGCAATCTTATCTATGGAAGGAATGTAAGGAAGCAGTGGGATAAGCACACGAAAGGAAGGTAGAAAATGAAACAAATAGTTGTAGCATGTGGAAGTGGAGTGGCAACATCACAAACAGTTGCGAGTAAGGTGAATCGTCTATTAAAAGATAATAAAGTTCCAGCAGAGGTTATTGCAGTTGACATTAAATCTGTGGATCGTTATATCGATAAGAGTGTAGCCTATATTGCAATTACAAAAGTAACAAAAGAATACCCAATTCCAGTAATTAATGGAATTGCATTTTTAACTGGTGTAGGACAAGACGTAGAATTTCAAAAGATTGTTGATGCAGTGAACAGTTAGATAAATTAAGAAAGAGACGGAGGAAAACTATATGGATATTTTACAAAATATTATTAATTGGTTATTGAGTCTAGGAGCAGCAATTTTTGTACCAATTATCATCATTATTGCAGGACTCATTGTAGGGATGAAATTAAAAGAAGCGATTTCAGCAGGTATAACATTAGGTGTTGCATTTACTGGAATGTCAATGTTAATCGGATTTATGTCAGGAGCAATTGGTCCTGCAGCAGAAGCAATGTTAAAAAGTACAGGAATCAATCTTCCAATCGTTGATGGAGGGTGGACAACACTTTCAGCCATTGCATGGTCGTGGCCATATGCATTTTTAATGTTCCCACTTATGATTGGAATTAACATTGTAATGCTTATTATTAACAAAACAAAAACATTCAATGCCGACTTATGGAATGTTTGGGGAAAAATATTTACTGGTGTTGCAGTAGCAGCAGTATGTAAACCTTATTTTGGAACAGCTGGATCTATTGGAATTGCATTTGTAACAGCTGGAATCCAAATTATCTTTGAACTTAAAATGGCAGATATGTACCAATATCGTATTGAAAAATTATCAGGAATCCCAGGAGTAACTTGTACACATAAAATGGGATTTACAAGTATTTTTATGTTCCCAATTGATTGTTTGTTAAAGAAAATACCTGGTCTAAACAGAAGATTTGATGCAGCAGTCTTAAAGGACAAAATTGGTATTTTTGCAGAAAGTCATGTTTTAGGATTTATTTTAGGTATTGTATTTGGTGTACTTGCTCGATATAAAGTGGCAGCAATTTTAACATTAGGTATTCAAGCATCTGCAGCTTTAACATTATTCCCAGTTATTTCAAAGTATTTTATGATGGCATTAGAACCAATTTCTACGGCAATCAGTACATTTATGAATAAGAAGTTTCAGGACAGAACTTTAGTTGTAGGTCTTGATTGGCCTTTTATGGGTGGAGCAAATGAAATTTGGTTAGCAGTATTTTTTGCAATTCCTGTAACATTAGTTTACTCTATGTTTTTACCAGGAAATGAATTACTTCCATTTGCAGGAATTGTAAATAACGCCATTGCTGTAGCAGCATTCTTAGTAACTGGTGGAAATGTAATTCGTATGTGTATTTTAGTTTTGATTTTTGCACCAGCTTACTTATGGGTTGGAACAATTATGGCACCATTTGTATCTGATTTAGCAAGAACAACAGGGGCTGTTAGCTTAAAAGCAGGAGAATTAATTTCTTGTAGTTCCATCGATGGACCAATTCAAACCTATGCATTTTCTCATTTATTTAAGGTTATGGATGGTAATTTCTTACCAATTGCTTTGTGTGTGATTTTTGTTGTATGCTTTGTTGCTCTTTATAAGTATTTAGGAAAAGAAGAAAGAGAAGGAAGAGAAATTAACTAAAGAATCCAATCAATCATAGAAAAAAGAAGACGAGGTGTGAATATGCAAAGATTTGTCAATGACCCAGACTACATCGTGGAAGACATGATAAAAGGGTTTGTGAAAGCGCATGAAGACTTGATTGTGCAGTCAGATAAAAATAATCGTGTTGTAAAATACATAGACGCTCCAGTGCAGGGAAAAGTAGGACTTGTAACTGGTGGAGGAAGCGGGCATGAACCTTGTTTTCTTGGCTATGTTGGAAAGAATATGATGGATGCAGTAGCGGTGGGAGAAGTTTTTTCTTCTCCTTCTGCACAAGCATTTTATGATGCATTTATGGAGGCCGATGCAGGAAATGGAGTTGCCTGTCTATTTGGAAATTATGCAGGGGACAACATGAATGTGAAGATGGCAATTAGAAAAGCAAAGAAACAGGGCGTTACAGTAAAATATGTAATTGCCAATGATGATGTTGCCTCATCTCCAAAAGAAACGAAAGAAAAGAGACATGGAATTGCTGGTGGAGTTTTTATGTGGAAGATCGGAGGAGCAAGAGCTGCAAAAGGTGGCTCCTTAGATGAAGTTATCGCTTCTGCACAAAAAGCAGTAGATAATACGAGAAGTATATGTGTTGGTTTGAGTCCATGTGCTATTCCAGCTGTGGGACATCCGAATTTTGAAATAAAGGAAGGTGACATGGAGTTTGGGATTGGACATCATGGAGAACCAGGGATTCATGTACAACCAATAAAATCTGCAAAAGAAATAGCAGAAGCTATGGCAAAAACTGTAGTGGATGATCTTGAGGTTGAGGAAAAAGAAGAAATAGCAGTTATTGTCTCTGGACTAGGTGCAACACCAATTATGGAATTATATGTTTTGTATGATGAGATAGAGGCATATATGACAGAGCATGGAATAAAGATTGTACGTGTTTTTGTAGGAGATTATGTCACTTCATTAGACATGAATGGAGCAGCCTTGACAATTATGAAGCTTGATGATGAATTGAAAGAATTATTAAGTCTTGATGCAAAGTGTCCAGGACTGGAAATTCATGAATAAATAGCAACCCAATATTTAGAGAGGTATAGCATTGTGTATTTAGATGAGAGAGGATATTCAGTTTTAGAACTGATAGTAAATAATCCAACAATCAGTGGCAAAGAAATAGAGAATCATCTTGGACTTTCTAGAAAACAGTTAAGTTATACCATTGAAAAAATTAATGATTATTTATTAGATAATGAATTTCCAAAAATCGAAAGATTGAGAACAGGAAAATTCGTTGTTCCAGTTCCAGTGTTAGAAGAATATCGAAAACAGGAAGTTGTATCTGAAAATACAATTTATGTATATTCAGAAAATGAAAGAACATATTTGATTTTTCTTACCTTGTTTTGCAGCAAAGACAGTTTATCAATTTATCATTTTACTTCCAAATTAGATATTAGTAAAAACACATTTTTGACAGATGTAAAAAAACTAGAAGCCCAAATTGAAAAATACGAACTAGATATTATATACAGCAGGCAGGATGGATATCATCTTGTGGGGAGCGAGTATGCAAAACGTGATGCAATGATTGTTATGATCCGAAATGTTTTGAAAATGCCCAATGGAAAGGCGGTAATTTTTAAAACCTGTAATCTTGAAGAAAAGCAAGTTAGAAATATTAAGAATGAAATTAGTGAAATAGAAAACAAATTACAAATCCGTTTTACAGATGAACGTTTAAATGAACTTCTTTATATTTTAAGCTTGGTTTTAATTCGGAATGAGAAGAAACGAACCATAAAAGAATTACCAGAAGAGTTTCAACATGTGGCAGGGACAAAGGAATATTCTGTGGTTACAGAATTTGCAAAAAAGCATCAAATAACATCTGCAACAGAAAGACTTTTTTTGGCAGCACAAATACAAATTTCTAACTTTCATGGATTTCAAAATGAGGTCGGTCAAGATGAAAATGAAATTCTTCGAGTATCTCAAAAAACAATCAAAGAATTTGAAAAAATTGCATGTGTTACATTTCAGGAACGAGAAGCTTTACTAGAGGCTTTGCAACAACATATTAAACCAGCTTTATACCGAATAAAATATCACTATCATATTGAACAAAGTATCAAAGACATGGTGCTACCTCAATATCACTCTTTACATATGATGGTACGAAAATCAATTCGCTATTTCGAAGAGTATTTAAATGCGGATTTCCCAGATGAAGAATTAGTTTATATCACGGCACTATTTGGTGGATGGCTAAGAAGGGAAGGTATTATCAACATTTCTAATAAGAGAAAGCGAGCCTTAGTTGTCTGTGCCAATGGTGTATCTGTTTCCAATTTCTTATTTTTTAATTTGCAGGAAATGTTTCCGGAAATTGAGTTTATAAAGTGTTTGTCAATGAGAGAATTTGATAAATATCAAGAAGATTTTGATATTGTATTTTCTATGGTAAGACTAGAAACAGATAAAATTCAGTTCTTGGCAAAACCATTTTTTGATGAGAAGTCAAAAAGAAAATTCAGAGAGAAGGTATTAGGCGAACTAAATGGAGTGATTCTTCATCAGATTGAAATGACAGATGTTGTAAATGTGATAGAAAAATATGCAATTATTCAGGATAAAAGTAGATTGATGAAGGAACTGAGAATTGCAATGGGTGTATCTTCCACAAATTATGATGAAAATCATCATCATAAGATACAAGATCAAATCCAATTAAAAACAGTATTAACAAAGGATATGATTCAAATTACCAGCCGACATTTACAGTGGGAAGAGGCAATTCAGGTTGTTGCAAAACCATTACTTTTAACAAAGTCAATTACAAAGAGGTATGTAGAAAAGTCAATTGAGAGTATTCAAAAAGACAAGCCCTATATCATGATTGCAGAAGGTGTGATTATCGTACATGCAGGTGTAGAAGACGGCGTCAATAGAGTGTGTATTTCACTTTTAACATTACCAGAAAAAATTGATATCAATGGGTATATGATGGCAGATGTCATTATCATGATTGGAACACCAGATGTAACAAAACATTTGTTGATGTTATCTCAAGTAAATGAAATTTTAGAAGACAAAGAGTTATTACAGCAGTTGAAAGAAGCAAAAAAAACAGAAGATATTTTAAAAATTGTAAATCGAGAAAAGGAGAAATAAAATGTTAGAATCATTAAAAAAAGATGTGTGTCAAATTGCAAAAAGAGCTCAGAAGGATGGATTATGTAAGCATTTATCAGGAAATTTTAGTGCGAGAGATCCTGAAAGTGGAATGGTAGTAATTACACCAACACAGGTGGATAGAGAATTATTGACACCAAGAGACATGATTGTTTTAGATTTAGATGCAAATGTCCAAGAAAATTTATCAGGACTTCGACCAACAAGTGAGTCATTGATGCATTTACAAATTTATAAGACAAGACCAGATGTAAATGCAGTGGCACATACACACTCTATGTATGGAACAACATTTGCAGTGCTAGACAAAGCAATTCCAGCCGTTGTTTATGAAGTGGCAAATTTAGGAGTAACAAAAGCAAGAATTCCAGTAGCTCCTTATGGACGTCCTGGATCAACAGACCTTTCTGATAGTGTGATAGAACCAGTTCAAGAATCAGATTGCTTTTTACTTCAGGGGCATGGTGTTGTAGCAGTAGATTCTCGTGATATTTATGAAGCATTCCTAAAAGCATCTTATGTAGAAGAGTTAGCTCAATTATACTGGAACGCATTAGTTGCCAATGGCGGAGAAGAGCCATATGCATTCCCACAAGAAGAATTAAAGAGCTGGGCTTATCCATCTCAGATTAAGTTCCCAAACAAATAATTGTTGAAAACGTAATAAAATAAAGGAGCTACTATTTATGAAAAAGATGATTAACCAGCCAGATAATTATTTAAAAGAAATGTTAGAAGGTATTTACATTGCACATCCAGAAGATTTAACTTGTGTTGAGGGTGATTTGCAATGCCTTGTAACAAAACATAAAAAAGACGGAAAAGTGGGACTTGTCACAGGAGGCGGTTCTGGACATTTACCATTGTTCTTAGGTTATGTTGGAAAAGGTATGCTAGATGGATGTTGTGTTGGAGATGTGTTTCAGTCTCCAAGTGTAGACCAGGCAGTTGCAGTTACAAGAGAAGTTGACAGTGGAGCTGGAGTTCTCTATATCTATGGAAACTATAATGGTGATATTTTTACCTTTGATCCTGCAGCAGATGAAGTAGATATGGAAGATGAGATTCGGGTTGAAACTGTGTTAGGAGCAGATGATGTTGCTTCAGCAGGACCTTCTGCACCAGGAGAAAAAAGTACACGTCGTGGTGTTGCAGGAATTTTCTTTGTTTATAAATGTGCAGGTGCTGCGGCAGAGAAGATGTTAAGTCTTGATGAAGTAAAACGCATTGCAGATAAAGCAAATCAAAATGTAAGAACTATGGGAGTAGCACTCACACCTTGTACTGTGCCACGTGTTGGAAAACCAAGTTTTGAGATTGCAGAAGATGAAATGGAAATTGGAATGGGAATCCATGGGGAACAAGGAATTCGTCGAGGAAAGATTGAACCAGTAGATCAAGTTGTAGATGAAATGTTAGATCAAATTGTAGCAGATCTTCCATATGAAAGAGGAGATAGTGTGGCAGTTCTTGTGAATGGACTTGGAGCAACTCCATTGGATGAGCAGTACATTGTAACACGTCGTATCCATGAAAATTTAGGAGACAAAGGAATCAAAGTACATAAATATTATGTTGGAGAGTATGCAACATCAATTGAAATGGCAGGATTCTCAATTTCTTTATTAAAATTGGACGATGAGTTGACCGAAATGTTAGATAAAAACGCTGATACACCATTTTTCAAGCAAATTTAGGAGGCAAAATTCATGGAAATATCTTATTTAATTACCTTACTAAAGGAAATCAGTCATGTAATGACTGAGAACAGAGACAAACTAATTGAAATGGACAGCATTGTTGGGGATGGAGATTTAGGTCTTACCATGAGTGATGGTTTCAAAGCTGCATATGAAGCAGTGAAAGATGGAACAATTACAGATGCAGGAAAGCTTTTATTTGCCGCAGGAAAAGCAATGGCAAACAAAGTGCCATCTACCATGGGTTCTTTAATGGCAACTGGATTAAAGCAGGGAGGAAAGAATCTAAAGGGAAAAGAGTCCATAGAGCTTTCTGATATAGCATTTATATTTGAATCTTATGAAGCAGGGGTTTCAAAACTCGGTGGTGCTAAAGTTGGAGATAAGACATTTATTGACGGCCTTCATCCTGCAGTTGAGAGCTTGAAATTATCTGTAGAAGAGGGAAAAGATTTTGAAACCATGGCAAAGAATGCCTATGAGGCATCTATGCAAGGATTTAAGAATACGACAACAATGTTGGCAGTTCATGGAAGAGCAGCAACGAGAGGAGAGGCATCTAGAAGTCTTGAGGATCCAGGAGCTTATGTTGCAGTATTGCTCATGGAGGCTTTGAAACGAAGTTCTCTTGCATAAAACAACACATTAAAGGAGAAACATATGAGTAGTTTTACAAACAAAGATGGGGCATTAATTGTGACTCGCTTGATTGATACCATACAAAAAAATCGTGACTATTTAAGTGAAATTGACGGAAAAATAGGGGATGGGGATCATGGAATTAACATGAACAAAGGATTTACCATATGTCAAGAGAAGTTAAAGGACAAAGATTATGACATGTCAGAGGGACTATCCGTTCTTGGAGAAACTTTGCTTGAAGATATAGGCGGTTCTATGGGACCGTTGTATGGACTTTTGTTTGATGAATTGGCAGAGGCAAGTGACGGAAAAGATAAAATTGATGCCAATGTTTTTGAAGAAATGATTTCCAATGCTGTAGAGGGAATTGAAGAAATCAGCATTGCAAAAGTAGGGGATAAAACATTAATGGATACATTAATTCCAGCAAGAGATGCATTTATTGGCGCAAAACAAAATGGAGCAGATTTCCTAAGTTGTGTTGACGCCATGCAGGATGCAGCAAAATCAGGTTGGGAATCTACAAAGGATTTGGTTGCTAAAATTGGGCGTGCAAGCCGCTTAGGAGAACGTTCAAGAGGTGTTTTGGATGCGGGAGCGACCAGCTGTTTTTTGATTTTAAATACGATTTCTGATACAATAAAGGAATTATTACATTAAAGCAAAAGGACATTTCGAGAGAGATGTCCTTTTATATGAGGCAAGGAGAAGAATAATATGAATAAAATTGTATTTTTTGATATTGATGGTACTTTGTTTTATCCAGGGATTGGAATTCCAAAAACAGCATTACGAGCAGTTGAGCAATTAATAGAGAATGGAAATAAAGCCATCTTGTGTACAGGCAGAGCCATGGGTATGGTCCCAAAGGAATATTTACAGCTTGGATTTCATGGGATTATTGTTGCAGCGGGTTCCCATATTATTTGCGAGGGAAATGAGTTGTTTAACGATACAATTCCAGAGGAGTATGTGAAACGAGTGATAGAATACGGAAAAGAAAAGCATATTGGAACTATTTTAGAGGGAAGTCTGGCTGGATACTATGATGAGGAAATGATGGAAGAGCCATATTATAAGCATGTTGTGGAGCAATTGTTTGAAAACACTACAAAAAGCAATTATCCAATGAATCAAGAGGTGAATCAGATTAATAAATGGACTTATCATCACATGAATCCAAAATATAAAGAAGAAGTGGAGCACCTGTTAGATGATACCGTAACTGGTGTGGTACATTCACAAGTGAATAGTGTGGAATTTATTCAAAAAGGAAAAAATAAAGCAACTGGGGTACAAAAAGTACTTGATTATTTTGGGATGGGGAGAGAGGATAGCTATGCCTTTGGAGACAGCGCCAATGATATCGAACTTTTACAATACGTTCAATATGGAATCGCAATGGGAAATTCGGTTCCAGAGTTACTTGAAATTGCAGAATACAAAACTGCCCCTGCCTATGAAGATGGAATCGCATCTGGATTAATGCAGTTTGGGTTAATATAAAGGAGAAAAATGAAAAAATCTAGAATGGAAAAATTATTATGGATCATTATGCTTTTAATTTGCATATTGGCTGCATTTTGTGCCTGGATTGGTCGTTTCTTTCAGCCTATTGAGAACTATTATAGAATCAGTGTAATTTTATCTGGTTTTAGTCTTGCAATCAATGGAATGTCTTATTTTTATTTTAATAAGGAATTAGATCGAAACAGACACTATGTTTTTACGCCAACATTGATTGGTTTGGCTTTATATACTCTTGTTATAGTGCTTCAATGTTTTGGAATTTTACATCTTGGGATATTAAGCGAAGAAAGTAAGACATTATGGATGGGAGTCCCAATTTTATCTTTTGTTTGGGAAACAAGAATCATATGGGGGAGTATTGAATTTGGAAAAAAGACCAAACAAGAATGATATCTTTCAACGGATATCATTCCTCTTTGGTTTAAATAATCTATAAATTTCTTATTCTAAGTATCGCTTCATATGTTTTAAGGCGTTTTTCTCAAGTCGGCTTACTTGGGCTTGGGAAATGCTGATTTCATCGGCTACTTCAGTCTGTGTTTTTCCATCAAAAAAACGTAGTTTAATAATATTATATTCTCGGGCGGAAAGATGAGTCATAGCATCTTTTAATGCAATGGATTCAATCCATAGTTCTTCTTTATTTTTTTTATCTTTGACTTGGTCTACAAGATAAAGAGGATCTCCCCCGTCTTGATAGATAGGTTCATATAAAGAAAGTGGCGTGGAGATGGCATCAAGTGCAAACATAATGTCTTCTTTTTTCAAATCAATGGTTTCAGCAATTTCATCAATGGTAGGTTCTTTGTTTTGTTCTCTTGTGAGTCGCTCTTTGGTAGAAAGAGCTTTATACGCAATGTCTCTTAAAGAACGGCTGACCCGCATAGAATTATTGTCTCGAAGATAACGCCGGACCTCACCAATAATCATGGGAACGGCATAGGTGGAGAATTTAACATTCAGTGTTCGATCAAAATTATCAATTGCTTTCATCAGACCAATGCAACCTACTTGAAATAAATCATCAAAATTTTCTTTGCTGTTTGAAAAACGTTGGATGACACTTAAGACTAGTCTAAGGTTGCCTTTGATGTATTGTTCTCTTGCTGCCAAATCCCCTTCTTCGATCTTTTGAAATAAGATAGTTTTTTCCTGATTGCTAAGTAATGGTAATGAAGCGGTATTGACACCGCAGATTTCAACTTTGTTACGTGCCATAATATTTTCCTCCATCTGTAAACGTTTCATAGTAAAATCATTTACAAAATCATAGATTTTTATACGATGAAATAATTGCCATACAATTGACATGCATTTTTTCGGATGATATGATGAAAGACAGTGATAAATTAAAAAGAATCGAGGAATGAAGAATGAAGAGATTAGTTACAGTTTGTATGGCGTTGGTACTTGTTTTTTCTCTTGCAGGTTGTACATCACCATTTACAAAAAAAGAAGATACAAAAAAAGAGAACGTGAAAAAGACAAAGATTACTTCTAAGAAGGTTAAGAACTCTATGAAAGGGAAAAAGCTAAAGATTGGAGTTTCTGCAGAAATGCCACCATTTTCTTATAAGAGTAAGAAGGAGGAAAAAATTGTAGGCTTTGATATTGATCTTATAGATGGAATTAGTCAATATCTTGGATTTGAATATGAACTTGTTCCAAGTTCTATGGCTGATATTTCAAAGAAGGTTAAAAGCGGGGAGTTTGACTGTGCCATTGCAGCTATTTCTAGAACAGATAAAAGATTAAAGGAGTTTACGTTCTCTGATGAATACTATGAAAATTCAATTCATATTATGGTGAACAAGAATAGTAAGATTGAGGAGCGTAAGGACATAAAGGGAAAGAAAATTGGTGTGGAAGACGGAACAGCCAATGCTGAATATGTGGAGACTTATTTAGCACAGGGAAATAAAGTGAAAAAGTTTAAAAATATGGCCCAAATTTATAAGGCATTAGAAAAAGGAAAGATTGATGTGACACTTTATGATGCTACAGGTGTTGATTATTATCTAAAAGAGCATAAGAACACGAATATTGTAGATCTTGGAGAGAGTTTAAGTGAAGAAGAAAGTAATTATGGAATTATGTTCAAAAAAGGATATAAAAAAGTTGATGAATTTAACGTAGCACTTCAAGAGATGACAACACAAGGTGATTATCAGAAGATTGAGAACAAGTGGATTGAGTCAAACAACGTAGAAGAGTAGGGGTTTATTTGGGAATTATTTATATAGTTTCAACACAGATTTTAAAGATGTTTCTTATGATGACAGTTGGACTTTTATTTTATAAGATTAAATTTGTGACACAGGAAGGAAGTAAAGCATTATCAAATGTTGCACTTTATGCAGTTGTTCCCTGTGTAGTATTTTCTGCGTTTCAAGTGGATTATACATCTGAGATATTGAAGGGATTGGCGGCAGTCTTTATTTTGGGATTTGTTTCGCATCTGATTCCTATCTTCTTATCAAGATTTATGGTAAAAGGAAAAGATAAGAATCGTTCGGTGCTTGAGAAGTTTGCATTGATTTACCCTAACTGCGGATTTATGGGGATTCCAATTGCACAAGCCATGTATGGCAATCTTGGAGTAATATATATTACGGCATTTATTTCCGCACAGAATGTTTTAGTCTGGTCTCAAGGAATTTCCCTGATGCGAGGAGGATATGAAAAGGGTTCGTGGAAGAATATTATATGTGCTCCAGTGATGGTTGCAACATTCTTTGGAATTTTATTTTTCTTATTACAGATTAGAATTCCAGGATTATTTTTAAGTACAATTCAATCAATTGGAGGAATGAATACTCCTTTAGCCATGATTGTAGCAGGGGTATCCATTGGACAAACAAATATACGGGCTACGTTAAAGCAAAAAAGGATCTATTATATTTCGTTTATGAAGCTCATTGTAATTCCTTTGATTTTACTAGGAATTATGATGTTCCTGGATATTGATATTGAAGTAAAGAGAATTGTGTTACTTGGAGTTTCAGCACCAACAGCAGCAGTTACAACAATGTTTGCAGTTAAGTTTGACAAGGATGTAGGGTATGCAGCAGAATTGTTTGCATTGATTACCTTGTTTTCTGTAGTCTCTATGTCAGCAGTGTTTGCAGTGGCAGGACTTGTATATTAGAATTAGATAAAGAAAAGCTGTTTATCACATATACGATAAACAGCTTTTCTTTATTGCTGGATAAATTCTTTTAGCCAGTTTCTCTCCTCATCTGATAAGTGGGGAGAAATAATATCCCATACCATTTTATGGTATTCCCTTAGACGTTTTTTGTCTTCTTCATCAAAATAGTTAAAGTCGATTCCATCCATGTCAATGGGAACTAAGGTTAATGGCTCAAATTCTAAAAATGAACCATATTCATTTTGTTTTTGCTTTTTGCAAAGAAGCATATTCTCTGTCCGAATTCCATATTTACCAGGAACATAAACCCCAGGTTCGTCGGTGGTAACCATACCAGGTCTTAAGATGGCATCTAATCGATCGGCTTTTGTCTGCCAGCGAAAAGCGTTAGGTCCTTCATGGACCCCAAGGAAATAGCCAACACCATGGCCAGTACCACAGCGATAGTCAATTCCATGTTCCCAAAGTGGACCTCGAGACAAAATATCTAGATTGCTTCCTCTACACCCTAGCAGGAATTTGGCATTTGCAAGGTTTAACATACATTTGCAGACAATTGTAAAGTTCTTTTTTTCCTCGTCAGAAACTGGACCAAGAATAAAAGTTCTGGTAATATCAGTGGTTCCACTAAAATACTGTCCACCAGAATCAATGAGAAGCATTCCTTCTGGTTTTAATTCTACATCAGAGTCTTTTGTAGAGCAGTAATGCATCATAGCGGCATGTTCTTTGTAGGCACAGATAGTCTCAAAACTTAAACTATGATAATCTGGTTGGATTTTTCGAAGTTCTTCTAAATAGTCGCTGACAGATATTTCTGTCATTGGAATTTTCCCAATGTTTGTTTTTAACCAATACATAAATTTTGTCATGGCAACTCCATCATACAAATGACATTTTCGTAAATTTTCAACTTGAATCTCATTTCGAATTGCTTTTAAAGGAGTAGATGGATTGGTTCCAAGAGCCATATTATTTTTCTTTAAAATGTGGTATAAATCATAGTTTGTTGTATCAGGATCTAAAAAAACACTTCTTTCTTGTGCGTTTAAAAATGCCTCAACTTCATCATATTCATGAAGAATTATTTGATTTTCTTCTAGATGATTGAGGGCTTTTGTGGTCAAACAAGAGATATTTAAAAATAAATGGCATTCTTTTTCTGTAATATAAGCATAGCTGTAAAAAAGAGGAGTACATTCCATGTCATCACCTCTAAGATTAAAGAGCCATGCAATATCAGGAAGAGCAGATAGAAAGTGAGAATCAATCTTGATTTCAGCCAGACGCTCTCGAATGGACGACAATTTAGAAGAAACTTCTTCGCCTGCATATGAAATATCATGAAAAAAAATCTCAGACTGCTTTTTTTCAGGTCTGTCTGTCCATATATCTTCTACGAATGTAAAGTCTGACTGAAAGGAAGCGTTACATGACTGTGCTAGATTTTCCAGTTGTTTTCCATAGGAAGTAGAAATCGTTGTACCATTAACACCTAAGATGTCATTATGTTTCAAATGAGACTTTAAGAAATCTGATATGGTGGGAACACCAGAAACTGCAGATTTCATTAATTGAATCTGTGTGGAATTGATTTGTTCTTCCGCCTGTGTAAAATACCGGCCATCTGTCCATAAATAACAGGAATCAACACCAACTAACAAGGTCCCTGCAGAACCAGTAAATTCTGAAATGAACTGTCGGCATTTATAGTGTTCATCCACGTATTCTGACTGGTGGGGGTCTTCACTTGGAATTAAATAATATGTGATATGCTGTTCTTTTAGTTTTTGTTGTAATTGTAATAGTTGTTGGTTCATTTGGTGCCTCCTTTGATTTGTTATTTACATTATATCATGTAAATGGTTATAATAGGTTGTATATTATCTACCAAATGAAATGAAAAACTAGGATTAGTAGGAAAGGAAGAAGCATATGAAGAATATGTTAGTAGCTCAGTCAGGAGGACCATCTGCAGCAATCAATGCAACTGTCGCAGGAGTGATTGATGCTGGGATTTCCAGTGGAGAGATTGAAAATGTATATGGGGCATTGCACGGAATAAAAGGGGTTTTGAATGAAAACTTTGTTGTTTTAAACGAAGTTTGTAAGAATCCGTCTGTCAGAGATCTGCTTTCTGTAACACCGGCCGCCGCCCTTGGTTCTTGTCGATGGAAATTAGATGATCCTTCAAAGAATGAAGAAGAGTTTCAGAACATTATAAATATTTTGAGGAAAAACAATATCGGATATTTTATTTATACTGGTGGAAATGATTCTATGGACACTGTTTATAAGCTGTCGTTATATTGTCAATCACAAGGAATTCGTGATATTAAAATTATGGGAGCACCTAAGACCATTGACAATGATTTAGGAGAAACAGACCACTGTCCAGGATTTGGATCCGCCGCGAAGTTTATTGCTACAGCATTTTCCGAGATTGCATGTGATAGCTATGTATATGATATTCCATCTGTTACGATTGTAGAGGTTATGGGACGCAATGCCGGATGGTTAACTGCCAGTGCGGCACTAGCAAGAACAGAAAAAAGAAGAGTGCCTCAACTAATTTATTTATGCGAGAGAGCATTTGACGTTGATATATTTGAGATGGATGTCCGTCAGGCATTAAAAGAAAATATGAATGTAATCATTGCAGTAAGTGAAGGTGTGAAAGATGCTCAAGGCAGATACGTGGGAGAGGAAACCAAATCTGGAAAAGAAGACGCTTTTGGACACAAGTATTTATCAGGAATCGGAAAGTATTTAGAGGGTGTTGTAGGAGAGAGAATCGGATGTAAAGTTCGATCTGTGGAATTAAATGTTTTACAGCGTTGTGCAGGGTATATGCTTAGCAATACGGACATTACAGAGTCGAGAAATCTAGGTGCATATGCAGCGATTAGTGCAATTCGTGGGGAAAGTGGAAAGATGTCTGCTTTGAAACGCTTAGATACCAAAGGTTATCAGGTGGAGATTGAACTTGCAGATCTTTCAAAGATTGCAAATGTAGAGAAAAAAGTTCCAATGGAATGGATTACAGAAGATGGACATGATATTAAGGAAGAACTAGTGGATTATTTAAGACCGTTGATTCAAGGGGAAGTGAATGTTCCATATGAAAATGGAGTTCCTAAAAACTTTATTTTAGAAGAATAAACGGAGAATGTTATTTCAAAAAAGGAATGTTAGATTTTAGTGTCTAACATTCCTTTTCTTTTTGTCTACAATAAAAAATTGATTAATCTCAGCACCTATAAAAAGACACATCATACAAAAATACAACCAAAATAGTGTGAGTAAGATACTTGTAAGACCACCATACATAATAGAAAAGAATTTAAAATTGTCAAAATATAAAGAAAAGAATAGTGATAATACCATCCAACCAATGGTGCTAAACAATGCACCAGGAAGAACTTCTTTAAACTTTAGATTCTCACTTGGCAGGAATCGATATACATAAATAAACACAAGAAAAAAAACAAAAAAAGATATTAGAAATCGAATACAAGTAAAGATAAGTCTCTGATTTCCAAGGACTGGTTCAAAAGTAAACAGTTGATTTAACAATGTATTTCCAAATAAAAGTGCAACTAGTCCAACAAGGACGGCAACAGAAATAATGGCAATATATACAGAAGAAATAAATCGTAATACAAAGTAATTTCTCTTTTCTTCAATCTCGTGAATTGTGTTTAGTCCGTTGGCTATAGCAAGGATTCCTTTCGAGGCGGACCAAAATAAAGTAATTACAGTAAAAGACATATAAAATGTGGTGATTTTACCATATAAGGAATTGATAATAGCGATTAAACTACTGCTATATTGTTCTGGCAGATAGTATTTTGCCAAATGAATCAAATCGGTGGGCGTAATGGGAAAAAATCTCATCAGTGCTAAAATAGCAATAACAAATGGGAAAAAGGATAATACCGTAAAAAAGGCAGTTTGTGCAGAAAATGCAGTCACATGATCCTTTTGGGTTTTATCAATCACACTCCCAATCAGTGATAATAATTTTAACATAGTATACATACCTTTCTTCTTCCATTAAGATAATAAATGATATCATAACCCCAAAAAATATACAAGGGAGATGGGAGAGAATATATGGGAAAGAATATAAAAGTAAGGCATTGACAAAAGGATAACAAGTTGGTATCATGTTATTTAAGTAATGGATTGTTACTGTTCGGCAGGCTAAACCAAAGTTGAAACATCTTTTTTGTACATATTGGTTTGCTTTTTTTTTGTCCTTGACAGAAGCCGGCAGCATCAGAAAAAAGAGAGGTTTTGACATTGCAGATATTAAAGGTTGTAAATAACAACATTGTTATTTCAAGAGATGGCAATGGTGTTGAGAACGTTTTAATGGGACGAGGACTTGGATTCAAGACTAAAAAAGGAGACTTGATTGATTCAGACAAAATTGAGAAAGTGTTCACGATGCAGGATTCTAAAGTATCCCATCGATTTCAGGAATTAGTATCAGAGATTCCGATGGAACGTGTGTTAATTTCTAATGAGATTATTCAGTACGCAAAGGATAGATTACAAAAGAATATCAATGACAATATTTATGTAGCATTAACGGATCATATTAATTTTGCAATTGAGCGTGTTGAGATGGGTGTTCCATTTCAGAATCCATTTTTTTGGGAAGTAAAGAAGTTTTATTACCAAGAATATTTGATTGGACAGGCTGCAATTCGAATGATTGAACGTAAGTTAAAAGTTACGCTTCCTATGGATGAAGCTGCATTTATCGCACTTCATATTGTGAATGCAGAGCTTGATATGGATATGACACAGATTACAGAGATGACTAAGCTGGTAGATGATATCCTAGGGATTGTCGATGAATGTTTTGATGGTAAGATTGACAAGGATTCTGTTTATTATGAAAGATTTATTACTCATTTGAAGTTCTTTTCACAGAGAATATATGCTGGGAAGGAAGTAGAGAGTGATGATACGGAATTCCAAGAGATTATAAGGAATAAGTATCAAGACTGTGTTGATTGTGTGGAGAAGATTAAGGAGCACATTCAAAAAAAATGTAATCACGAAATGAAAGATGAAGAGATGATGTACTTGACAGTTCACATCAGAAGAGTTACAATGAGATAGTAAAGTTAATAAAACTTTTATAAAAAGTTAATAATTTTTTAATCAGGATTGTTACTGGTAATGCAGGCTAAACTTGGTTTGAACGATGGATTTTATATTTATGTAACAGGCATTTTGTGCCTGCTTGTCATAAAGAGAAGTTTATGGTTTGAATCAAGTTTTTTTTATATATGAGAAACTCGTAGAGATTCTTGTGAAAAAGATAAAAGCTTAGAAAGAGAAAAGGAGGAATGAAAATGGTAGGAATTATTCTTGCTACACATGGAGATTTCGCGACTGGAATTTTACAGTCAGGATCCATGATTTTCGGAGACCAACCCAATGTAAAAGCCGTTACATTGCAACCAAGTGAAGGACCAAATGACATCAAAGCAAAGATGGAAGAAGCAATCGCTTCATTTGATGATCCAGAACAAGTGTTGTTTATGGTTGATCTAAAAGGTGGAACTCCATACAATCAAGCAAATGGGTTGATTGATGGACATGAGGACAAATGGGCAATTGTTGCTGGTTTGAACTTACCAATGCTTCTTGAAGCATATGGAGCACGCATGGGAGCAGAGACAGCTCACGAAGTTGCGTCACAAATCATTACAAGTGCAAAGGACGGGGTTTCTGTAACTCCAGACAGTTTAGCACCTGCAACTGCCGCACCAGCAGCACAAGCTGCAGCAGCACCTCAGGGGGCTATTCCAGAAGGAACAGTATTAGGAGATGGAAAGATTGAGTATGTATTAGCTCGTATTGATTCAAGATTATTGCATGGTCAAGTCGCAACAGCCTGGACTAAGACGACACATCCAACGCGTATTATCGTTGTTTCAGATGCAGTGGCTCATGATGATCTTCGTAAGAAGTTAATCCAAGAGGCAGCGCCTCCAGGAGTACGTGCAAACGTTGTTCCAATCAATAAAATGATTGAAGTAGCAAAGGATCCACGTTTTGGAGATACAAAAGCATTGTTACTTTTTGAGACACCTCAAGATGCATTAAAAGCAATCGAAGGTGGAGTCGCAATTAAGGAAATTAATGTAGGTTCTATGGCACATTCTAAAGGAAAAGTTGCTGTTAACAAAGTAATCTCATTAGGAAAAGAAGATGTTGCAACATTTGATAAGTTAAAAGAAAAAGGAATTTCTTTTGACGTTCGTAAAGTACCAACAGATTCAAAAGAGAACATGGAAAATATTGTGAATAAAGCAAGAGCTGAATTAAAATAGCTTAAAAAAGAGGAGGAATTATAATGTCAGTTATTTCAATGGTATTAGTTGTTATAGTTGCCTTTTTAGCTGGGATGGAAGGAGTATTAGACCAATGGCAATTCCATCAACCATTAGTGGCGTGTACACTAATCGGGCTAGTAACAGGTAACTTAGAAGCAGGTATTATCCTTGGTGGTAGTCTTCAGATGATCGCTTTAGGATGGGCTAACATCGGTGCAGCCGTTGCACCAGATGCAGCGTTAGCATCTGTAGCATCTGCTATTATCTTAGTCCTAGGTGGACAAGGAAAAGCAGGAGTAAGTACAGCTATCGCAGTGGCAATTCCACTAGCAGTAGCAGGATTATTCTTAACAATGGTAGTACGTACATTATCTGTAGCATGTGTTCATAGAATGGATGCAGCAGCTGAAAAATGTAACTTTAAAGGTGTAGAACTTTGGCATATTATTGCAATTTGCTTACAAGGTATCCGTATTGCGATTCCAGCAGCAGCACTTTTAGTTATCCCAGCTAAGACAGTACAAGATTTCTTACAATCTATGCCAGCTTGGTTAACAGATGGTATGGCAATCGGTGGTGGAATGGTAGTAGCTGTTGGTTATGCAATGGTTATTAACATGATGGCAACAAAAGAAGTATGGCCATTCTTTGCACTTGGTTTTGTATTAGCAGCACTTGCTGATTTAACATTAATCGCATTAGGTGCAATCGGTGTGACACTAGCATTAATCTATTTAACATTATCAGAAAACAGTGGTTCTTCTAATGGTGGAGGTAGCAATACTGGCGACCCATTAGGTGATATTTTAAATAATTATTAGAAGGAGGTAAGAAAAATGGCAGATAAAATTACATTAAGTAAGAAGGATCGATTATCCGTTGCATGGCGTTCTACCTTCCTTCAAGGTTCATGGAACTATGAGCGTATGCAAAATGGTGGTTGGTGTTATGCAATGATTCCAGCTATCAAGAAATTATATAAAACACAAGAAGACAGAGTGGCAGCATTAAAGCGTCATCTAGAATTCTTTAATACACATCCATATGTAGCAGCACCAGTTGTTGGTGTTACATTGGCATTAGAAGAAGAACGTGCCAATGGTGCAGAAGTAGACGATGCAGCAATTCAGGGTGTTAAGATTGGTATGATGGGACCTTTAGCAGGTGTTGGAGATCCAGTATTCTGGTTTACAGTACGTCCAATCTTAGGAGCTTTAGGAGCATCTTTAGCATTAACAGGAAATATTCTTGGACCTATTCTTTTCTTCGTATTATGGAATGTAATTCGTTGGGGATTCATTTGGTATACACAAGAATTTGGTTACAAAGCAGGATCAGCAATCACAGAAGATTTATCTGGTGGATTGTTACAAAAGGTTACAAAGGGAGCATCTATCCTTGGTATGTTCATCCTTGGATCATTAGTTCAACGTTGGGTATCAATTAGCTTCCAACCAGTTGTATCTAAAGTTCAATTAAGTGATGGAGCTTTCATTGACTGGGCTAAACTTCCAGCAGGAGCAAAAGGATTAGAAGCAGCATTTAACCAATATGCTTCAGGATTATCTTTGTCAGCAACTAAAGTTACAACTTTACAAAACAACTTAGATTCATTAATTCCTGGATTGGTTCCATTATTATTAACATTATTCTGCATGTGGTTATTGAAGAAGAACGTTTCTCCAATCGTAATTATCTTAGCATTATTTATTGTAGGTATTGCAGGACACCTTGTAGGTTTGTTATAATCTAAATGAAAAAAGTTCGGAATTTTTTTCCGGGCTTTTTTTTATCTGTATGAAAATTGTACGCAGTTTTCATACAGATGGAAAAAAGAATAAAAAATAAGAGAGGTATAATTATGGCTCAATCAATTAACACAAAAGTAGACTATGTAATTGACGGAACTTCATATCATGGACTTACTACATATGGGAAGATTATGATTGGAGATAAAGGATTTGAATTTTTTAATGATAGAAATGTGGAGGATTTTATTCAAATCCCATGGGAAGAAGTAGATTATGTTCTTGCTTCTGTTATGTTTGGTGGAAAACATATTCCAAGATATGCATTGAGAACAAAGAAGAATGGAGATTTTTCTTTTTCATCGAAAAAACCAATTGAGGTATTACGTGCAATTAGTAAATATGTTGCAGCAGATCATATGGTGAGATCTCTAAGCTTCTTCCAAGTTTTAAAGAGAAAAGTAACCGGAGTATTCAAAAAAGATAAATAAAAGGAGGTTGTTATGGGACATATTTTAAAGATGGATCCAGTGTTTAAGGAGATGATTTGGGGTGGACATAAACTAAGAGATGTTTATGGGTACAATATTCCAAGCGACCATACAGGAGAGTGTTGGGCAATTTCTGCACATAAGAATGGGGATTGTAAAATTGCAGATGGAGAGTTTGCAGGGAAAACTTTATCCTGGGTATTTGAAAATCACAAAGAGTTATTTGGTAATGTTCAGGGAACCGAGTTTCCTCTTCTTGTTAAGATTATAGATGCAAAGAATGATTTATCAGTGCAAGTCCATCCTGGCGATGATTATGCAAAAAAACATGAGAATTCTTTGGGAAAAACAGAATGCTGGTATGTATTACAGGCAGATGAAGGAACAAAGATGGTTATGGGACATCATGCAAAAACAAAAGATGAATTCGTAAAGGCAATTGAAGAAGATGATTATGATCATCTTTTGAATTCATTTCAGGTAAGTGAAGGAGATTTTTTCTATATTCCATCAGGAACATTACATGCAATCTGCAGTGGTTCCCTTATCTATGAGGCACAGCAATCTTCAGATATTACATATCGAGTGTATGATTACCATAGAAAAGATGCAGATGGAAATGAAAGGCAGCTTCATGTGCAGCAGTCCATTGATGTGACAACGATACCAGCTGCAGAAGCAAAGAGTGATAACTATGTTACTGAGACATTGGAACATGGAACAAAGACAGAGTATATTAAGAGTGAGTATTTTAAAGTGGACAGCTACAAATTAAATGGAGAGAATACAATTGTAAATGATGCACCATTTCAGATGGTAAGTATTATTGATGGCAATGGAACTATGAATCATATGGACGTTGCCAAAGGAGAGCATTTTATCGTATGTTCAGATCAGCAAAAGGTTGTATTTGATGGATGTATGCACGTAATGATTGCAACACTTTAAGAGAACTGATTTAGGAGAGTGTATGAGGAATAAGATTTTTGAAATCTTTCAGCGAATAGGACGTTCTTTTATGCTGCCTATTGCAATACTACCTGTAGCAGGATTGTTACTGGGAATTGGACAGTCTTTTACCAATGAAAATATGTTAAATGAATATCATCTGATGAATATTATGGGACCTGGGACAATTCCGTATACCATATTAAAAATATGTGGAGATTGTGGAAATGCTGTATTTCAGAATTTGCCACTTATTTTTGCAGTGGGTGTTGCTATTGGTATGGCGAAAGCAGAAAAGGAAGTTGCAGCTTTGTCTGGGGCCATCGCTTTTTTTATTATGAATACAGCAACTGGATCTATGATTGCAATCAACGGAGGGGCAAAGGCTCTTCATACAGGAGCAACAGTTTCTATTATGGGAATTACATCTCTTCAAATGGGAGTCTTTGGAGGAATCGTTGTTGGATTAGGTGTTGCAGCCCTTCATAACCGTTTCTACAAGGTAAAACTGCCAGAAGTAGTTTCTTTTTTTGGAGGGACTAGGTTTGTTCCGATTATATGTACGGTGGTATATGTGTTTGTTGGAATTTTAATGTTCTATATATGGCAGCCAATTCAAAATGGAATGTATGCAGTGGGAGAAGTAGTTCGTGTCAGTGGGTATTTTGGTACGTTTATTTATGGAGTGATGGAACGGGCATTGATACCTTTTGGTCTCCATCATGTATTTTACTTACCGTTTTGGCAGACTTCTCTTGGTGGAACTATGGAAATTGCAGGAAAGACCATAGAAGGGGCACAAAATATATTTTTTGCCCAACTTGCGGATCCGGGAACTGGACATTTTGCAGTGTCAGCCACAAGATTTATGACAGGAAAGTTTCCACTTATGATTTTTGGACTTCCTGGGGCAGCACTTGCAATGTATCGGTGTGCAGAGTCTAAAAAGAGGAAAGCTGTTGGAGGATTGTTGTTATCAGCGGCTTTAACTTCCTTATTAACAGGAATCACAGAACCATTAGAATTTACGTTTCTATTCTTGGCACCAGGATTGTATGCAATTCACTGTGGGCTTGCTGGACTTTCATATATGTTAATGCATGTGCTGAAAGTATGTGTTGGTCTGACGTTTTCAGGCGGTGTCATTGATATGTTTTTATTTGGTGTGATGCAGGGACAGGAAAAAACAAATTGGATGATGTTTATCCCAGTTGGGCTCATTTATTTTGTTGTGTACTATGCACTATTTTCTTGTGTTATTAAGAAATTTGATTTAAAGACGCCAGGACGGGGTGAAATAGAGGAAGAAAAAAACTTTACCAAAGAAGAACTTTGTCAAGGACAGGATGAAACTATAATAGATCAAGAAGCAGAAGAGATTGAAGAGGCAGAAAAATGTGCTTATATGATTGCAGGATTAGGTGGAAAGAGTAATATTATAGACTTGGACTGCTGTGCAACGAGACTTCGATGTACCTTAAAGAATGGGTTGCGTATCAGTGAGTATGCACTAAATATCGGTGGTGCAAGAGGAATTATTCGAAAAGGAAATGGAGTTCAGATTATTTATGGACCACAGGTTACGGTACTTAAGTCTAACTTGGAAAGTTATCTTTCTAGTACTTTGGCAGACCATATTTCCATTGACAAGATTGAGATACCAAGAGATGAAAATATTAACATTGAGACCGTTCACAATCCAATTAGGGGAAAGGTAATTCCTCTTGACGATGTAAGGGATGATGTGTTTTCCAATGGAATGTTAGGAGATGGATTTGCGGTAGAACCAGCAGCTGGAGTTGTATATGCTCCAGTAAATGGAACAATAAGTGTAGTATTTAGTACCAAACATGCTATTGGGATTAATTCAGAAGGTGGAGCAGAGATTCTAATTCATCTGGGACTGGATACTGTGAAGTTAAATGGAGAACATTATAATGTTATGGTAGAACCAGGAATGAAAGTTTTTGTGGGAGACCGTATTGCAACCTTTGATATCCATAAGATAAAGAAAGCAGGATTTTCCTTAACTACACCTGTTGTTGTGAGCAATAGTGAGGACTTTACTTCGCTTACCATTGAGAAAACAGGAAAAATGGATGCAAAGAAGAAAGTTATGTTAGTTAAAAAATAATTTTAAGAGTAGATTTCAATGAATCTGCTCTTTTTTTGCGTAAAATTAAACTTCTTTAACTGAAAATGAACTAATTATTGAACCGCCTATGTAAAAGTGGTATAATCTATAGAAAATAGCAAAAAGAAATTGAACTTTTGAATATAAATTGAACTTATGGAGGAAGACAATGGATAAAGATATATTTGCATATCGTTTAAAAGAGGCAATGAAGAGAAAAAGATATAAGCAAGTTGATTTAGTAAGAACTGCTCAGGAAGAAGGCGTTAAACTTGGCAAAAGTCATATGAGTCAGTATGTCAGTGGAAAGACAGTACCACGAGCGGAGAATCTACTCTTTTTGGCTAATATATTAGGCGTGGAAGAGGCGTGGCTAACAGGAGAGAGCAACCAATTACAAATAGAGAATCCAGGAGAAGAGAATATGAAAACAATTAAAAAGTCTTCAAAGTTAGACAATGTATTATATGATGTTAGAGGTCCTGTAGTTGAAGAGGCAGACAGAATGGAAGAGACAGGTACAAGAATTCTAAAATTAAACATTGGAAATCCAGCACCTTTTGGATTTTCAACACCAGATGAAGTTATCTATGATATGAGTAAACAGCTTGCTGACTGTGAAGGATATTCCACATCCAAAGGATTATTTTCAGCCAGAAAAGCAATTATGCAGTATGCCCAGATTAAGAAGATTCCCAATGTGTCTGTGGAAGATATTTATACTGGAAATGGTGTAAGCGAATTAATCAATTTATGTATGTCAGCATTATTAGATGATGGGGATGAGATTCTCATCCCGTCACCGGATTATCCTTTATGGACAGCATGTGCTACCTTAGCAGGAGGAAAGGCAGTTCATTATATTTGTGATGAAGAGGCAAACTGGTATCCGGATATAGATGATATTAAAAAGAAAATCACAAATCGCACTAAGGCAATTGTTATTATTAATCCCAACAATCCAACAGGAGCGTTATATCCAACAGAAGTGTTACAAGAGATTGTAAATGTTGCAAGAGAGAATCATTTGATTATTTTTTCAGATGAGATTTATGACCGTCTTGTCATGGATGGGGAAGAACATATTTCCATTGCATCTATGGCACCAGATTTATTCTGTGTTACCTTTAGTGGACTATCTAAATCCCATATGGTTGCAGGATATCGAATTGGATGGATGATCTTAAGTGGAAATAAAGATATTGCAAAAGATTATATTCAAGGAATTGATATGTTATCCAATATGAGACTGTGTTCTAATGTTCCTGCCCAGTCTATTGTGCAGACCGCACTTTGGGGCAATCAAAGCGTGGAGAATTATGTAGTTCCGGGAGGACGTGTATATGAGCAAAGAGAGTATGTATACAATGCGTTGAAGGATATACCTGGAATTAGTGTTGTAAAGCCAAAAGCAGCATTTTATATGTTCCCAAAACTGGATACAAAAAAGTTTAATATTGTGGATGATGAAAAGTTTGCATTAGACTTATTAAAAGAAAAGAAAATCTTGATTATTCATGGGGGAGGGTTTAACTGGAAGGAGCCAGATCATTTCCGTGTAGTCTATTTACCAGAGCTTGGGGTATTAGATGATGCTATGGGTAAGATTGCAGATTTTTTAAGTCATTACAAGCAATAGAAATACCCTATATAATCTTGACAAAAATAGTCCACAATGATATGATAATCATATCAATAAATAGAACAGATTATTGGAATACATAAAGGGGAACGAGGATGCTGATTACAAGGGAAGTAGATTATGCTTTAAGAGTATTAAGAATATTGTCGGAAGAGAAATCAATGACGGTAAGCGAGATATCAGGAGTAGAGATGATTCCTCAGCAATTTGCATATAAAACTATTCGTAAACTGAGAAAAGCAGGATTTGTAGAAGTGACAAGAGGAGCTAAGGGTGGCTGTAGACTAGGAATTAACTTAGAAGACAAAAGTTTATATGATTTGATTACTGTAATGGAGGCATCTAGATGGATAAATGCCTGTATGCAGGAAGGATATCATTGTGAGCGAAGTGCAACGTGTGAGGGAGGGTGTAAGATTCATCCCAATCTTATGAAGATTCAAAGACAGTTAGATGACCAGTTGAAAAGACGTTCCTTAGCGATGATTGTGAGTCAGGGAAATGAGAGTAGCACATGATAACACATGTGCATTCTTTTTAAAATCAAAGTGGATAAAATTTGTCCAGAAAAGGAGGTAACACATATGCTATTTCAAACAACAAAAGAACACGAGGCGGTTCGAGAAAAAATTAGGAAATTTGCGGAAGAAGAAGTAAAGCCGTTGGCGTTTACTATGGATCAGAACAATGAATTTCCTGAGGAGGCTGTTAAGAAATTAGGTGAGTTAGGACTCATGGGAATTCCTTATCCAAAAGAATACGGAGGAGCAGGACTTGATGTATTAAGTTATGCCATTGCAGTGGAAGAACTTTCTAGAGTGGATGGAGGAACCGGAGTTATTTTATCTGCTCACGTATCTTTAGGAACGTGGCCAATTGCTAATTTTGGAAATGAAGAACAAAAGAAAAAGTATTTAATTCCAATGGCAAAGGGTGAGAAAATTGGTGCTTTTGGTTTGACAGAAACCAATGCAGGATCTGATGCAGGGGGAACAGAAACTACAGCTATATTAAAAGGTGATTCTTATATTTTAAATGGAAGTAAGATTTTTATTACCAATGCACCAAAAGCAGATGTTTATATTGTATTTGCAGTTACTACACCGGATATTGGAACAAGAGGAATCTCGGCTTTCATTGTTGAAAAGGGATGGAAAGGTTTTGATTTTGGAGATCATTATGACAAGATGGGAATTCGTTCTTCTTCTACGGCAGAACTTATTTTCAATGATGTAAAAGTTCCAAAAGAAAATCTCTTAGGAAAAGAAGGAGAAGGATTTAAGATTGCTATGGCAACCTTAGATGGCGGCCGAATTGGAATTGCATCTCAGGCACTTGGAATTGCACAGGGTGCTTATGAGGCGGCAGTTGACTATGCAAAAGAAAGGGTACAGTTTGGAAAGCCAATTGGATTCCAACAAGGTCTTTCTTTTAAATTGGCGGACATGGCAACAAAACTTCATGCAGCCAGACTCTTGATTTACCAGGCAGCAGATTTAAAAGAAGAGCACCTTCCTTATGGAATGGAATCTGCCATGGCAAAACAGTACGCATCTGATATTGCACTTGAGGTAACCAATGATGCATTGCAGATATTTGGTGGAACTGGATATCTAAAAGGTATGGATGTAGAAAGAATGTATCGGGATGCCAAGATTACAACTATTTATGAGGGAACTAACGAAATTCAGAGAGTTGTTATTGCTTCTCATATTATGGGAAGACCGCCAAAAAGTGAGGGAGGTTCATCAAGCAGACCAAAGAAGCTAGCACCAGTAACAGGAGTAAGAAAGAGAAACATCTTAAAAGAAGGGGAAGCTAAGGATAAAGTAGAAGCCTTAGTGGATGCACTAACAAAAGATGGCCATGATTTTAGTGTAGGAATTCATATTGATACGCCGATTCCACAGGCAGAACGTGTTGTTTCTGTTGGGAAAGGAATTGGTGTAAAGGAAAACATGAAGCTTATTGAGGACTTAGCAAAAGCAGCAGGGGCAGCCATAGGTTCTTCGAGACCAGTAGCAGAAACCTTAAAATATGTTCCATTAGACCGTTATGTTGGAATGTCTGGACAAAAATTTATGGGAAATCTATACATTGCCTGTGGTATTTCAGGAGCAACCCAGCATTTGAAGGGAATTAAAGATGCATCTACCATTGTAGCAATCAATAAAAATGGGAATGCCCCTATTTTCAAAAATTGTGATTATGGAATCGTAGAGGATGTTATGGAAATTATACCTCTTCTTGTAGAGGCACTGGGCGGAACAAAGGAAAAAGAAGAAGCCCCACCGATGATAAAAATGAAACGTCCAATTCCACCAAAACCAGAACCAATTGGAAAGAGATATGTGTGTGGAGGTTGTGGATATGAGTATGTACCAGAAGTAGGAGATGAAGATGGAGAAATTGCACCGGGGACTTTATTTGAAAAGCTTCCAGAAGACTGGGTTTGTCCAGAATGTGCAGAGGGAAAAGATCAGTTTATTGAAGGATAGGAGGAGTGCTATATGTATTGTGTAAGAAATGTAACCGAAGATTTATATTGGGTCGGTGCCAATGATCATAGATTAACATTGTTTGAAAATATTCATCCAATTCCAAGAGGTGTATCGTACAATGCCTATTTGTTGCTTGATAAGCAGACTGTACTATTTGACACAGTAGACTGGTCTGCCTGTCGTCAGCTTTTAGAAAATGTGGAACATTTATTAGACGGACGTCCTTTAGATTATCTATTAATTAATCATATGGAGCCAGATCATGGGGCAAGCATTGAAGAAATCTTAATTCGCTGGCCAAAGGTAAAAGTAATCAGTACAGAAAAATCATTTATGCTTATGAGACAATTTGGATTTGATGTAGATGCTCACGAGTTAATCCAAGTAAAAGAGGGAGATACCTATTGCTTTGGAAATCATACAGTTACCTTTGTGGGAGCACCAATGGTACATTGGCCTGAGGCTATGGTAACTTTTGATGTAACAAATGGTGTTTTATTTTCGGCAGATGCGTTTGGAACCTTTGGTGCTTTGGATGGAAAGTTGTTTAATGATGAAGTTGATTTTGACAGAGACTGGTTAGATGATGCAAGACGATATTTGACAAACATTGTTGGAAAATATGGACCACATATTCAGTTGCTACTTAAAAAGGCAGGTGGAATTCTTGATCAAATCAAATATATTTGTCCGCTTCATGGACCAGTATGGAGAAGTGATTTAGGATATTTTATTGAAAAATATGATAAATGGAGTCGATATGAGCCAGAAGAAAAAGGAGTTATGATTGCTTATGCATCCATGTATGGAAATACAGAAGCAGCAGCTCAGGCACTTGCAACAAAATTATGTGAAAAGGGAATGACAAATGTTGCACTATACGATGTGTCTAACACCCATGTTTCAACCTTGATTTCGGAGGCTTTTAAATATAGTCATATTGTTCTTGCTTCCGTTACTTATAATTTAGGAATCTACCCAGTTATGCATAATTTCCTTATGGATATGAAAGCATTGAATTTACAAAACAGAACATTTGCTCTTATTGAAAATGGATCTTGGGCATGTAAATCAGGAGACTTAATGCAAAAGTTTATTGACGATGAGATGAAGAACATGACCGTACTCAATGAACGGTTATCTCTTGCTTCTTTCATGCATACTGAAAAGGAGACAGAATTAGATACTCTTGTAAATGGAATTATGGATTCATTTGTAAAGGAGAATTAGCAACAAAAAAGTTAATATACGAAAAAGCCTAGGATGTGAAAAATCTTAGGTTTTTTCAATGTAACAAGGAATGGTGTGTGGTATAATCGATAGGACAGGAGGGATGCTAAGTGGTTTGGAAAATAGCAATATGTGATGATAATTTATTATACTGTGATAAAATGCATAAACTCTGTCAGGAACGATTGGAAATGGAATATCAATGTGCTGAGTTTTATATTTTTGAAAATGGAGAAGAATTGTTAAAAGGAACAAGTTATTTTCATATGCTTTTCTTAGATGTTGAGATGGAAGGCATGGATGGATTTCAAGTTGCAAAAGAATTAAATAAGTCAGGATATCAAGGTAAAATAATATATATTACAAGTCATGATGAGTGGGTGCAAAGAGCATTTGAAGTTAATGCATATCGTTATATATACAAAAAGGATATTAGAGATATTCCTAATGTCATGATGGATGTAATAAATGATTTGACAAAAGAAAGTGGAATCGTAGTTAGAGTGAAAGATTCAAACAATCAACTTCAGGTAATCCAGTATGGGGATATATATGCATTAGAGTCCATTGGAGATGCAACAGCAATTATTTTAGAGAACATGAATACCGTTACAACTGAGTCTGTGGAGCAGCTTATGGAACGCATGGATCAAAGGTTTATCTTATATAACAGAGGAAAGGCAGTTAATTTACAAAAAGTAAAATCCGTAAGCAGAAATCAAATTATACTAAGAGATGGAAGCTGTTATAAAGTTTCCAGGAGAAAATGGAGAGAAGTGCAGAAGGAATTTTTGAAGTTTGTTGAAAGAAGTGCCAAGTATTATTAGAATATGTATCGCAATTGAAACGAAAATAAATCGGCAAATAAATCAATAATCACCTCTTGACAAGAATATTTCATATGTTAGAATAAGAAATGTTAAAGATTTAGATGGTGCACAGTAAGAAAGCAATTTCTGAATTTCACACCGGAGTCGCATCTTTGAAGTAGTAGTAGGAGATGACGTAAGCTGTACGTTACACAGAGACTAAGTGCTTGATTTTATAGAGTCAAGAATTAGGGTGGTACCGCGAGTAGATATATCTCGTCCCTTTTTTAAGGGACGGGATTTTTTTGTGTAATTAGATACATTAAAAAAGGAGATATATGATGAAAGAGAGATTAGAGGCCATTAAGAAAGAAGCCTTAGACAAAATCCAAAATGCAGAAGCCATGGATACATTAAATGATATTCGTGTTTCTATTTTAGGAAAAAAGGGTGAATTAACCCAAGTTCTAAAGGGTATGAAAGATGTAGCAAAGGAAGACCGTCCAAAAGTAGGACAATTAGTAAACGAGACAAGAACCGTAATTGAGACAGAGCTGGAACGTGAGATGACCCTTCTTAAGAAGAAAATACGTGAAGAGAAGATGAAAAAAGAAGTTATTGACGTTACTCTTCCGGGAAAGACTCATGAAAAGGGACATCGTCATCCAAACCAAATTGCGTTAGAAGATTTAGAACGTGTATTTATTGGAATGGGTTACGAGATTGTAGACGGACCTGAAATTGAATACGATAAATACAACTTTGAAATGTTAAATATTCCAGAGAATCATCCGGCAAAAGATGAGCAGGATACATTTTATATAACAAAAGATATTTTACTTCGTACACAGACATCACCAGTACAGGCACGTATCATGGAACAGGGAAATTTGCCCCTTCGTATTCTTTCACCAGGACGAGTGTTTAGATCTGATGAAGTAGATGCAACACATTCTCCTTCCTTCCATCAGGTAGAAGGATTGGTGGTAGACAAAGGAATTACCTTTGCTGATTTAAAAGGAACACTTCAGCAGTGGGCAACAGAATTCTTTGGTCCGGAGACAAAAGTGAAATTTAGACCACATCACTTTCCGTTTACAGAGCCAAGTGCAGAAGTAGATATCACCTGTTTCAAGTGTGGAGGAAAAGGCTGTCGTATGTGTAAAGGAAGTGGATGGATAGAGATTCTAGGATGCGGAATGGTACATCCTCACGTGCTGGAAATGTGTGGAATCGACCCAGATGTATATTCTGGATTTGCATTTGGAATTGGGTTGGAGCGTATAGCATTATTAAAATATGAAATTGATGATATGCGTCTGTTATATGAAAATGACAAGAGATTTTTAGTTCAGTTCTAGTTGAGGATAGGAAGTAAAATAGAAGGAGAAGAAAGAAATGAATACACCAATTTCATGGATCAAGGCATATGTGCCAGATTTAGAGTGCAGTATACAAGAATATGTGGATAAAATGACATTATCAGGTTCTAACGTAGAAAACTACGTAGAACTAGATGAGAACTTAGAGAAAATTGTAGTTGGAAAGATTTTAAAGATTGAAAAGCATCCAGATGCAGACAAGTTAATTATCTGTCAAGTAGATGTAGGAAGTGAAACAATCCAAATTGTAACAGGAGCTTCTAATGTATCAGAAGGTGACTTAGTTCCAGGTGTATTAGTTGGAGGAAAAGTTGCTGGAGGACATGATGGAAGTCCAAATCCTGAAAAGGGAATTAAAATAAAAAAAGGAAAACTTCGTGGAGTAGAATCACTTGGTATGATGTGCTCTATTGAAGAACTTGGATCGACAAAAGATATGTATCCAGAAGCGCCCGAAGATGGAATTTATATTTTCAATCAAGATGTAAAACCTGGGGATGATGCAGTAGAAGTATTAGGGCTTCACAACCAAGTGGTAGAATTTGAGATTACTTCAAATCGTGTTGACTGTTTTAGCATGATTGGAATGGCAAGAGAAGTTGCAGCAACATTTCAAAAGGAATTTCAGCCACCAGTTGTTACAGCAACAGGAAATAATGAAGATGTAAATGATTATATTAAAGTAACGGTACAAGACAAAGACCTTTGTCCTCGTTATACGGCAAGGGTTGTTAAGAATATTAAACTTGCACCATCTCCAGAGTGGATGCAGCGAAGATTGGCAGCAATGGGAATTCGTCCGATTAACAACTTAGTTGACATTACAAACTATGTTATGGAAGAGTTTGGACAGCCAATGCATGCATATGATCTTGATACTATTAAGGGAAATGAGATTATTGTCCGCCGTGCAAAATCAGGGGATAAGTTTACTACTCTTGATGGAGAAGAACGTATATTAGATGATTCTGTTCTTATGATTTGTGATGGAGAGAAAGAAGTTGGAATTGCTGGAATCATGGGTGGAGAAAACTCAATGGTTACAGATAATATTCAGAATTTATTATTTGAAGCAGCGTGTTTTGATGGAACTAATATTCGTCTGTCTTCTAAGAAGGTTGGACTTAGAACAGACGCATCTGGAAAATTTGAAAAGGGATTGGACCCTGAAAATGCAATGGCAGCTATGGATCGTGCATGTCAGTTAATTGAAGAGTTTGGAGCAGGAGAAGTTGTGGGTGGAGCCGTTGATGTTTATGACGAGAAAAAAGAACAAGTTCGTCTGCCACTAGAAGTTGATAAGATGAATGCTCTTCTTGGAACCAATGTAAGCAAAGAAGAAATTTTAGAATATTTTCAACGTCTAGAATTAGTTTATGATGAAGCAGACAACCAAGTAATTATTCCAAGTTTTCGCCAGGATTTATTATGTATGGCAGATTTAGCAGAAGAAGTTGCAAGATTCTACGGATATGATAATATTCCTGTGACACTTCCAAAAGGGGAAGCAACAGCAGGTAAAAAGCCGTTTAAGATGAGAGTGCAAGATATCTGTCGCAGTGTTGCAGAACAAAATGGATTCTCAGAAGGAATGACATATTCTTTTGAAAGTCCAAAAGTATTTGATAAATTATTATTGCCAGAAGATGCAAAAGAAAGAAATGCCATTGAAATCTCAAATCCATTAGGAGAAGATTTCAGTGTAATGAGAACTCTTTCTTTAAATGGAATGATGAATTCTCTTGCTAATAATATGGCACATAGAAATGAAAATGTCCGTTTATACGAGATGGGAAATATTTATCTTCCAAAGGCACTGCCACTTACAGAACTTCCAGATGAAAGAATGCAGTTTACATTAGGAATGTATGGAGACTGTGATTTCTTTACATTAAAAGGTGTGATGGAAGACTTATTTGATGTGTTGGGTCTTAGTGGAAAGTCTGAATATCATCCAACTACAGAACATCCGTTTTTGCATCCAGGGCGTCAAGCAAATGTAATGCTTGGAGAAGATAAAGTTGCATATATTGGACAAATTCATCCAGAAACCGTAGATAATTATGGTATGAAAGGTGAAGTTTATGTGGCAGTGATTGATATGCCTGTACTACTTCCAAAAGCAACATTTGATCGTAAACATGTGGGAGTTCCTAAATTCCCAGCCATGAAACGTGATTTAAGTATGGTAATGAAGAAGAGCATTTTTGTTGGACAAGTAGAAAAAATATTTAAAGACAAAGGTGGAAAACTTTTAGAAAGTTATGAACTTTTTGACATATATGAAGGAAACCAAGTGGCACGAGGATGCAAGTCAGTTGCATATTCCTTAACGTTTAGAGCACAGGATCGTACGTTAGAGGAAGCGGAAGTGAATAAGATTATTGATAAAATCTTAGAAGAACTTAAAAAGCTTGGAATCGAATTAAGAGGGTAAGAATAGAATTAAGAAGGATGAAGATGCTAAATGTATCTTCATTTTTTTTTAATAAAAAACAAAAAATGATATTTTTCTGAATAATGTTGCGAATATATTACATAAATGTTACAATATAATAGATGAACGGAGGAGGAAAAATGTCAATGATAAAGGAAGAACTAAAAAAAAGAAAGCAACAGAAGCAAATGAAAATAGCAGGAATCAGTGTAATCACAATTATTTTGGTTATAATTGGTGTATTTGGATTCCGAAGCTATAAAGAAAATGAATTTTTAAAGAATGTAAAACTACAGGGAATTAAAGTTGATGTAAAAAGGGTGAAACATACCAAGTCCAATATATTTTCTCCAGAATATCAAGATGAAGTACAAAAACAGATAGATACCCTTAAGAAAAAGAAGGCATATACAGAAGAAAATCCCCTTGTAATTGAGAATCCATATGGAACAAATACATCTTCTTTATATTTTTACGCAAAGACAGAAAGAGAGTCCTATGTAGTATGCACAATAAAGTCTAAAGGGGCAGCAACGCTAAAGAACACACTGGAAAACGGAAAAAAGGATCGGTATGAAACGGTTCATGAGTATGAGATTGCAGGATTGGTTCCTGGAGCTAAAAACCGTATCACTTTAGAATATTTTAATAGAGATGGAAAGGCAGTTGCAAAAAAATATTTTGAAGTAAAGACGAAAAAAGATGATTCTACTCCTGAAATTCTTGAGAAAAAACAAGGATCAAGCAAAGCATCAATGAAGGAAGGCTTGTTTGCAATGTTTGGATGGGATAAAGGAATGGACTATAATATTTATTTGTATGATAATAAGGGAGTCAATCGGGGCAAAATGCCATTAAACAGTTATCGAAATGACAGATTTTTATTTGTAGATGGAGAGATGTTATATTGCTATGAAAATAATAAAATTGCTTTCCGTAATCGACTTGGGAAAATCACAAGAACTATTACTCTAGATGGTTATAAATTTCATCATGACATGGTATATAGTGAAAAATACAACAAAATAGTTTGTCTTGTAAATGATAAGAAGAAGGATACGATTGAAGATATAGTAGTCATTGTAGATGTAAAAACTGGAAAAATCGATAAAAAAATAGATTTTGATGATTTTCTAGGGGAGATGAAAGATAATGCATATAAACCAGAAAAAAATGCCTATGGTGGAGATGAGCTTGATTGGCTTCATTTGAATTCTCTGGATTTTGTTACTGGTGACAGTATGATTTTCAGCAGTAGGGAACAGAGTACACTAATCAAAATTGATAATATATTTGGAAATCCTACAATGGATTATTTGATTCATGGGGGAAGTCTCTATGATGGAACACCATATGAGGATTATTTATTAAAGCAGGAAGGAAGCTTTGTTTCTCAGTCGGGGCAGCACACTATTTCGGTGGAGAGAAGTTCTTCTTTAAAAGATGGACAGTATTATCTTTATATGTTTAATAACAACTATGCAAGTTCTCCTACAATACCTGGGTTTGACTGGAGTTTATATCCTGGAGCTGGAACCTTTCAGGAGGGAAGTGCATCTAAATATTACAAGTATCTGGTGGATGAGGAGAAGGGAACTTACAAATTGGTGGATTCTTTTGACTTGCCATATTCAAGTATTGTAAGCAGTGTACAGCATTTTGATGGAAATATTCCTTTTAGCAGTGGAGTAAGTAAAATTTTTGGAGAATATGATGCAAAAGGAAAGTTAATATACAGTTTTGAATATAAAGCAGAAAAATATTCGTACCGTGTTATGAAGTACAATTTCAAAGGATATTGGTTTCGTTAGAAAAAGCCCACAAGGGCTTTTTCTTATGTTGAAATAAAGGTCCTGGTTGCCAGTGGAAATCTTTAATGTTATGATGAAAGAAAAATGAATTCAGTAGGAACTATGAATTATATTTTTAATAAGAAGCGGTATGCACTTATAGATTGTCATATGAAAATTGAATCGTTATTCCAAAATGATATTCATAAAAGTACAGGAGTATATGTGTTCCCTTTACATAGGCATGAGGAATTATTAGAAATCTCATTGATTTTAAAGGGAGAGGAAATCGTAGAGTTTGAAGATGCGACGTATATGGCTAGAGCGGGTGATGTTGTAATTAAAAATGCCAATGTACTTCATCAAGAGACAGCAGAGGATAATAGTGAATTGGAAGAACTATCAATTGGAATTTCAGGAATTAGAATTGAGGGATTGTCAGAGAATTCTTTGGTGTCAGAGGATATTATTCCAGTAATCCATACAGATTATGAGATGGATTTGCTTCAGGAATTATTCCTTTCCCTTCAAAGAATGCAACAATCTGGTCTTGCCATATATACAGAGATTATTCAATCGGCTTTAAAAACACTGGTTTCTATGGTGCTTTTACTTGTAGATAAAAAAGGGATGATAAAAACTTCTAAATTCAATGTTGGAAAACAAATTAGGGGAATTATAGAGTATATCAATGATAATTTTTGCAATAAAATTAGTTTGAATGATATTGCAAAAGATTTTTATATTAGTCCATATTATTTGGCACGTCAGTTTAAAAGTGAGACGGGTTATAGTGTCAATCAATATATACAGCTTCGAAGATTAGGTAGAGCGGAACAAAGATTAGCTTTTGAGGAAACATCAATTAAAGAAATTGCATTTGAGTGTGGATACACGAACTTGAAGTACTTTTATTCTGTATTTAAATCAAAAACAGGACATACACCTAATGAATTTCGTTGCTTGATTCAATCAACGTTAGAAAATGAAGATAAAGTATAGTTAAAGGTTTCACACAATATTATGAAGATAGTAAAAAAGAATGGATATGATTAGGCAATTTGCCTTGTCGTATCCTTCTTTTTTTTGTGCAGTATATGCAAAAATTATGAATTAATGTGCTGAAAAATAAACCCTATCCTGCAAAATAACTGACTTTTAATAGATAAAAATTCATACATCGGCATAAATAGTAGATTGTTAATTGCAAGATAGCAGAACTCTTCTGCAACTTTCTGGAATAGACAGAACACAATAACCAGGTTAAAATTTTAACATAATAATAAACGAATTTAAAGGAGGAAGTTATGAAAAAAATATTTGGAAGTCCATCAAGGTATGTTCAAGGTATGGGGGTTTTAAAAGAGTTGTCTAAGTATACAAATACATTAGGAAAGAAACCTGCCATTGTTGTAGATCCAGACATCGCTGAGGATATGTTGAAGATTGTAAGTGAAAGTTACAGTGGAGACGAAACTAAGTATTATGTAGAAATTTTAGGAAAGAATAGTCCAAGAATCTGCTGTGAAGAGACATTTAATTTATTAAGAAAAAATGCAACAAAAGCAGAATGTGACATGTATGTAGGAATTGGTGGTGGGACAACTCTTGATGTTGCTAAAGCCGCAGCACATTTTGAAAAGGCACCAATGATTTCTTGTCCAACAATTGCAGCAACAGATGCTCCATGTAGTGCATTATCTGTTGTGTATCATCCAAATGGAGTATGGGATTATCATTTGTTTTTAGACAAAAATCCAAACTATGTATTAGTAGATGAGGACGTTATTGTGCATGCACCTTTAAGATATAATCTTGCTGGTATTCCAGATGCATTATCTACATACTATGAAGCAGCAACTGCAAATGCAGCGAATGTAGATAACTTCTTAGGTGGAAAACATACAGTAATTTCAGAAACAATTGCACAGCTTTGTTATGACACAATTTATGCATATGGAGAGCAGGCAGCATCTGCATTTAAAGTACATGCAGTAACACCAGCAGTAGAAAAAGTGATTGAAGCAAGTACTTTACTTTCTGGAGTTGGATTTGAAAGTAATCAAAGTGCAGCTTCTCATGCGATTCAAAATGCAATGACAGCAATTCCATCGTCTCATGATTTTTTCCATGGAGAAAAAGTAACATTTGGAATTTTAGGTCAGCTTGCATTAGAGGCTTGGGATGATGAAGAAATCGACAAGTACTGCAAACTTTGTATTCACCTAGGGTTACCAGTGACTCTTGCTGAACTTGGAATGGATAATCTTACAGACGATGAGATTATGGAAATGGCAAAATTAGCTTGTCAAGAGGGTGAAACAATTCATAATACGGTTGTTCTTGTAACACCAAGAGTCGTATTTGATGCAATTAAAACAGCAGACGAATTAGGAAAACAATACAAAGAAAAATATAGCAAAATTATCTAAGAAAAAGAAAGTTGAGGAAAAATTTATGAATTTATTAAAAATGATGTCTTCACCGTTACAACTTGGACCTGTGGAAATTAAAAACCGATTTATCGTTTCACCAATGGTTATGAATTGTTGTAATGAAGATGGAACGATTACAGAAAAATGGATTGCTTATCATGAAGAAAAAGCAAAAGGTGGATGGGGATTGATTGTCACAGAAGACTGTGCCGTTGATCCAACGGGAAGAACTTATGAGTACATTCCTGGTTTATGGGGTGATTATCAGGTGGAATCCCACAAAAAATTAACCCAGAGAGTACATGAAGCAGGTGCTAAGATATTTGCTCAAATTTTCCATGGTGGCCGTCAAACACAAGAATGGATTACTGGAGAGCCTGTGTGGGCACCATCTCCGATTCCATGTCCAGTAAAGAAAGCTATGCCTCATGAAATGACAACAAAAGAAGTAGAAGAGATGGTAGAAAAGTTCGGAGATGCAGCACTTCGAGCAAAGAAGGCTGGGTACGATGGAATTCAGATTCACGGTGGACACGGTTACTTAGTAACGGAATTTGCTTCATCATATTCTAATAAACGTACGGATAAATATGGTGGAAATTTAATGAACCGTATGCGTTTTCCAATGGAAATTGTACAAAATATCAAAGAAAAATGTGGAGATGATTTTCCGATTGATTACAAAATTTCAGGAGAAGAACAAGTAGAAGGTGGAACAAACATTGAAGATACAAAAGCAATGGCTATGATGTTAGAATCTGCTGGAATCACCTCTTTAAATGTTTCCGTTGGTGTTTATGAAAGCTGGTTTATGCAAGTACCACCATCTGTTATGGGGCATGGATGGCTTACAAAGTATTCAAGTGAAATCAAACAAGTTGTAGATATTCCAGTTACGACAGTAGGAAGAATTAATAATCCATTAGTAGCAGAGGCAATTGTAAAAAGCGGGAAAGCAGATGCTTGTTATATGGGAAGAGCCTCTCTTGCAGATCCACATATGCCAAATAAAGCAATGGCGGGTCAATTTGAAGATATAATTCAGTGTATTGCATGTCTACAAGGATGTAGTGGACAGATTGATGCGGTTCCAACAAAACATGGCGGATGTACGTTGAATCCTAGAACTGTAATGGAAGATGAGTGGAAAATTGAAGAAGCGAAAGTTAAGAAAAATATTGTTGTTGTAGGAGCAGGTCCTGCAGGTTGCGAAGCGGCGATTGTTTTAGCTCAAAGAGGACATAAAGTCACTGTATTTGAAAAGGAAAATTACATTGGTGGAATGTATCGAATCGCTTCTATCCCACCTTGGAAAGGTGAAATAATTGATTTTATTAGATGGCAGTCAACACAAATGGAAAAGCTTGGGGTTGATGTGCAGCTAAATAAAGAAATGACAAAAGAAAAAATACAAGAGATGAAACCAGATGCTGTTATTGTTGCCACAGGATATCATGCATTTGTTCCACCGTTCCCGGGAAAAGACAGAGAGTTTGTTGTAGGGGCAAATGAGGTACTTATGGGTAAAGCAGATATCAACGGTAAGATTGCAGTGATTGGTGGTGGATTAGTAGGAGCAGAGACAGCAAACCATCTTGCAACTCATGGAAATGAAGTGACTATCATTGAAATGCTTCCAAAGGTAGCAGGAGAAGAACCAGATAGTATGAGAAAATTCTTATTAGAATCATTTGATGATCATAATGTAGAAATCCATGTAAATACTGCGGTACAGACAATCAATGAAGATGGAACCATTACTGTAAAAATGGAAGAAGAAACAAAAGACTTAGGAGCATTTAACGCAGTTGTTACCGCAGTGGGACTTCATCCAAACACAGAATTAAAAGATGTGTTAGAAGACATGATTCCAGAGGTTCGCTATGTAGGTGGAGCATATGATCGTGGAAATGCATTAGATGCAATCAAAGAAGGATATCAAGCTGGACTTGAACTATAAGAGAAAGATAGAGGGAATTATATTATGAACCAAACTTTTGTACAAAGATCAGATGGATATTTAGATAAAACGCCATGGATGAAGTTTATATTAGTTGGCTTATTATTTGGAATCTGGGGAACAGCGGTAGCATTAAATAGTGTTTTGATTGCACAGTTTAAAGAAGTTTTTGTTATTTCGAATGTGGCAAGTGCTTTGATTCAATCTGCATATTTTGGAGCGTATTTTTTGGTATCGCTTCCAACATCTATGATTATAAAAAAATATAGTTATAAGGTTGCGATTGTAATAGGAATTGCATTATTTGCAGGAGGCTCTTTACTATTTTATCCAGCATCTATTGCAGGAAGTTATCTTCCATTTTTAATGTGTATTTTCATTATGGCCATAGGAGCAGGAATGTTAGAAATGTCTTGTGGAACTTATGTGGTTATGATGGGAAATCCAGAAGCTTCTACATTAAGATCAAGCATAGCACAAACAATTAATCCAATTGGAAATATCGTGGGGATTGCGTTGGGAAAGGTACTGATTTTTTCAGAGGCAACAAGACTAAGTGATCAGATGAGTGGATTAACCAAGGCTGAATTACATAGTTTTCAACTGGCAGCACTTCAACATACGATTATTCCATATATGATTATTGCAGGAATTTTATTGATTTTACTATTGCTTATTATGGTACAAAAATATCCTTCTTGTAAGGTGGAAAGTACATCGAATGAAAAAGTTCCAGGAACTCTAGAATCAGTAAAAGCATTGTTAGGAAATAGAAGATTTGTATGGGGATGGGTCGCACAATTTTGTGGAATTGGAGCTCAGCTTACAATCTGGTCCTTCTTGATTCGACAAGTGTTGGAAGTTAATCCATCCATGGCAGAGGCACAGGGAACAAATTATATGATGATTTCATATGTGATTTTCTTTGCAGGACGCTTTGTGGTATCTATGTTATTAAAGAAGGGTGCTACAGAATACAATTTGTTAAGTATATATCTTTTTGTTGCAGTAATTGGACTTGGCATTGTAATGTTTGCACCTGGAAATATTCCAGTGTTTGTATTACTAGCAATCAATCTTGTGCTAGCACCAATCTATCCGGTACTGTATGCAACAAATGTAGCAAATGTGGAAAGAAAATATACAGAAAATGCAGGTGCTTTTGCAACTATGACATTGGTTGGTGGAGCAATCTTCCCAATTGTTCAGGGAAAAATTGCGGATATTTTTAGCTTACAATTTTCATTTATTGTACCAGCGTTAGGGTTTGTAGTGGTATTGATTTTTGCATTAATGAACCGAAAAGAACAACAGTCATAAGATGTATGGACTCAGTGAAATTTTCCACTGAGTCCTTTTTTGAAGAGGAGGAAGAACATGCATTATAATGGACCAATTGTGCGTCCCCAGACCGATGCTGACAGCGTATTTATTGAAGTAACCGTAGGATGTACACATAACAGTTGCACTTTTTGTAATTTTTATGACGGATATCCGTTTCATGTTGCACCTATAAAGCAGATAGAAGAAGATTTATTTGAGGTTAAGAATCAGTATCCAAAGGCAAAAAAATTCTGGGCAAATGGAGGAAATCCTTATGCTCTTAACACTGAAAAGTTAGAGGAAATTGGAAAACTTTTTCAAAAGCACTTTCCAGATGGACGAATTTCTACATATGCAAGAGTCGATGATTTGAACAGAAAAAGCGTAGAAGACATGACGAGACTAAAAGAAGCAGGATTTGTAGACATTGTTGTGGGATTTGAAACAGGGGATGATAAAGCGTTGGAATATGTAAATAAAGGATATACATCGGAAGATGTTTTGTCGGGATGTAAAAAACTAGAAGAAGCAGGTGTAGATTATCGTATGATTTTTTTAGGTGGATTATCAGGAAGAGATAATGGAGAAGAAGCCGCAAAAAAGACAGCAAATGTTTTGAATCAATTGCATCCATATATCATGTATTTGAATTCGGTATCTATATTGCCCGGGACAAAGTTGTATCAGGATTGGGAAACTGGAATATTTAAAGAAGCGGGAGAACATGAAAATATAATGGAATTTGTTACGATGTTAGAGCATATGAAAAATGAGATTATGATATTTGCAGCACCGAATACAACACCGTTTTCTTTTTTTGTTGATTTACAGCCGAATAAAGAAGAACTTCTAAGGCAGATGTGCCAATACGCACAGAGATTGGATGATGGGAGAGAAGAAAAGATAGAAAAGGGAAGGCAAAAAAGAGATTATGTATAAACGAGGTGGGAGATAAAATGAAAATTGGAGTAATTATTGTAGTTGCCCTATATGAATTTCTATCCATTGGAATTGTTAGCTGGTTGATTCGAAGGAAGAAAAGAGTGCAAGAAAAGGAAGAAAGTTTTGCACTTGGAGGACGAAGTTTAAGTACTTGGGCAGTGGGAACAACCATGTGTTTAACATTGCTTGGTTCGGGACATTTGACGGGAACATGGGAAGGTTGCTTGAATCTTGGGGAAACACAAATTTGGCATGTGATGGCGAATGGATTTGCTATGGCATTTGGTGCGGTAACTATTTATTGTTGGGCAAGGCGAATGCGTATTACAACCACAGGTGAAATTGCGACTAAACTATATTGTAAAGAGCTGGCTGTATTGATTGCTGCAGTAAATATTGCAGTTGGGTGGGCAGTTACATCTTTTGAGACGCAAGCATTAGGAATTATTATAAGTTCTATGACAGGGTTTCCATTAAAAATAACTGTTTTAATGAGTAGTGTAATTGGATTATGTTATATTATTTTTGGTGGTACAAGGCAAGCTGCAATGTTAAATCAAGTTAATATTATTATTTTATATATTGGTATGTTTGGAACACTATTCTTTGTGGTAAAAATGTTACCGGGATTTAACTTTCATACAATTACAGAATATTATGCAGCAAATGCAGGAAAGTACCCTAACTTTTTGAAATTTACAGGGGGAAAGGAACATTTTCTTCAAGTAGGAATTCCTATTTTAATTGCACCTTTTTTTGCACATTGTTGTGGACAGCAGACAATACAAACAGCTGCGTCTGCAAAAAATGAAAAATCATTAAAGCGTATAGCGTGGTTTGTAGGACCAATGAATGTAATCATTGGTGTGATTTCTATTTGCATTGCTATGACGGCAAGAACAATGCCGGAATTTGCGGAATTTAATAATAAGCTTGTAACAACACAAATGTTGATTACGAAATTACCAGTGTGGTTCATAGCGATTTTATTTGCAGCTTTTGTAGCGGCCTTATTATCTTCTTATGGTGGTTTTTTGATTGGTCCTGCTACAGTAATTACAGTAGATTTTGTAAAAGAATTTTATAAGCAAGATATGACACAAAAACAGGAAACAAGATTAATTCGAATCTTTATTGGTATTGGTGCGATAATAACATGTATGATGGCACAGACTTTACCAACAATTGTAAATATGTTTACCTGGATTTATTCATTTATGATCCCAGTTTTTTTCTTGTTTATTTTTGGATTGTGGTGGAAAAGAAATAAAACGGTTGGAATCTTAGCATTTGTCGTAAGTTGGATAGTGGCAACAATTTGGACATTTTTCCCCAATATGACAAAAGTGTTACACATGGAAAATATTCACATTTCCTATATTATTGTTTTGATTTCTTTATTAATTTTAGTTGTTGGAAATATTGTAACCGAAGGAGAACCTGGCTATTTTCATTCGGAAGAATGGTATCAGTCGGAGGCTTACAAAATATATTTAGATGAAAAATCTAAAGGAAATATATAACAAGGGAGAAGAAAATGTTTGTAGATATTGCAATCAAAGCTGTAGGTATTCAATTGCTATATGCGGCAATCGCAGTTGGAATCTCTAAATTTGGACCCTTATTAGGGAAGAAAAAGAAGGAGAAGAAGAAATGAATGAAACAATACTAGAAATAATCTTAACGTTTATTATGGGATTTTTTATGATATTTGGACTAATCGGATGTAAAAAGCAAAAAAAAGATAATTTAAAGTAAGAATAAACCCTCGTATTTTATCGGTACGAGGGTTTATATATGTATGAAAAGAAATGGTTTCATACATAAAATCTACTAGTTGCCAGTGGAAATCTTTAATGTTATACTGAAATTTATGAATTTTAAGGAAGGAAGCGTAAGATAAATGAAAGTGTCGGATTTTACATTTGATTTGCCAGAAGAACTGATTGCACAAGATCCGTTAGAGGATCGTTCTAGTTCTAGATTAATGGTATTAGATAAAAAAACAGGAGAAATTGAGCACCATATTTTCAGAGAGATTACATCTTATTTAAAAGAAGGAGACTGCCTTGTTTTAAATAACACAAAAGTTATCCCGGCAAGGTTAATTGGAGCAAAGGAAGATACAGGGGGAAAAGTCGAAGTTCTTCTATTAAAGAGAAAACAGGATAATACATGGGAAACATTAGTGAAGCCAGGAAGAAAGGCTAAAGTTGGAGCCAGAATTTCATTTGGAGATGGAATGCTCGTGGGAGAAGTAATGGACATTGTGGAGGAAGGAAATCGTCTGGTACGTTTTGAGTACGAGGGGATTTTTGAGGAAGTGCTAGATCAATTGGGGCAGATGCCACTTCCACCGTATATTACACATCAGTTAAAAGACAAGAATCGTTATCAGACAGTATACGCTAAGTATGATGGATCGGCAGCGGCACCAACGGCTGGACTCCATTTTACAAAAGAATTATTACAGCAGATTAAAGATATGGGGGTAAAGATTGCATTTGTTACACTTCATGTAGGACTTGGAACCTTTCGTCCAGTGAAGGTAGATGATGTGTTGAATCACCATATGCATTCTGAATTTTATAGTGTAGATGAGGAAGATGCTAAATTAATAAATGATACCAAAGAACAAGGTGGACGTATTATCTCTGTTGGAACTACAAGTACGAGAACCTTGGAATCTGTTGCTGATGAGGCAGGACATATTGAGGCAAAAAGTGGATGGACAGAAATATTTATTTATCCTGGGTATGAGTTTAAAGTGATTGATGGTTTAATTACCAATTTTCATTTGCCAGAATCTACGCTTCTTATGCTGGTTTCGGCACTTGCAGGAAAAGAGCATATTATACATGCGTATGAAGAGGCGGTAAAGGAGCGGTATCGTTTCTTTAGTTTTGGAGATGCAATGTTTATCAATCCATCGAAGATATAAGGAGTATTATGAAAAATGTAATCATAGTTGGCGGCGGGGCAGCTGGAATGATGGCTTCTATTTTTGCCGCAAGAAATGGAGACAAAGTTACCTTAATTGAAAAAAATGAAAAGCTTGGTAAGAAGATTTTCATTACTGGAAAAGGTCGCTGTAATATTACAAATGCCTGTGATGTGGAGGATTTGTTTCAAAATGTAGTGACAAATAAGGAATTCCTATATAGTGGATTTTATTGCTTTTCCAATAATATGGTCATGGAACTTATGGAACAATTGGGATGTAATATAAAAGTAGAACGTGGAAATCGTATATTTCCAGTATCAGATCATTCGTCAGACGTGATTAAAGCCTTGGAACAAGAATTAAAACGGCAAAATGTGAAAATTATGCTTCACACAATATGTAAAGAATTAATCATAGATGAAAATGAAGCAAAGGGAGTGGTGCTAGATAGTGGGCGAAAGTTATTGGCAGACAAAGTAGTGGTTGCAACTGGAGGGGTATCTTATCCAAGTACAGGGTCTACTGGAGATGGATATAAGTTTGCTAGAAACGTAGGGCATAAAGTCACTCAAGTAACACCTGCGTTAGTACCATTTAATATGGACGGAGATATTTGCCCTCGTCTTCAAGGATTATCTCTCCGTAATATTAGAGTTACAGTCTATGCAGATCAAAAGAAAATTTATGAGGATTTCGGAGAATTATTATTTACCCATTTTGGAGTCAGTGGACCTGTCATTATTAGTGCAAGTAGCTTTATTTCTAAATATAAGGGCAAAGAACTTACAATGAAAATAGATTTAAAAGCTGCACTGACAAAGGAACAGTTAGATCAAAGGATTCTACGGGATTTCAAAGAGATGATGAACAAAGAGTTTAAAAATTCTTTAGGACATTTATTGCCGAAAAAATTAATTCCGATTATAATTGAAACATCAGGAATTTCACCAGAAAAGAAAATCAACGAGATTACAAAAGAAGAAAGAAAGTCTTTATTAGAAACGTTAAAGGGATTTTCGTTGAAAATTTCCAGTGTTCGTGGATTTAAAGAGGCAATTATTACCCAAGGTGGAGTTGATGTAAAAGAGATTAACCCAAGTACCATGGAATCAAAAAAGGTAAAGGGGCTATATTTTGCAGGAGAAGTTTTGGATTTAGATGCTGTTACTGGTGGATTTAATTTGCAAATTGCGTGGTCTACTGGATATTTGGCAGGAATGAATTAGGAGGAAATATGTTTTATAGTATTGCAATTGACGGACCAGCAGGGGCAGGAAAGAGTACCATTGCGAAGAAAATCGCAAAAGAATTAGAATTTATATATGTGGATACTGGGGCAATGTATCGTGCCATGGCACTTTACTTTATTCGCAATCAAGTGGATGTGGAAAAAGAAGATGCGATTAATGCTGCATGTCAAAAAATTGATGTTAAGATTGTATATGAAAATGAAATGCAGCAAGTTCTTTTAAATGGAGAAAATGTAACTGGACTTTTAAGGGAAGAAGAAGTTGGAAATATGGCATCTAAAACTTCTTCCTATAAGATGGTGAGACAAACCCTTCTTGGACTACAAAGAGATTTAGCAAAAACGGCGAATATTTTAATGGATGGACGAGATATTGGAACTCACGTGCTTCCAAATGCAGATTTAAAGATTTATTTGACAGCTTCTTCTGCAGTTCGTGCAAAAAGAAGATACGATGAGCTTCTTGAAAAAGGAGAGAGTGCAGATTTAAATCAAATCGAGGAAGATATTAAACAGCGAGATTACCAAGATATGTCAAGAGAGATAGCCCCGCTAAAACAGGCTGAGGATGCTGTACTTGTTGATTCTTCTCATATGGGAATTGATGAAGTTGTTGCAAAGGTCGTAGAGGAATTTGAAAAGGTAAAATAAACCTGGAGGAATCAAATGGAAGTAAAGTTAGCAAAAACAGCTGGGTTTTGTTTTGGTGTAAAACGGGCAGTGGATACTGTGTATGAGCAGGCAGGAAAGCAACATGTATATACCTATGGACCAATCATACATAACACCATTGTGGTAAATGATTTGAAAAAGAAAGGTGTCCAAGTCATTGATTCAAAGGAAGAACTTGAGAAATTAGAAGAAGGAACTGTGATTATCCGTTCTCATGGAGTCGCAAAAGATATTTATGATTTGATAAAACAAAAGAATCTAACTTTAGTTGATGCGACTTGTCCTTTTGTGCGGAAAATCCATAAGATTGTACGAGAAGCAAGTGAAAAAGGAAATATCATTATTATTGTAGGAAGCAGAGAACATCCAGAAGTTCAGGGAATCAAAGGATGGTGCCAAGGAGAGGTATATATTGTTTCTGAAATAGAAGAGATAAAATCATTAGATTTAAGAGGAAAAAAAGCATCTCTTGTGAGTCAGACGACATTTAATTACAATAAATTTAAAGATATAGTTGAAATTATTGAAAAAAAGGGTTATGATATAGAGGTATGTAATACAATATGTAATGCCACGGAAGAGCGTCAACTAGAAGCAAAGGATATTGCACATGAGTGCGACGCCATGATTGTAATTGGTGACAAGTTAAGTTCTAATAGTCAAAAGTTATTTGATATTAGTAAGAAAGAGTGTAATGACACTTTCTTTGTACAGACACTGGATGACCTGGATTTGAAGCTTTTTGAATCGACTGGTAAGGTAGGTATTACAGCGGGGGCTTCTACCCCACAGAAAATTATCAAGGAGGTTCATGCTAGCATGACAGAAAAGAGTTTTGAACAATTATTAGAAGAGAGTTTAGTTACAATTCGTAACGGAGAGGTAGTAGAAGGAACAGTTATCGACGTTAAGCCTGATGAAATCATTCTTAACATTGGTTACAAAGCTGATGGTATCTTAACACGTAATGAATATTCTAATGATGCAGCCAACTTAGATTTAACTACAATTGCTAAGGTTGGAGACACAATGGAAACTAAGGTTTTAAAAGTGAATGACGGAGAAGGGCAAGTTTTATTAACATATAAGAGACTTGCAGCTGAAAAGGGTAACAAGCGTCTTGAAGAAGCTTATGAGAACAAAGAAGTATTAAAAGCAACTGTTGCTAAGGTACTTGATGGTGGATTAAGTGTAATCGTTGATGAAGCAAGAGTATTTATCCCAGCAAGCTTAGTATCTGATTCATATGAAAGAGATCTTAAAAAGTATGATGGTCAAGAGATTGAATTTGTTATTAGCGAATTCAACCCTCGTAAGAGAAGAGTTATTGGAGATCGTAAGCAATTATTAGTTGCTGCTAAGAAAGAAAAACAAAAAGAATTATTTGAGAAGATTGAAGCTGGAATGAAGATTGACGGAGTTGTCAAGAATGTTACAGATTTCGGAGCTTTCGTTGATTTAGGCGGAGCAGACGGACTTCTTCATATTTCAGAGATGTCTTGGGGACGTGTTGAAAACCCTAAGAAGGTATTCTCAATTGGAGATAAGGTTACAGTATTAATCAAAGATATCCAGGGAGAAAAGATTGCATTAAGTCTTAAGTTCCCAGAAGAGAATCCATGGTTAAAAGCAGAAGAAAACTATAAAGTTGGAGCTGTAATTACTGGTAAGGTTGCTCGTATGACTGATTTTGGAGCATTTGTTGAATTAGAATCAGGAATTGATGCATTATTACATGTATCTCAAATTGCAAAAGAACATATTGAAAAACCTTCTGATGTATTATCTGTTGGTCAAGAGATTACAGCTAAGGTTGTAGATTTCAAGAAAGACGATAAGAAGATTAGCTTAAGCATGAAAGCTTTAATTAGCGAAGATGACGAAGAAGCTACAGAAGAATAAGAATTGGCTTTTGACTGTTGCACTTATTTAAGTGCAGCAGTTTTTTCTTTGTTAAGAAAGTTTTATATTACAACTGTGTGTCACGTGGATACGAGTGTACGTACTGTGGAGAACTTTTTTAAGAAATTAGTTGTAATATGATAAGATTTGGTCTATAATCTAATACAATACGAAAAAATATATGAACTAGAAAAGATAAAGGAGTTAATACCTATGCAAAATAAAAGATTTAAAAAAGTATTAGTTGCCAATCGTGGAGAGATTGCAATTCGTGTATTTCGAGCATTGAATGAGCTTGGAATTACAACCGTTGGTGTTTATTCTAAAGAAGATCGATATGCGTTGTTTCGTTCTAAAGCAGATGAATCATACCAGTTGAATCCAGACAAAGGACCTATTGATGCATATTTGGACATTAATACAATTATTCGAATTGCAAAAGAAAAGAATATAGATGCAATTCATCCAGGATATGGTTTCTTATCTGAGAATCCAGAATTTGTAGATGCTTGTGAGAAAAATGGAATTGCGTTTATTGGACCAAGCTCTGACATTATGAGAGCTATGGGAGATAAGATTTCATCTAAGAGGATGGCGATTCAGGCAAATGTACCAATTATTCCAGGCGTTGACCATGCAGTGTATACAGAAGAGGAAGTCATTGAGATTGCAGATCAAGTAGGATATCCAGTGATGTTAAAGGCATCTAACGGTGGTGGCGGTCGTGGTATGCGTATTGTCAATTCAAAAGAAGAGATGCCAAAAGAGTATGCAGAGGCAAGAGATGAGTCAAAGAAGGCTTTTGGAGATGATCAGATTTTTGTAGAGAAGTATCTAAGAAGTCCAAAGCATATTGAGGTTCAGATTATTGGAGATGAATATGGAAACGTAGTTCATTTATTTGATAGAGACTGTTCCGTTCAACGTCGTCATCAAAAAGTAGTAGAGTATGCCCCAGCATTTAGTGTGCCAGATGAGACAAGAAATATTATTTTTGATAGTTCTATCCGACTAGCTAAGGCAGTTGGATATAAGAATGCAGGTACTTTAGAGTTTTTGGTGGATGCAGATAACAATGCTTATTTTATTGAGATGAATCCACGTGTACAGGTGGAACATACAATTTCGGAAGAAATAACAGGTGTGGATATTGTTCAGACACAGATTTTAGTAGCAGAAGGTTATGCGTTGGATTCTGAAGAAATTGGAATTTCTTCTCAAGATGATATTAAGGTAAATGGATATTCCATCCAAACACGTATCACAACAGAAGATCCTATGAATAATTTCTTGCCAGATACAGGTAGAATTTCAGTTTATCGTTCTGGCTCAGGAAAAGGTATCCGCCTAGACGGAGGAAATGCTTATTCTGGAGCTGTAATTACTCCATATTACGACAGTTTGTTGGTTAAGGCAATTTCTCACGACAGAACATTTATGGGGGCTGTAAAGAAGTCAATTCGTGCTTTAAAAGAAACTCGTATCCGTGGAATTAAGACCAATATTCCATTTTTGATTAACGTTTTAAATCATGAAACCTTCCAGACAGGAAATTGTTACACAACATTTATTGAAGATACTTCAGAACTATTTATTCTTCCTGAAAGTCAGGACAGAGCAACTAAGATTCTAGAGTTTCTAGGAAATAAGATGGTCAATGTGCGTAAAGCAGAAGAAAAGCCTTACTTTGAAGACCGCAAGCTTCCTTATTATGATAAGAAGAAGGAAGTTTATGGTGCCAGAGATGAATTTCTAAAGTTGGGAGCTAAGGAATTTACACAAAAGATTTTAAAGGAAGAAAAGCTTTATATTACAGATACAACCATGCGTGATGCACAACAGTCATTGATGGCAACACGTATGCGTACCAAGGACTTAACTGGAGCATCAAGAGCCGCAAACCAATATTTTGCCAATGCATTTTCAGCAGAAGCATGGGGTGGAGCTACTTATGATACAGCATATCGTTTCTTAAAGGAATCACCATGGAAGAGACTTGAGTTATTAAGAGAAAGAATGCCAAATACATTAATCCAGATGTTGCTTCGAGCTTCTAATGCAGTTGGATACAGCAATTACCCTGATAATGTAGTAAAGTCATTTATTAAGGAAGCAGCATTAAAGGGTGTGGATGTTTTCCGTGTATTTGATGCTTTGAACTGGGTAGAGAATATGAAGATGCCAATTGAAACAGCATTAGAAACAGGAAATATTGTAGAAGGTGCTATTTGTTATACAGGAGATATTCTAAATCCAAATGAAACAAAGTACACATTAGATTATTATGTGAAGAAAGCAAAAGAACTTGAGAGTATGGGAGTTCATATCTTCACTATTAAGGATATGGCTGGATTGGTCAAACCATATGCAGCAGAACAATTAATTACAACCCTTAAATCAGAGCTAAAGATTCCAGTGAATCTACATACCCATGATTCTACAGGAAATGGAGTCAGTACATTATTAAAGGCTTCAGAAGCTGGAGTTGATATTGTGGATTGTGCCATTGGATCTATGAGTTCCATGACAAGTAATCCATCAATGAACTCTCTTGTAGAGGCTCTTCATGGAACAAAGAGGGATACTGGATTGAATTCAGACGAATTGACAATTCTAAGTCAATACTATGGAGATATTCGAAAAGTATACAAGCAATTTGAAAGTGGAATGGATGCGCCAAATACTGAAATTTACAAATATGAGATTCCAGGAGGACAATATTCTAACTTACTTGCACAAGTAAAGGAAATGGGAGCTGGAGATTCTTTTGAAGAAATCAAAGGATTATATAAAGATGCCAATGAACTTCTTGGAAATATTGTAAAAGTCACACCATCTTCAAAAGTTGTTGGAGACTTTGCAATCTTCATGTTTAAGAATGAATTAACAAAAGAGAATATTCTGACAGCTGGAAAGGATTTATCTTATCCAGATTCTGTAGTTGAGTATTTTGAAGGAATGATTGGACAGCCAGAAGGTGGGTTCCCAGAAGAACTTCAAAAGATAGTTCTAAAAGGAAAGAAACCAATTACAGTTCGTCCAGGAAGCTTGATTCCAGATGAAGATTTTGACCAGATTAAAAAGGGATTGAAAGAACATTTTTATCAGGAGAAGATGGAAAACGAAGATGTTCTTAGACAAAAATCAATTAGTTATGCTTTGTATCCAAAAGTTTATGAAGACTACTGTAGACATTTTGAGGCTTATAATGACGTAACAAGAATGGAAAGCCATGTTTATTTCTATGGACTTCGTAAGGGGGAGGAAACAACCCTTAAGATTGGAGAAGGAAAGTATCTGATTATTAAGTTTATGGATATGACAGAACCAGATGAAGAAGGGTATCGTCTTTTGAGTTTTGAGGTCAATGGTGCGGTTCGAGAGATTAAAGTATTAGATAAGAATCTTGAGGTTAAGGCCGATCATAGACTAAAAGCAGACAAGTCCAATCCGGGACATCTAGGATCAACAATTCCAGGAACTGTAGGTAAGATTCTTGTAAAAGAAGGAGACGAAGTTACTGAGAATATGGCACTTATGACAGTAGAAGCCATGAAGATGGAAACTACGGTTATGTCAAAAGTAAATGGTAAGGTTGACAAGATTTATATCAAAGAAGGAGAGCAGGTAAATCAAGAGGATTTATTGATTTCCTTTGAAATTCAAGAATAAATTATTATCAAAACCCCATACTAAAGAGAGAGGAATCATGCATCCTCTCTCTTTACTTTGTTGTTATGGAGGTTGGAAGAATGGAAACAAAACAAAATCAAATAAAAGAAATGGGGCAAGTGGACTTAGGTCATATTCAGGTATTTACAATCATAGGTGAAATTGAAGGACATCAAATATCTGGGCAAAATGCAAAGACGACAAAATATGAGCATTTACTGCCAAGTCTTGCAAACCTTGAATATGACTCTAAAATAAAAGGAGCTGTATTTCTTGTGAATACCATTGGTGGAGATGTGGAATGCGGGCTTGCGATTGCAGAGGTCATTGCTTCTTTAAGTAAACCAACAGTATCTATTGTGCTAGGAGGAAGCCATTCCATTGGGGTTCCCATTGCAGTTTCAGCGGATTATTCTTATATTGTTCCCAGTGCAACGATGATGCTGCATCCAGTAAGGTCAAATGGAACATTTATTGGAGTGATGCAAAGTTATCGAAATATAGAGAAGATACAAGATCGGATTACAAAGTTTATTAGCAGACACTCAAAGATTGCCCAGGAGCAGGTAGAAAAGCTAATGCTTAGTGTTGGGGAACAGGTGAAAGATGCAGGAACCCTTCTAGAAGGAGAACAGGCAGTTGAACTGGGACTAATTGATGAAGTTGGGGGAATGAAAGAGGCATTTTCAAGAATTCAAGCAATGTGTGAACAATAAACAGTAAGAATGAGATGGAATATACTATCTCATTCTTTACTTTTTAACCGTTTAATTGTAAAATGTGATAGAGTATATGCGAAGAAAAAGAGGTAAAGAGATGGCAGCGAAAAAGAAAAGAAAGAGAAAGTCCCCAGCAAGGAAGAAAAAGCTACAAAAGGATTTTGCAGGCTTTTATCAGGAGATAGCAGTGTTGGTTTCGTTAGCGGTTTGTCTTTTTCTGGAACTAAGTAATTTTGGGATATGTGGAATTATTGGTAATTCCGTAAGTGGATTCTTGTTTGGAATCTTTGGAATGATTCAATTTGTCGGTCCTTTGATTGCTTTTTTTGTATTAATATTATTAATTTCAAATCATTATAGTAGCCTGGCAATTAAGAAGGCATTTTTCACAATGTTGTTATATTGTATGCTTGCAGCATTATTTCAGATGGTGATTACTACAGATATTTCCAATATGAAAGAGGTGTTTTTATACAGCAGCGTGAATAAAGCTGGTGGAGGCGTTGTAGGTGGTTTTATAATTAAGCTTTTGGTGAAGGAATTAGGGCTGGCGGGAAGTTATGTGCTGATTCTATTTATATCACTAATTTCTATGGTTTTAATTACAGAGAAGTCATTGTTATCCTTTCTTAAGAAGCTTAAGCCAGATCAAAAGGTAAAAGTACAAAAGGTAAAAGTGCAAAAGACAAAAGAGGGAAAGCAAAAAGTACAGGAAAAGGAAGAAAAGAAAGAGCCTAGTCAGCCAAAGCCGGTTCCAGGCAGGAATAAACGAGGATCTATCTTAAAGGATGCGTTGACCTTGGCGAGTACAAAGGCTTCGGAGATTTCTAAGAAGACTTTAGATAGTAAAGTAGATAACCAGCCTATTATTGATGAGATTCCAGAGGAGATAGAGTCGAAACAGATTCAGACCGAAGAAGATTTAGACCGTCTGCTTGCACAAGGGAGTGATGGGAATGCACTAGAAACTGAAGCCCCAGAAGAAGTAGAAGCAGTCAAGGAAGAACCGAAGAAAAGGCCACAGAGAAAATCATTTGTAAATAAGGAAGAAAGTGTACCTGTATTAGATGTAGCTCCAATAGAGTCTACAGGCATGGTGATGAAACAATACATATTTCCTTCCCTTAATTTATTAAAAAAGGGGAAAGCAAAATCAGGTGATAATCAAACAGAATTAAAGAAAACTGCATTAAAACTACAACAGACACTAGGTAATTTTGGAGTGAATGTTACAATTACAGATATTAATCAGGGACCATCGGTTACAAGGTTTGAACTTCAGCCAGAACAAGGGGTTAAGGTTAGTAAGATTGTTGGATTAACAGATGATATTAAGCTGAATTTAGCGGCTTCAGACATTCGTATTGAAGCACCTATTCCAGGAAAAGCAGCAGTGGGAATTGAAGTACCAAACAAGACCAATGAAGTAGTAATGTTCCGTGATTTAATTGAGAATAACGAGTTCAAACGATTTAAGTCAAAGATTGCATTTGCAGTTGGTAAGAATTTATCAGGACGAGTCATTGTATCAGATATTGCAAAGATGCCCCATCTATTGATTGCGGGAGCGACAGGATCAGGTAAATCAGTCTGTATTAATACATTAATTATGAGTATTTTATACAAAGCACATCCTGATGATGTAAAGCTTATTATGATAGATCCAAAGGTAGTAGAATTAAGTGCCTATCAAGGAATACCACATTTGTTGATTCCAGTTGTCACGGATCCAAAACAGGCGTCCAGTGCCTTGAACTGGGCTGTAATGGAGATGGGCGACCGATATAAAAAGTTTGCAGAAGTCAATGTCCGTAATTTAGAAGGGTACAATCAAAAAGTTGAAGAAATGAAAAAACAGGGACTTGAGGGAGAAGATTTTACAAAGCTGCCACAACTTGTTATTATAATAGATGAATTAGCAGATTTGATGATGGTGGCACCAAGTGAAGTAGAAGATGCTATTGTACGTTTATCACAGCTTGCAAGAGCTGCTGGAATTCATCTAATTATTGCAACCCAGCGTCCTTCGGTCAATGTTATCACAGGACTTATTAAAGCCAATGTTCCATCTAGAATTGCATTTTCTGTATCGTCAGGAGTGGACTCTAGAACGATTATTGATATGAATGGGGCTGAGAAGCTGCTAGGAAAGGGTGATATGCTCTTTTATCCAGCAGGTTATCAAAAGCCAGTAAGAATTCAAGGAGCCTTTGTATCAGATGAGGAAGTAGCAAAAGTTGTAGAATTTTTAAAGAGTCAGAATCTTGAAGGGGATGATGGAGCTGAAATTAAAGAGAAGATTCAGTCAGCGGTTGTGAAGGCAAACCACTCTTCAGAACGAGATGAGTACTTTGAAGATGCAGCAACCTTTGTAATTGACAAACAAAAAGCAACCATTGGAAGCCTACAAAGAATGTTTAAAATTGGTTTTAACCGAGCTGCCCGAATTATGGATCAGTTATGTGATGCAGGAATTGTGGGAGAAGAAGGGACAAAACCACGAAAAGTATTAATGAGTGAAGAACAATTTGAACAATTTAAGGAAGAGTATTTATAGAAAGGAAAATCACATGAAAACAGATATTCAAATCGCACAGGAGAGTGAATTACAGCCAATTAAAGAGGTAGTAAAGTCAATAGGAATTACAGAAGATGATTTAGAGCTTTATGGGAAATATAAGGCGAAACTTTCATCAGAATTTATGGGAAAGGTGAATGATAACGAAGACGGAAAGTTAGTATTAGTGACTGCTATTAATCCTACGCCAGCAGGAGAGGGTAAAACAACCATAAGTGTAGGACTTGCACAAGGGTTAACCAAACTGGATAAAAAAACAATTGTTGCATTAAGAGAACCTTCTTTGGGACCTTGCTTTGGGATTAAGGGAGGAGCAGCAGGTGGTGGATATGCACAGGTTGTACCTATGGAGGACTTGAATCTTCATTTTACAGGAGATTTTCATGCAATTACATCTGCAAACAACTTACTTGCAGCTTTGCTTGATAATCATATTCATCAAGGAAATGCATTAAATATTGATACTAGAAATATTGTGTGGAAACGATGTCTTGACATGAACGACCGTGCCCTTCGTAATACTGTAGTAGGTCTTGGAAGAAAAGTGGATGGAATTGTTCGTGAAGATCATTTTGTTATTACGGTAGCATCTGAGATTATGGCAATTTTATGTCTTGCCAATGACATGGATGATTTAAAAGAACGTTTAGGTAAAATTATTGTTGCATATAATATGGATAATAAGCCAGTCACTGCAAAGGATTTAAATGCAGTTGGTTCTATGGCTGCCTTATTAAAAGATGCGATAAAACCAAATATAGTTCAAACATTAGAACATACACCGGCGTTTGTACATGGTGGACCATTTGCTAATATTGCACATGGATGTAACAGTGTACAAGCTACAAAACTTGCATTAAAATTATCTGATATTGCAATTACAGAAGCAGGGTTTGGTGCTGATTTAGGTGCTGAAAAGTTCTTAGACATTAAATGCCAGATGGCAGGATTGAAGCCAGATGCAATTGTTTTAGTTGCCACAGTCCGTGCTCTTAAATATAATGGTGGAGTTGCCAAAGACCAACTTGGAGAAGAGAATATTGATGCGTTAAGTAAGGGGATTGTAAACCTTGAAAAACATATTGACAATCTAAAACAATTCGGTGTTCCTGTGGTTGTTACATTGAATCAATTTGTGACAGACAGTGATGCAGAACTTGACTATATTAAGCATTTTTGTGAAGAAAGAGATTGTGATTTTGCACTTTCAAAAGTATGGGAACTTGGTGGAGAAGGTGGAGTAGAACTTGCAAAGGCGGTTCTTAAAACTCTTGATACAAAGGAAAGTAATTACAAGCCACTTTATTCATATGAAGATACAACAATTGAAGAAAAGATTGAAACCATTGCAACAAAAATATATGGTGCAGATGGGGTTACATATTCACCAGCAGCCAATCGTCAAAAGAAAACACTGCAGGAATTAGGATATGGAAGTCTTCCGATTTGTATGGCAAAGAATCAATATTCTTTATCAGATGATCCTAAAAAGTTAGGAAGACCAACTGATTTTACAATTACAATTCGTGAAATGTATGTAAATGCAGGTGCTGGATTTATTGTTGCATTAACTGGAGATGTTATGACAATGCCAGGACTTCCAAAGAAACCAGCAGCAGAAGGCATTGATGTAAACAATGATGGCGTTATTACAGGATTATTTTAGAAAGTAGGAAACTATGGCACAAATTATTGATGGAAAAGCAATTTCTGCACAAATTAAAGATGAAGTAAAAGAAGAAGTTGCAAAATTAAAGGGACAGGGACGTGAGATTGCACTTGCAGTGATTCAAGTGGGAAGTGATCCGGCGTCCAGTGTATATGTTCGAAATAAAAAAAGAGCCTGCGAATATGTTGGAATTGAATCTGTATCTTATGAAGTTTCAGAAGACACAACCCAGGAAGAATTGCTAGAATTAGTTGAAAAGTGTAACAAGGATCCTAAAATTCGTGGGATTTTAGTACAACTTCCATTGCCAAAACATATGGATGAAGATGAAATTTTACTTGCCATTGATCCTAAGAAGGATGTAGATGGATTCCATCCAGTCAGCGTTGGCAATATGGTCATTGGAGAAGATGGATTTCTATCATGCACACCAGCAGGAATCATTCAGTTGTTAAAGCGTTCTAATATTTCTATAGAAGGGAAAGAATGTGTTGTTGTTGGTAGAAGCAATATTGTAGGAAAACCAATGGCAATGCTGTTGCTTCGTGAAAATGGAACAGTTACAATCTGCCATTCCCGAACAAAAGATTTAAAAGAAGTGTGTAAAAGAGCAGATATTTTGGTAGTAGCAATTGGAAAGCCAAAGTTTATCGATGATTCTTATGTGAAAGATGGAGCAGTAATAATTGATGTTGGAATTCACAGAAATGAAAACAACAAACTTTGTGGAGATGTGGATTTTGAAAAGGTAGAGCCAAAAGCTTTTGCAATTACACCAGTTCCAGGAGGAGTTGGACCAATGACAATCGCAATGCTAATGCAAAATTGCTTAGAATCAAATAAAATATTTGGAGAGAAAAATTAATGAAAATACTATTTATTTCACTTGGCTGTGACAAAAACTTAGTTGACAGTGAAGTGATGCTTGGACTGTTAACACAAAAAGGATATACATTGACCAATGATGAAAATGAGGCAGATGTCATAGTTGTTAATACTTGTTGTTTTATTCATGATGCCAAGGAAGAGAGTATTGAGACAATTTTAGAAATGGCCCAATACAAAGAAAATAATCTAAAAGCACTTGTTGTGGCAGGATGTTTATCGGAACGATACAAGGATGAAATTCTTAAGGAGATTCCGGAGATTGATGCAGTGCTTGGTACTACAAGTTATGATTCTATTGTAGAGGCAGTAGATCAGGCGTTAACAGGAAATGGATATGCCCATTATGAAAGTATTGATTATTTGCCGGATAATTCAAAGATTAATCGTTTGGTAACAACAGGAAACTATATGGCATATTTAAAGATAGCAGAGGGTTGTAATAAGAATTGTAGTTATTGCGTTATTCCTAAAATCAGAGGTAAATTTCGTAGTGTACCAATGGATGAGCTCCTTACTTCTGCTAGGAAATTAGCTGAATCAGGAATTACGGAGCTAGTTTTAGTTGCACAAGAAACAACCTTGTATGGTCAAGATATTACAGGAAAAAAAGAACTTCCAAAGCTTCTTCATGAACTGTGTCAGATTGATGGGATTAAGTGGATTCGTCTTCTTTATGCATATCCTGAGGAAATCACAGAAGAACTGATTCAAACAATAAAGAAGGAACCGAAGATTTGTCATTATATTGATATGCCAATTCAGCATAGTGAAGATGAAATCTTAGCGAGAATGGGAAGAAGAACATCAAGAGCAGATTTGGAACATATCATTGGAAAGCTTCGTACAGAGATACCGGATATTACCATTCGAACCACGTTAATTACAGGTTTTCCGGGGGAAACGAAAGAGCAGCATGAAGAACTAATGGGGTTTGTTGAGAAGATGAGATTTGACAGACTTGGTGTGTTTACTTATTCTCCGGAGGAAGATACAAAAGCTGCTCAGTTTGAACAACAGATTGAGGAAGAAGTTAAGGAACAGCGTCAAGCTCAAATTATGGAATTGCAGCAGAGGATTTCTTTCGAACATACGAAATCTATGGTTGGAAAGACAATACAGGTTCTGATTGAAGGGTATTTATTTGATGAAGACATATATGTGGGCAGAAGTTATATGGATGCACCAAAGGTAGATGGATGTGTATTTGTTCAGTCAGAGGAAGAGATAGTGACAGGAACCTATGTTTATGTTAGAATTACGCAAGGACAAGAATACGATTTGATAGGAGAGGTTGATTATGAATTTACCGAATAAATTAACGATTTTAAGAGTTTTAATGATTCCAATTTTTATTTATTTTTTATTGTCAGGAGTTGCAGGACCAGCAAGTAAATGGATTGCAGCAGCCATTTTTATTGTTGCAAGTTTTACTGACTTTTTGGATGGACACATTGCACGTAAGTATAATCTAGTTACAAACTTTGGAAAGTTTATGGATCCATTGGCAGATAAATTATTAGTTTGTTCTGCAATGATTGCACTTGTTGGAATGGATCGACTTCAGTCATGGATTGTTATTATTATTATTGCTAGAGAATTTATCATTAGTGGATTCCGTTTAATTGCATCTGATAATGGAGTTGTTATTGCTGCAAGTTATTGGGGAAAGTTTAAGACAAATTTTCAAATGTTTATGATTATTATGTTAATTATAAATTTAGGAACAGATACAGCAGTTATAATTGAGAATATTCTTATTTATGTGGCATTAATATTAACCGTTATTTCGTTAATTGACTACTTAATTAAGAATAAAGATATATTAAAAGGATAGAAGGGGTATCATATGGTAGCAGAAATTATTTGTGTAGGAACAGAAATTTTACTTGGGAATATCGTAAATACCAACGCTGCTTATTTATCAGAACGCTT
>JAQWFL010000057.1 GCA_028704435.1 Anaerostipes sp. | reverse complement strand
CATAAGATAGTAAGACCCCTTGAAGACGACGAGGTAGATAGGGCAGAGGTGGAAGTACAGTAATGTATGGAGCTGACTGTTACTAATCGGTCGAGGCTTTGACCAAAAAACAGAGGTAAGTGGAAAAAGTGGAAGAAAAGATTTGATGAAGAATTTCTGTATGATGTTTTGAAGATATACAAAAGTGGAGAAACGAAAACTAAGTACTAAAAGTTAAATGAATATTTAGCCGTTAGTACTTAGTTTTATATATAGGGGCATAGTTTCAATGGTAAAACAACGGTCTCCAACACCGCAGTTGGGAGTTCGAATCTCTCTGCCCCTGTTTTGAAAGAAGATTTCAGAATTTATCTGGAATTTTCTTTCTTTTTTTATATACATTTGTTACGATAGAGTAAGAAGGGAGAGTTATATGGAACAGAAAGAAAAGAATTTTGCATTATTAATTGATGCAGATAATATTTCAGCAAAATACATTAAATTGATAATTGATGAATTATCTCAATATGGAAATATAACATTTAAAAGAATTTATGGGGATTGGACAAGCACGAACCAGAATTCATGGAAAGGTGAATTGCTGGCCAATTCCATTACACCAATACAACAGTTTAGTTATACAACAGGTAAGAATGCAACGGATTCAGCTATGATTATTGATGCAATGGATATTTTATATTCAAAGGATGTAGATGGATTTTGTATTGTATCAAGTGATAGTGATTTTACCAGATTGGCAAGTCGATTAAGAGAGTCTGGAAAGATGGTCATTGGAATGGGAGAAAAGAAGACGCCAGATCCATTTCGTAAGGCATGTGATGTATTTACTGCATTAGAATTACTTGATGAAGCAGGCAAAGATGATCCGGATGTTTTGAATATTAGTATTAAGGAATTAGAAAAATATATTGTTGCAGTGATGACAGAAAATCAAAATAACAGTCGAAAAACTGGGTTAGGAGAGATTGGAAGCAGACTTCTAAAGCGCTATCCAGATTTTGATGTCCGCAGCTATGGATACACCTCATTATCTACATTTTTAGAGCAGGAATTTAAGAATGTAGAGCTTGTCAAGGAAGGAAATTTAGTAACGGTACTTTTGAAAAGTGATAAGAATACGAGGAAAGAAGTACAGGATTATATTACAAGAGTGTTGATTCGTTGTGGAAAGAATGGAAAAGATTTGGCGGTTTTAGGAAATGAAGTGTATGCTAAATTTCCAAATTTTCGAGCGAAGGATTATGGATATGCACAATTTAAAAGTTATATTAAAAGTATTCCAGGGATGAAAGTAAAGAAAGAAGGAAATATAAGTAAGGCGTATAGGGATAATTAGTGAAAAAGGGAGAATTATATGACAATAAACCAACTTGTTCATTTTTTGGAAATTGCAAAATGCGAGAGTTTTACAAAGGCAGCTGCAAAACTATACATTAGTCAGCCTGCAATTAGTAAGAGTGTTCAATTGTTAGAGAAAGATTTGGAGGTCAAATTAATTGATCGTACAAACAATAAGAAATTCAAACTAACAGATGAAGGTAGAATATTATATGAACGTGGATTAATTGCCATGGAGGTTATCAATAATCAAATGGCATATTTATATGACAGTGTAAAATCTAGAAAGGGAAAAATTATTATTGGAGTACCGCCTGTAATGGGAACTGCTTGTTTTACTTCGGTGATACCAGAATTTAATATCCTTTATCCAGAGATTGAATTAAATTTGGTGGAAGAAGGTGCAAATAAAGTACTAGAGAAGGTTAAAAGTGGAGAATTGGATATAGGAGCTGTTATGCTTCCTATTCAAGATGACGAAGTGAATGTAACACCATTTATCTCATCAGAGAATGTATTGCTCGTTCATAAGAACCATCCTCTGGCAGAAAGAGAAAGTGTGTCATTTTCTGAATTAAAAAATGAAAAATTTATATTATTGGATAAGACATACATGCTTTCAGGTCGAATAAAAAATATTTGCATGAATTTAGGATTTCGCCCTCATATTATTATGGAAAGTTCTCAATGGGATTTTATTGCTGAGATGGTAGCAAGTAATCAAGGAATAGGTATATTACCAAAACCAATCTTAAGACGTTTTAAATCTGATAATTTAAAAACAGTGAGATTAACAGAGCCTACGTTTCCTTGGAATGTGGCTTTGATTGTAAAAAATGATAAACAGATTTATGGACCATTAAAAATCTTTATAGATTTTGTAAAGACCTATCGAAATGAGTTTGAAAGATTTTTGGATAATTTAGATTATCAAGATATGTATCAATAAAATAAGGACAAGATATTCAATAGATATCTTGTCCTTATTTTGATATAAGAAGAATTTATTATAATTATGCAATTCCAAGTGTTCCTAAGATAATAATAGCAGCACATGAAATGAGTGGAATGACTAAAGTACACATGGCTACGTTCATATAGCAGTCTTTGTGACGTAGTCCGGTGATTGCCAAAAGTGTAATAACTGCACCGTTATGTGGAAGTGTATCTAAACCACCAGATGCAACAGCAATAACACGATGTAGTGCTTCTGGGCTAATGTTCATGGACTGAGCAGCTTTTAAGAAGGTATCTCCAAAAGATGCAAGGGCAATTGACATTCCACCAGATGCAGAGCCAGTGATTCCAGCAAGAACACTAGTGGAAATTGCGCCACCAACCAATGGATTTCCAGAAATACTAAGTAATGCAGTAGCTATAATTCCATAACCAGCAAGTGTCTTAATAACATTTCCATATCCTACTTCAGAAGCAGTATTCATAACGGCTAGGAATGATCCAGTAACACCTTCCTTTAGTGTTTCAACAACACCTTTCTCGAATCTTTTATAGTTTAAAATAATACATAAAATAATGCCGGCAACTAATCCGAGAATTAAACTCCATGCACCTGATACTGCAGATAGAGTTGTTCCAAAATCCTTGACTAGGTAAGATTCATCTAAGTTTACAAATACCATTTTAGATAATACAAAGTTAAGTACAATTACAACAATAATTGGTGCCATAGCAATAGTAAATGCTGGAAGATTATCTTCATGGACATCTGTTATATTTTCGTTTGGATAATCGCCATAACCTTCACCAGCAGCTAGTGCCTTTTTCATTCGTGTATCAATCCAGAATAATCCTCCAAAGAGCATAATTGCTGCGGATACTAATCCAAGAATTGGTGCTGCAAATGCATCAGTTCCAAAGTATTGCATTGGAATCGTATTTTGTACTTGCGGAGTTCCAGGAAGGGCAGTCATAGTAAAAGTAAATGCACCCAATGCAATCGCTGGAGGTAGCAAGCGTTTTGGTAGATTCGATTTCTTAAATAATGCAACACCAATTGGATAAATTGCAAAGGCAGCAACGAAAAGAGATACACCTCCATAGGTAATTACTGCACAGGCAAGTACTACGGCTAGAACTTCTTTTCCAGCACCGGCTTTTTCTACAATGAAATAAGCAATTGATTTTGCAGACCCACTTACTTCCATAAGCTTTCCAAAGATAGCTCCAAGTAAGAAGAATGGGAAGTATGATTTTACATAACCTGCAAGATTTGTCATGAAGGTTTCTGTGTAAGTGGCAAGTAGATGAAGATCACCACCAGTTGCAAGTCCTGTAAGTCCAGCTGCTAACAATGCTAAGATTGGAGCAATTAATATTACAGACCAGTTTTTATATCCTAAATAAATAAGTAGAGCCAAAGAAATAATAATGGCCAATACTGATAATGTTCCTGACATAGACAATTCTCCTTTATTGTTTTGGCGGCATTGCAGTTGCCATACCTTTGACAACGACTTCACCATGTTGATTTGTACATATGGTTTCTATTTTTACAATGTTTTTTTCTTCTATCATTTCTGAAACTGTACAAGTTGCAGTTATAGTATCATGGAATTTTACAGGCTTGGTAAATTTAAGTTCCTGTCCAAGATAAATGGTTCCGGGCCCCGGCAATTTCATTCCTAAAACGGCAGATATAAATCCTGCACTTAACATTCCGTGGGCAATTCTTTCTCCGAACATCCCATTTTTTGCATCTTCTTCATTTGTATGAGCTGGATTTAGGTCACCAGTTATTCCTGCAAATAAATATACGTCAGTTTCTGTTACTGTTTTTGATATTGTGGCATAGTCTCCAATATTCATTTCCTTTATTGTCATAAAATATTTCCTCCCGAAAAAAATTTGTTAGTTCCATAGATTGTTTCGGCCAATTCAATCAAATCTTATGTTTAGTATGCACTACAGGATACTTGAAGTAAAATACATTAAATCTATTTTCTTGATAACAAAAAGTTATGAAAATTGAAGAGTAGAAAAACAAAAAACATAAAAATAAAGAAAAAATGAAAAATATTAGTAGAAAAACAAATTTTTAAATTATTATTTATGGAAAAGAAAAAAATAGATAAAATAACCATAACTTTTGATTATAGAAAAGATAAAGAGAATGTATTTTACTTTTCTATGGGTTGAAAGCATACTTTAGGTATCAAAAGAACGAAAACAAACGCATTAGGAGGTAATAGGATGATTAAAATTTTAACGGCACGAGAAGCTGTCAGTGAATACATAAAAGATGGTGTTACATTAGCATCTGGAGGATTTGTTGGAGCAATGCACCCAGAGGAGATTTCCATTGCAATTCAGGATAGTTTTCTAGAAACAAACTCGCCAAAGGATATTACATTGGTATATGCAGCGGGTCAGGGTGGAGAAGGAACCAAAGGATTAAATCATATGGGAGAAGAAGGGCTTTGCAGCAGAGTCATCGGAGGACATTGGGGATTGGCTCCACGTCTTCAAAAGCTTGCGTTAGAAAATAAATTAGCTGCTTATAATCTGCCACAGGGTGTGATTTCTCAATTATATAGAGATATTGCGGCAAAAAAACTTGGATTAATTACCCATGTAGGGCTTAATACATTTGTGGATCCAAGATTAGAAGGTGGTAAATTAAACCAGAAAGCCGAAGAAGCAGGGGATATTGTAGAGATCATTAATATTAAAGGAGAAGAAAGACTTCTATACAATGCAATTCCTATTGATGTGGTAATGTTAAAAGGAACATTTTCAGATACAGAAGGGAATATTACCTTTCATAAAGAGGGGGTTAGTGCGGAATCATTGGCTATGGCACAGGCAGCGAAAAACTGTGGTGGACATGTGATTGTGCAAGTTGAAAAGGTTGTGGATCATGGAACATTAGACAGCCGTCTTGTAAAAATTCCGGGAATCTATGTAGATGCAGTTGTTATTGCAAAACCAGAAAATCATATGCAGACATTTTCAACACAATATAATCCAGCTTACTGCGGAGAGGCAAGAGTGCCAATGGATTCTTTGGAACCATTACCATTGAATGAAAGAAAAATTATAGCAAGAAGAGCAGCCATGGAATTAGTTCCAAAAGCAATTACCAATCTTGGAATTGGTATGCCAGAGGGAATCGCAAGTGTAGCAGCAGAAGAAGGAGTCAAAGGTATGGTTCTTACTACAGAGGCAGGAACTATTGGCGGAGTACCTGCTGGAGGTGGCGACTTTGGAGTTACAACCAATGCAGATTGTGTTCTAGACCAACCTTGTCAATTTGATTTTTATGATGGTGGCGGACTAGATGTAGCATTTTTAGGATTAGCGCAGATGGATGGAGATGGAAATATCAATGTAAGTAAGTTTGGACCGAAGATTGCAGGCTGCGGTGGATTTATTAATATTACTCAGAATTCTAAGAAAGTAATATTCTGTGGAACATTTACACAAGGTGGAATGAAAGTTGCAGTGGAAAACCACAAGTTAAAAATTCTACAGGAAGGAAAAAATAAAAAATTCTTAAAACATGTAGAACAGATTACATTTAGTGGAGATTATGCAAGAAAAATAAAACAGCCAGTTATGTATATTACAGAACGAGCTGTCTTTCAACTAACAGAAGAGGGCGTAGAGTTAACAGAAATTGCTCCAGGAATTGATATTGAAACTCAGATTCTTCCATATATTGATTTTGATGTTATTGTAAAAGATGTAAAGTGGATGGATGAAAGAATTTTTTCAGAAGATAAAATGGGATTGGAATTATAATATCAAGGAGGGAATAAGATGATTGTTGGAATTATTGGTGCAGGAACTATGGGTTCTGGAATTGCACAGGTATTTGCCAGAGCACAGGACTATGAAGTATGTCTTTGTGACATTAATGATGAACTTGCAGCCATGGGAAAAGAGAGAATCAAAAAAGGGTTAGAGCAGCGCATGAAGCAAGGAAAAATGACAGAGAAAGAAGCAGGAGAAATCTTACGGAAAATAAAAACAGGAACCAAAGAGATTTGTTTTGACTGTGATTTAGTTGTGGAAGCGGCTGTTGAAAATATGGAGATTAAGAGACAGACATTTCGTGAGCTACAGGGCATTTGTAAAGTAGACTGTATTTTTGCGACAAATACTTCTTCTTTATCTATTACTGAAATTGGTACAGGACTTGACCGCCCAATGATTGGCATGCATTTCTTTAACCCAGCACCTGCGATGAAATTGGTGGAGGTGATTGCAGGGATTAATACACCATATGAAACTGTAGAGCAGATTATTCGCATTTCCAAAGAAATCGAAAAAACCCCTGTTCAGGTAAAAGAAGGTGCTGGATTTGTAGTAAATAGAGTTTTAATCCCTATGGTAAATGAAGCAGTAGGAATCTATGCTGATGGTGTTGCTTCTGTAGAAGGAATTGATACAGCTATGAAACTTGGAGCTAATCACCCAATGGGACCTTTAGCTT
>JAQWFL010000033.1 GCA_028704435.1 Anaerostipes sp. | reverse complement strand
AATACCTGCACTTTTGAAATCGAAGCTGCAAGCTGCATAACCTGCTGAACATTGACAACTGAATAACTGCCAGATATTGAATTTTCAAGGTGCATAGCTAAAATCTATGTGCGAAGTTTGAGTAATAATTACTTTCAGCTAACAACAATTTACATGTTGGAATAACACCTGACAACACCAATGGGAAAATTATTGCTAGCAACCACATTTTTATTTTTTTAATATCCATATTAAATTCCTCCTTTATTTTCCCTCAATTTGATTTGTAACTTTTGTTTTGCACGATACAATCGATTGGTTGCTGCTTTATAGGTTATTTCCAACATTCTTGCTGATTCAGCAGCTGAATATTCATAGATGTATACAAATTGTAGAATTGTCTTATCTTTCTCTGGCAATTCATTCATGGTCTTTAATAATTCATGATAATTTTCTTTTGTAATTAATTGCTCTAGAGGAAGCAATTCTGTATCCGAAATTGAAAATAAAACCTTATCCTCAATATCTTCCTCCAATGATACCTTCTTTTGTTTTCTTATGAAATCAATGGTTCGATCTAATGCAATCTTTCCAATCAAATTCTTAGTTTTTCTTGAATAGATATTATAATAAGCAGAAATACTTTTGGCTACACTTAAAAAAGTTTCTTGTACAACATCCTCTGCAAGATATTCATCCTGTAATCTCTGATAAGCAACATAAAACACAAGATTCTTGTACTTGTGGTAAATCTGATTAAACTTCTCCTTATCAGACTCATTATTAATCATTGTATTAAAAATCAACATATTAATTTTTCTCTCCTATTTTTTCATTTTATAACAAAAAAAAGAAAATACAAGGAATGTAAAAAAATTGTAAGAATTATGGGGAAATATGATAAGTTATTACGGTTATATGTATGTATCTTATAAAAACAAATGTTATGGAAGGTTGTTTATGAATAAAACAATATTAAGAAGTATCATCCTATTGCTTGTTGCTAATTTTTTATTTATTTTATCAATTAGTGTATATCGCAATAGTTTTTATGTTAAAAATCAAAAAAGTGAGGTTTCAGTCCAAGGTCCTGGAGAATGGCTGCTTGTAGATTCCTATGATTCTAAAACAAGTAGTTTTCAAGATTTTTTTCATGAAAAAAATGCTTACTCTATTATGAAAAACACTATAGATGCATTAAAAACCACGTTTCAACAGGATTACCACCAGGTGTCAACACAAGATATTGCATATATTGGAAACTATGTTGGAGAAACCAGTTGTGTAAATGGTGAAAAGGATTCCGTGAATCAGCTTATATCTTCCCAAAAAATAACCCCTTTATATTCCCTTCAAACATCAAAAATTTTCTATAAGCAAAAAGGCTTCAAGGAAATGGTTCAAAATGGAAAATCTTTTTGTTCCAATGATTTTAATGTCAATGGGAACGATGTAATTCCTATTATTATTGGCTCAAAATACAAAAAAATATTAAGTATTGGAGATGTTTTTACTGGAAAATTTTTAGGTGAAGTGGATTTGAAATATAAGGTTATTGGAATATTAAAGGATAATGCAGAAATCACACTAAGAGGAGAAAAAATAGCATTAAATAGCTATTTAATAACACCTGCATTACAAATTTCTAAGGTTTCCAAGGGACTTGGTTCCTTTAACAAAACATTATTAGCTGTAAAATGTGAGGGTTACCTTTCATATAAAGATAACTCTGATTTAGAAAGTAAATTCAGGAAACTAATGAAAATTAGAGAAAAGACTGGATTTCAATATGAAATACCAGTGCCTGAAATAAATTATAACGAACTACTATATACCAATATGAATCTTGCTTTGTTATTATGTTTGGCTACATTTATAATTTTGTGTTATAGCTTTTATACTTATACCAAATATTTTATTCAGAAACATCATCTAGTCAAAATGATTATTCCTTACATAGGCATTACTTTAGCTGATATTTTCATACTATATATGATGTCTGTAGGATTGAATCGTAAAGCAATGTTGGTGGATAACACCAAATCCGCAGTGATATATAGCTTTGTTCTATTCATTGGTATCATTCTAATTCAGACATACAAAACGAAAAAGGAAGGAAAGTAATACATATGATTACATCAAAATTAATAATTGGAATGACAATGCTATCAAAATCTTGTATATTTGCATTATTCCTAGTCATAGCTGTTTTGGGGGTGAACAAGTTTTTGTTACACAAAGAAAAAGATTCCTGCATATATGTTTTGTATTATATTGCAGGGGTTTATTTCATCACACTGTTGATGATTACAGGGGTTACGGCACCTTGGAATATCCATAACGCCCACAACTATGAATTGATCCCTTTTGTAAATTTTGAATTGCGTTATTTTCTTTTAAATATTCTGCTATTTCTTCCTTTGGGGTGTTTTGTACATTTAATTTTAGAAAAGAAAAAGCATTTTTCATTTCAAGTGATTCTTATTTGCATATCAATATCTGCTGGTATAGAGTTGATACAATTCTTCTTTACTGGTAGATTGGCTGATATTGACGACTTGATTGCAAATTCCGTTGGATGTATTGTGGGGTATGCTTTTTTCTATCTTGTATATGGTATTGTAAAAACACATCAAACATATCCTGCTGGAATTGGTTCCTTTTCAATTCTAACGAGTTTATTGGGCTTCCTATTTGGCGTACCTTACCGATACGGACTGTGTCTTGGTGATATGATATTCGTCAAATGGGGATTGCCTATATGGTCAGGAAATCTAAATGGACACCTTAGTTTTGATGGTATCCATTTCTCACTTCCAGCCTATTTGATGATTCAGGTCTTAGCCTTTTTTATTGCAAAAAAGAATCCTAAGCAATTCGGCTCTAAACTGGGTAAAATAATATCGTTTATTGGAATTATATATTTTGTTATTTTGATTATTTATAATTTCATCTCATATTAATTCTTAAAAAGGGGATGTTAAAAACTCCCCTTAAAGAAAAATCGCTGAGGTCGTCAATGACTTCAGCGATTTTTCTTGTAATTTTTAGTCTTATTCGTAGTATTTTTTTGAAATCTTTTTGTACTCTTCCAGGGTGATTCCAACTGTTTTACATGCTTTCTCCAAAGTCATACCTTTGTTTTTCATAAGCCTTTCTATGCACACAAAGGTACCACTAATCTCTTCTGATGGGAGTTTTTCACTAGACTCTGCCGTAATTAATTTTTGATAATCATCAAAAGACATCCCTATTGCAGTACACGCCTGCTCTAAGGTCGTACCTGTGTTTTTAGAAATACTTGCAACGGACATTAGAATCCCTTTGATTTCATCTCTTGAAATACCAGAAGGCAATTTAGTATTTTTCTCATCGGCCTTATCTAAAATTTCTTGATCTGTGTAATTGTCATTTCCAATATAAGTAGACTTGTTTCTACGAACTACTAATACATTATCAAAGGTATCTATGTACCTCTTTCCGTTTTGAGTGTATTGATAGCCTGTAATTTTTACAAATTCCACCTTCTTGTCAAAAGAATACTCAAATTCGTGGCTTTGCTTTTTTGAGGCAAGTTTCTCTGACTTGTTTTTGTTCATTGGTTCTATATAATTCAAATCTTTATCACAGGCATAAACCAATATCCCTTCCAATGTAAAGGTATCATTTGACACATTTTCTGCCTTATAAGATACTTTTTCTATTCCTGAGGAATCTTTTACTACATTAGTTTTTGACAAATAAATCTTATCTGTAACTGGATTGAGTATTGCTTCATCTTCATTATTACTGCTCTTTGAACAACCCACTACAGTACAAAAACATACCGTAACAATCATACATACTACACCTATTTTACTTTTCATACTATCCACCCTCTTACTTTCCAATTCATGAATATCTTATCCTTTTTTATCTTTTCATTCTAATATCTTACAACACTTTCTATATCAGTTCAACCACACAAACAGAAAAAGAAGCCGTCTTATGACGACTTCCTCTGTTTCCATATAAGCATCCATTGATAGCTGACGCACACAATAGAGCCAATTAAAAAATATCTACCAAACAAAGAAGCTATTAAAAGGCTGACTCCAATAATTACATAACGAAGTAAAAACCCCACCACTGTTCGGAAACTCCCTTGATTCACTGTCTCATTTTCTGATTTTTTCATATTATGCACAATAAATCGATAAAGCAAATATGCTACAATCAGACCATAAATAACACCTAATACAAGCTGTATTCTCGGGTCTTTCATATTTACCACCTACCTGATTGACTTTCCAGTGACTTTCAATCTTGCCATCGCTCTAGAAAGCGCTGCCTGAGTGTGATAATACTGAAGGCGACTTTGCTTTTGCTTCAACCGTTCTTCTGCTCTTGCTTTTGCTTCTTTGGCTCGGTTGATGTCAATATCTTCTGGTCGTTCCACTGTATCTGCAAGGACAACAACAAAATCTCTTGTTACATCTGCAAATCCTTCTCCAACCACAGCTTCATGCCATTCATTCCCCACTTTATATCGAAGTTCTCCTGGAACTAGAGCTGTTACCATATCTTCATGGTTCGCAAGAATTCCTACTTTACCATCAATGCTTGGAAATATTACATGTTCACAAGCACCACTGTAAAACTTCTTGTCACTTGCAATAATTTCAAAATAAAAGGTTTCTGCCATTTAAGAGACCTCCTTTGCCTTTTCCTTTACATCATCTATATTTCCTGCCATAAGGAATGCTGTCTCTGGATATTCATCCATATCTCCATCTAAAATTGCTTTAAACCCTTCCACAGTTTCCTGTACTGTCACATATTTTCCTGGAATTCCAGTGAAGTTTTCTGCAACATGGAATGGCTGTGATAAAAACTTTTGAATCTTTCTTGCACGATATACTACAAGCTTATCTTCTTCATCTAACTCTTCCATACCTAGAATCGCAATAATATCCTGAAGCTCTTTATATCTTTGAAGTGCTTCTTCTACACGTCTTGCCACGTCATAATGCTCTTCCCCAACAATGTCGGGTTCTAGAATACGAGAAGATGATTCTAGTGGATCTACCGCTGGATAAATTCCCTGTTCTGAAATCTGTCTTGATAATACGGTTGTCGCATCTAAGTGGGCAAATGTTGTCGCTGGCGCTGGGTCAGTTAAATCATCCGCTGGTACATAGACTGCCTGCACAGAAGTAATAGAACCATTCTTCGTTGAAGTAATACGTTCTTGTAATGCTCCTACTTCATTTGCAAGTGTTGGCTGATAACCAACCGCTGAAGGCATACGTCCAAGAAGGGCTGATACTTCTGATCCCGCCTGTACATATCTAAAAATATTATCAATAAACAATAATACATTCTGTTTTTCTTTATCTCTAAAATATTCTGCCATAGTAAGTCCTGTCTGAGCAACTCTCATACGAGATCCAGGTGGCTCATTCATTTGACCAAACACTAAGGCTGTGTTTTTAATAACTCCTGATTCATTCATCTCGCCCCAAAGGTCATTTCCTTCACGAGAACGTTCTCCAACACCAGTAAAAATAGAATATCCACCATGTTCAGATGCAACGTTATGAATTAATTCTTGAATAAGAACTGTCTTTCCAACTCCAGCTCCACCAAACAATCCAATCTTACCACCTTTTGCATAAGGTGCTAATAAATCGATAACCTTAATTCCAGTTTCAAACATCTCAACCACTGGACTTTGTTCTTCAAATTTTGGAGGTTCTCTGTGAATTGCCCATTGCTCTTCCCCTTCTACAGGTTCTCCATTATCAATGGCCTCTCCAAGTACATTGAACATACGTCCCAAGGTCTGTTTCCCAACTGGCACCTTAATTGGGCTTCCTGTTGCTGTCACTTCCATTCCTTTATGCAATCCCTCGCTTGCTGCAAGTAAGATACATCGAACGGTATTATTTCCTGTATGCTGTGCCACTTCCATGACAACTTTTTTTCCTTTATTGACTACAGTTAACGCATCGTTAATTAGAGGAAGTTGTTTTCCTTCAAATTCCACGTCAATAACCGGACCTAAAATTTGAACAATTTTTCCCTTTTCCATATGTCTACCTTCCTTCGTTATCTTTCTTTTCTTAATGATTTGGCTCCACTTGATATCTCTGTAATTTCCTGTGTGATAGCTGTCTGTCTGGCACGATTATATAATAGACCAAGTTTTTGAATCATCTCACTGGCGCTTTTACTTGCACCTTCCATTGCTATCATTCTTGCATTCAATTCACTGGAAAACGCTTCTACCATGGCTCCATATACAACACCTTTTACATAGTTTGGAACAAGCCGGTCTAGTACATCCTCTACAGAAGGTAAAAATTCAGTTGTTCTTGTAGATTTCTTCTGTCTAACAAGTAACGAGTTTTTACGGTCCAAGGGCAATACTCGGACAATCCTAGGTTCTGATGCAATAGATGATGTCATCTTTGTGTAAATAACATAAAACTCATCTATCTCTTCCTTTACAAACAACTCAATCATCTCTTCGGCAATTCTCCTCGCCCGATAGATGGTTGGATCTTGTGTTGTGTACATGAAATCTTCATTCATTTGCTTTTCATTTCTTCTACCAAAATAAGCATGTCCCATATGTCCCATTACAAACAATCTTGCATCAGGGTCATTTCCAATCTGCTCTTCTGCCATTTTTATAATATTGTGATTATATGCACCTGCAAGACCTCGATCTGCAGTCATAATCAAATATCCCTTTATCCTTTTTTCTTTTCTTTTCCGCTTGTCTACAAAAACATGACTCAAAGTGCTGGTATGATCCATAATATCAATCAATGTTGCCTGTACCAACTCAAAGTAAGGTGCTGTTGCATCCAACTGTTTTCTGGCTTTTTTTAAACGGGAAGAAGACATTAAGTACATAGCATTGGTGATTTTCATTGTATCACCAATACTTTTCATTCTAGTACGTATTTCTCTCATATTTGCCATGAAATCACCTACTTCTTAAACTCTAAAATTGCATTTTCAATGGATGTTCCCAATTCATCTGTCAAGACTTTCTTCGTATCAATCTCATCCATAACAGCTCCGTGCTTTTGTTCAATCACTGCAATCATCTCTTCAGTTGTTTTCTTCAATTCCCCAATTGGAATATCATCTAACATCTTATGAGCTGCTGCATACAACAATATCACCTGCTTATGTAACGGCATTGGGTTACACAATGGCTGCTTTAACAATTCAATTAAATGTGCCCCGTGATTCAACGTATCTTTAGTTCCTGAATCTAAATCAGAACTAAACTGGGTGAAAACTTCTAATTCTCGATATTGTGCAAGATCAATACGAAGAGATCCTGCCACCTTTTTCATAATCTTTGTCTGGGCTGCTCCACCTACACGAGATACAGAAAGTCCTACATTTACCGCCGGTCTAACTCCTGAAAAGAACAATTCACTTTCTAAGAAAATCTGTCCATCTGTAATAGAAATAACATTGGTTGGAATGTATGCTGCCACATCCCCTGCCTGTGTTTCTATAATTGGAAGTGCTGTAATAGAGCCACCTCCATGGGCTTCGTCTAAACGACAAGATCTCTCTAACAATCTTGAATGTAAATAGAAAACATCTCCAGGATAAGCTTCACGTCCTGGTGGACGATCCAATAGTAAAGAAATTGTACGATATGCCACTGCGTGCTTACTCAAATCATCATAAACAATCAAGACATCTTTTCCCTGGCTCATAAAATGTTCTGCAATCGCTGTTCCTGAATAAGGAGCAATATATTGTAAGGATGCCTTATCACTTGCAGATGCAGATACAATGACCGAATAATCCATGGCACCATGTTTCTTTAATGTAGTTACTAACTGAGAAACTGTAGATGCCTTCTGCCCAATGGCAACGTAAATACAAATAACATCTTTTCCTTTTTGATTTAAAATGGTATCAATGGCAATGGCCGTTTTTCCTGTTTGACGGTCTCCAATGATTAATTCTCTTTGTCCTCTTCCAATTGGGAACATTGAGTCAATTGCCAAAATACCTGTTTCCATTGGCTGATCAACTGATTGACGATCAATCACTCCTGCTGCTTCATGTTCAATTGGTCGTCTTGTATCTGCCTTGATTTCTCCTTTTCCATCAATTGGCTCTCCAATGGCATTGACAACACGTCCAACTACTTCATTTCCCACTGGAATATCTGCCTGTACTCCTGTTCTTTTTACTTTGGAACCTTCCTGTAATCCATAATCACTTCCAAGAAGTACGCATCCAATTGCCTTTCTTTCAACGTTCATAACCAATCCATGAACTCCTGTTTCAAAAACAACCAATTCTCCATACATGGCTTGTTCCATACCATATACAGTGGCAATTCCATCTGCAATTTCTATAATGGATCCTTCTTCTTCCACTGTTGTTTTTGTGTCAAAATTTTCAATTTGATCTTTTAACACATTTACAACTTCTTCTGGTCTAATTGTACTCAACTATACTCACCTCCGCACAATATTTTGTCTCATGTTTCTAAGTTTCCCTTTCGTACTACGATCAATGACTCTATCCTTTACCTGTAATATAAACCCTCCAATTAATGTAGCATCTTCTATCATCTGAAGTTCCACATGCTCAGCCTTATATTCTTTTTTCAAGTATTCTTTGATTCGAGATATTTGGCTTTCTGATGGTTTAGTCACATATCGATAAACAGCTAAAATACCATGCTTCTTTTCTCGGTTAATTTCTTCCCATTGTGAAATAGCATCTAAAACACAATCCACATCTTGATTTACAATCATGGTTTTTAAATAGTTCTGAATCTCTTTGGGAAATAACTGTTCAATGACACGATTTTTTTCTTCCTCATAAATCCTTGGATTCTCAAAAACTTCAATCAAATCAGGGTTCTCTATGAAAATCTCTTTGCTTTCATTTATACTGCTTTCTGAAATATTCAGCTCTAATAGGACTTTCCCATAAGTAACCGCTATCCTTCTCATATTAGACACCTGCCTCTTTTAGGAAATCATCCACTAATTGTTCATTACTTGCTTTGTCCACTTCTTTTTCCACAACCTTACTGGCTGCTAACAATGCGATTCCTGCAATTTCAGACTGCAAGCTGACCATAGCCCTCTCTTTTTCTGCTTTTACATCTTCACTTGCACTTTCTTTCATTTGTGCAATTTCTTCATTCGCCTGTTTTATCTTTCCTTGATACTCCATATTGGCACGGTCTTTTGCGTCCGCAATAATTCCCTGGGCTTCCTCTTTTGCATTTGCAATGGATGCCTCATACTCTGTCTTCATTTTCTGGGCTTCTTCCTTTGCTGCATCAGCTTCATCCAATCCTTTTGTGATTATGGCTTTTCTCTCTTCCATAATCTTTGTCACTGGTTTAAATAAAAACTTTCGAAGAATCAAAAAGAAAACGATAATATTAAAGAATGTCCAAAAAACCTCCATATTTAATTGTAAAAACATTCAAATCGCCTCCTAAGAATTATTTTAATACGATAAGTAAAATAGAAATAACCAGTCCATAAATAGCAGTTGCTTCTGCCAATGCACATCCAAGAATTAAAGTTTTGTTAATATTTCCTGATTCTTCTGGCTGTCTTGCAATTGCGTTCAATGCTCCATTTGTGGCAATTCCAATACCAATTCCTGCTCCAAGACCTGTTAATACTGCAATTCCTGCTCCGATTCCTACTAATCCCATAATTCTAATCTCCTTTTCTTACTCAATTGCTTCGCTAATAAATAGTGATGTTAATAGTACAAATACATAGGCCTGCAAAAGCCCATCAAAAAAATCAAAATAACAACTAAATGCGATTGGTATAATTGCAGGTGCCGCAATGTCAATCAATGACATCAATACAAAGCCTCCTAAAATATTACCAAACAAACGCATACAAAGTGATAATGGTCTTGTAAACATCTCTAAAATGTTTAAAGGCAACATCATCGGCATTGGCTCAACAAAACTATTCAGCCAGCCTTTCATTCCTTTTTCATGGATTCCAGAGTATATAATGACGCATAAACTCATAACTGCTAATCCTGCTGTTACATTCAAATCCTTCGTCGGTGGTGTAACTCCAAAGAAACCACACACATTAGACACTGCTAAGAAAATCAGTACCGTGCCAAGATACGGGATGTATCGCTTCCCTCTCTCTCCTAGAAGATCTCCGATAAAGTTATAAATGAATCCAACTAGCATTTCTACATATATCTGTGGCCCCTGTGGAACAACCTTTAAATTTCTCACAAAAATCAAACAGAGTATTAGTACAAATACCATAATCCCCCAGGTAACAACAGTTGAATGCGGCACTGGTATCCCTCCAAAGATTGGAATCACAAAATCAGTATGTAACTGTAATTTTGCCATCAACTCTTTGGCTAAATCTCCCATTTTATCATCTCCTTTTTTTGTATCTTCTTCTAAAATAAAGGGTAAAAAAGACAAGGCGCCCCCCTTATTTAGAAACATCCTCGTCTTAATTATTGATAATAATATTCCTAAAAAAAATGAAAGTCAACATATTATTTTTTTTTGAACATCTCATCTCATAAATGTAAGTTTTTTTTAAGAAAATAAACAAAGCATCAAAAAGATGCTTTGTTTATCTTTTATTCCTCTATCATATTAATACGTCGAATATGTCTTTCATCATTAGAAAACTTAGTCTCTAGGAAAGCATCAACAATTTCCAGTGCAAGTCCTTCTCCTACAACCCTTGCACCCATTGCTAAAATATTCGCATTGTTGTGTTCTCTTGTTGCCTTTGCACTGAATGTATCACTACACAGTGCTGCACGAACACCTTTCTCTTTGTTTGCAGCAATTGAAATTCCAATTCCTGTTCCACAAATAAGAATTCCCAGCTCAATTTCTTTTTTCTGAATTCCTTTTGCAACAGCCTTTCCATAGATTGGATAATCACAAGACTCTTCACTATAGCAACCATAATCTTTTACTGCATAGTCCTTATCCTGTAAATGCTTAATTACTGCTTGTTTTAAAGCATATCCACCGTGATCGCAACCAATTCCTATCATATTATTCCCTCCTAATTTTTCATTCCAAATTTTTTGCATAAACTGTGTTATTTGAACAAAACACTTCTCATATGCTTCTTCATCCATTCCATAAGGATCTATAATCCCCCCTGGATTATTGGCATATTCATTGATTGTTACTACCTCTTTGTACCCATGATATTCACTGAGCACCTTTTCCTTTTGATCATCTGACATGGTCAAAATCAAATCACTTTCTTCCACTTCCTCTTGTGTTAACTGAGAAGCTTTAAAGTCAATAATCTTAATCCCACTTTGTCTGACTAAATCTGCCGCTTTGGGATGCACTGGTTCTGGAAATAACACAACCAATCCTCTCGAAAGCACTTCAATGTCTGTTCTATGTGTATCCTCTAAATATTGCCTTAGAATAGATTCTGCCATAAAACTTCTGCAAGTATTATGCATACTTACAAATATAATCTTTTTCAAACTATTCTCCTTTATACTTTTATTACTTCATGACCACATGACTTCATCAAGCGATTCATAATCGCTTCTTCCTGCTCCATTCCCACAAATCCTTCAGAATAAATCACATCCACATTGGTATGGTCAAATTGTCGGATTGTTCCATATAAGTGTAGCATGACTTCATCCATACTCTGTCTGCTGCCCAATGAAAACACATAATCGCCATGATAAAATTCCATATTCTCATCTGTTGCAATAATTCCAACGATTCTGCCTTCTTGATGTTCTTTATCTGTCTCCTCGTTAATCTTATCTACAACTTTCTGATTGTCATCTCCAAGAACCAATATCATATTAGCCTTTGGTGCATAATGCGTATACTTCATTCCTGGTGCCTTTGGAACTTTATCCGTCTGTCCTTGATTCATTAAAACCTCACAGCCTAAAACATTCTCTAGCTGCTTCTTTGAAATATGCCCCGGACGTAATATAACTGGAATCTCGCTTGTAAAGTCAACAATTGTTGATTCCACACCAACAAATACTTTTCCCCCATCTAAAATCATAGGTATCTTTCCAGATAAATCCTCTTTCACATGTTCTGCTCTTGTAGGACTTGGCCTTCCTGATGTGTTAGCACTTGGTGCTGCAATAGGTACTCCTGCCTTCTCAATCAACGCTAATGCAAGTTTATGTTCTGGCATACGAATGGCTACACTTTGCAGCCCTCCTGTTGTTTTCTTTGGAACTTTTTCACTCTTTGGTAAAATCACTGTCAACGGCCCCGGCCAAAACCGATTCATCACAGTCTGTGCCTTCTCTGGAATCAATGTTACAAGCTCCCTTACCATTGCCATAGAATTCACATGCAAAATCAATGGATTGTCTGAGGGTCTTCCCTTTGCTTCGTATATCTGTGCGACAGCAGTCTCATTGAGTCCGTCTCCACCTAATCCATATACTGTCTCTGTTGGAAACGCCACAACTTGTCCTCGTCGAATCAATTCTGCAGCTTCCTCAATGTCATCCTTTTGCTTTTCTATGTCTCTGATTTGAATTACTTTTGTTTCCATATCAAACCCTTTCTTTCTAAGCTCAATCAAGAAATTCTTGACTGTCTTATTCGTAGTATATCATTTATCTTTCTAAAAATAAAGTTTCCGAATATACTTAAAAAAAGGACTATTTATATGCCTGTCAAAAAAATTGCCATATTTCTCTCTTTTTTTACTTTTATTTTACTTCTTTTTTGCGGTATTCTTACAAAATCAAATTATGTAAGCAACATATTTCACCATGATAATCTGATAATAATTGATCCTGGTCATGGGGGAAATGACCCTGGAAAAGTTGGTTTTCAAGACATATTGGAAAAAGATCTTAATCTTCAAATTGCTAAAAAATTAAAGAAAAAATTAGAAAAGAAAAAATATAACATAAAACTAACAAGATCTGGAGATTATAACTTAAGTCCTCAAGGAAAACGTCAGGATTTGGAGAAGAGAAAACAGTTAATTCTCAGCAGCGAACCCTCTTTTGTAATCAGTATTCATCAAAACAGTTATCCAAGGGGGGATATTAAAGGAGCCCAAGTATTCTATTATGCTGGATTTGAAGAAAGTAAACAACTAGCCGATTGTATTCAAACATCCTTAAAACAAAAAGTAGATCCTTCCAATACAAGGGTCTCAAAAGCAAATTCAGATTACTACCTTCTTCGAGACAATCCCTATCCCACTGTGATTGTAGAATGTGGCTTTCTAAGTAATCTAGACGAATGCCAAAAGCTGTCCTCTTCCTCATATCAACATAAAATTGTCATGGCAGTCTATGAAGGAATTCTTAATTATAAGAAGGCAGACCAGTAAATCCTCTGGTCTGCTCTTAGAATTGTATGATTCTTTATTAGTCATTGTTAACATATTGGTAATTCACGGCACAAATCTCTCCTTCCTCGTCTACTTCAAAATCCTTCATGTAGGAATTACTTTCTTCTAGTAAATGATTCATGTATTCCTGATTCTCTCCGTTGACGGAAACACCATTCACCTGGATTGCCACTCCTAATGATAGATATTCCAATAAATCACTATAATACTTCATGAAAATTCCTTTCTTTTCTATGAATTCGGTGCTATGATATATAAAATTCATGAAGAAAGCGTCGCGATCACTTTCTTTATGGATATTATAACCTATATTGTAAATAATTTCAATTTATTTTTTATTTTTTTGTAATTTACTGGAAATCCAATGAAGGGCTTTACACAATTTTGTCTAGCGATTATACTATATATAAAGTAAGGGAGTGATAATTATGAAGATAGAACGTATTAGTGATAATCAAATTCGATGCACCTTAACCAAGGCCGACCTTGCTGGCAAGGAAACATTGTTGAACGATCTAGCATTTGGCTCTAACAATGCCCAGGATCTTTTTCAAGATTTAATGAAGCAGGCATCAGATCAACTTGGATTCGATACTGAGAATGCTCCATTGATGGTAGAGGCTATTCCAAAATCAAAAGAATGTCTAATTCTTATTATTACAAAAGTAGATGCAGACAAGAATTCTACAAAGCGCAACGATAAATTAGGTGGACTTCTTCATGCCGCAACAGGCAAATTGATTTCTGGAAATCCAGATGAATTTTTAGATATGCTGGGGCAATTACCTACAGAATCATTTTTATCTGAAACTGAGAATGAGACAGCTGTATCTTCTTCTGATACTTCAAGTTATGTATTTAGCTTTGATTCCTTGGAAGATGTTGGCCATATTGCAAGATTAATCAAAGATTATCCACATGATAGTGAATTATATAAAGATGATGTGGATGGACAATATTATCTTTGGCTTTCCAGCGAAGATAACACTTATGACTTTAAACCAATTTTAAATATTTTAAACGAATATAGTGGATTAGTTCCCCATACTTATGCAACAAATGCATTATTCCGGGAACATCTAAAGATCATCCTTGCAAAGAATGCTATTGAACTTATGTCACAATTATAAAATAAAGCAGGAGACAATCATCATCATTTGATATGATTTGTCTCCTGTTTTATTTTATGTATTATTGACACACCTCAATTAGTTTTCTAAGTTCTGCATCTTGTCCAACTCCAGTCAAAAATGTAATGCCGTTTACCACCAAAAGTGGATATTCCTTTCGGACCTTGGTAATTGCGACATAAGCAACACTGCCTTCTATATATGATTCTACATCTGCAATATCAATGGGCAGCACCTGAGCTTCAATTCTGTTCTCTCTTAATAAATGGCTTACTTTATCTGCAACTACTTTTGAAGTAACAACCCCGCTTCCACATGCAACTATAATTCGCTTCATTATGGCCCCCTTCCATGATAAAGAAAAAAGCTGGCAAAGAACCCACTCTGCCAACCTTCCTTTTGATTTATTTAGTTTTTAGTTGCTAAATATTCATTTAACTTACCAACTAATTCGTCAGCATTCATTCCATGAACAAAAGCTGCTTCCTCTACAGATTCCCCTTGTGAAGATGGGCATCCTACACAATGCATTCCTGATGCCATTAAAATAGCAGCAAGATTCTCATCAATTCTCAAAACTTCTCCGATTGTTGTTTCTTTTGTAATTTGACTCACTGAAAATTCCTCCATTTCTATTGTAGTACCACTTATTATATTACATTACTTTTAAAAAAACAATAATTCACTTGATATTAAATGAATATTATATTAAAATGAACATAGTCAGGTAGTACTTTGTTACTATTTTAACATTAATCTTATAAGGAGGAACATAATTATGGCATATGTAATTTCAGACGCTTGTGTATCATGTGGTGCTTGTGAAGGAACTTGTCCAGCAGGAGCTATCAGTGCAGGAGATGGTCAATACGTTATTGACGCAGATACTTGTTTAGACTGTGGAGCTTGTGCAGACGGATGTCCAACAGGGGCTATTAGCCAAGAGTAATCAATTAAAAAAGAAATGCAGATTTTGCATTTCTTTTTTTTATGATTTTTTTCTCCGAAACCAACTTTTCTTTTCTCTAGTTGCTGCTATTTCTTCTCTTGTCTTTTGCTGAATTCGAATGAGTTCATCAATTTTTTGAAATCTTTGTTCTTGATGTTCTTCTCGAATACGAAATTGATAATCTAGCTCTTTAGATAATTGAGCTGTTACACCTCCTGCAATCTCCCTTGAAAAGACTTCTTTTTGTTCATTTAGAGCTCGTCCCATCATTTTAACCATGATATTTTGAAATTGAAGCATTTTATGGTCAAGACTAGGAACATTTTTTTCCTCTGGAAATGGAATCACATTTTTTGGTATTTCCTTTTGAATTTCTTCTGGAATCATCCCATGTCGCTTCATATCTGTGATTTTCCGTAATATGTACATTTCATGATCCCCATAATATCGGTATCCCTTCTCATCTCTTGGTATATCCAGTTGTAATTCATTTTCCCATGCTCTAATCGTATGTTTCGGTACACCTAACTCCTTGGAAACATCTCCAATCATCCGCTTATTTTCTTTCATAACTTCCATCCTTTCTTAAGTACAATTATAGAATAGATATAGATTTTCGCACAAGAAAAAGCACCATCTAAAAGATGATGCTTTTCACTGTTTCCCTTCATTATTCGACAAGCAGCCATATATCATATAGCAAAGCTGGCTATTACATTTTAAATTAATGTAATCTTTCTTTGTTTCCAAATTTGGTGTATTGTCCCAACCAGACTAATTCAACACTTCCTGTAGACCCGTTTCTCTGTTTTGCCACAATAATCTCAGCAAGGCCTTTTTTATCTGAGTCTTCATTGTAGTAATCATCACGATAAATGAACATTACCACATCGGCATCCTGCTCGATAGATCCTGATTCTCTAAGGTCAGACAAAATTGGCTTTGGTGGCTTTCTTTGTTCTACCATACGACTTAACTGAGACAGTGCAATGACTGGTGCATCCATCTCGCGAGCCAAGGCTTTTAAAGAACGGGAAATCTCCGAAATCTCCTGCTGTCTGGACTCTGAACGCTTTCCACCAGACATTAACTGTAAATAATCAATAATAATGAGCCCAAGTCCTTGGGTCTGCTTATATCTCCTACACTTAGAACGAAGTTCTGCAACTGTAATTCCCGGGGTATCATCAATAATCAAAGGTGCTCTTCCAATAGAACCTGCACTTTCCATTAATTTCTCCCAATCCGTCTCCTGAAGTTCTCCTGTACGAATCGCCTGAGAATCTACCATTGCCTCCATCGCCATTAAACGAGTCACCAATTGTTCCTTGGACATTTCCAGACTAAAAACGGCTGTTGGTACATTGTTGCGAATGGCGGCATGTTGTGCAATATTCAACACAAAAGCTGTTTTTCCCATGGCTGGTCTTGCTGCAACCATAATAAGCTCTGATGCATGAAGTCCTGTTAATTTAAAATCAAGATCATCAAAGCCTGTTGCAACTCCTGTAATCTTTCCTGAAGTTGAGGCCGCAGTTTCGATTCCTTCTAGGGTGTTTAGGACCACCTGATCAATTGGCACAAAATCCTGTCTTCCACTGGTCTCTTGAAGAAGTCCAAACACATTTTTTTCCGTGTCATCTAATATTGTATCTACTTCTTCTTTTCCAAGATAGCATTCCTTTGTAATTTCTTCGCTTACCCGAATCAATTTACGCAAAGTTGCCTTATCCTTTACAATATTGGCATACTGTTTGGCATTTGCAGATGTTGGCACTGCTTCGATTAAATCTCGAATAAATTCAAGGCTTTTCATGGATTCTGGAACATCCTTTTCCCGTAATTTATTCTGAAGTGTTACCAAATCTACTGGTTTCCCTTCTTTATAAAGCTCCACCATTGCCTCAAAAAGAACACCGTTTTGCTTTTGATAAAAATCATCTGCATTCACAATATCTGATACATCCGCGATTGCATCTCGATCCATAATCATGGCACCGATAACGGACTGTTCGGCCTCTATACTATTGGGTTGTATCTTTTTGATAAATGCTTCATCCATTCTTATTTATCCTCTTCTACTTTAACTTTTAAATTCGCAGTTACTTTTGGATGTACTTTCACTGATACATCGTAAACTCCTAATGATTTAATATGATCTGCATGCATTTTCTTTTTATCTAACTCAAATCCTAACTGTTTCTTTGCAGCATTTACAATCTCTTTAGTAGAAATAGACCCAAATGTTCTTCCGCCTTCTCCCACTTTCATCTTTACTACAACCTCTTTTGTTTCAATTTCCTTAGCAAAATCCTTGGCTTCTTCCAACCTTTCTTGTGCTATTTTGTCATCGTGAGCTGTTTTTAGCTTTAAATCATTGATTGCTTTCTTTGTTGCTTCCACTCCTAAATTCTTGCGAAATAAAACGTTTCTAGCATATCCATTGTTGACCTCAACAATGTCATTCTTTTTTCCTACGGATTTAACATCTTCTAATAAAATTACCTTCACTATACTTCTCCTTTATCTCTCATTTCACTTAATGTTTCTTTAATAATCAATGTTGCGTCATATAATGATACATCAACAAGCTGTGCCCCTGCAACTGTTAAATGGCCGCCGCCACCAAACTGTTCCATAATCTTCTGCACATTAATCTCATCGATAGATCTAGCACTTACATATACTCGGTCTTCAATTGCTGTCAAAGCAAAGGAGGCTTTAATTCCATCAATATTGAGCAGCTCCTTTGCCACTTGAGCTCCCACTACCGTTGGACTATCAATTCCAACTCCTACAAGGGTTGTAATTGCAAATTCACCATATAAGATTTCTGAATTACTAATTGCTTTTGAACGAACTTTATATGTATCCATACTAGTTCGAGACATTTTACGAACTTTCGTAAGGTTAGCTCCATTTCTCTTTAGATATGCTGCCGCCTCGAAGGTTCGGACTCCTGTCTTATTTACAAAGCTATCTGTATCTACTAACATCCCATAATACATAGCATCTGCTTCTCTTGGTTTTAACTTTGGCTTTGTGTCGATATACTGTAAAATCTCAGCAACCATCTCACAAGTAGATGATGCATAAGGTTCTATATAAGACAACACTGGATTGGCAATAGAATCCTTCATCTTTCGATGATGATCTAAGATAACAATTGTATTGGTCTGCTTTAATAACTTCTCACATTCTGTATAATTTGAATGATTTACATCCACAACAATGAGCAATGTGTTCTCATCTGTAGTCTCTAAAGCTTGTTCATTGTTAATAAACATATCTTCATCGTATTCTTCACTTTCACTTAAGTCTTCAACGATTGGTCTTACTGACATGGTTGCTTCATTCATAACAATATGAGCCTTACGCTCTAAGGAAAGTCCTAATCGATACAGTCCAATAGCTGCTCCCATGGAGTCTGGATCTGGAATCTTGTGTCCCATAATCACAACATTTTCTTTGGATTCTAACAATTCCTTTAATGCCTGTGCTTTTACACGAGCTTTTACACGAGTATTCTTTTCAACTACAGCAGAATTCCCACCATAATATGTGATTTCATCTCCATCTTTTACAACTGCTTGGTCTCCACCACGCCCTAGTGCCAAATCCATCCCTGCACTGGCTGATTCATAGGCTTCCTGATAGGTGTTCCCATTGATACCCACACTGATACTCAATGTCATGTGCATAGAACTTCCCAGATTAATGTTTTTAATCTCTTCTAAGATTACAAATTCATCCTTTTGCATCTTCTCTAAACACTTTTGTTGAAAAATAACAAGATATCTGTCTTTTTCTGTTTTCTTTACAATTCCAGATATCTCCTGTACATACTTACTAATCCGACGATCTGCAACTGCAAGCAACATAGAAAGCTTAACAGGATCTGTACTTGCAACCACTTCATCATAGTTGTCAATATAAATCAATCCTACGGCCATTCGCTGGTTTTCACTCTCAATCATATACTTTCTAAGAAGTGTCTGATCAAACAAATAAACTGCAATCATTGACTGTGTATTCCTCGAAAATGTACTAAATTCATTATTTTCTTTTACGTGAAATCTTTGAATCTCCAACTTATAGAAGCATTCTACTTCGTTATTGTTCTTATCCTTCATGGTCTTCACATGTGCAATGGCGTGGTTCATCTCCGAGGGTAGCAGATTCCTTCCTAGTTCAGGGAACAGTTGTTGTAGACGATTCAATTCTTTTCCGTCTAGAACTTTCTCCATGGCATGATTCACCCATAGAATCTCTCCATCTCCTTCTAACAAAACATAAGGAATAGGCAGTTCCTTCATCAATTCTGCCTGTGCTCCACTTTCTTCCAGCGCAAGATTAACTATATCCCTTTTGAGATTCTTGCGGCTATATACAGATGCATACCCTAATGCAACATAATACACAACAATTACGAAAGCAAGAATAGATGCTGACTTCACATCTGTAAAAAATAGCAAAACATCAGCAATTAGAAATAATGCTCCACATAAAACTGGCCATATAAAATAGCGGTCTGTATTAAATTCATTCTTTTTTTGACTCATCTTATGCTCCATTCAAATTCATTATTTTATAAAATTGTTCAATTTTTATTATATCACGGTAACGTGTTAAGGTCAAAAAAAGAGGGAATTAACTCCCCTCTTTGATAAATTTACTTCATTAACGTCTCTTCCCATTGCTGGACTTTAAATCCTGTTAGCACAAAATCATCTCCAACAACTAATGGTCTTTTTACAAGCATTCCATCTGTGGCCAAAAGCTCATACTGCTCTTCTTCTGACATGGTTGGAAGTTTATCCTTTAATCCCAGTTCTCTGTAAATCATTCCGCTCGTATTAAAGAAACGCTTTAGTGGAAGACCACTTTTTTCATGCCAGACTTTTAATTCTTCTGCCGTTGGATTCTCCTCTTTCATATGTCTTGTCTCATATGACAAGCCTTGTTCATCTAACCATTTCTTGGCCTTTTTACAGGTACTGCATGGCGGATATTGTAAAAATAACATTTAGTAATTCTCTACCTTTCTTTCAAAATATGCTTTTGAAAATCCACAAGTTGGACATTGTTCTGGTGCCTCTGGTCCTTCATGAATATATCCACACTGACGACACTTCCATCCTAACGGAGCATCTCCCTTAAATGTCTTCTCATTTTTCAAAGAATCTAACATCTTTAAATAACGTTTTTCATGACTTGCTTCTACCTTAGCAACGTTATCAAACTTTACAGCAAGATCCTCAAATCCTTCTTCCCTTGCTTCCTTTGCCATGCGAACATACATATCCGTCCACTCATCATTCTCTCCATCCGCTGCATCTTGAAGATTCTTTGCTGTATCGCCTAATCCATGAAATTCTTCAAACCACATCTTTGCATGTTGTTTCTCTTGTTCTGCTGTCTCCATCAAAATGGCTGCAACTTGCTCATATCCTTCACGTTTTGCAACTTCTGCAAAATAAGTATATTTATTTCTCGCCTGAGATTCTCCTGCAAATGCTTCCATTAAATTCTTTTCTGTTTTTGTACCAGCATACTTACTGTCTCCTGATGCTGCCTCTACAATCTCTTCAAACTTATCAGCTCCAACTTTACATACTGGACATTGCTCAGGTGCGCTGTCTCCTTCGTGAATATATCCACATACGGTACATCTAAATTTTTTCATCTCTTTGTTCTCCTTTTCTATCTGTTTATCTATAAACTCCTCCACTTGAATCATTCCCTTGGGACCTAAATCAAGTATTCTACTATTATACACTGTATGAAGAAATTCTTCAGCTTTTTCACTGAGAGGATTTCCATAAAACTCTTCATATACTCTTTTAATATCTGGATTTTCATAACTTAATCGAAGAGTCATTTCCTGATCTTTTGCATATAAAGAGTGAATTCTTGCATTTCTTATTTCATCTGTCATAGGAACTTGTGTTTTTGGCTGCCCTCCACCACCAATACATCCGCCTCGACATGTCATAACTTCAATAAAGTCAAACATTTCTTTCTTATGCTCCCAGTCTAACATCATTTTACTAACATTGTGGGTTCCATGAATAACACCAAGGGTAAGAGGGATTCCGGCAATCTCTACCTTTGCTTTTCGCACTCCTTCCATTCCTCTTACAGGTTCTAATGTATAGAAGTCTTCCGGTGGATTATCTCCTGTAATCATGTGGTAAGCAGTTCTTGCCGCTGCTTCCATAACGCCGCCAGTATTTCCGAAAATGACCCCTGCACCAGATGCCTCTCCCATGAAAGAATCATAGTCACTATTTTCTAGTGTAGAAAATTCGATTTCCTTTGTTGTGATCCACTGTGCTAGTTCTCTTGTTGTAATGACATAATCCATATCTCTCATGGATTCATCCTTATGATAATGTCCAGATGCCTTCATCTCATCACGTCTAATTTCAAATTTCTTAGCGGTACATGGAGTAACTGCTACATTGACAATGTTCTTTGGATCAAGATTCTGTTTCTTTGCAAAGTAAGTTTTTATGGTTGGTCCCTGCATTCCAATTGGACTTTTAGCACTTGAAATATGTGGTAATAGCTCCGGATAAAATGTTTCCGCAAACTTTACCCAGGCGGGACAACAGCTTGTAAACTGTGGAAGAGGTTTCGTCTTCTTTGATACTCTCTCCACTAATTCTGCTGCTTCTTCCATAATAGTCAAATCTGCTGCAAAATTGGTATCTAATACATAATCTGCACCTAAGGCCCGAAGGGCAGCAACCATCTTTCCTTCAACAAAACTTCCTGCTGGCATCCCAAAAGATTCTCCAATTCCAACACGAACAGATGGTGAGGTACTAAAAATCACAATTTTCTCTGGATCTTCTATATGTTTTTGTACCTGCTCATACTCTGGTACTTCTGTAATAGAATTCACTGGACAGACATTAGCACACTGTCCACAATGAATACAAATTGCAGTATCCCCTGTACTCACTAAATCATACATGGCTCCAACACCAATCTCTTGTTCACACACTCTTCTACATTGACCACACTTAATACAAAGTGATTCATCACGCCTAATAGAAGGATTGTCTACTTCAATTGGAATCCGGATCTCACTAAATTTATGTTTTCCCATATAACCTCCTTGTCTCCTTAATAATAGTAACTATTACTATTATATCATCTTATTGAGAATTTGCAAGCCTAAATAAATATAAAAGGATAAGGAAAAAATACTTCCTTACCCTTTTATATTTATCAGCCTCCGATTTTTACACTGAGACCTAGATTTTCTCCCATCTTCTCATACACAATCAAATCTTTTTGGGTTAAACTTTTTACCCCTTCCATCTCATATGTCATCCCCAGTTGTTTATATTTATTAATTCCAAACACATGATAGGGTAGCAACTGCACATTTTGAACTTTAAATTTTTTCACAAGACAAAAGATATCTTTCATCACTGTCTCATTATCATTAAATTCTGGAATGACTGGGACACGAATGACAATTTTATTTTTATCTTCCTTTGCAATCCATTCCATATTCTTTAAAATGATTTCTAAATTTCCTCCAGTGACCTGATGAAATATTTCTGGGTTTGGGTGTTTGCAATCAAATAAGAATAAATCAGTATATGGAAATACTTTTTTAACATTCTCAAGTGCCGTCTGACCACATGTCTCTATTGCCACATGAAGGCCTTTCTTCTTTAATTTTTGAAGTAGTTCTAAAAATCCATTAAACTGTACAAAACATTCTCCACCAGAAATAGTCACTCCTCCACCTGATTCCTCATAGTAGTCCAAATCACGCATGACTGTTTCCACAATGTTATCTATCTTCATATCCACACCAGAAAAATGAATGGCATTTTGAAGGCAGTTTTTTTCGCAGGTTCTACATTGAATGCATTTTTCTCTATGAAAAATCAAATTCCCCCTCTGGATTTCAATTGCTTTTTTAGGACACTTGGCTGCACACCTTCCACATTTGACGCAGGAATTCTCATAGTACATCAACTTGCTTCCTATCCTTTGAGATTCTGGGTTAGCACACCAAGGACAGTGAAGGGGACACCCTTGAAGAAATACAGTAGAACGAATTCCTGGTCCATCATGAATGGCAAAGCGTTGAATTTCCATTATGGATAATGTCATTTGTTGTTTCATTCAAATCACCTTCTCCTTTTATAATACCCCACACATTTCTTCATCATAGGTTGCTCTGCTTAAAAGTTCTTGCTGTACTTCTTTTGTTAAATTTACAAACACAGCCGAAAACCCGCTGACTCGCACAATTAGATTTGGATATTTTTCTGGATGTACCACTGCATCTTCTAAGGTAGCTTTATCTACAACTGTGACCATAAGGTGACATCCGCCTTTTCTAAAAAAATATGCTTTCATTAATGCCTTAATAAATTCTCTGTTTTCATTGAACATCGTTGGAGAAAATTTAATGTTTTGTACGGAGCCTCCGTGGTATTTTGCATTAAATTTCACAAGGGAATTAAGCATAGCCGTTGGTCCGCTTTTATCTGCTCCACCTTGTGGATTATTGGCTGGATTCATATACATAGCCGATAATCTTCCATCTGGAGATGCTGCTGTTTGATTTCCCCACTCGGTATTCAACTGATTATTACTAATTACAATAAGAAAGTATTGCATCCCTGCCTTGATTCCTCGGTTTCTTATGCCTTTTGCCACAAACTCATAGAGATTATTTGCCATTTCATCTGCTGTATCCAAATCATTTCCATATTTATCACAGGCAAGACAATCTTTGCGAATATCTTCGTAGTTTTGAAAATTTGCAAGAACTGCTTCATTTAACTGATTCATTGTATACTTCTTTTGTTCAAATACCAATTCTTTGATTGCCCAAAGAGAATCTGAGACATTGATATTTCCATAAGTTTCGCAGGTTCCACCTAAATACTGAACCCCGCCATCTAGGAGTGCTTTTCCCCTTTCAATACAATTATCCATTAAAATGCTATTATATAAAAATCCAACATGTTCATTCATAATTTCATAGGAACGATATTGACCATGAACAGACAAATCCAAGTAATAATCTAAAAACTTTTCATAGCCTTGATAAAGTTCTTCAAAGGTTTTATAGGTTGAAAGTTTTGGAATCTCGCATCCCCCAGATTTATCCTTTCCATCCATTGGATCAATTCCTTCATTCATAAAAATATTTAAAATCTTTAACAGATTGATACAAATATTTGGAGTTCCTGTACTTTTTCCCTGAATGACAAACTCTGTACATCCAAATGGCACATATTGTTCCCCATCTTCTTTTGGAATTCTCATTCCATAGGAAACAGCTGGTACATTGACCTCATCATTGTATAGGGTAGGATAGGTTGCTCCGCCTCCCAGAGCATCCAGTGCCTCATCCCATATTTCTTCCGATGTTTCTTTGTCCAATCGAAGTGTAAACTGTGGTTCCACATATCTTGTGTTCTTTGCTACTTTCATAGCTAAATGTAAAAATACATCTGCTTCTTTTGGATGTTTTCTTCCTTTTCCACCAACAATGATTCTTCCATTTACTGTGGTTCTTCGATTCTCAATCATTGTCCAAAGAGAATGTATATACTCATATGCCTCCTCCTCGCTAAGCCTTCCAGCTTCTATATCTGCCACTAAATACGGACCGAGGTAATCATCTAGTCTTCCATAATTAATAACACCTGAAAGCAAGGCGTATAACCAGATTAACTGCAATGCCTCTGGAAATGTTTCTGGTTTTTCTGTCTTTATCTTTTCTAACACCTGTGCCATTTGCTGTAATTCTTTTTTCCTAAAATCATTTGCATCCTCACTTTGACTCAAAGCTTTTTGCTTTAATTCCTCTGCACTGTCTACAAAAATATCAAGACATTCAAGGCTTCCCTGATAAAATTTATTGTTCAAATTCTCTTTGGATTTTTCCAACAATTCTTGGCGCAATCCTCCAATTCCTTTTTCCAATAATTTAGGATAATCTAACATCATGCCTGACAATCTAGCTGTCGCAATCAGTGGATATGTGGTGTCAATAAAACGACCTACTGTAGTTTCAGTCAAAATTTCTTTACAGTATATTGTTTTCAAATCATGTTCTAGCCAATAATCATGAAGTGCGTCAACTCTTTTCTTTTCATCTTCTGTATCTAGTTTTTCTCGAAAATCTTTCAATTTGTTAAAGACACAATAATGTCCTACCCCACCTAAAGATGTTACACATCCAAATCCAATGGGAAGAAAATCGAGCCTGCCTGCAATTTTATCTTGGTCTTCAATACTCCGAAACATCTCTGGATAAAGAACCCTTAAGCAATTCACTTCTCTGATTTCCTTGGGAAGATTCATACTTTCATGATGCACTTTTGTGTATGTTTCCATAATTTCCAGTTGTCTAATAAATGTCTTTTCACATGGGATTTTTACACTCACTTCAACATTCTGTGTCCCATTAACATCAAATTTGACCATACCACATACCTTCTTTCCTAGTGTTTACTTCGTTCCGCATCTCTCCAATTATCTTGATATCCCGAAATTAAATCTGTAAATCTCTTTGTTGTTAAATGAGGTCTTGTAATTGCACTTCCAACAACCACTGCATCCGCCCCTAAATATAAACATTTCATGGCATCTTCTGGTGTATAAATGTGTCCTTCCATCATAATGGATACCTTATCCCCAAGTTCCCGACACATCTTTGCAAAAGCTCGCATATCTGGTTCCTCAATATGCTTTGTTTCTTTTGTATATCCATATAATGTAGGCGCTACAATATCTGCTCCCATTTCCATCGCTCTTTTTGCTTCTTCATAATTTGATACATCGGCGAAAATAGGTGCTTCTGGAATCTCTTTTTTTACAATTTCTAATAGTTCATATGCAGGTCTTCCCTCTGCATTTATTTGTGATGTGCAGTCTAAGGCAATTACATCTGCTCCAGCTTCCCATATTGCTTTGCATGCCTCTAGAGTAGGAGTAATAAAGACATCTGTGTTTTCATTCCAAATCTTCCAAAGTCCAATGATTGGAAGATCAACTTTTTCTTTAATTGCTCTAATTTGCTCTGGTGAATTGGCACGAATTCCAACCGCGCCTCCCCATTTTGCAGCCTCTGCCATCTTTACGACCATATCCTTTGTATGAATGGGATCATCTGGCTGAGTTTGACATGATACAATAAGACCTTTCATTGAATTAATCAGTTGCTTTTTATTCATAATATTCCTCCTGTTATCCTTTATTTTCTCTTGTCTATATAAAGAGAATATCAAAATTCCAAAGGCAATACATTATCCCATATTGTCAAAAAGTTTATTTATCTTGCTTTTTTTCCATATGCATTTTACAATAAAAGTATCACGTTAATATAGAGAGGAGCCAATGTTATATGATTTGCAATGAACCAGGTGTTTTAGATAATTCCCATTATTTTTTCTTTTCTCCGCCAGAAGAATTCCTTCTATATCATTACGGAGTTGTGAACTGTGGCCATTTTTACTGTCAATATGGCTATCGAATTCAGAGAGAAGGTCACGCCTATCCTTTGCTTATCTATGTAAAAGAAGGGACTTTAAATGTATCCTATCAGGATATTTCATATATAGGAAAGAAAAATGACATTATTTTATTAAATTGTGCCAACCCTCATTCCTATTTTGTTGACCCTACCTGTGAATTTTATTATTTTCATTTTACAGGCGGTCAAGCTTACGAAATAACAGATGCACTACTTCAAAAACATGAGTCCCCCATTTTCACCTTACCTAACGCAAAAGAACTATTTAAAAAAATCAAAACTCCCATTACAAATTTATCTTATGAACAAGTTGTTTCCGATGCAGAGTTGTCCTGTATGACATACCATATCCTATGTTCACTTCAAGCATCTGGCAATGTTTTCACCACCAATGCTTATGACTCAAACGATGTTGTGTGTCAGACAATTTTATATATTCAAGAACATTTGGATGCCTCTATTTCCCTAGAAAATCTTGCATCAAATGCAAATTTAAGTGTTTATTACTTTTCTCATATTTTCAAAGAAGAAACTGGTATTTCTCCTATTGAATTTGTTGCCATTCGTAAAATTAATTATGCAAAAAGTATTTTAAAAACAACAGAAAATTCCATCAGCCAGATTACAGATATGCTTGGATACAGCTCTGATTCAAGCTTTATTAATGCATTCAAAAAACGGGTAGGAATTTCTCCCGCCCGTTTTCGCAAACACTCTGATTAATGTTTATTCCTATTATTTTGTTTTTACTTTTTTAACTGTGCTGTACGCTCCATAAAGTTTTGTCTTTCCACTTGTCTTATATGAACGTGCTTTAACATAGTAAGTTTTCTTCGCCTTTAATTTGCTAATCGTCTTCTTATATGTCTTGTATGATTTAACAGTTACCGTCTTTGCACCTTTTAAGCTCTTCTTTGTACCAATCACAATCTGGTATCCTGTTGCCTTTGTATCTTTCTTTAGTGTAACTGTTACTTTTTTCTTTCCTGCTTTTGTTTTTACTGTTTGTTTCTTTGGCGTAACCTTAACTGTAATTTTCTTTGTTGCTGTATTATAGTTTTCACCTGTTGAAGTAACTGTAATTGTAGCAATTGTATCATCTGTACTCTCATCATTTGTATTGTCCCCCGAAGAAGTATCCCCAGAAACTAAAGCTTTCTTCAACGCATTTTCCACAGCTTTAATAATCCCATTGGAACTGTAGGTTGCTCCTGAAAC
>JAQWFL010000032.1 GCA_028704435.1 Anaerostipes sp. | reverse complement strand
TATAAACGATTTAGTGAAAACATTCCTGGATCCCATCCAACAGAAATAATTCCAGTATGACCACTCTCCTTTGCAGCTGCATCTACATTTGCAAAATGCTCTGGAATTTTAGCATGTGTATCAAAACTATCTACAACATTGAACATCTTTGCCATCTCTGGTGTCTGTTTTGGAAGATCTGTTGCACTTCCTCCACAAATAATACAAACATCAATATCTTCTTTATGATCTGCTAAATCATCTACAGAATAGACACTTCCACCTTCTGTTAAAATAGAAAGGGACGCTGGATCTCTTCTTGTAAATACTCCAGCCATCTCACAATCCGCATTCTGCTTAATGGCAGTTTCTACGCCTCTACCAATATTTCCATAACCAATAATTCCAATTCTTACTTTACTCATAAACATTGCTCTCCTAACTTTTTGTTTTCTTCTTCCGATTTTATCACAAAATAACCTTGTTTGCATTCTATTTTTGATTGTGATAATCTTATAATCCAATATAAATTTAGCGAGGAACATGACATATGAAAAATGACCACAAAATAAAACGTGCTTTTCTAGCCGCTTTTCCATACACTCTTCCAATCTTTGCAGGTTTTTGGTTCTTAAGTCTTGCCTATGGCATTTACATGAATGTATCTGGATTCAGCTTTTTATATCCCATGATTATGAGTGCTGTTATTTTTGGCGGAAGCCTTGAATTCGTAGCAGTATCTATGCTACTTTCTGCTTTTGCCCCATTACAGACACTGATTATGACTTTAATGATTCAGGCAAGACATTTATTTTATGGTATTTCTATGCTGGATAAATTTAAAGATATGGGATGGAAGAAATACTATTTAATATTTGGCATGTGCGACGAAACTTTTAGTATTAATTACACCGCCCATATTCCAGAAGATGTAGATCCTGGATGGTTCTATTTTTTTGTAACTCTCCTCAATCACCTTTACTGGTTTAGTGGTTCTACCATTGGAGGGCTCCTTGGAAATTTTATTCACTTTAATACAAAAGGATTAGATTTTGTTATGACCTGTGTATTCGTGGTCATTTTCTTAGAACAATGGCTGAAAGAAAAACAGCACATCAATGCATGGATTGGATTTATTGCAAGTTTTGGATGCCTGATTATCTTTGGTTCTGACAACTTTATGGTTCCAACTATGATATGTATTCTAGTATTTTTAACTATATTTCGTAAACCAATCCAAGGGAAAGGAGACACACTTTCATCATGACTTTAATAGAACAAATAATTACCATAGCACTCTGTGTTCTGGGTACTATGGCAACTAGATTTTTACCATTTTTAATTTTTAGTTCTAAGCGCCCTACTCCAAAATATATTCAATATCTGGGAAAGGTACTCCCTGGTGCAATTTTCAGTATGCTCATTGTATACTGTCTGAAAAATGTATCTCTTTTAAAATACAGCTACGGACTTCCCGAACTCATTGCAATCATTGTAACCACAATTCTACACCTTTGGAAACGACAGATGCTTCTCTCCATTGCCTGTGGCACCATTTGTTATATGATTCTTGTCCAGCTTGTTTTCTAGACTTCAAAAACCTTTTGAATACTATCATAATGCAAGAAGATTCCCTCCTGTGCAAATGCCTTAATCTCATCTAAAGATGCAAGCATATAACCAGCGGTTTCTTCTTCTTGCAAATCCAAATCACTTTCATCAAAATCCTTTATGAAACGGTATACGTCTACAAAATAGTTGTCCCCTTCTCCTGGATTTTCTCTTTGATATGTAAATTGGTAACCGCCATCACAATTTGAGACGTCAAGACCAGTTTCTTCTTTCACTTCTCGCACAACTGCATCCTGAGAATCCTCTCCTGCCATAACAGCTCCACCAGAAACTTCCCACCAGCCTGGCGCCCACTGCTTTGTCATTACACGCTTGGTGATTAGAAACTTTCCATCCGGTCTTGCAATAACCCCTAATACTGTTAAATGATATTCATCATCCTTTAGACACCAGTCATTTCTCTTCATAGTGCGCCCAGTACGTTCCTTATTCTTATCATAAATATCCCAAAATTCCATAACATCCTCCATTTTAAAATTATATATATTAATTATAGTAGAAAATCACTCTATCCCTTACAATGCTTTTTATTTTATCACATGAAGCAAATAAATAATAGAAAAAAATTCGAAAGACTTTTGTAAGATTTTTCCCTAATCTATGTTATAATAAAGAACATATTTAATAATTATCAATCGAAAGAGGAGATGAATAAAATGAAAAACATACATATAAAGAAATTTTTACTCAGCTGTGTCCTTGCAGGTTCAATGCTAATTCCATCTATTCCAGCCAATGCAGCAAGTCTTTCCCTTCGTTACAACGGAAAGAACGTTACTTATAAAGGAAAGCAGTTAAGCTTTTCCTATCATGGAAAAAAGGTTTCCCTCACAGGAACCCCAGGAATCCAACTGAATAACACCAATATGATTCCCTACTATAAAACTTTAGTCACTGCTGGTCCCAAAGTAAAGAGAAGCTACGATTCAAAAACTGGAAAGCTGGTTCTAACCAATGGAAGTAAAAAGGTAACTTTCTACAAAGGGAAAAAATATGCCTATACCAATGGAACAAAACGTACTTTAACAGTGGCTCCACTTACCGTTAAATACCGCGCGGTAAGTAAGACTTATCTATTGGTTCCTGCAAAATTTGCAATACAATATCTTGGATTTACATACAAATATAGCAGTGGTGCCATATCCATTCCTAGTCCAACACCTGCTCCTAGTTCAGCACTTCTTAACTACGTAAAACTTCAGCAGGCTGAAACACCATCTTATGCAGGAAAGAAAATTACAAACTATGCAGATTATATTGATCCTTCCAAAGACACTACAAATAAATATCAATTTTTAAGAATTGATTCTTACCATGGAGTAAAATCATCCACTTATGCTTCCACTTTAAGCACTATGATCTCAAGCAAGTCAAAGGAGAGTGTGTTAAAAGGAAAGGCAACTGTCTTTACCTCCGCCGCTCAAAAATATAAAATTGATCCACTTTATTTCTTGTGTCAAACAGTTCATGAATCTGCTTATGGGACAAGCAATCTTGCCTCTGGAAATTCTATTACCACTGTTGTATCTGGAAATTCTGTAGTAAGAAATAGCAAAGGTGTTGTCACAGGTTTTAAGAAAGTAAATGGAAAATACATAACCAAGAAAATTTCAAAAACAAAAGTGTATAACCTTTATGGAATCAAGGCATATGATGACGCTGCACAGTTATGTGGATTTAGTTATGCTTATTATATGGGATGGACTTCCGTAGATAAAGCCATCGCTGGTGCTGCACAATATGTAAGTGAGAATTATATTCACAATTCAACCTACAACCAAAATACCATTTATCGTTTCCGCTATATTACAAATACAAAATATATTTGGCACGAATACGCAACAGACCCAGCCTATGCTCGGGGAATTGGAGCTTTAATGTATAAATACCGCAGTGTATATTCTAGTCCATCTACTTTGACTTACACTGTTCCGTCTTATAAATAATTAAATTATTACATTTGTGTTACATTTATATTGCTTTTTAATTAATTTCATAGTATAATTATCTTAAAGAGAGAACCCAACTTTACACCTTAATTGACAATCGCTCACTCGATTTCATGGTTCTCTCTTTTATTTTTCATTACAAAGGAGGAAATCTATGAAAAAATTATTCAAAAAGGCTATCACATTTTCATTGTCTGCTCTTATGGCCGCTGGTCTATTATTTACATACCAGCCCACCAATGTTCAAGCTGCTTCACTGAAAATACGATACAGTAGCAAAACACGTACATATACTGGAAAACAATTGACATCTGTATATAACAAGAAAAGTATATCTACCGTTCCTGGACTCCAGATAAATGGTATCAATATGATTCCATATTACAATGTTCTTGTTAAAAATGGGCCAAAAGTAAAGCGAAGTTATAATTCAAAGTCTGGAAAATTAACACTGACTTATGGAAGCAAACGAGTTACCGTTTATAAAAATAAAAAAACCAGCTATGTAAATGGCAAGAAGAAAACACTGCCTACAGCACCTGTGACAGTAAAGTATTACGGAGCAAACAAAACCTATATTTTAGTTCCTGCAAATTTTGTTATAACAAACCTAGGACTTAATTACTCCTACATTTCTTATACAAACAAAATACATATTAATAAGACAAGTACGTCTTACTTATATTCATCAAATACAACAACCTCTTACAACAAGAGTCAGAGTTCTTATATTAGTGCTCAAAAAAAACAATTAAGTAAATACAGTGGCTCTACTATCAATTATTCAAAATATATTCCAGTATCCACAGATCCAACACATAATTACCAGTTCTTAAGACTTAATGTATTTAGAACAGTAAAAACAAGTACCTATGGAAGTCTATTAAATAAAAAAGTAAGTTCAAAAAGCGTGTTACGAAATAAAGGTTCCGTTTTAATATCTGCAGCTAAGTCCTATAACATAGATCCAGTATATCTGCTATGTCAGACAATCTTAGAAACAGGTTACGGAACAAGTACCTTATCCCAAGGAAAATCCATTACAACCGTTGTCTCCGGTTCTTCCGTTGTCAAAGACAGCAAAGGAAATGTTACCGGCTTTAAAAAAGTAAATGGAAAATATATTACAAAGAAAATTTCATCAAAGAAAGTGTATAACCTATATGGAATTAAGGCATATGACGACGCTGCACAGTTATGCGGATTCAGTTACGCTTATTACATGGGATGGACATCCGTTGATAAAGCAATCAAAGGTGCTGCCAAGTATGTGAGCCAAGAATATATCAATAACTCAACCTATAAGCAAAATACCCTTTACAAATATCGTTTCAATCCAAACACAGCAAATCTATGGCATCAATATGCAACAGATCCTGGATATGCACAAAAAATTGGTAGCCTAATGTATAGCCAGTATCGAAGCGCCTATGCAACAGGAAACGTAATGACATACGATAAACCAAAATTTAAATAAAGTAAAAGAAAGTAAAAAATTCCACTGCACATTTCGCAGTTCTTTGGAAATTACTCTTTCGATTAAAAAGTTTCTTAGGAAGCGCTTGCGGAACTCGCTAACGCTCAAACAGTCCTCGCGGCCTGCGGCTTCCTTCCTAAGTAATTTTTTAATCTCAGTAATTTCTCAAAACTGCCTTGTGTAGATGGAATTTTTCCTTTCTTTTTTCTGTTGGGGGTTGAGGCTGAATTTTTTTCGTATTGTTTCATTGCTTCAAAGAGCTTTTTTTCGTTATATTCAGCAACTTCGTTGCTGTTGCCGATATTATCGGCAACTAAAAAAGAGTCTTATAGCCTCATATTTTCGTACTAACAGCACGAAAATATGAGTGCATAAGACTCTTTTGAATATAACGATATAACTTTACTATTTTACCCCAAAAGAAACCTTAAAGCTTTACACAGCCCCACACAGAATTTCATATGGTTCTTACAAATCAATACTGGTCTGTTTTACGTATTTTCTTTGTAACAAAGTTGAACATTTCCATGGTTGCTTTGCAACTGCGAGGACTGTCTGAGCGAATGCGAGTTCCGCAGCAGAATGGAAATAAAACTTTGTTACAACAACGAAAATACCAAAACAGAGAAAAGGTTGATTTTAAGAACTCCATATGAAATTCCCTTTACCATGCGCCACCGCCGCCTCCGCCGACGCCGCCACCTGTAAATCCGCCTCCACCACCGAAGCTTCCTCCGCCTGTATTTTCTGGCACTGGTGGTATCATGCTGCTTGCCATAACGTTGGTACAACGATTCATATGACTAATAAATAAATAGGTTGTAAATGGATCGTTTCCATATCCTCCAACATACCAATTTGGTTGTTCCATATGAATGGATTCAAATTTCTTAGCCCATTTATCGGATACTCCCAATACATATGCATACGGTAAAATATCATAAAAATATGCTGGATTTTCTTCTACTAACAACTCTAAACGAGATTTTTCTGCCTTCTTTAGAAAGTCTTGGAATCCTAATGTCTTACCAAGAAGTTCTGCGCCTCTTACTGTTCTACGCCCCATAAAGCAGATTGCCCATACTCCAACAACTGGCATAACTGCATACAAAATTCCTTCTTTATATCCATTTAGTGTTTGTTGATACATAACTATAGTAAGTACAAATCCTAAAATAGTTAATAATATAGTTAAGATTCCATGAAAAATCTTCTTTCCCTTTGTGCTGACATATCTCTTATCTATAGTTTCACATGCAAAGAATATAGCCCCTAAAAATGGAATCAACGCTATTACAAAGAGTAGTATCTGTTCCATATCTCCACATATTTGTGATGCTAGAAATGCTCCTAGTCCATAACCTACTACGACCAAAATCATGGCAATATAACGGACATAATTTGCACTCTTTTCAAAGATATTATTCTCTTTATAATCTTCAAATGAGATGCTAATATCTTCTTTGGTGTCAGAAAACTTTTGATAGAAATCATCTCCAAGGTCATCTAAATGTACCGTTCCATCGATTGCCTTAGCAAAAATCCCATCAAAAAATGTTTTTTCAAATTTCTTGGCATCTGTTGGTAAATTCTTTTGCTTATGAAGAATAAATGATGGTTTCTTTCCTTTTTTTTCTTCTTCGATGGTCAAGTATCCTTTTTGAGCATGATACATAATCAGTGAAATAACATCTTGTTTATCCACACGTCCATCGATAATATAACCTAATTCGGCGGGTGTCATCCCTTCTGGTGGATAAAATTCCACTGTCTTCACATAATATCTGTCTTTTCCAAATCGATACCAAAGTAAAATCAGTGCAGCTATTGTAAGCACCCCAAGAACACCAAGGAAAATATTTTTCACAGTATCATTTGGAACCCCCTCAAAATATCCATCTGGAAGAAGAATTCGAACAGTAATTCCTGTTCCCTGCTCCAATGTATTTTCTGTTTTAATATGAATCTTATTCCCTTTTACAGTATAAGGAACCTTACTTACCAGACTTTCTCCGTATTTCCCTGAAAATACTTCTATCTTATCTTTATTAAAAGACTTTGGCATCTGAATTACCACGTCTGCTTTCTCAATCTCCGTCTCCCATCCTGTAGGAATTACATTGAGATAAAACTGATCATAATCCTTCACTCCATCATCATACATCTTGTATTTGTAAGACAGGCGATAAGTCTGTTTCCCACTGACTCTTGTATCTTCATCTCCAATTTTTACAATTTTATTTCCATTTTCATTTTCTGTTTCATATTCAAAATCCTGAACTTCTAAATTCTTAATCTTACTTTTGTATCTTGTGTCAACTTCTTTACCATCAACTTTGCTGTGTATCTCCCCCACATAAGGAATATACCGATAAATTCCATGCTTTGGATACGTAAAGTTCACATGAATCGCCTCTGTAATATCATAAGACTGATCTTTGTTCACATTTACATTTACGTTATAAACCCTTGTATCATAGTCTGCAGCAAATACTCTGCTCTCATTCATTTGCAAAAGACAAAAAATTGATACAAAAACAAAAAGCATTCTGTTCATCTTCTTCATATTTGCTCCTTATCTAAAATTGTACTTTTACGTTCTCTCGTTCTTCTTCTGTGTTTACTTCAAACATAGGTTTTCTTGTAAAATGAAAAATTCCTGCAATTATATTACTTGGAAACATCTCGATTTTATTGTTGAATTCCTTAACTACTGCATTGTAGTATTTTCTTGCATTTGCAATATCTTCTTCAATCTTGTTTAATTGATTTTGTAAATCCATGAAATTCTGATTTGCTTTTAAATCAGGATATGCCTCACTCACTGCAAAAAGTGATTTTAATGTTCCTGACAATATATTCTCACTTTCAACTTTTTCTTCCAGCGTTGATGCAGACATAACACCACTTCTTGCTGCAATTACCTTTTCTAGAGTTTCTGATTCATGTTTTGCGTAACCTTTCACTGTTTCCACTAAATTTGGAATCAAGTCAAATCTCTTCTTGAGATATACATCCATTGTGGCAAATCCCTCTTCCACATTGTTCTTCAACTTTACTAAACCATTATAATTTGAAACAACAAATAGCGCGATTACAATTATTATAACCACCAAAATTCCTATTACCATAATATCCCTCCTAATCAATATTTACATTACCACTTCTATTATAACAAAAGAAAGTCCGGACTACCATCATGGACTTTCTGATTGTTAAATTGATTGTTAAATTTATTGAATTTGAATCTTTACTGTTGGTGTTCCAACCACAGACATATCAGCTATTTCTTTTAGCTGTACCTGCACCGTATGCACCCCTGTTTCCAACGTTGCAAGATCAATTTTGGGATTCAAATCTTTTATGCTTAGATTATTAATTACTGATTTTAAACCACTGACTTTCACATCCACTCTGCCAGAATCAAAGGTCACCTTGTAATTCTTATCATTGTGAAGGAGTTTAATCTGGTCTGTATCCAATGTCAATGTTCTGTTTTGCTCTTTTGCTATGTTTGCTTTTATAACAAAATCCTTCATGTCACTGACAGATTCCACAAATGTAATTCCATCTGGAAGTTTAATATCTCCTGGTTTAATTGTCTTTTCTACACTCTTTGTACTATCTTCAACATCTAAGGTTGTCAACTCAAGACGATCGACCTCCTTTAGAGCTTCCTTGGAACCAGTAACTAAAACAGTTTTAGGACTATATGTAATACTTCCTAAACTGTAACCGCTAGCAGGTTTTCCTTTGGTCTTTACCACAAGAGGAACTTTCTTTGTTCTTGCAAACAAGACTTTCACTTTTACCTTACTTGTATCTAATGTGAGACGTTCCTGACTTACTTCATCCCCATCTGCATCATAACACCTTACCGCTTTTGTTACATTAATATCATTCTTCAATCCTGAAACATTAACTTCCACTCGTACTGACTCAACTTCATGAACCACACTCTTTGGTCCAGAAATAGAAACCAAGTTAGGTGTAGCTTTCTTACTTTCTACTGCATATCCATCTGCTGCCTCTCCATGAATTACAACCTCTACTGGAAGCTGGCTCTGTTTCAAATCTTCCAAAACAACTTTTACAGACTGACTATTTCCTGATGTAATTTCCAACTGATCTTTATATTTTAGTGGAACAATCTTAATCGGGATAGCATTTACCTTGGACATTGACGATACATCCGCAGTGGCTCTAAAATCTCTTACACTTAACTTATCTATAATTGTCTTTTTTCCCTTTACCGTAAAACTAACGGTAGATCCACTAGTAACTTTATATGTCTGATTCATCTCATCTAGTACCTGCTCATTTAGCATCTCTACTGGGATATCTGTAAATGTTTTGGAAATTACCGGATTATCTGTATTGATTACAAACAACCACAAAAGAATAGCCAATACGACAGAAATAACTTTTAAAAGTAAATTACTTTGTATTTTTTCTTTCATTACGATTCAATCCTTTCCACAGTTTAAACTTCTTACCTTCATCCGAATCATTTTGAAGTACAGCCAATTCATCCCTCAATTGTTGAGGCGTCAAATCTTTTCTTAAAGTTCCCCCGGACGCAATAGAGATTCCCCCAGTTTCTTCTGAAACAATCACTGTCATACTATCTGAAACTTCACTGATTCCAACTGCTGCTCGATGCCTTGTTCCAAGTTCTTTTCCAAGCTCTAAACTATCACTTAAAGGTAAATAGCAGGTTGCTGAAACAACTCTGTTATTCCTTATAATAACAGCCCCATCGTGAAGAGGTGTATTATGCTCAAAAATATTGATAAGCAGTTGACTACTCATAGTCGCATCAATGGATATTCCTGTTCTTTCAAATTCTCCTAGTGCCACATCCCTTTGAAGCACCATCAATGCTCCAGTTTTAACTTTGGACATCTCAATGGTGGCGCGGACTATTTCCTGAATTGTTCTACTTGTATATCCTAGTTCCTCTACTCTCGTATCATCTGTGGAAAATAAATTAACAAACAGATTCTTACGCCCTAATTGCTCCAACGCCTTTCGAAGTTCTGGCTGGAATACAATAATGGCTGCTGTCAAGCCTACTCCCATAGTATTGCTAATTAACCAACTCAGCGCATGTAGTTGGAACACATATGCTCCAAATGCAATAATAACAAGTAACAAAATACCCTTTAACAGCATCCATGCTCTTGTTGTTTTAATCCATTTAATTACTTCATAAACAATAATACTTACAAGTAAAATATCAATCAAATCCATGATATTCATCTTGGGTATTGATAACCAGTATAAATATTTTTCAATTTGAGGTATAAAATTGTGCACCTTAATTCTCCCTATTTCGTTTTTTCTTAAAACTAAAACCAGTATCTGGACGATTATTGATCTTAGTTATATTCACGTCTTCCTCTTTTACAATACTTTTTGGTATTGCTCTTACATAATAATAATATTCATCATCTTCAAACTCTAATTTCTCTTCTTGAGAATAATCTATGACATTATCTAAAAACTCTAGTATCAGTACAATCAAAGAACTTATCACTACAACTATAATTTCACTTACAACTGCTACTCTTGCTCCTGTCATAAATCCACCCACTAGGGTTAAAATTAAATAAACAACTCCTCCTGCCCCAATTGATACATACCACACATAAGGTATTTGCAGTTTTCGAATCGTTGTCACAAGAATTACAACAAACACAAATGCTAAAAGATCAATAAAGAAATCACTATTTCCTAATGCACCTTGTGCAATATAGTTGCTCAACTGTCCTGATGCAGTTCCATTGGCAATCTGAAGGGTTCCTACCTGCACCGACAAACCAAAGAAATATATGAAACTTCCCATAAATATCCCTGGTATCCCTACAATTCCTATAAATGTTCCTACAAATAATGGCAACAACGCTGGCAAATGCAGATAATAGAACACCGGCGTAATAATTACCAAATATCGAATTTCTGGAAACATTCTCTGATATAACAGATGATAAAGTCCCACTGCAATAACATAAATCAAGACAACCTCCATGGATACTGATGCAAGCTGTATAATAATTACCACATTTCCTAGTAAGTAAATCATAGAAAATGGTAAAAACACGCAAATAAGTGCAAGCAAAACGGTAACAAGATTCTGGGAAATAAAATCTGAATATCCAAATAAGAGGTTGATCGTATGAAATATCAAAAATCCACCAATCAACTTACATAAGTTTTTCACTATCTTCTCGTGCCGGCTTATAAAAAGAAGTATCTTCTCTCTATATAATAATATCTGTTCCATCTTTATTCTCCTCGGTTCCAATTGTCGGACGATTATCTTCATTCTCTTCCTCATAGAACGCAACTAATTCTGCTAATTTATTCTCATATGATCTAACTCTTGCCATAACTTCATCGTAATGACGATTTGCCTTGGTGCTTATCAGCTGCATATATCCAAACCCTAAAAGAAGATACATAATCACAAGCATGGCAACAACTAATATAATACGTTTATATTTTACTAAATCAATAAATATCTCAAAATTAACTGCAAAAAATATCATAACTGCAATCACATATGCAACGGTAATAGCAACTCCTACTTTCAATGATTCTTTACGCACATAATCTTTGCGACTATATTGATATACTTGAGCATCTGCAGCTCCTTCATTCTTTTCATAACGAGCAAGAACCGTCATAATTCTCACTTTATCTTCTGAAATCACAGGCTCTCCTCCTTCAAAGCATTCTTATTATAAAGTGTAACATATTCCCAGACAAAAAAAAAGGGCGAGAACCATAAGGTTCCCACCTATTTTTACTTATCATTTTCTTAATTATCGTCGTTTGTTTCGTCCCCATTTCCCTGAATTGGTATCTGATCTCCAAGATAGGTTGGCTTATGATGAAGCCATGATACAAAAACGTCTTTATCCCTTGCTACAGTCTCCCTTAAATCTCGATATCTTTGTCCTGCATAATCTACTTCCTTTGCACAGACTCCATAAACTTTAATTCCTTGTTTCTCTCCATCATATAATGCTCGATACAAATGATATCTTTGGGTCACAACCACACATCGTTCCACCTGAAAAACTGCTTTGGCACGATACATGGATTCATACGTGGAAAATCCTGCATGATCCATAAAAACATCTTCAGATGCAACCCCTCGCTTAACCGCATACTGCTTCATGGCATTGACCTCATCATAATCAGCATTTCCATGATCTCCTGATACTAAAATCTTAGGTGCAACTCCATTTTTGTATAGTTCAACAGCTCGATTCATTCGATCTCTCAGCATATAAGACATGGTTCCATTCTTGTGTACCAAACATCCTAAAACCAAAATACAATCTATCTGATCTTTATTTTTTGCTTCGTTAGCTAGGATTATATTCTTTTTTTGAGAATTGACTACATATCCGTTAATTCCAAATATGAGAGCAACTCCAATTACAATGATTCCAGCTAAACACTTTTGTATTTTTCTTCCCATGTTTCTCCTTCCCATTCTCTGCTACTAGAATAACAAAAAACAGGAAAAAATAAATGGCTTTTTTCTTAAGAATTCTTTACATTTTCCATATGCACGCCCAGCATCTTCTCCATCCACATCATATGATACCATCTGCCGAATTTTTTCCCACTATAATGAAAAGTTCCCACAACTTTGTATCCCATCCGTTCATGAAAATGCATACTTCCATTGGTTAGATAGGGGTCTTCTTTTTCAGTAACTGCAATACACGCATTGGCATTTAATATGTTCCTTTTTTGAAGTTCCTCTTCTAATGCAAGATACAACCTTTTCCCGTATCCCTTTCCCTTCATACTCTCTTTCATGTATATCGTTGTCTCAACCGACCAGTCATAGGCCTTTCTATCTTTAAAAGTGGTCGCATAAGCATATCCCACAATTTCACCTTCATAGACAGCCACCAAATATGGATATTTTAATAAAATGGTTTCCATCCGATGTCTAAATTCTTCTATATCTGGCACATCATATTCAAATGAAATTGCCGTATGCTCTACATAAGGTCCATAAATATCCAGTAATTCTTGTGCATCCCAAATCTCTGCACTTCTAATGTTAAGTTCTGACATCTGGTATCCTTTCTCATATATCTGCTAATCTTTTTTCTGTTTCTCTTGCCCATGGATATTCTACCATATAGCTTCCTGAGAATCTCTCCATATTGTCATATTCATATCCAGGCATTATATTTCCTATGTAGTCACAATCAAATTCCTGTAAATTTACATTACATCTACCTCTCTTATTTTGAAATAAATTCTCATACCCTACAGTTTCAAACAATCGATTTAAATAGGATACCGACTTACGATACAGATTTTTAACTCGATTATCATAAGGACGGTTTCCCCATAGCTTTTCCACCGCTTCTTCCATGGTTACTTCTCCACCAATATGATCTACACATATAGCAAGAAGCTCTTTTGCCTTCGCATTAGAAAAGGTAAGGGCAACTCCTTGAATATAGACATCAAAATTCCCAAATGTATGAATGTGAACATTTTTTCTCTGTCTTAATGATAACAACAAGGCTTTCCTTAGTGCCTCTTTAATATCCTCTTCACTATAAGGTTTTAAAAGGTAAACGTCTGATTTTACATCCAGAACTGCCTCTTTTACATAGTCAGAATATCCTGTCACATAAACAATAATAATGCCAGGATATATTTCCTTTAATTTCTTCCCTAACTCAATTCCATTCATTGTAGGCATCTCAATGTCTAGAAATGCCGCCTCCACTTTATGTTCCTTTGCATAAGCCAATGCCTTTGAGCTAAGGCAAAAGGCTCCCACTAGTTCCACTTGAGAATCCTTTCTTAATTCCATCTCCAATTGATGCAGCATAATTTGTTCATCATCTACAATTATTGTCTTCATCTTACGCACCTCTACTATCTACTTTTGAAATATAATTGTTATCTTTGTTCCCTGATTTATATGACTCTCAACATTAACTTTTGCATGATTGTATTCTCTCCATCGATAGATAGTATTTCTCAATCCTACCGACGAATGTTGATTCTCCAACACTTTTTGAACATCAAATCCAACTCCATCATCTTCAACGATAATTCTTACATAATCTCCATGGCATCGTACAGTAAGCTTTACACTACCACCTTCATCCTTCTTACAGATTCCATGTTTAATCCCATTTTCTATCAATGGCTGAACAGACAATGAGGGAACTGTAAAATTAGTTTCATTGATATCATAAATCACATTGACTCTATCTCCAAAGCGAATCTTCTCAATCTCTCCATATGTATATATGTGATTTAATTCTTTTGTAAAAGTCACTTCCATAGGTGAATCTATAAACTCAACATTTCCTCTTAAATATTTAGAAAACACATAAGTTAACCGACTGGCCTCCTTTGGATCAATCTGAATCAATCCTTGAATACTTCCTAATGTATTATAAATAAAATGGGGCTGAATCTGTGATGACAAAATCTTTAATTTCATTTCCTTAACTCTATTTTCATTTTCAAGGAATATACATTCTGCATCTCTTTTTTCTCTCATCATCTTAAGTTCAACAGTAATGACATATACAATGACGCCGACTCGAATGGCTATCCCAAACTGATCCAATGAAAAAAAATAGGTATAACACAGTTCAATAAATGCCGATATTATTAGTGTAATTCCACCTAAAGTTTCCGTTGAAGTCCATTTTAAATCTCCCTGCTGAATTCTTTTCCAATAGTAGACAATGGTAATAGAAATTAATACCACAATTAAAATATGAATTACATAAATTGTCTCCATCATATCGCAGATTCTAAAAATATGCAGTGCCTGACACACAATGACATTAGCAAAAGATATATCCACAACTAATTGTATCAATCGATTAAGTTTCCCAGAAGTAACTTCCCTTAATACTACACTATAGACAACTGGCAGTACTAGAAAAAAAGACTCTGCTAAATAACATGCTGCCTCATCTGAAATCCATATATTAGGATGATAGGATGATCCAAAATAAAACCAGCCAGAAAGGGTAATTGCTAAAATCCCAAGTTCAATTCCACCCTTATGAACAATCTTCCTTCGCTTCATATATAGATAATGGACAATCCAGAATAATCCAAGGAACAAGATGATGGAATCCAAGAAAAAATACCGCATACTTTTTGAATAAGGTAATTTTTCAAGACTGGCTTCACTTCCTAGATAAAAATTCGGAATGCTTCCCGATGTCATAGAATATGGACTTGTTAATTTTACCGTAATCTCATCACCTGGCGTACGCTTTCCTATTTTCGCAAAATTCCATCCTGAGGCAGCTGCCCAGCCAGTTAAAATCCCTGGGCTTGCTCTTCTTTCATATATGCAGGTTTTGTTCACATAAACTTTAGCCTCCTGACATACAGTGTAAAACCCTATGGACAATCCTTCTCCATCTTTCAGCATATTTTGGGTAATCTTTTTCTTTAGTACCTGAGTGTCATTTGACTTTGCATATTCTTTCGTTGGAACTGTAATCTCTTTTTGTTCCAACTGATTATTTACATAATTCCAATGGGATAATAAAGAAATCTCCTGTTTCTCCAACTTCTGATTTATAACCCAGTTACTGTTTCCAAACAAAGTCAGAAACAAAATACATGCCATAAATATTATTTTTAATATAATACGTTTCTTCTCTGATTTGCTCAAATTTTCTCTGGTTCCTTCCCATAAATTTTTATATGATTGTATTCCCTAATTATATCATGATTTTATTTATAAATCATATATTTGACATTTTTCATTTGCCTTTTATATCATCATATGCTAAAGTTAACTTTAGCTTTATCACCAACTATGATACCTAGGAGGAATTTAAAATGAAAACTTACTCAATTGGAGAAGTATCTAAGATGCTACATATATCAATTTCTACTCTTCGATATTATGATAAAGAAGGTCTGCTTCGGGATGTAGAACGAACAGCGGGTGGCATTCGTATATTTAAAGACAAGGACATTCGCCACCTAAATCTAATGGAATGTTTAAAGCGGACAGGGATGTCTCTTAAGAATATTCGTCAGTATTTTGACTGGTGTGAACAAGGGGATTCTACCATAAAACAGCGCCATGAATTATTCATACAACAGCAAGAGCTTTTAGAACAGCAAATCAAAGATTTGACGGATTCCCTTGATCTAGTCAAGTACAAAAGAGAATTGTATCGTATTGCCGAAGAAGAACACACCTTGGATTCACCAAAACTTCTTATATTAAAAGAGACAGCATCTAAAAAGTCTGATTACGTCAAAGGACTTGTAGAGGAAGATTAATTTCCTTTACAAATCATCGGTTATCCCATACAATAAATCATTATACGCAAAGAATGGAGATTATTATGAGTAACGAAGTATTAGCAACAGTAGCAGGAAAAGAAATTACACAGGCAGATTTTGACCGTTTTGCACAAAATCTTCCTCAAGAACAGCAAGCATATCTTCAAAGCCCACAAGCAAAAGAATATTTTATAGAGCAACTAGTATCTCTTTACTTATTTGCTGAAATGGGAAAAGAAGAAAAGTTAGATGAAACAGAAGCTTACAAGACAAACATTGCAAATGCTAAACGTGATATTTTAGGACAATTAGCAATGCACAAAACATTAGATGATATCACCGTTTCTGATGAAGAGGTAAAAGCCTTCTACGAAGAACATAAAGCTAATTATCAACAAGGTGAAACCGTAAGTGCAAAGCACATATTAATGGATTCAGAGGACGAGCTTAAAGATGTTCTTTGTAAAATCCAAAGTGGAGAAACAACATTTGAAGATGCCGCTGCTCAATATTCTACTTGTCCATCAAAAGAACGTGGTGGAGATTTAGGTCAATTTGGACGTGGTCAAATGGTAAAAGAATTTGAAGATGTTGCATTTACTGCAGAACTTGGAAAAGTTGCTGGCCCAGTAAAAACACAATTTGGATTCCACTTAATTAAACCAGAAACACGTACAGAAGCTACCACTCAAACTTTTGATGATGTAGCAGAGAATGTAAAGGTTGCTGCATTACAAGAAAAGCAGCAAACAGCATATAATGAAAAAATCGCACAATTAAAAGAAAAATATTGCAAATAAATCAGAGGTTGAATCATGAAATATAAAACAATTGATGAATTAGGACATTTTCGTTTTGAAAAAGCAATCGTCTGTGAATTGACACAGATGGACGGATATTTTCACGGTATCTTTGATGCCGTTACTATCTTGCCTGAGAATACAACAAATCGAGATTTATTCGAAATGGGTGCAAACGATCTTCATTTTACAATTGAAGATGGAAAGATTTCTTCTTTTATCAAAGAAGGATATCGCAGATACGATGCCAATGAAGTTTTAGTAGAAGAAATCCCAGACGAAGATGTTGCACCAGAAGACTACAACGATATATTAAAATCATTAAGAGAGGAAGAAGTTATCTCCTTTGTACAAGAAGGTAATGATTATATCCTTTCTGTTGATACCATGTATCATGTTTACTGTATTCACATTACTGGTGTCCACGATAAAGAAGAATGGGACCGTTATATTAATATTCGAGAGAATTAGGTCATTTCTTAAAAGATGTACAGTAAGTATCAAAAAATAAAATATGAGACGAAAACAAATCTGTTTTCGTCTCATATTTTTTTCTATTATCCTAATTTTTTTGTTACATTCGCCAATTGGTCACGAATCTTAATGTGTTGTGGACATGCCTCCTCACACTTTCCACATTTAATGCATTCAGCAGCTTTTTTATGTCCATGACCGCCTACAAGCCAATTCTCTTGATGCTGTGCCGCTCCTTTGTCTCCATATAACGTCAAATAATTCATTGCCGTAAACGATCCTGAAATTCCAATGTTGTTTGGACAGACCTTAGCACAATAATTACATGTTGTACATGGAATTAAAGGAATCTTATTTAACGCGATTCTTGCTTCCTCTAACACTTTTTCTTCATCTTTTGTTAATCCATTAAAATCCTTCATAAATGAAAGATTATCTTCCATCTGCTCAATACTGCTCATTCCAGAAAGTACTGTAATAAGTCCTTCTAAATTGGCTGCAAATTTAATTGCCCACGCTGCAAAAGATGTGTCTTCATTTGCATTCTTGAAGATATCTTGCACCGGCTGTGGTGGATTTGCAAGCATACCGCCCTTGACTGGTTCCATGATTATCACAGGCTTTTCGTGCTTCCTTGCAACTTCATATACCTTCCTTGATTGAACCGCTGGATTTTCCCAATCTCCATAATTAATTTGCAATTGCACAAATTCCATCTCTGGATGGTTGGTTAGAATTTCATCTAATTCCTCTGGTGTTGAGTGAAAGGAAAAACCTATATGACGAATCAATCCTTCCTTTTTCTTCTCTTGAACAAAGTTCCACATATCAAAATCATCAAAAAACTTAGTTCTGCCTTCCCCTAAATTGTGAAGTAAATAAAAATCAAAGTATCCAGCACCTGTCTGCTTTAACGATGTTTCAAACTGAGCCACTGCCTCTTCTCTTGTCTTACAGTTTATCCATGCCGCATTCTTTGTAGCAAGCTGAAACTTATTCCTTGGATAACGTTCTACCAACGCCTGACGAATGGCATCTTCGCTTCCCGCATATGCCCATGCAGTATCAAAATATGTAAATCCAGATTCTAAAAAACAATCTACCATCTTTTTTGTCTGCTCAATATCAATGTTTTCTCCATTCACTGGAAGTCGCATCAACCCAAACCCTAATTTTTTAATATCTTCTCCTAAATAAGCCATCTTATTCCCCTTTCATTTTTGAAATCTATAGCTTCTAATACTATTCTATTTCCTGAAGAGGTGTTTAGGTCAACTATTATTTGAATTATTTTTCAATAACTACCTTACCTTTTCCAGTGTTTTTCGCTTTATAAAGTCCTTTATCTCCTCTTTGAAACATAGTTTCAAAGGTATCCTTTTCCTTAAAAAATGTAATTCCAATACTCACTGATACGGGAATATTTAACTGGCTTTTGCATTTTTGACTTAAGTCTTTCATGACATCTTCTGCCTTTTGTGCTACCATTTCTTTTTGATTCATTTCAGTCATTAGTACTACAAACTCATCTCCACCAAATCTTCCAATAAAATCTGTTGCTCTAAAATGTGCCTTTAATACTGTTGCAATTAGTTTAAGTACCTCATCTCCTTGTAAATGTCCATAGCGGTCATTTACCTTTTTAAAATCATCAACATCAATAACAAACAAAGACTGATAACTGTTTGTTTTCTTTGAGATGATTCTAATGGTTTCATTTTTAAAAGCAGATTTATTTAGAAGTCCTGTGGCATCATCCATTTTGGCCTGATGACGATATTCTTCTCCTACATGAACCCATGCTCGTAACTGACTGGTTACCTCCATACTGTGCAAAATCCTGGCACGTACAATTTCAGGCACCAATGGCTTCGTTAAATAATCATAGGCACCTACTCGAAATGCTTCAACTTGTGCTTCTGAATCATCTTTTGAGATAAGCATAATTTTAGCAATATCCCTTAGATTCTCTTCATCATTGCAGATTTTAAGAAAGTCCACTCCACTCATTCCTGACATAATATAATCAACCAAAACCAAACGCACTCTATCCCAGTTTTTCCTTAGGTAGGCTAAGCCAATCTCCGCATTCTCACAACAATGAATATGAAACTTATCCTCTAAATACTGCTGAAGAATAGACCGTTCCACTTCTGAATCATCAATCACTAGAATCGTAAAGTCATGTTTGGAACTATCCTTTTTTTCTGCTTCTGATACTTGTAAATCTTTTTCTACCTGAAGCATATATGCTTCTTCATATTCGATTCTAGTCATGGGCTTGTTAAAATAAAATCCCTGAATATTGTCACATCCTGACGCCTCTGAAAAATCCTTTTGATGTTTAGTTTCTACACACTCGGCTGTCACCGATATTCCAAGCCAATTTGCCATCTTAATTACCGCTGATAGAATCATTTCCGATCTTTTTATATCATCTCCAGAAGACAAAAAATTCATATCAACTTTCAGTCTGTCAAACTTCATATCATTAAAACTTTTAATAGAGGATGTACCTCGTCCAAAATTATCTAGCAAAATTATAAATCCTGCTCTATGTAGACCTTCTATAATCTTCTGTGCCTGTGAGAGATTCTTAGTACAAATGTCCTCCTTAATCTCAATCCAGAAAAATTTTGGATCTATCTTATATTCTTCCATCAATTGACTTAGAACTGAAATCATTTGAGGGTGAAAAAAGCTCTCACCTGACATATTGGTTGTTAAAGGACCTATCTCCCATCCCTTTTGACTCCAAGCTGCCAGCATCTTACATGACTCCTTCCAAACATAACAATCCAATTCCCACGCTTGACCCTTTTCCTCGAACTCATCTAAAAAATAATCTGGTCCTAGTAAGCCAAGTTCCGGATGTTGCCACCGAACCAAGACTTCTGCACCACTTGGACGATTTTCCTCCAAGTTATATTTGGGTTGTAAGTATAAAACAAACTCTTTATGTTCCAGCGCTTTTTGTAAAACATCTTTACTGTCCATAACATCACCTTGCCTATCCGCTGTTAAACTATATTCATGTTTTTGTTATTCCTTTGCCCATCCATACGAACACTTTACTGCCTTATTCCAGCCTTTTATCATTTGTTCCCTTTTATCATTTTCAATATCTGGCTCAAAGACTTGATCTATCGCCCAGTTCTTCTTTACATCTTCCTTACTCTCCCAGTATCCTACCGCAAGTCCTGCAAGATATGCAGCACCCATAGCTGTTGTCTCTACACATTGAGGTCGATGTACTGGAGCTCCACTGATATTTGCCTGTGTCTGCATTAAATAGTTATTGGCACTCGCTCCACCATCTACTTTTAATGATTTCAATTCTATCCCCGAATCTGCTTTCATGGCTTTTAAAACATCGTTAATTTGATAACATAAGGAATCTAAGGTTGCTCGCACAATATGGTTTTTATTTACCCCTCTTGTCAGTCCAACAATTGCTCCTCTTGCATACTGATCCCAGTAAGGAGCTCCAAGTCCAGTAAATGCTGGCACTACATAACATCCATTGGTATCTTCTACTGCCGTTGCCATGGCCTCGCTTTGAGATGCTTTCTCCAAAATACCTAGTTCATCACGAAGCCACTGAATGGCAGCTCCTGCAACAAAAATAGATCCCTCTAAAGCGTAGGTTACCTCTCCGTCAATTTTACATGCAATGGTTGTGATTAATCCATTTTTTGAATTTACTGGCATCTTTCCTGTATTCATAAGCAAAAATCCACCAGTTCCATATGTATTCTTTGCTTCTCCTGCTTTAAAACAAGTCTGTCCAAATAAAGCAGACTGTTGATCCCCTGCGGCACCTGAAATAGGCACTCCCCTTGCCATAAACTTATCATCAATATATCCGTACACTTCACTACAAGATACAACCTTTGGTAAAATAGATTTTGGGATATTTAGTATCTCTAAAATCTCATCATCCCATTCTAATGTATTAATATTAAATAACATGGTGCGTGCTGCATTGGTCACATCTGACACATGAGACTTTCCACCTGTGAGATTCCAAATGAGCCATGTCTCAACGGTTCCAAAAAGTATTTCTCCTCTTTGGGCTCGTTCTCTTACACCCTTTACGTTGTCTAAAATCCAGCGAATCTTAGTTCCAGAAAAATATGCGTCAATCGGAAGTCCTGTCTTACTTCTAAACTTCTCTTCTAGTCCTTGTTCTTTTAGTTCATCACAAAACTTTGAAGTTCTGCGGCACTGCCAGACAATTGCGTTATACACAGGTTCTCCTGTATTCTTGTCCCATAAAATAGTCGTTTCTCTTTGATTGGTAATCCCAACAGCTGCAACATCGCTAGCTCCAGCATTTAATTCAATCATGGTCTGCCCCATAACTTCCCTTTGGGTTTTCCAAATTTCCATGGCATCATGCTCCACCCATCCTGGTTTTGGAAAGATTTGTGTAAACTCCTGCTGTGCAGATGCACACATTTCTCCTGCTTCATTGAACAGGATACACCTGTTGCTTGTTGTCCCAGAATCCAATGCCATAACATACTTTTTCGACTTCACCATAAAGTGCCTCCTTTGCATGGTTATCTTACCGGTACTTTCTTCTATTGTATCATTGTATTAGGATTTCAGGCAATCTTTCTCCTATCTTTTTAGGTAAAATAATAGAAAGATTCCCCTCCCAGAGAACCTTTCCATTACATTTATATACAGCATTTTTTCTATCTTACATATTTTCCATAAACATAATATGTCTTTCCTTTATATTTTACCTTTAACCATACATATGTTTTTTTGCTGGTTTTCTTTTTAATCACTTTTGTAGCTTCTAATTTTGTACCCTTTTTAAATACTTTCTTTACCTTTGAGTTTGAGCTTGCCTTTGCTCTTCCTTTTAATCCACTGGAAGCTACTTTATATATCCCTTTTGCATAAGTGCCTTTTTTCCTTGTTTTAATCTTAAATGTAACCGTCTTAGTTCCTGTATATTTACCCTTTCCTTTGATATATACTTTAGCTGTTCCTGCTTTAGTATTATTCTTATAAGAAAGAGTATAATCTGTTCCATTTTTCAGCTTCTTATTGTTATATTTTACAGTAACAGAAGGTTTCTTTTTATATCCTGTGTAAGTTGTTGATTTAATCTTTGAAATAGATGCTTTAGTGATACTTACCTTCTTTGTTGTAGTTGGAGTCTCAGGTGCCGTTTTTTTCTTTGCATTGACCACTAAGTTTGTGATTTTATCTGGCGTAACAAAGCTTGTTCCATTTTTTTTGGATCCATTGACTGTAATACTTTCAATTTCATATCCATCTTTTACTTTTACATTTACAGTTTGTTCAACCTTTGCACTTGTTGGTGCAATGACTTCACTGCTGTTATTTCCACTAAGTTTAATTAAGAGAATTACATCTTTCTTATCCTGAGATATTACTGAATTTACAATGGAAGAATCTCCTCCCGTAATAGAAACACTGCCTTTTACTGTCAATGTATTTAAGTCTAACGTTCCACCTGTAACTTTAACATTTCCATCAACTTGTATTTCCTTTTTGGTTCCCTGTGGAAGAATAGATGCCTTCTCAGACATATTTAAATCTGTTGCAACATACGCTTCTAGCTTACCACTTGTTGATACTGGAACGAACTTACTTGATCCTGACATATCAAGAGTTTTTGTCTTTATCCCCTTAGAATTTGCAGATTCTGTATAAAGATATGCACTATCTGTCATCTTTAGTCCTGCTGCATTTAACAAGACCGATGGGTATTCCCCGGTTCCTTTTACAGTGACCTTGGCATTTCCACCTATCTCTAGAGGACTTTTAGCATTATTATGATCATACAATCCTGCTCCAGCAGTTGTCATATTAACAGCGGCATTTCCAGTGATGCTGCATGAATCCAGATAAATAAGACAAATTGCAGAATCATCCGCTGCTCCCTTTTGTGTATTTAAGTTACATACAGCCGAATCCCAAATGGTAATTTTTCCTGCATTTATATTCGTTGAATTCTCTGTATATGATGTTACTTGTGCATTATCCTTAATACATAATTGTGAGTCAGAATCCCCTGCAATTCCATATCCATCCTCGTGTGTATTATCTCCTTTTTCTCCAGAAGTCAATTCTACCTTTGATGAACCGCCAATTGTTAAGGTTGTTGGTTTACCATCTATTCCATCTAGACCAATGGCATTGGCGTAGCTACTTTCTTTACAACTACTGGTGCAAGTAAGATGAACTTTGCCTTTGATTTCAATACTTCCGGCGCCAGAGATTGCTTCTTCTCTCTCTCCTACTCTTCCCTTGGTATTAATATTTACATTTCCTTCATAAGTTGTAGTTGAGGTACTTCTATAAATCTGTCCCCCCTTGATATTTACTTCTCCTTCTCCATTGATTGTCAGGTCTCCATCTGAGACAATGCCAGCACTCATATTTATATTACTGTTATCTGCAACACCAATACTATTTGTTCCCTTTGATGTAATGACAACTTTCTTATCTTTTGGAACAGTAATAACCCCTTTCATATTTTTGACTTCTTCGCTCTCGCTGCTTGTACCTGTAATTTTGGTATTGTTAAGAGAAATCCCTATATCATCTCCTTCTACTTTAATATTTCTTCCCGAATATGTACTGTTTTCAAATTCATAAATCTTTCCTGTTGTTTTTAAAACAATGCTGTTCTCTGTTACCGAGTAATCTGCCTTATCTCCATTGGTAAGTGATCCTGGTATTGTAACAGTTTGTGCTGCTGCCATAACCTTTGTCATTCCAAATCCTGTCATTCCCTGCATGGTAAACGCCATAACAAGTGACAGAATCCCTGCAGTTACTTTTGTATATTTTCTCATGAAAATACCCTCCTTATGCCTTTTAATAGTTATTTCCATGATATAATGTGTGTATTTAAAAGTCCACTCCCCAAATGGGTAGTCTAAGGGGCATTTCGAACTTATTCTTTATATATCTACTGATAGATTTTAAAACAGTTTTTTCCTTCATGCTTTGCTTTATAGAGTGCTGTGTCTGCTTTTTTATAAAGTACGGCAAGTTCCTCCTGTCCCTTTGTTCCAACTACGACCCCAAGAGAACATGATATGAAGAACGGAAATCCCTCTTTCTCGCGTAATTTTCCAATGTTTTCAACTACTTCTTCTGCCTTTAGTACTACGTCTTCCTTCTTTCTAATCGAAGTCATAAAAATAGTGAATTCATCTCCTCCAAGTCTTCCAACGATATCTGTAGTGCGAAAGATCTTATTCAGAGTGGCACCTACTGATATGAGAACTCGATCCCCCATTCCATGTCCATAGGTATCATTTATTTTCTTAAATCCATCTAAATCCAGAATTAAAAACGCGCATTGTAAATGTGCATTTCTTCTCTCATTTAGAACAATATTTGCTTTTCTCTCAAAGCTACTTCGATTATATACAGCTGTCAAAGAATCCCACTGTGCATCTTTTTCTTTTGTAATATCTTCAGACACTCCAATGGCCTTTATTGGTCGATTTTTTTCATCAAATACAACACGAAAACGTACCTGTTCCCACCAGTAGGTAGAACTATTCTCATCATCTATGTTCTGTTTAATTCTCCAACATCCCTGAACATTAGTCTCTCCAGTTTGAATTTTTCTTATAGCTTCTCGGACAACTGAAATATCGTCTGGGTGAACATAGCCTTGTTTAATTGCACTTTCAGGAATTCCTTCCCTTAAATCATAAAATCCATGAGGTTCTTGTTCATTATCTATTTTCCCAATTTGCCCATTTGCCAAATCAATCTCCCAAATACATAAATGAGTCCGCTCAAGTGCCATCTTAAGCCTTGTTCCATCTTCCACTTGACGCATATGTTCTTTCTTTTTCTCCACAAAAATCACTAGCAGCAACACAGCTATCATTAGTACAATACCAAGGACAACACTAATGACAAGAATAGGATGTCTATATACAAATAGCATAAGATTATTGTCATATGTGGCATTGACAACACCTTCATAAACTGCCTCATTCATGTCAAGATGGCCCATCTTATCAATCCCTTTATTTAAGATTTGTACCAACATCGGGTTTTCTTTTGTACTAATTCCAAAGGCAAGCTGCCAGCTAAAATCTGTAATTGTATGACTCTTTAAGGCACTATATTTTGGAACACTCATATAATACTCTGCACAATAAGATGCAACAATTGCCATATCCACTTGATTATCTTTTACTTTCTGTAAACATTCTTCGTTAGATGAACACTTTACCAGCTTGACATTTTTTATGTCTTTTTGAATTTCAGCATTTGCATAATCTCCGTCTACCACAGCAATCTTTTTACTTTTCCTGCTATTATATAAGCCACTCACATCTCCTTTAGAAACAATGGCACTGTTTATCATAAGATATGGATTTGACAAGTTTACACTATATTCCTTTGCCATATTCTTATCATAAGCAAGACCAGAAATCACATCAGCCTCCCCAGATTGAACTGCTTTTAAAGCAGCGGCGTAGCTATCCTTAACCATATATTCAATCTTAAACCCTGTATAATTTCCCAGTCTGCCAAGAATCTGGGCAATGACTCCTGCATACTGACCATTTTCATCACTTGTATATTCTAACGGACGCCAAGAGGCATCCGCCGCCACAACAATGGTTGGATGTTTCTTCTGATATGCTTTCTCCTTATCCGTTAAGCTAACCTGCTCCTTATACCCGGCATTTTCTTCTACTGGTTTAGCAACAGCACTTAATCTACCTGTGGATACACCTGCCATAAATAACAGTATCGTTGCAAATACTATAATAATAATTTGCTTTGTTCCCAGGTGTTTCTTTTTTCTTGTGTTCATAATCAACCCCCAATACAGTATGCATCTGCATCTCGTCTTTCTTTAACTCCCTAGACATCTCTCCAGCGTTTCATAAAGGTGTTTTACATCAATTGGTTTTGCAATATGTGCATTCATCCCAGCTTTTAGACACTTTTGAACATCTTCATCAAACGCATTTGCTGTCATTGCAATAATAGGAATTGTCAGACTATCACTTCGCCCTAAATTTCGAATCTTGTTCGCCGCCTCATAGCCATCCATATTTGGCATTCGAAGATCCATCAATATAGCATCATAATATCCTTCTTTTGATGCCACATACATCTTAACTCCAACAGCTCCATCCTTTGCAACATCAACTATTATTTTCTTCTTCTCCAATAACTTCACTGATATCTCTTGATTCAAAGGATGATCTTCGCACAACAAGATTCTCTTCCCCTCAAGATTCTTATCATCAAGATTAATTATCTTATGTTGTTTTATTTCCCCTAAGTATCTTTTTAAAGGTATTTTAAGAGTGAACTTAGTTCCTTTATCTTCCTTGCTCTCAACTTTAATCTCTCCATTCATCAAATCTACAAGCTGCTTTACAATAGACAACCCAAGCCCTGTTCCCTCTTGATTTTGTACCTGATTTTGTTCTTCTCTTGCAAATGGCTCATATAAATGCTCCATAAACTCTTCACTCATTCCAATTCCAGTATCCTCAATGACATACTGGCTTACAATAGAATCTTTGTTTGTTTCCAAACGTTCTATAGAAACTGTAACCGTTCCTCCCTTTGGTGTGAATTTTACTGCATTTGAAATTAAATTCATAAAAATCTGTTCCATTCTTGCCCTGTCTATATATAAATATGTTGATATCATATTTTCAGTATGAATCTTTTTCATTATAAAATTAATTCCCTTTTGATCCGCAAGAATTCTCCCATTTGTCATAATATTTTCAGTGATTTCTTCTAAATCTGCTGGAGCCGGAGATAGAATCAACTGCTTTAATTCTATCTTGTTCATATCTAATGTATCATTGATTAAATCTAACAAATATTCCCCCGAAATCTGAATCTGGGAAATTGCATTCCTCACCTCATCCGACATATCCTCTTCTTGCAAAAGCTCTGTTAAGCCAAGAATTCCATTCATAGGTGTTCTCATATCGTGACTCATTCTTGCAAGAAAATCACTTTTGGCTGATAATGCTTCTGATAATTTAATATTCTGTTTCTTTCTGCGATTTCCATAGAAGAGTAAAAATGTAACTGCAAAAATAAGTGCACACACTCCCATCCCTGCAAGAACAACCTGGACAGGATTTTGATAAATCATAGTCTGTATATAATTAGACTTTGGCCTTTCCTCCTGGCCCTTGATATAAATCTGTGATGTTTCGGTCTCTGAAATTTGCTGCAAACCTTTTGATAAAACAGATGCTAAAACCTCGTTTTTATTCTCTGCTGCAAAACAATACAAATGACTATATTCATCAGATAAACTTGTACTTAAATCACTATATTGATATTTCCCCAAATAATATTCCGCTATATAATTATTGAGAATTGTCATATCCGCTTTTCCATTCTCAACTGCTCTTAGGCACTCTTCATATGTATCAAAATATACCATGGTTGCCTTTGGGTATTTTCTAATAATATAATCTTTCGTATATCGAAATTTCTTAATAGCTGCAATTTTACATGTCTTAACGTCAAATGTCTTTTCTTTCTTCTTTACAATATAATAATTAACTCAAACTTCGCACATAGATTTTAGCTATGCACCTTGAAAATTCAATATCTGGCAGTTATTCAGTTGTCAATGTTCAGCAGGTTATGCAGCTTGCAGCTTCGATTTCAAAAGTGCAG
>JAQWFL010000056.1 GCA_028704435.1 Anaerostipes sp. | reverse complement strand
CAACATCAGGTACTCCTGTTGCATCAATTGCACATTCAACTAAGTTTGCTGTTGAAACAAATTCAGCGTTCTCAGTTGCTACGAATTTTCCAGCTTCCATTGCTGCGTTTACTTCATCTAAAGTATTTGCTACTGCAATGTTTTCTTTTGCAACTCCAGCATATTCAAATGCATGTACTGCGTTGTCCACTTGAATGTCAGATACGATAGCTGGCATGATTCCGTTCATCATAGCCATCTGTGATACCATACCACGTCCCATCTGACCAGCACCTACGATACCAGTTTTAATTGCTTTGCCTTCTTCTTCTCTTTTTAAAAGCTTGTCATCCATGTTTAACATAATTTAAATCTCCTATTCTGTATAAACGCCAATTACAAATTACTTATGTGCCTGTTTGTTACTTTTGATATTTGTATTATAGCAAGATTACATTTGTTCGTCAACATTTTTATGAATATTCTATATTTTTCTCTTGTATTAACGTATTTTTTGCACTATAATACAACTAAAACAGTTACATATGTGCTTTGTTTATAATGCGAAAGGATTTTTTATGAATAAACAAGATAATATAGACCCAATGAACGATAAAATCATGCTAGTTGCAAAGCTTTATTACGAAAATAAACTTTCCCAACAAGAAATTGCTAACCGGCTCAATATTTCAAGGCCTTGGGTTTCCAAGCTCCTTTCAAAAGCGGAAGAGCTCGGAATCGTCCAAATAACAATTAACTCGCCTTATTCTGGAAATCCAGATTTGGAAAGACGTTTAAAAGAGAAATACAATATTTCTCATGCAGGTGTCATCAATACCACAGACAAGAGCGTAGACAACCTTTCACTAGCAGTTGTAAATTATTTTATTTCACAAATACAGCCCGACGATGTCATCGGTATCAGCTGGGGAAATGCCGTTTCTAGATTTGTAAACGCTTTATTCCCTTTGCATTTTCCAAATACCCAGGTTGTACCTCTAGCCGGAAGTTTTGGAACAACATTTGATACTTTGCCAAACTATAATTCCATTCAATTAGCCAACACCATTGGCGGCAAGGCAAATCTTCTTCATATTCCTGCTTTTTGCAATTCTCAAGAAGAGTACAATGCACTAATTTCAAACGCACAGACACAAGAGATACTCTCCCTTGGGGAGCATTCTGATCTTATCATTGTTGGAATTGGTTCCCTTGCAAGCTCATTCATGATTCGAAACAACATTTTATCAGATGAGAATATACAAGAATTAAAATCAGCCGATGCCTTAGGGGATATTGCTCTTCAATTTTTAAGTAGCGACGGAAAAAGGGTAGAAACAAGTTTTACCAAACGTTTAATTAAAGCTGATATTTTCAAAGCCACAGAACATGCACGCTCTGTAATTGCTGTTGCCGAAGGCAAGGAAAAGCTAGATATTATTGACGTGGCACTTTCTCTCAATGTAATCGACGCATTTTTCACAGACGAAGAAACCGCTCTTCTTCTATTATCTAAATAATTTTTTCAAAAAAAATGGCTGTGTGCATTTGCACACAGCCATTTTCTTTACTTAGGATTTTATAAAAATATGTTTTAAATTATAAAATATGTTTTCCGTACATTGCATCTTGTTCTTGACGAAGCTTGTAGATAAGAGTTGTCTTATCAAGGTCAATCATGTCTAACGTTAACATGTCACCCTTCTTACAATCTTTCTTCATCACTGCACCCTTTGTTACTAATCCGTAAGGTACATATCCCTTAGCGTCTGATTCTTCTGCCTTAGCAATTGAACCATATGTGCAGTATCCACCGATACCATCAATTGTTTGTCCTGCTTTTAAATCAACCTTAGCACGTGTAATACACTCAGATACTAATCCATTCTTTGCTACACATGTAACTTCACCATCAATCACTGCCTTAGCAACGGTAAGTGGTGTTTCAAGGTTACATAAGTGGTATGGACGGTATAGAGTCCAAAGTGGTCCAGGTCCCATGCTGTGGTAACCCATTTGGTATGCAATCTCTTTGTTTGGTGTTGATACGGTTACAAATACTCCAGGAGCAACTCCGTTTACATATTCTACAACTCCATGGCTATTTAAAATTCCGCCATCTTTCTTTAATTTGAAGATATCATTTAATTCTTTGATTCCTTCTGTTCCTGGTGCTGTTGCTGGACCATGTCCACCAATCACATCTGGTACTAATCCTGTGTAGTTTGACATTGCTGTCATTTCTACCATAGTCTTTGTTCCATCTTTAAATGCACATAACATCTTTGGAGACATGACTCTTCTTGTAGCTTCTTCTAATACAGTATCTGGGTTACAGTCATAGTCAAGTTTGTTGTTCTTTCCTTTTCCCATAACTTCTACTGTCATTCCCATTGCTTTTGCGAAACAGTATAATTCCTTTACAGCTCCTGGTTCGTCTCCTGCAGATCCTGTATAGATAACTCCTTCTTTTTCAGCCAATGCTTTTAAGTAAGGCCCAATAACTACATCAGTTTCTACATTTAACATTACAACATGCTTTTTGTTCTTTAATGCATCCGTTGCTACTTTTGCACCAACATCAGGTACTCCTGTTGCATCAATTGCACATTCAACTAAGTTTGCTGTTGAAACAAATTCAGCGTTCTCAGTTGCTACGAATTTTCCAGCTTCCATTGCTGCGTTTACTTCATCTAAAGTATTTGCTACTGCAATGTTTTCTTTTGCAACTCCAGCATATTCAAATGCATGTACTGCGTTGTCCACTTGAATGTCAGATACGATAGCTGGCATGATTCCGTTCATCATAGCCATCTGTGATACCATACCACGTCCCATCTGACCAGCACCTACGATACCAGTTTTAATTGCTTTGCCTTCTTCTTCTCTTTTTAAAAGCTTGTCATCCATGTTTAACATAATTTTTCCTCCTTGAAAATATAACTACCACTTGTTAATTTAAAAACACTAAATCGTTTTCTATGTTTTTATTATATATTAACATTTTTCCGATTACAATAGCATTTTACTGGTCATTTGTTTAAGTGTGTTTTTAGTTTTCTTTTGTACAAACATTTGTGTACATATTCCAAAATCGAAAAAAACAGCACGTTTATCCTTTTCTCAAATAAACGTGCTGTTGATATTTAATAAATTTGAATTAAGTTTCCTGCTTTCAAATCATCTTGTGTTAATTCTCTTTCACCTTCGATAGCTAAACATCCAGGTCTTTCTGGTTCATCCCCTCCATTTAAATCAATGGTACAATGACCTAAATCACCTAATGTTTTATTTACTTCGCTTCCAAGTGCCGAAATTTTAAATATAGCATCTCCAAAAGAAATGGTATCTCCTACCGCTAATCCCTCTTTTAGTTCTGCCACTTCATGAAGGACAGATAACTCTTCCAAAATCGGTGGTGCACCTTCATTAAAAATAATAATCATATTTGTATCTGGATCTCCCAAAAAACTGAAGGCCTCTGCACCGTGTCCCGTAATCTTAGAACAATATTTCATAATCGTTTTCTCCTTTCGTCTTACCTTTTATTTTAACATTTCTTGTGCGCAATCTATATCTGTAATCAAAACATTAATAAAATTGCCTTTAATGGCTCCTTTTATTGCATCTACTTTCTTGATTCCACCAGCGACACCTATTCTTGTTTTCACTTTTTTTAGTTGCTGCTCAGAAATTGCCGCAATCTTCTCATTATAATCTTTAAAAACTTCCATACTTCCATTCTTGTCATAAAACCGTAGTGCTATATCTCCAATTGCTCCCCGCTCAACAAAATCACTTAGCTCATCAGCTGTAACATATCCTCCAGAAACCATAGTAGAACCACTTCGCTCTGGAATGCCCAGACCAACAATGCTAACATCAAGAGAATCAAAATAATCATAAATATAATTTACCGTTTTCTCCATCATGAATCCCTTCATAATCATCTCATCTCTAAAAATTGCAGGAGATAAAAATTGTGCGTATCTGCCACCAAACTTCTTGACAAATAGGGACGCAATATTGTTTGCCTGTACATCCACCTTTCCCATAGCATCTCGTCCAATTCCACCAAGAAGCGGAACAAACAAAAACTGCTTGTCAAAGGTATAGGTCCTCTTTACCTTGGCTATGTTGTACAATGTATACCCCATACCAATCCCAATGGTATCTCCATCTTTGAACAAATGGGTTAAATAATCAAAACTTACTTCACTAATACTCTGAAGCTTATCATATTCCGTATCCAGCGGCTGAGTCTCCGCAATGATAACATCTTTCAGTCCATATCGACTTTCTAGTTGTCGTTCAAGTTCTCCATAATTCAAATTAATGGGATTTATCACTTCAACTTTAACAATTCCTTCTTCTTTTCCAACCTTTAACATTCTTGATACTGTTGTTCTAGAAATCCCCAACGTGTTACAGATTTCAGTCTGTCTTAACTCATCTTCATAATAAAGTTTACAACACTTATATACAAGTCTTAAATCATCTACAATCTTCTGCATACAGCCACCTTTGCTTGATAATATCGCATTTTTTCCATGCTTCTATCATATCATAACAAATCTTTCCATTCAACCAAATGAGTCAATATAAAGGAGCTTATACCCCAAATATTCTAGTATAAGCTCCTCATACACTCTTAACTATATTCTAGTATAATCCAAGGCTAAACGCAAAGGCAATCAATACTGCAACTGGTCCAGTTACTAGACGTGTAAACAATTGCGCTGGTACACCAGCTTGTACTGTTTTGTCTTCAGCTTCTGCTAATGTTAACGCCACTGGGATGAAGTCACATCCTACTTGAGAGTTAATAGCAAATAGAGCTGGTAGTGAGTAAGATGGTGGGATTGTTCCTTTTCCAATTTCAACACCTAATAATACTCCGATAATTTGACCGATTACAGCTCCCGGCCCAAGCATTGGAGATAGGAATGGAATTGCACAGAAAATTGATAGCCCAATTAATCCTGGCAAAGATCCAGCCAACGGTTTTACAGCATTTGCTAGAATGTTTCCAATTCCTGAGTAGTTAATAATACCAACAAGTACACTTACGAATGCCATAAATGGTAAGATGTTTCTCATTACCATATCTACAGAATCACGACCTGCTTGATAGAATGTATTTACAAATGTACCAACAGCTCCACCCATCTTAGCAATAAGTCCCATAAAACCTTTTTGTTCTGGAGCCGGTTCACTAGAAGCTTCTTGCTCTGGAGCTACAGTCGCCTCTACTGGGGCTGTATCAATACTTCCATCATCTTCTACTAAATACGCAGTATCAATTGTACATCCTGAACAGAAGTTTTCTTCATTCATGAACTTAGCCAATGGTCCTGATGGAGAAATCGCATTAATATCAATTGTTTTAACACCCATCTTAGGATAAACTCCACAACGAGCTGTTCCCCCACAGTCAGTTACTACTACAATCATATTTTCCGGTTCAACTTTGTTGTTGAATCCATCAACAACTGGTACTTCTAAAAGATCAGCAATCTTTTGAGCCAGGGGATCAATTCCACCTCCTGTTACAGATGCTACAACATTTTGTTTTCCTGAAGCATATAGCGTGAATGGTCCACCCCATCCAGTTTTACCTTTTTCTACTTTTACGATTTTTTTACTCATCTGTCTTTTCCTCCCTTAACATTATTACTTGCTAGTTGCCAAAATTCTCTTTGTTACGAACTCTGTTACATTACCACTGATAAATGTAACAATAAGACCAACAATCAAGTAACGAACTGCCAATGGTGTCGCGTCAAGTCCTAATTTTACAATTCCTGATGAAATACCAGACCAGATGAAAATTTCACCTGCATTGGCATGTGCAAAAATACCTGTGATTGGATGTGCTAATCTAAATGTCGCATCTATAAATCCCGGTTTTTGTTCTTCTTCTACGAAACGTCCCATTGTGTAACACATTGGGTTTGTGAAGAAAAACAATGCTAAGAATGGTAAAATTGTGTATCGAGTAATTCTAAATTTTGTCATCTTCTTTGCAAATGCATTTACTTTATCCTCACCGATCAAAGCAATGATTGCATTTACTAATGTTAATAAGATTAATAAGTTAGGAATCATACCTGTGATTAATCCAGTTAAATTGGTGGCTCCAGCACCGATGATACCGGTAAAGCCTTTCGCTAGTCCTACTACTACGTTCATACTATTTCCTCCTTTTTGGGCGTTAAGCCTACAACAAACTACGCTATAGTTTTCATTGTTTCATTTGCTTCTCGAATCTCTTCGATTTGCTTTAGTACCGATTTAAAAGCTTGTTGTTCTTTCTTAGTTTCCATCTCCGAAAGGCATTGGTCTACAGTTAAACCAACATATTTTTCGTTTCTCTTCAATTGACTGAACACTGTTCTGCCCTTCATATCCCAGTAGTCAATTACACAGTCAGTGTCATCAATGACTACTGCAGCCACAACACCTTTACGAAAACTATAGATACTTTTAGCAGAACCCATCGCTAAAATTCCTTGTTTCCCTTCATTACTTTTTCTCATTTCTCCAATTGCACGGTACATATTCTTCATTTGAAGATAAGCAAAAAACATTTGGATTGATATGCAGACAAAAACCGCTGCTAGTATAATCGGTAACACTGAGTTCGCACCTCCCTTTCTTTTAATATTCCTAGTCTCTCACGTCTTGATGGTCATATTTTAGCATTTTGCACAATGCTATTCAATATTTCTTTATATATTAGAACACATTGCACAAAATACTTTGTTGATTTTCTTTCTTTTGGAACAATTGTTCCGTTTTATTACATTTGTTATTTTTATAACGTAATCTTTTGTTCTATGAAAGTGTTTTTCTTCTATGCATTCGTCTCTATAAAATATGTTTTCCGTACATTGCATCTTGTTCTTGACGAAGCTTGTAGATAAGAGTTGTCTTATCAAGGTCAATCATGTCTAATGTTAACATGTCACCCTTCTTACAATCTTTCTTCATCACTG
>JAQWFL010000031.1 GCA_028704435.1 Anaerostipes sp. | reverse complement strand
GAACCATACTCTCCAATCAACTCATAATAATTTGGTTTTGATGGTATATTATTGCAGTCCGCCATATTCACAGACTCCTAGATTCATTTATTACTAATATATTCTAATAAAAAACAATGGTTCAACGGAAACTTTTCACTAAATTGCATTTTTTCCTCCTGCTCGACTGTTGTATACAACTTTAGTTTTCATCTTCGCAACTAGAGTAGGCAACCCCATATTCTTTAAACATGTTCTGCAATCTCTCCATCTTGATAAGCACAAAGGAGCTCTTTTAAGTCTTCTATCTTCACTCTTATCTGTTTTCCAATATCTGTATCTCCCACTTGCTTTCTTCGAATTACCTTTTTCTCTAATACCGTATCCGAATGGATATCCGTCTCATGGCGAATTGCATAATCTCTGGATTCAAATGGTTTATGGGCAACTAATTTAATTCCATAAGAATTAGAAACAAGTGTATAGCCTGCGATTCCTGTTTTCTCTTGATATGCCTTGGAAAATCCACCATCAATAATAAACAATTTACCGCCACAGCGCATGGGACTTTCTCCATTTTTAACCGCAACTGGCATATGTCCATTGACAATATGTCCTTTGTTTCCATCGGCTCCAAACTCTTCTAAGATTTGAACTAGAACAGCTTCATTTTCAATTAATTTATAATAATAATCTTTTGTTTCAACTTTTAATTCTTTCTCATCTAGGAAATATCGTTCAAAAGTTGCCATCTTGTCTTTCCCATAGACTGGGGAGTTCTCATTAGACCATATAAACCACATAATATCCTGTCCAAATTTATAATTTTCATCTTCCTTGGATCCAAAATATCCAAGACGAACATAATGCTCTAATACATCATAAAGTGCTTTTCCCGAATACTGTTTCCCTTTGACAGAAACGCTGCGGAAACTACCATCACGATTCAATGGCACACAACCATGATACATAACAATATTGTTGCATGTTAAATACATGCTTCCTTTGGCAAACAAGAAACGGACATGCTCTTGAAGTGCAGCACAATATTTAAATGATGTAACCAAATGCTCTACGACGTACTCCTCCTCTTTTGTTAACTCATATGGATTCTCCGGGTCAATGGTTGGAAAGTTGTGATCCAATAATGTATATTCTTTTCCATCTATGTTGATAGTTCCTGCTTCATAATTGATTTTATCCAATAGCAATCTGCCATCCATATCAAAATCTGGACGTCGTTGAATCAACTGCCCTTCTAATTTAAATTGAATAATGGCAATTGCCTTATGCATCTTTTTATTTAAATCTTCTTCTCTTATGTCTTCTTCTTGTATTTCCCCAGACATAGTAAAAAGAACACAGGGATCTTTTCGATATGTATCATAAGCAAAACGAGCCAGTGGAATCATATTGATTCCATATCCATTTTCTAGTGTGTCAAGATTGTTGTATCTAGCACATATACGAACTACATTTGCAATAGATGCAGGATTTCCAGCTGCTGCTCCCATCCACAAAATATCATGATTTCCCCATTGAATATCTACATTGTGATATGTCATAAGGCAGTCCATAATTCGATGGGCACCAGGACCACGATCATAAATATCTCCAATTACATGGAGCTGGTCAATGGTCAGCTTTTGAATCAAATGTCCTAACGCTGCGATAAATGCTCTTACTCGCTTGATACTAATAATGGTCTCTATAATCTGATTAAAGTACTGTTCTTTATCTATCATTCCATGTTCTGTAATGAGTTCTTCCATAATGTATGCAAACTCTGGTTCCATTGCTTTTCTAACTTTTGATCTTGTGTATTTGGTGGATGTAAGTTTTGCTATGGTAATTAAGCGAATCATGGTAAGACGATACCACTCTTCTAATTCCTCCCCTTCTAATTCTTCTTCCATAAGATCCATCTTCTGCTCTGGATAATAAATCACAGCTGCCAGATTCTTCTTTTGGGATAATGTAAGGGTATTGCCAAACTGATCATCAATCTTATCCTTAATTGCTCCAGAACCATTTCGAACAATATGACTGAATTTTTCGTATTCACCATGTAAGTCAGAAACATAGTGTTCGGTTCCTTTCGGAAGGTTTAATATGGCTTGTAGGTTAATAATCTCTGTCGACGCGGATGCAATACTTGGGTATCTTTGGGATAATTCTCTTAAATACTTCATCTGATTCATCTTACTCGCTCCTATTTTTAAAACTTACTCACTTCTATTGATTTCGTAATTCAATTAATGGTGTTCCATGATTCTCTATGTAATCTCGGTTAATTACTACACGTCCAATGGAATCATCCTTTGGAATTTCAAACATAATATCCAGCATAAACTTTTCAATAATAGCTCTTAATGCTCTAGCTCCTGTTTTACGTTCCATTGCATCTTCTGCTATGGCTTCTAGGGCAGAATCATCAAATACTAACTGCACTTCATCTAGTTCAAGAAGCTTCTGGTATTGTTTTAAAATTGCATTCTTTGGCTCTTTTAAAATATCAACTAACATCTCTTTGGTTAAACTATCTAATGTAAATAACATTGGAAGTCGTCCTAAGAACTCTGGAATCATTCCATATTCTCTCAAATCATCGATGGTTACTTGTGAAAGAATCGTATCATCATTATCAAATTTATCCTTTAAGTCTGCTCTAAATCCTATGGATGTCTGCTTCATTAGTCTTTTCTTAATGATCTCTTCTAAATTAGGGAAAGCACCTCCGCAAATAAATAGAATATTTCTTGTGTTCATCGTTGTAAGTGGCACCATAGCATTCTTGCTTGTTGCTCCCACTGGTACTTCTACTTCTGCACCTTCTAATAGCTTTAACAAGCCCTGCTGTACAGACTCCCCACTAACATCCCTGCTATTGGTATTTTGCTTTTTGGCAATCTTGTCAATCTCATCAATAAAGATAATTCCATGTTCTGCCTCATCTACATCATTGTCTGCCGCCTGCAAAAGTTTAGATAATACACTTTCTACATCGTCACCAATATATCCTGCCTCTGTTAATGATGTTGCATCTGTAATTGCAAGTGGCACATCAAGAAGTCTTGCAAGAGTCTTAACTAAATAAGTTTTTCCACATCCAGTTGGTCCAATCATTAACATGTTAGACTTGTCAATCTCGATTTCGTCCATTGTGTTGGTAACAACTCTCTTATAGTGGTTGTAAACTGCAACAGACATAACCTTTTTCGCATAATCCTGCCCAATGACATACTCATCTAACATAGACTTAATAACATGAGGTGCTGGAATTGTCTTTAAATCAATGGTTTTCTTTTCTTTTTTTTCTTTCTTCTTCTCTTTCTTTACTTTCTGCATCTTCGGTGGCTCCTGCATATCATTTAAAATGCTGTTAATATCCATATGACTTAAGTCCATATTAGACGCATCAATAAAACTAAAATTAGAATTTCCCATACTATCCAGCGTACGCTGCATACAGTCAATACAAATATGAATTCCTTTTGGCAGTTCAATCATCTTTCCAACCACTGACTCTGGTCTGTGGCATAAATAGCAGTAATGATCCACATTTTTATCATCATGTTTATCTTTATGCTCTTCTTGTGTTACAATTTCGTCTTCTCTTATATCATCTGACATCTCGGTACCTCATTTCTTATTCCTTGAATAACAGTATTTGTTTTATTTTCTTAATTCCTTCTATCATATCTTCTTTCTTCATTCTCGTAAACCCCAAAATATATTGCTCTTCCTTTGGTCTTCCTTCAATGTAGTATTGTGATAGTGGATAGATTTTAACACTCACTTTTTCTAATTCTTTTTGAAACAGTTCATGATTCTTTACATGAAAATCCACAAGCACATGAGCTCCTGCACCTTGTCCATGAATGGTTACTGGATGGTCTATTCCCTTTAATAAAGAAACCATACAATCATGTTTATCTTTGTAAAGTGTCCTCATACGATTTAAATGTCTCTCAAAGTATCCATTAGACAAAAAGGATGTAAGAACTGCCTGGTCAATTCTAGAAACTGAACATGAAAACCCTTTAGCGACCTCCTGATACTTTGGTAAAAGCCCTTTTGGCAATACCATATAACTTACTCGTATGGCAGGAGCAATCGCTTTTGAGAATGTCCCCATATATATTATTTTACCACTTTTGTCGATTCCCTGCAGTGCTGGAATAGGCTTTCCATGATATCTGAACTCACTGTCATAATCATCTTCTATGATATATCGATTTTCTTGCCCCAAAGCCCACTTCATCAGTTGGTTTCTTCTCCGGATTGGAAGCACTACTCCCGTTGGGTATTGATGAGCTGGGGTTACATAGGCAATATCCGCATCTGATTTTTCAAGTTCATCAACTCTCATTCCATCTTCATCCATAGAAATAGGACAGATTCCAAACTCTAATTGTTTTAAAATACTATGGGCATTCATATAAACTGGGTTTTCAATACCTATGGTTTGATTTTTCCCAATAATTTGTCGCAACAAAAAAAGAAGATTTTCCATTCCCGAGCCAATAACGATTTGGCTGGACTGGACATTTACCCCCCTTGACTGTCTTAAATAATACATAATCGCCTGACGTAATTCTAAATCCCCTTGATTCATTCCCTTTTGAAATATCTCTCGGTTATCATCAATTAATACTTCTTTTAATAATTTTCTCCATGTATTATATGGAAATTGTTCCATATCAACACCCGCAGAAGAAAAATCATAAGCATACTTTGGAATCTTTTCTTCTACTTCTTCATCTAAATTCTCTACTGTAATATCTAACTGCGCCAATTCTTCTACTTGACACACAAAAAAACCTCGTTTTGGCTTTGATTCAATATATCCCTCCGCAACTAACTGAGCATATGCAAGATCCACCGTATTTCGGCTTACTTCCATATGCTTTGCTAGTCTACGAGCAGAAGGAAGCTTTGATTCAATGGGCAAAGCTCCACTTTTTATTTCATTTCTTATATAGAGATAAATCTGCTGATATAATGGTTCCTTTTTTTTCGCATCAAGTCCAATTGTTAACATGTTTTTATCCTAACTCTATTTAAAATTTGATACTGTAATTTTCTTAATAATTACATCCTTTTGTGGACGATCTTCTGACTGGTTATCTGAAATTGTCTTGACAGCTGCAATTTCGTCTAATACATCATAGCCATCATACATTTGTCCAAAGATAGTGTATTGTCCATATAAAGATGGATATCCTCCCTGATCTTTCATTGTTTGGATTTGTTGTTTTGTAAATGACATACCTGACTGACTAATAATATCATCTGTAACTATTGCGTTCTGCACAATGAAAAACTGGCTTCCATTGGATGAATTTTCCCCTGAGTTTCCCATACATAAAGCTCCTCGAAGTGGCAGTAATGTCTTTGAAATCTCATTTTCAAAAGTGTCTCCCCAGATACTTTCTCCGCCTGTTCCTGTTCCTGTTGGATCACCAGACTGAATCATAAAATCACTAATGACACGATGAAATTTAAGTCCATCATAATACCCGTTACTAGCTAAAGTTATAAAGTTCTTTACTGCTTTTGGCGCATCATCCAAAAAAAACTTAAACTTCATATGTCCATAATCTTTTACTTCCATATCAACAATTGTTTCACCTTTTGAAGGCTGTCCTAATTGAACAGTTTCCTTAGCTCCTGTAATTGAAACTTCTTTATATTTTGACTGGACTTTAGGTTCTGTTGTTGTTTCTGTTGTTGTCTTTGCCTCTTTTTCCTGCTTCTTTGTTTCAAAATGTCTTACTGCAAAAAAAGAGCCAACACCAATTGCTATAATGCAGATTACTGCAAATACAATCCATAATGATTTATTTGATTCTTTATTATTCTTCATTTTTCCACCTTAATTACTGTTCTTTAATTTTGTCCGCTGGGAATACAATTCCTGTCTGTTTTCTTGCTTCATCCATAATCTTCATCTCTATTACTGAACTTTGAAGATATGGGTGGTCTACTTGTTTCTTCTCTACTAATTCTACGAATTTTATAGTTTCATATTTCATTGGATTATCTCTTGACTCAAAATCCAAAGTCTCTTCTGACCCATCTCGGTACCTAATCACAATATTTTTTGGATTTGGACACTCTGAAATAATCATACATCCTTTTTCTCCTTGAATCTGACTTGGCAAAAATGAATCTGTAATCTTTGAATACATAACCTCTGCTTGCTTATCCCCATAAGATGCAACAATGGTTCCTGCTCCATCTACTCCATTTTCAAGGAAAATAGAGTCTGCAAGAATATGGTCTGGTTCCCCCAACAGACTTGCTAAATAATGAATGCAGTAAACTCCAATATCCATAATGGCTCCATTGGAAAGCTTAGGATTGAAGGCATTTTCAATGATACCTTTTTTAAACTTATCATATCTAGAGGAATATTGACAATATTGAAGCGTGACTCTCCTCACTGGTGCGATTTTATGTAAATTGTCCATCATCGCCTTAAATCCTGGTGTATGGACTGACTTCATTGCCTCCATAAATACAACTTGATTGTCTTTGGCTGCCTGTATCATTAGTTCTAGTTCTTTTCCATTGGATACAACTGGCTTTTCACAAAGAACATGCTTTCCATGGTTTAGCATACACATTGTATGCGTAAAATGAAGTGCTGTGGGACTGGCAACATAGACCGCATCAATCTCTGGATCTGCTGCCATTGCATCATAGTTATCATATACTTTGGTAACTCCGTATTTTGCTGCAAATTCCTTCCCCTTTTCCATGGTTCTCGAATAGACAGCCACAAGTTCAATTGTATCTAATTCCTGAATTCCTTCCATCAGCCAATCGGTAATAAAATTTGTTCCTATCGTTGCTAACCTAACCATACATCTCCTCCTAAAACTTGTAGACAAAACGCACCTCGACTTGCTTCTCGTTGTTTCGCTCGTCTCGCCACGAACGCATACTGTGTGCGGTTCTGCAATGCACAAGTGCCTTGCTTTCACCTTCGCTCCTAGTTGCACCTCGACTTGCTTCTCGTCGTTTCGCTCGTCTCGCTGAAAACGCATACTGTGTGCGGTTCTGCAATGCACAAGTGCCTTGCTTTCACCTTTGCTCCTAGTTGCACCTCGACTTGCTTCTCGTTGTTTCGCTCGTCTCGCTGAAAACGCATACTGCGTGCGGTTCTGCAATGCACAAGTGCCTTGCTTTCACCTTTGCTCCTAGTTGCACCTCGACTTGCTTCTCGTTGTTTCGCTCGTCTCGCTGAAAACGCATACTGCGTGCGGTTCTGCAATGCACAAGTGCCTTGCTTTCACCTTTGCACTCAGTTATCAGGAAACTTCGTTTCCTGATAAGAGTTCCGTTGGAACTCTTATGCGTTTTCAAACTGACTATTATACAGATTTGCGTAGAAGCCGCCCCTGGCTAGTAGTTCTTCATGGTTTCCTTGTTCTACGATGTCTCCATGATTCATAACTAGGATGGTGTCTGCATCGCGGATGGTTGACAATCTATGTGCTATGACAAAACTTGTTCGTCCTTCCATTAAGTTGTCCATCGCCATCTGTATTCTTTCTTCTGTTCTTGTATCAACGGAGCTTGTTGCTTCATCTAGTATTAGAATCTTTGGATCTGCTAGAATCGCTCTTGCTATTGTCAATAACTGCTTTTGTCCTTGTGAAATATTGTTACTTTCTTCATTTATTATCATATCATAACCTTTAGGCTGTGTCACAATAAAATGATGTGCAAATGCAGCTCTTGCAGCTCCATGTATTTCTTCTTCTGATGCATTTAGATTTCCGTAACGAATATTGTCTCGAACGGATGCATTGTATAACCATGTATCCTGTAATACCATTCCAAACATTTGTCTGATATCACTTCGTTTAAACTCCCTGATATCGTGTCCATCTATCTTGATACTTCCTTTATTTACGTCGTAAAAACGCATAAGCAGTTTTATCATTGTTGTTTTTCCTGCTCCTGTTGGTCCTACAATTGCTATTTTTTGTCCTTCTTTTACATTTACTGAGAAATCATTAATAATTGTCTGGTTTTCCTTATATCCAAAATGAACATTCTCAAAAGATATATTTCCTTCTAATGTATCTACATTTACTGGATTTTCTTCGACTTCGATTTCCTCTTCCTCTTCTAGAAATTCAAATACACGTTCTGCGGATGCTGCTGTTGTCTGCATCATATTTCCAACTTGAGCAAGCTGGGTAATAGGCTGGGTAAAGTTTCTTACATATTGGATAAACGATTGAATCTGTCCAACTTCGATTGTATTTTTAATGGCTAAGAAACCACCTAAAATTGCAACGACTACATATCCTAAATTACCAACAAATTGCATCAATGGCATCATTGCTCCTGAGAAGAATTGTGATTTCCATGCAGAATGATATAATTCTCCATTCGTTTGCTCGAAATCTTCTACAACGCTTTTTTCTTTATTAAATACTTTTACAATATTGTGTCCACCATAGATTTCTTCTACTTGTCCGTTTAACTCTCCAAGCAATCTCTGCTGTGCCTGGAAATATGGCTGTGATTTTTTCATGATTCCACCAATGATTAAAAATGAAATTGGCAATGTCACAAGGACAGCTAGTGTCATGGGCACACTGATACGAATCATCATAATAAACACACCAACAATGGTTGTAAATGATGTGATTATCTGTGTCATACTCTGGTTTAAACTCTGTCCTAAAGTATCTACATCATTGGTAATACGAGAAAGTATTTCCCCATAGGTTCTATTTTCAAAATATTTCATTGGCATACGGTGTATTTTCTCTGAAATATCTTTTCTCATTTGATATGACGTATTATTTGATACGTGTGTCATAATCAATCCTTGTAAAAATGAAAATGCTGCACTAATTACATAAAGTCCTAGTAATGTAATTAAAATACCTCGTACTTTATCAAAATCAATCCCTGCTCCGCCTTGTACTTTAGACACAAGTCCTTTAAAAATTTCAGTGGTAGCATTTCCTAAAATTGTAGGTCCTACAATATTAAATACAGTACTTGCAATGGCAAATATGATAACAAATGCAATGGCTGTATAATATCTTCTCATATAGATTAAAAGTTTCTTCATGGTACCCTTTAAATCTTTTGCTTTTTCTGTTGCATGCATATTGGCACCTGGTCCATGACCCATGCCTCTTCTTCTTTTTGGTTCATTATTACTCATGGTCAGACACCTCCCTTGCTTTTTCTAAATCTTCTGGTGATAACTGTGACTGGGCAATTTGTAAATAAACAGAACTCTTCTTTAATAACTCTTCATGAGTTCCAATTGCTTCAATCTTTCCATCATTTAAAACTACAATCTGATCTGCGTGTAAAATTGTACTAATTCTCTGTGCCACAATCAATGTTGTACTTCCATGAGTTTCCTCTGCTAATGCATGGCGAAGTGCCACATCTGTCTTATAATCAAGTGCAGAAAAACTATCATCAAAAATATAAATTTCCGGATCTTTTGCAATGGCTCTTGCAATAGATAATCTTTGTTTTTGTCCTCCTGATACATTAGCACCACCTTGGGCAATCTCAGAATCATATCCATCTTTCTTTTCTTCGATAAAATCTATAGACTGTGCAATTCTTGATGCACGCTTTACTTCTTCCTTAGTTGCATCTTCTTTTCCATATCGAATATTAGAATCAATAGTTCCAGAAAACAGCACACCTTTTTGTGGTACATACCCTAACTTACTTCTTAAATCTGACTGGCTGACTTCTTTGATATTTACACCATCAAGAAGAATTTCTCCTTCGGTTGTATCAAAGAATCTTGGTATTAAATTAACCAGTGTAGACTTACCACTTCCTGTACTTCCAATAAATGCTGTGGTCTTTCCTGACGGTGCCTTAAAGCTAATATCCGTTAGAATATCTTCATCTGCATCTGGATATCGGAAAGTAACGTGCTTAAACTCTACTGTTCCTTTTTCCTCTGATAAAAATTCTTTTGGATTCTCAGGGTCTTTAATCATAACTTCCATATCTAAGACTTCATTGACACGTCCAGCTGCAACCTGTGCTCTTGGAAGCATAATTGAAACCATAGAAATAAATAAAAATGACATAATAATCTGCATCGCATACTGAATAAATGCCATCAAATCTCCAACCTGCATTCTACCTAAATCAATATTATCTGCTCCAACATATACAATTAAAACAGTTAATCCATTCATAATTAACATCATCATAGGCATCATAAATGTCATAGCTCTGTTTACAAATAAATTGGTTTTCATCAAATCCATATTTGCACGGTCAAATCGTTGTTCTTCATGCTTTTCTGTACTAAATGCACGAATAACCGGAATTCCTGTTAAGATTTCACGAGACACTAAATTCAATCGGTCAATTAGCTTTTGTAATACCTTGAATTTTGGCATCGCAAATGCAAATAAAATCACAATAACAAGCATAATACAGGCAACACCCAATGCTATGGTCCATGTCATATTTTTGTTGGTACTTAATACTTTATAGATACCACCAATTCCCATCACTGGTGCAAATACCACAATTCGAAACATCATATTTACAAATAACTGAATCTGCTGAATATCATTGGTGCTTCGTGTAATTAAAGATGCTGTTGAAAATTTATCAAATTCTGAATTGGTAAAATCCATTACCTTCTTAAACACTTTATCACGTAAAATTCGACTTAGTCTTGCAGCTAATCTAGCGGATAACATAACAACAGTCACAGCAACTGCCATGGCTAACAATGCCAGTGCAATCATAAATGCTCCTGTTTTCATCATATAGTTTGTTTGGAGTTGATCTAAATCAAGTCCAATGGCTTTGTATTCTGCCTTTACAAACGCAATGGCAGCCTGTGTTTTCATGGTATCAGGCAAATCTGCAATCTTTACGTGTTTCATTGCTGCCGTGGATTTACTTGATGACTTTGATTTTGCAGCCATCTCCATAGAAATCTTTAACATAGGTGTTGCCATCAATTCATCTATTTTAGCTCTTTCCTTTGCAGATAATTTCTTTCTTACATAAAGACATCCCTTTTTATAATCTTTATATTCTGAATCACTTACTTTCTTCTTATTATAAAACTCAAAGGCATCTTTTACCTTGTCTTGATCCTTAGCTTTCATCTGCATTAATAGAACCTGCATGGTCTCTTCTCGAATCACATCTGGAACTGCATCTTCAATTCCACCCTGCTGGATTCCTACATTAACAATTTTAGATGTATATGTTGGCAGTGTTAATTCACAACTTGCCTGAATCACCAACAATACAACAATACAAGCGATTGGTATATACGCTTTCTTTAAATATCGAAATAATTTAAACATGATGTCTCCTTCCAAATTCCTTACTTACTTCTTCTATTTTACTTTTATCTACGGCTTCTAGTTGATTGTCTAACGATGTTACATACTTGGTCAACAACCTTTTCATATCTTCCTTTTCTTTCTTTGAAAAATCCTTCCATATACAGTTCGCAAGTTCATCCATTCTTACTTTAATTCTATCAAAACACTCTTTGCCTTGTTTCGTAATAGAAATCAAACTTCTCCTTTGATCTTTGGAATCCTGCTTTCTTTGTACAAGTCCATTTTTCTCCATTCTGGAAATCGTTACATTCATAGTAGACGGCTGTACTCCCAAGCGCTTTGCTAATTCCCTCTGGGTTAAATCACTTTCCTTTAGCAGTGTCATCAGTGTTGGCAGCTGCCTTGGGTGTATATTCTCCTCCTTTACATACATCATTCCAAGCATAGCTTCCTTGTGAGAAATCTTATGCAACATCCTATATATATCATCATTACAAAACATACTCTCTCCTTTCGTTAGCCGCCTAACCATTTGCCGACTAACGATTATGATAACACAATCGTGTATACAGTGCAATATGAAACAAAAAAATCCTGCCAACTCTCTGACAGGATTCTTTCTTATAATTTAATTATGCGTTCTTTCCACAGCACTTCTTGTATTTCTTTCCACTTCCGCAAGGACATGGATCGTTACGACCAACCTTGTCTCCCTTTACAATTGTCGTAGAAGACTTTTGTTCTTTGTAAAGTTCTTTTCTACGTTCTTCTGTTAGAATGTCATTCCACTGTTCTAATTCATAAAGCCATTGTGCCTTACATCCTACCATATTGTAATATAACTTTTCAAAATCAATATCTAAAGACACCTTTGTATCCTTTTCCATCTCTTCAATTGGATTTGGAGTTTTCAAGCTATCGTTAATTCCATCCAAGAATCCAACAAATAATTGTATGTCTGTCTCAAACTTTCCTGCTAATTCTTCTACTGTTCCCTCTTCTACTACATCCTTATTGGTTAATAATTTCTCATAAATCCCTTGTTCTACTGAAAAATATGCAAGCCAAAACTGCTGTCCCTCTTGAGTTGAATCATCATATTGATATGCGTAATCACGCCATTCTTGTAATAATGCCATTGTTTATCCATCCTTTACGTAAATTCTTTTATAATTCCTTTGCTAGTTTATCAGATGCAACATAATTTTTCAATAGAAAATCCATGCTATTTACACAAAGTTTCAATCGTGTTATTATATTTAAAACAAAACATTGTCGGTCTGACATTAAAGAGACTATATGGTTTTCTGTTTCTGATATACAACAGTGAAACCAGTGGTCTCTTTTTTATTACATCAGCAATCATTTTCAGGAGGAAAGAATGAATCAGATTTTTATGAAAGAAAAACCAATTTTACCTTTAGTATTATCCATGTCATTGCCCATGGTCATCTCAATGCTAGTGAATTCTCTATACAATATCATTGATAGCTTTTTTGTAGCTAAAATCAGTGAAGACGCAATGACCGCACTATCTTTAGTCTATCCCCTACAGAACCTAGTAATGGCCATTGGCGTAGGATTCGGTATAGGAATTAATACAACCGTTGCTTTTTTCCTCGGTGCTAGAAAAAATAAATATGCAAATAATGCGGCAACTCAGGGCATTATTTTAAATACGCTTCACGGAATTATTTTAACCATTGGATGTATTATAATTATTCCATATTTCTTAAAAATATTTACAAATAATATTAAAGTAATTGATTACGGCCTAAGATATTCCAATATCGTTTTTTTATTTTCTGTGGTCATCACCATAGGTGTTACCTTTGAAAAAGTGTTCCAGTCATTAGGAAAAATGGTTGTTTCCATGGTTAGCATGATGAGTGGATGTATTGTAAATATCATTTTGGATCCAGTTCTTATTTTTGGTTTGGGCGGTGCCCCTAAAATGGGAATCGAAGGTGCAGCCATCGCAACAGGAATTGGACAAATGGTTACGCTGCTTATATATATTATTTTCTATCTTGCAAGGCCAATGCCTATTCATTTTGAATTTAGAAAACAAATCACAGAGAAAAAATTATTCAAAAAATTATATGCAATCGGAATTCCAGCGACCCTTAATATGGCATTGCCCTCATTATTAATCACAGTTTTAAATGGAATTCTGGCATCCTATTCTCAAATATATGTTTTGACTCTTGGAATTTATTACAAGCTACAGACATTTATTTATTTGACAACCAATGGAATTGTGCAGGGAATTCGTCCATTGGTAGGCTATAATTACGGAGCAGGGGAACATAAACGAGTTTTAAACATCCATAAGGTTGCATTATGTCTTGCAATGATAGTTATGGCCATGGGAATGTGTATCTGTCTATTTGCACCGAAACCATTGATGCAGCTATTTGCAACCAACGAAAAAACTATTTCAGCAGGCGTCACTGCCTTGCGTATTATAAGTATGGGATTCGTAGTATCTGCAGTATCCGTGGTTTCTACAGGAACTTTAGAGGGATTAGGAAAAGGAACTCTATCCCTTGTAATTTCGTTAATGCGTTATGTAGTGGTAATTATCCCCATAGCTTTTATCCTTAGTAAATGGATAGGAGCCACAGGTGTGTGGCATGCATTCTGGATTACAGAAGTATTGACCGCAATAATTTCTTATATAATTATAAAAAAGCCGCAGAATCATACTGTATTATGATTCCACGGCTAAGGGGAGGATAAGTAACCTATTCCTATTGGATTAGGTATTTATAGTATTGCCTTCCTTTTCATTTTTATACAGAAAGCATACATTTTTTCCTTTTTCTTTTGCTTGGTATAATGCTTTATCTGCTTCTAAATACATTTGGTGAAAGTTTTTCCCACAGTTGGTGCAGATTCCCATAGAGGCAGTTACTTTAATATCTCGAATGTTTTTTAGCATTTCAATTTCATTTATAATCATAGTTCCATAGGCTTGTATCTGTTCTTCGTCTTCCATAGATTTAATAAAAACTAGGAACTCGTCGCCACCCATTCTGCCAACAATATCTGTTTTCCGAAATTTTTGTTTCAATAGATTGGACAACTGAACAAGTACCTGATCTCCTGCATTGTGTCCATAGGTATCATTAATATCCTTAAAATTGTCAAGATCAACTAGTAATAATCCATGTACGCCATTTTTACCATCCTGACTATGCAAAAAATCATCAATTAGATATTCTACAGATGCTCGATTATAAATTTTTGTTAAAGAATCTGTCTGTGCCTTCTTTTTCAAATGTTTTTCATTCTTCTTTAGTCTTTGATTTTCACTAATTAGACCTATTATTACCATGCCTAAAAGTATCATACATAAAATATACATTGAATTTTCCTTCTTGATTGTGATAGTATAATAGCAAATATTGGAGGTTTACTCATGAATAAAAAAATCAAACAGTGGTTATCCATTTTTATAATTATCACTATTTTACTTGTCATAGGGATTACGATTTATTTGGGGATGATGGGGAATTCCGCCTTTTGGGGTATGCTTGGAATTATGTTTTTATATCCGATTCTCCTTTGGCTTATTTTATTTTTCTACAAAAAAAATAATGGTGAAGATGACGTATAATCATCTTCACCATTTATTCTATGTTGGACTATTGTAACTTATTCCCCATTTTTCAAGAATTCTAAATGTTTTTTTATTTCCTTTTCATAACCTTCCTGGCCTGGCTCATAGAAGGTTGTTCCAACTAACTCGTCTGGAAGATACTGTTGCTTTACATAGTGATGGGCATAATCATGAGCATATTTATATCCGATTCCATGTCCAAGTTTGGCAGCCCCTTTGTAATGAGCATCTCGAAGGTGATTTGGAACTTGTCCATTCTTCTTATTTCGCACTGCCGATACCGCCCCAAAAATCGCCTCACATGCTGAGTTACTCTTTGGCGCACATGCCACATATGTCACCGCCTGAGACAAAATAATCTGTGCTTCTGGAAAACCAATCTTCTCTACTGCCTCTGCACAAGCAACTGCAACCTGAATTGCCTGAGGATCTGCATTTCCCACGTCCTCTGAGGCACAAATCATAATTCTTCGAGCAATAAATGTGACACTCTCACCTGCTTCTATCATTCTTGCCAGATAATAAACCGCCGCATCTGGATCTGAACCACGCATACTTTTAATAAATGCAGAAATAATATCATAGTGATTGTCTCCACCTTTGTCGTATCTTGTAACCCTTCTCTGAATACACTCACTTGCCGCCGCTAAATCAATGACAATCTGCCCTTTATCATCTGGCTCTGTTGTCAACACTCCAAGCTCAATGGCATTTAACGCACTTCTTGCATCTCCCTCTGCCATATCTGCTAAAAATTCTGCTGCATCCTCTTCAATCCTGGCATGGTAAATTCCCATCCCTTTTTCTTCATCCTCCATGGCTCGGTAAATCAGTTCCTTGATTGCTGCATCCTCAAGTGGTTTTAATTGAAATACATTGGATCTTGATATCAACGCCTGATTCACTTCAAAATAAGGATTCTCTGTTGTCGCCCCTATCATAATTACTGTTCCATCTTCTACAAAGGGAAGAAGATAATCCTGCTGTGCCTTATTGAATCGATGAATCTCATCAATAAACAAAATAGTTCTCTTTTGATACATTCCCAGAGCTTCCTTTGCCTCTTTAATCGCTTCTTGCATCTCCTTCTTTCCAGATGTTGTTGCATTCATCTGAATAAAGTTCGCTTCCGTGGTATTGGCAATGACTTTTGCCAAAGTTGTCTTACCTGTCCCTGGTGGTCCATAGAAAATAACAGAACTTAGCTTATCCGCCTTGATGGCACGATACAGCATCTTCCCTTTTCCAATGATATGTTCCTGTCCTACCACTTCATCCAAAGTAACCGGCCTCATTCTCCCCGCAAGAGGAGCTTCTTTTTTATCATTTTTTTGTCTTGCATATTCAAATAAATCCATAATTGACTCCTTTTATTTTATGGTAGCATACGCTGAAATTAAAATCTATGAATACTTAAGAGTTTTTTTATAAATTAGTCATACAATTAACATATACATTTGATATAATGTATGTAAATAGAAAGTAAAGTATCTGCACATACAGAGGAGATATGGAGATTATGGATAATTTAGCAATTGAAAAGATTTCGTATACTGAAGTTAACAAGAACATTTCCCAAAAGGAATACCAGACACTTCAAGAAGAGTATTTTCTTTCTAAGTCACCTGAAAAGTACATGATCAGCATGCCAGTAAGAGTCTTAATGTTTGAAGGGATCGAGGAGAATCCTTCTTATCGCTACTACTTTTATCAGGAAGAGAATGAACCACTCAAGCTAGTTCAGAACCAGACAAAGGGAAACGTTGTACATAAGACAAAGTATACATTGACACAAGAAGAAGGTCAGAAGATATTATCTGGCGATTACAATTTTCTATTAGATAGTGATGAACCAGGAATTAATTCCTTATATTTTCAGTTTACTGTAAACAAACTGCATCCTCTCTACAAGAAAGAATGTACTAGAAAGATTTTACATCAGAATCGGTTTCTAGATGTTGTCATTGATATTGACATTACAAGAACTCCTTTTGAAGGAAATGATTTCTTTGCTGCACCGAAGAAGCTGCATCATATTAATACAGCCAATCTTCGCTGCCACACAAGACAATACTTAACCTTGTCAGAACCAATGAATTCTCTCTTAGAATTTCAAGATCAATTAGTTAGTTGCTAGTTAGGACTGGAGCCAGTTATCTGGCTCCTTTTTTATGCTTTTTGATGTTGGTATTTCTCTTTTGTTGCCATTCCCCCACGAATATGCCGTTCAGATTTATTTACATCAAGTACAATTCTTGTCTGTCTTGCAAGCCCAGGATTAATCTGGCTTAAACGCTCTGTTACATCCTTATGTACGGTAGATTTGCTGACCCCAAACTGTCTCGCCGCCTGGCGAACGGTTCCCTGCTGGTCAATAATAAAATTTGCAATTTCTACCACCCGTTCTTCAATATATTCTTTCATAAAAAAATCTCCGTATACACTGTTTTTTACAATGTATGCGGGGAGTGGATTAATCTAGTACAAATTATTCAGCTTCTTTTAATATAATAAAAACATCAAATCAAAAATATTAGTAATTAAATGCTGACTGTTGGTACTCTCGCTTCATAATAATTATTACTCATTCCTATATCACAACTCCATTACAATGATCCACTTCATGCTGAATAATCTGTGCAATCCAACCAGTATATTTCTGCTTCTGTCTCTTGAAATTCACATCCTGATATTCCAATTCAATCTCTTGATATCTTATTGTCTTACGTACACCAAGCAGAGATAAGCATCCCTCTTGTGTTTCGTATGGTTCACACTTCAATACAATCTTTGGATTCATCATTGCGATATTCATAAAGCCCATATTCACGGCAATAATTCTTTTTTTCACGCCAATCATATTGGCAGCCATTCCTACACAACCTGCTTCATTTGCTTTCAAAGTATCGAGTAAATCAATTGCAACCTGCTTATCTGCTTCTGTCGCAGGCTCCGATTTTTGATTCAGAAAAAATACGTCTTTCATAATTGGTTTAATCATAACTGTCTCCTTTCACAATCTCATTTCCAGTAAATACATCGTTTATAGCTGTCACATTCACAATCGCTTCCAACCAATAAAACTTCTTTCAATTCATTTTGGGACAAATGCAGAATCGATGAACAAGCCCATATTCCATCATATTTATCTTTCTCATTAAGATCTTGAAAAAGCAAATGCTTCACTGTAATCCCAGTATATTTACTTGCTTTTTTACAGAGCATATATGCTCCGTCTGTGGCGTCTACATTAAAACCTTGATCCAAAAAATATTTAGTATCGCGTCCAGACCCACAACCAAAATCGAGAATATATGCACCACTACGAAGTTTGCTCCGAAAACGTTCTTGGGCTTTGGTAAAGTCTACATCGATTGTCCCTTGAATAAAGTCACTGGCATTATCGTTATAATAATTTATTGTCTTGTCCATGTTTGCTATCTCCATTTGAATCAATAATTATTTTGTCGCCTTCTTCTCAATATATCTGCATTTAGGAAATGCTGAGCATCCATAAAACTGATTTCCTGCGTTGTCTCCCCTTTTAGCCGTTCTAAACACAAGCTCCGCTCCACATCTTGGACATATCTTCTTTTCAGTTTCAAGCTTATCTTCTGCTTTAGGCAATGTTAAATTTTGTTTTTTGCTGTTAATAGCATCTATATGCACTTGTTTTGTGGCTTCATCTGCATTTGTCAAAACACGTAACTTTTCGTATATCTCGTTTACCTTGTCTTTTGTCAATTTATCTTCATTCTTATTCCAAATGGAACGAATTGTTGCGTATAATCTATCTCTTTTAATAACTGGAATATCTTCACTGATCACAGTCACTTTCTTCAATTCGCAACGCTCTGAAAACACAATAATCGAAAACAGCGGAACTTCCTCAGATAAATACGAACCAAGCCATTTTATATGTGCCCTATTCTGTTTCACTGGATTATAAAAATAATTCTTTGTTTTATTTTGTAGCATTACTGTCCAATTAGCATCTTTTTCATTGCCAAAAATCCAACCAGAATAGTTTTTGCTTTCAATAACAAAAATTCCCTTTTGTGTTATGAATACAACATCTATCTCAGATGTTCTACCATCATCTTTCGGAACATAAACATTACGCAGAACCTCTCCATTGCGTCCAAAAAATTTTACCCAATTCAATTTTCGCTTGATAAGCTTTTCTCCTTGTCGACCTTTCCAATCTGCATCAAATATATTATCCAATAATATATCAATTAATCCTTTTCCCATATAATTACCTAGCTGTTAGTCTTTCTATCTCAATTTATGTTTAATGGTCTGCCTTATATATTTCGCATATCATAGCATTTGTGTGTTCTCTTTATGATTCCATACATTGTAACATTGCATTATGATAGAAACGCTCTGTTTCTTCATCAAACGCAACCAGCCACACCTCAAAGTCACTGTCAACCTGACCTTTTATACTGTCTATAATTGTGGAAATGGCAATCTTTGCCGCCTGCTCTTTTGGATATCCATAGATACCAGTGGAAATTGCTGGAAACACAATCGACTTACATTCATGCTCGATTGCGCATCGAATTGAATTCCTGTAACAATGAGACAATAGCTCAGCCTCACCATGTGTTCCGCCATTCCATACTGGACCTACTGTATGAATCACATACTTGGCTAGTAGGTTGTAGCCTTTTGTAATCTTACATTCTCCTGTCTTACATCCGTGTAACTCTCTACATTCTTCCAAGAGTTCTTTGCCTGCAGCACGATGAATTGCTCCGTCTACACCGCCTCCACCTAAAAGTGATGAATTGGCAGCATTAACAATTGCATCAACGTCAAGTTTCGTAATATCTCCTTGTAAAACTTTAATATGCTGTTCATATTTCATCTTGTTCAAAAGATTCGTTTTGTTTAAGTATATATCGCTCAAATGTCCCTCCAAATTTTTCGAGTCTATTTTCAGCATAGAAATTCCAAAATCAAAAAATCTATCCAAATATCTTACTGCATTGAATTAATTGTAAAAACACATGTTACTCTTTCACTTGAAAAATAATGTTTTATTCTTTCCAGTAACTATATAGCATAATCGGGTTTGCATGCGTCCAACACATTTTCAGTTTTTTCTTCATGCTTTCTCCACAATTGTTTTACGGAATTATTTTTCTCTACGGCAGTGAATGGATTTGTTGCCTCAAAAATATTTATTAAAATTATACTATGTTTTATCTATTTAAACAAATGGTTTCATACAAGTGTTTATCAGATACAGAGCATACTTTTCTCTTTCATTTCCTTTGGTCTTCTGCTCTTCTTTCACAATGGCTGCAATCATAATCGCCAGATTCTTTGCACCTTCTCCTATAATTTTTGCAGTGACTTCCTCATCTTCGAGAGACATTCTCACGACTTGTTCAGCCGCATCACCTCCAATTACATCCTTAACTCTATTTTTTTCATCAACCTGATATATGCTTCATTCTTCCATTATCGGCAATTAATATAATATATTTATCATTTATTTTCATAGTATTTTTGCCGATAATAGCATATAATAGAACTATACAAATATAAAAATTAGAAATGAGGCGATACACAATGAGTTATTTATCAGTAAAAGAAACTGCACTTAAATGGGATATATCTGAGCGAAGTGTCCGTAATTACTGTCAAAAAGGACGAATTCCTGGAGCATTTCTAGTTGGAAAAACATGGAGTATTCCAGACGATGCCACAAAACCAACCCGTATTCCTAGACATTCAAACCGACCTCGCATTTTGCACAATGTGTTACGTGATGAAAAGATTCATTCTGTTACAGGTGGTATCTATCACAAGATACAGATTGAATTAACTTACAACTCCAATCATATCGAAGGAAGTAAACTAACACACGATGAAACCCGATATATCTATGAGACCAACACAATTGGTATCCAAAATAAACAAATCAATGTAGATGATATTGTGGAAACAGTAAACCATTTTCGCTGTATTGATTATATAATTGATAACAATTCCAAAATAATAACGGAGAAAATGTTAAAAGAATTGCATATGCTCTTGAAAACGGGAAAATCTGAGAGCCGACAATCATGGTTTGCTGTCGGGGATTATAAAAAAATACCAAATGAAGTTGGTGGTATAGAGACTACCGCCCCAGAAGATGTTCATGATAAAATCAAACAACTACTTCATTCCTATAAGCAAATTGCAGATCCCGATTTTGATTCACTGTTGGACTTCCATTTCCAATTCGAGCGTATACACCCATTCCAAGATGGCAATGGTCGTATCGGGCGACTCATTCTGTTCAAAGAATGTTTAAAACATAATATTGTTCCATTCATTATTACGGATAATTTGAAAATGTTCTACTATCGTGGTTTATCAGAATGGAAATCCGAGAAAGGATATCTGCGTGATACATGTCTTGTTGCACAGGATGAAATGAAACATTATCTTGATTATTTCAAGATTCAATATGATAACAATTAAATCATAGTCAAAATAATTATCTTTTCTTCCTATAGCAAAGAAAACATCCAGCACTGCACAAAAGCACAATAACAAATATCATCACTGCACCATGTAAGAAAAATTCGTCAGGCAGCATCCGTATCACTGGATCTGTCACTGGATCAAAAAGCCAGTCTTCATTTCCAAACACAACTTGATGAAACGTGGTAAAAAGCCAGTCCCATGAAACCATCATCACTACCCCTAGAAATGCAGGGATTGCCAGCATTAGAATTCCTGCCCTTTTTAAGGCAATTATTTTTATTTTCTTTTTTATAATTCCTACTAAAATAGCAATCAAAGAAAATATTCCTACCGCTTCTAGTCCTAGAAAAACAGTCTTCACTTCTTTAAAATGTTTTTCTCCACTCTGGCTCATTGGAAGCGTAGGAAATTCTAACTTTTTAGGACCCCAAAATTGATTATATGAAATTAAGGCATTATAATTTTTCTTCATGTCTGCCTGATTCATACCAGTGGTTTGTTCCATCTTTAAATATTCAATATCAAAATAGAACAATGAGTTAAAATTTAGTGTTATGGTTGCAGCACTGGAAACCACAAGAACAAAAAGTAAAATCGCAAATATCCACTGTGTCAACTTATGTTGTTTCATGCTTCCTCCTATAATTTCATTTTCCGTACTTTTCTTATCTTTCCCTTGATGGTTTTGCTTTGCAGATTCCCACAGGCAATATCACCTTTCCCATTTAAAATTTCTACATAGGTAAAACTATCTCGAATATCAATGACTCCAATATCCTCTTGATTCATCCCTTTGATATTGCAAATAGCCCCCACAATATCTCCAGCACGCATTTTTGATTTCTTTCCACCACCAATATTTAGTTTGGTAATCTCTGACTTAAATGCTGCTTCTTTGCCCTGCTTTATTAAAACCTTTTCTTTTTGTTTCATTTCAAATGCATCTTTTTGATTTCTAGTAACTTGAATATCCTCAGAATTTTCCACTGGAATCTCCATTTCAATATATCGTTCCACTGCTTTTTTTGCTTGCTTCTCCCTTGAGGAAATCAAACTAATAGCGGTTCCTCTATTGCCTTTTCTTCCTGTTCGTCCAATCCGGTGAACATAGTTTTCCCTTTTTGATGGAAAATCATAATTAATCACAAGTTCCATATCATCAAAATCAATTCCTCTTGCTGATACATCTGTAGTAATTAAATAGTGATATTTCCCTTTCCGAAAATCCGCAATTGCATACAGTCTTTTCCTTTGTTCCATTCCACCATGAAGCATCTCACACCGCACCTTTTTTCGCTGCAATTTGTAGCACAGCGTTTGAACCATTTCTCTTGTGGCACAGAAAATCATACAGTCCTTTGGGTTCTTGTCAACCAAAATATTCATGAGCAACTGAAATTTATCTTCTTCCTCTGCTTCATAGGCAATCTGAGTTACGCTGTCTGCCGTCTTGGTATCCGAAGCAATCTCCACAAATACTGGATCCTTCATATAGGCATCTACCAATCCTTGGATTCGTTCTTCTAAAGTCGCTGAAAACAAGCTCATTTGCAGCTGTTTTCTCTCCTTTAAAACTGCCTTTAGAATCTCGCCTACTTCATCAATAAATCCCATGTCCAACATTAAATCAGCTTCATCAATCACAATACTACGAATTCCTTCAAGTACAAAAGTTCCTCTTCGGATATGATCCATGACCCGTCCTGGTGTTCCAACTACAATATGCGATTTTTGTTTTAAGGTATTGATTTCTCTTTGAATGGGCATTCCCCCAAAAATAGCCGGAACCTTTATTCGCTTCTTTCGTCCAATTTGAAACAGCTCTTCTTTTACCTGAAGTGCTAACTCCCTTGTTGGCTCTAACACCAATACTTGAGGGTACCTCTCCTCCCATACAATATGCTCACATACTGGAATTCCAAAAGCCGCTGTCTTTCCACTTCCTGTCTGCGACTTTGCCACTACATCCTTTCCTTCAAGGATTGGCATCATTGCTTTCTTTTGAATTGGTGTTGGATGCTTATATCCTAACAAATCCAAAGTATCTATAATTTCCTTTGAAATAGGAAATTCTTTAAACTCTTCTCTTATCATATATTTCTCCTGTCATGTGAAATGAAATTGCAGCAAAATTGCTTATATAAGAAGAAAAGTAATCGCCAAATATTAAAACCATGGCGATTACCTTTGCAATCAGAATTTCTTCGTAATAAGTCTATACAATTCAGCACGCTCTTGAAAGAAATTGTAGCATATGTGGTGATATATATCAATAAATAGTAAAATCATAAATCCTTATAAGATTTCTGTGACAATATAATCTTTATCTTCTACAGTCTTCTTTAACAAGTCATTGTCAATCTCACCATTTAATGTAAGCACCGCTGTTCCCTCTTCATGGCTTACCTGTGCTGCATCTACTTGTGGAAGTGCTTCTAGGCATTTCTTTACCGTTGCCTCACAGTGTCCACACATCATACCTTCAATCTTCATTGTCTTTGTCATTTCACTTTCCTCCATTTTCTTTTTTATTTTTAATTTTTTATCTTTGGATGCATCTCCCATTTTAAATAAATTCAAACGAAGTGCATTGGTTACTACACAAAAACTTGATAAACTCATTGCTGCTGCTCCAAACATTGGATTGAGCTGTAAATGAAATATTGGAATCCATACACCTGCTGCCAAAGGAATCCCAATGACATTATAGAAAAATGCCCAAAATAGATTCTCATGAATATTCTTAAGAGTCGCTCGGCTTAATCGAATGGCTGCCGGCACATCACTTAACTTACTCTTCATTAACACAACATCTGCAGCATCAATTGCGATATCTGTTCCCGCCCCAATTGCAATTCCAATGTCTGCTCTTGTAAGAGCTGGTGCATCATTGATTCCATCTCCTACCATGGCAACTTTTGAATGCCTCTTCAAGTTTCGAATAGCATTTTCCTTTTCATTTGGAAGAACTCCTGCAATGACTTCATCAACGCCTGCCTGTGCTCCAATTGCCTTCGCTGTCCTTTCATTGTCTCCTGTGAGCATAACAACATGAATTCCCATATTTTGAAGTTCTTTTACAGCCTGTGGACTTTCTTCTTTGATGACATCTGCAACTGCAATCATTCCTAACAGCCTTCCATCTTTTGCAAAGAACAATGGTGTCTTTCCTTCCTCTGCAAGTTGTTCTGATTTTCCTTTTATTTCAGCTGAAACTGTTGTCTGACTCTCAATAAAAATAAGATTCCCTGCAACTAATTTTTCTCCTTTATAATTGGCTGAAAGTCCATTTCCCGGAAGTGCAGTAAAATCTGTCACTTCATCTCCCTGTATGTTCTGCTCCTTGGCATATTCTAAAATTGCTTTTGCCAAAGGATGCTCGCTTTTTTGTTCTAACACATTTGCATAAAAAAGTAAATCTTCTTCCTTTCCATTTTCCACAGAAATAATATTTGTCACCTTAGGTTCTCCCTTGGTAATGGTTCCTGTTTTATCCAATGCCACCACTTCCATTTTCCCAGCTTCTTCTAAGGAAACAGCAGTTTTAAACATAATTCCATGCTTGGCTCCCATTCCGTTTCCAACCATAATGGCAACTGGTGTTGCAAGCCCTAAGGCACATGGACAACTAATGACAAGGACTGAAATACCTCTGGCAAGTGCAAATCCAAGAGTCTGTCCTGCAAGAAGCCAGACAACCATGGTAACCAATGCAATTGTAATTACCGCTGGCACAAATACCCCTGACACTTTATCTGCAACCTTGGCAATAGGTGCTTTTGTCGCTGCAGCTTCACTTACCATCTGAATAATTTGTGAAAGTGTAGTATCTTCTCCTACCCTTGTTGCTTCACACTTTAAAAATCCCGATCGGTTTACTGTCGCCGCGGATACTTCACTTCCTGGCTCTTTATCCACTGGAATACTTTCCCCCGTCAATGCCGCTTCGTTAACTGCACTATTTCCCTCTAAAATTTGTCCGTCCACTGGAATATTCTCTCCAGGATGAACAACGAAAATGTCTCCCTTTCCAACCAAATCTATGGAAACTTCCATCTCCTGTCCATCCTTTAGTAGAATCGCCGTTTTAGGTGCCAGTTTCATAAGACCTTTTAGAGCATCTGTTGTTTTTCCTTTTGACCTTGCTTCTAACATCTTACCAACGGTAATCAATGTTAAAATCATAGCTGCAGATTCAAAATAAAATTCGTGCATATATGTCATTACTTGAGACATATTTCCATGTACCTGAGCATCGCTCATGGCAAACAATGCATAAGTGCTATACACAAATGCCGCACTGGAACCCAATGCTACTAAGGTATCCATATTAGGAGCCCCATGAAATAAACTCTTAAATCCGCTAATAAAAAACTTTTGGTTAATAACCATAACAATAACAGTTAATAATAATTGTACCAGTCCCATGGCAATATGATTATCTGTAAAATAGGCTGGCAATGGCCAGTTCCACATCATATGTCCCATAGAAAAATACATTAGCACAAGCAAGAATCCCAAGGACCAAAATAGTCTTTGCTTTAATACTGGTGTCTCATGGTCTTTGAGCATCTCTTCTTGTTCCTTGGCAGAAGACGTACTTTGACCCTTCTCCTGACTTCCTTTTATGCTGGCTCCGTACCCAGCATCAACCACAGCCTGAATAACCGCTTCCGTTGATGCATTTCCCTCGACTCCCATAGAGTTTGTCAAAAGACTGACAGAACAGCTTGTGACGCCATCTAACCTGGATACTGCCTTCTCCACTCTGCTTTGGCATGCAGCACAGCTCATCCCTGTAACTGTATATTGTTCCATAGCCTATGCCTCCTTTGTTTCTATCCTTATCACCCTGAAATCCAAGGCTTCGATTGCTTCTTTTAATATATCATCTTTGATTGGCTGTTCCATAGACACTTCTGCTAAATTCTCTTTTAAATTTACCCTTCCAACAGCTCCAGGCATTGCATCAATTGCACCTTCTACACTTTGCTTACAATGGTCGCAATGCATTCCATCAATATAAATTACTTTTTTCTCTTTTATCGTTCCATCTAACTTCTTCTTTTTTGTCTTAGGTGCACAACTGTCACAGCCACCACCACAACATCCACCTTCTCCTTTTACATGCTTTGTGCTGCTCCTCAACGCAAAAAATATTGCAACTATTAAAATTAATACTACAATTATAGTACCCATATTGTGTCCTCCTATTTCATTAATTTTTGTAATGTTTTTAGTAAATCGTCTACTGTTTCTTCTTTTCCTTCTTTGATATCTTCGGTCACACAGGTCTTTATATGCCTAGCAAGCAGTACTTTATTAAAACTATTAAGGGCTGCGTTAGCTGCCGCCACTTGTGTGATAATGTCGGTACAATATGCATCTTCATCAATCATTCTCTTGATTCCTCGAATCTGTCCTTCTATACGGCTGAGACGGTTTATCAAATCCTTATGTTCCTTATCTGAACGTTCCTTTGTCTTATGACACAGGCAACAATCTTTTTTGTCTTCCATTTTGTCTTCCTTCCTTTCTTCGTTATCAGTATATACCCCCTAGGGGGTATATTGCAAGGATAAAAATTCTCAGTAGCAGGACTACCCACCACTGAGATGTAAGTTTATTATAAATTGCGGAAATCTTTTTTATTAAATAGGTAAATCTTTCTTTTCAAATATTTTAGCTGCTGCCACGAAACATAGGATTCCAACCACATACATGATAGCACACCCATACCATGCACTTGCTTTATCTGCCACTAGATTATCCACGGAAAAAAGCGTCATAGGTGTTGCATACTTTAAATTTTCAAATTTATCTCCCACTTGTGCAATCATCTGTACTAAAAGGGAATACACAACAAATGCAGACCCCGCACCATTTGCCCTTTTTGATTCATTAAATAGACAGGAGAAGAAGAAGCACACCCCAGCCGTCATGATCCATAAACCAAACAAACCAATATTCACTTTCAAAAATGCATTCATTTCCATATGCCCAGGAAACATCAATTCACTGCTAAGTACAATCACTGCCATAACATAAACCAGTAAAATCAACAAACTTGAAACTAAAAATGTAATCTGCGTGCGGACCAGTTTGTTTCTTTTTTCTGGTACTGACAATAAATATGCCATGGATCCATTATCCACGTACCTTGCAATCAAACGATTTGCCAGAACAATAATGTATACCGCCGGGAACGCTGTCAGCAAAATGCCATATAAATATCCTGTCACAAACTCTATTAATGTAGTTCCCACATCTGCCATTCCAAAAGCAGCAAAAACCTCTGGCATACTTTCTGCCATAGTTTTTAGACTATCCCCAAGCTTTGGATCAAACATTGAGACAATCATTGTTGCATACATGGTTAATACAGCCATAAAAATAACAAGCAAAATCCAGTTTTTCTTCCATTCTTTTTTATAAAGTGTCAAATTTATCATTTTTTCCACCTCCATAAAAATGCAAAAAGAATTCTTCTAATGACTGTTCATGGAAATCCAAATCTATTACAGTGTATTGCCCCAGTGCCTTTACTACCTCATCAATATTAGTTCGAACCTTCATAGTAACCACATTTTTATCTTTCTTTGCCTGTGGAAACAAGGATATAAATGATTTTGCCATGGTTTCCTCCAAAAACTTTACACTCATCTTTTTTTGCTTTCCAGAACAAAGTCTTTCCATAGTATCTACGGCAACCAACTTTCCACTGCGAATAATCGCAGCTCGGTCACAAGTCTTTTCAATCTCTTCAAAAATATGAGAAGACATCAAAATCGTTTTTCCACGTTTCTTTTCACTAAGAATCAAATCCACAAAACAATTCTGCATCAGTGGATCTAAGCCACTGGTTGGCTCATCTAAAATCAGGATATCAGGATCTTGCATAAAGGCACACACAATTCCTATCTTCTGCTTCATCCCTTTGGACATCTTCTTAATCTTTCCATGAGCATTTAGGTCAAATTGTTTTATTAACTCTGTAGCACGTCCTAAATCCTTCATCTTCTTCATTTTCGCCACAAAATGAATAAATTCCATTCCACTCATGGAATCAATAAATGCGATTTCTCCTGGCAGATACCCTAGATTTTCCTGAATCCTATCTCCATGCAAAAAACAATCATTTCCTAAAATTCTAACACTGCCACAATCTGGTTTTATAAATCCAAGGAGCTGACGTATGGTTGTTGTCTTTCCACTTCCATTAGGACCAAGAAATCCAAGTACTTCTCCTCGATGTACATCAAAACTTAAATCAAAAACGCCTTTTTGCTCCCCATAATCTTTAGTAATATGATCAATCTCTATCACTTTCATTGAAATCCCTCTTTACTTTATTTTGATATAACTTAATTTTAGATTTCTACAATCTCATATTCTTTTGTTCCAATTCCAAGCTTTGCTGCTGTATCGACAGTATGAATTCCATTTCTTGACTCCATACGCTCAATTAAGGCTGCTTTTCCCTCATCTTCCGACTGATAAACAGCGTCCACACTTGCCTGATCTAAAGCAACAGGGTCTAAAGATGCAAAAATTCCAATATCAGCCATCTCAGGTTCTGCGGGATGGCTATCACAGTCACAGTCCACAGACAATCGATTGGCAACATTAATATAAACCATGTTTTTAGCCCCGAGATAATCTATCACACTCTTATCTGCATCCGCCATACATTCTAAGAAAGAATCATGGTCTGCGGTCCATAATTTTTCTGAATCTCCAACTCCATGAATCAATGCTTTTCCTCTTGCAGAAGCAACTCCAATGGAGATATTCTTTAAAGCTCCACCAAATCCGCCCATGGCATGTCCTTTAAAATGTGATAACACTAACATAGAATCATAATTCTTTAAATGTTCTCCCACTACATTCTCTTTTAAATGAACTCCACCATGAACTGGAATTGAAAATTCTCCATCCTCATCCATAATATCACATGGTGCAATTTCCATAAATCCATGCTCTTTTACTGCCTGCCAGTGATCTTTTGAGTTGAATCTCTTTCCTTCGTATGCAGTATTACACTCTACAATCGTTCCTTGTACCCTATCAATCATTGGCTTAATCAAGACAGGATTCAAAAAATTGTGACCTCCTGGCTCCCCAGAAGAAATCTTAACTGCAACTTTCCCTTGTAATTCTACACCCATTGCATCATACATTTTTAATAATGT
>JAQWFL010000030.1 GCA_028704435.1 Anaerostipes sp. | reverse complement strand
TGAAAAGATTAGCCACAGCATGACACAATGCTGTAGAAAGAAGAATGTCGGAAAGCCGTGTGAGGGAAAACCTCATGCACGGTTTGATGAGGGGAAAGAGGGCTTACGCCCTCTGACCTACTCTACTGAAAGGAGGATGTAGATGTTATTACTTAGAGCAATTATTCGTCCAGAAAAGGTAAAAGAGGTGCTTGATGCACTATTACAAGCTGGTTATTCTTCTGTCACAAAGATGGAAGTATATGGACGTGGAAAACAAAAAGGAATTCAGATTGGAGCAGTTTTTTATGACGAGATTCCAAAGGAGATGCTTTTGTTGTTTATTGAGGATGAAGCAAAGAATGAAGCAGTTGATATCATTATGAAAGCAGCAAGAACTGGAGAAAATGGAAATTCAGGAGATGGAAGAATCTTTATTAGCCCAGTGGATTCTGCCTACACCATTAGTACCGATAGTGAAGGATTATAGGAGGTCGAGCATGAAAGAAATACTAGCAATTGTAAGACCAAATAAGACAAGTGATACAAAAGAAGCATTAGAAAAAGCTGGATTTCCGGCTTATACATGTACAAAGGTGAGGGGAAGAGGAAAAAAGCCATATAATTTTGCCGGAGATATTTCAGAGAATGCAAGACATAGGCTGCTTCCCAAAAGGCTGATTACAGTGATTGTTTCAGACCAGCAGGCACAAAAAGTAGTAGAGGTAATTGCAAAAGCAAATCGTACCAAGATGCCAGGAGACGGAAAGATTTTTGTAATGCCAATTACAGAATCATATCAAGTTAGAAATGGAGAGGGTGGTGCAGATGCTTACTAACAGCACAGCAGTAATGGATACAAAAATTAAAAGAGGTAATAAAATGAAGAAAAAGAAAACATTTTCCGTAGAAAATAGAATTACCATAGGCACTGTTATTGTAATTCTTGCTGCGTGGACAATTGTGACAAATTTAGAACTTGTAGATACAAGTATTCTTCCAACACCAGCAGCTGTGTGGAAGGCATTTATCGAAATTGCAACGAATGGGTACAAAGGATTTACCTTATGGCAGCATATTGGAGCAAGCATGTATCGTCTGCTTGTATCGTTTGTATTAGCAGTTGTTGTAGCAGTTCCTTTGGGACTACTAAGTGGAAGTAGTTCCAAGTTTCGATCTGTTCTTGGACCAATCATTGAATTTTATCGTCCATTGCCACCACTTGCTTATTACACTTTATTAGTGTTGGCTCTTGGAATTGAAAATGAATCAAAAATTGCATTGTTATTTTTAGCTTGTTTTTCACCAATTTACATTCAATGTACATCAGCCGTAATGAAGGTAAAAAAGGATTATATGAATAGTGCATATACATTAGGAGCAAATAAAAAGCAAGTCTTTACGAAAGTCATCTTTCCATCGTGTCTTCCAGACATTTTTGTAGGACTCCGAACAGCCCTAGGAGTTGGATATACGACACTAGTTGCAGCTGAGATGGTAGCAGCTAGCTCAGGTTTGGGATGGTTAGTATTAGATGCAAGTAACTATTTAAGATATGACATTATATTCATGGGAATTATCATTATGAGTGCTACGGGAATTTTGTTAAATGGAATCATTTTATTTATAGAGAATCGTGTAGTTCCATGGAAGGGAAAAGACTGATAGGAGGAAATTATGATGAGAAAAAATATTTTGAAAAAAGGTATTGTGGGAGTTTTGGTTGTGGCAGTCATGGGGACATTATTTACAGGGGGTAAGAAGAGTAGTTCATCTAGCAACTCTAAAAAGGTAGATACAGTTACCATTGGTACACAGGAAATGCCAAATGACGAAGGAATTGCTAAAGCAAAAGATTTATTTGAAAAGAAAATGGGAGTTAAAATTAAGATTGTAAAATTTGATTCTGGTAAAGATGTAAACAATGCGTTGAAGGCGAAAAGTATCGACTTTGGTCTGCAGGGATCAACATCATCTGCACTTGCAGTTTCAACAGATATTCCAATTAAGGTTATATGGATTCATGAAGTATTAGGAGATATTGAATCATTAGCAGTTCGGAAAAAAGACAATGTTACAAGTATCAAACAACTAAAGGGAAAGAAAATTGCAGTTCCATTTGCGACAACTTCTCACTACTGTTTATTACGTTATTTAGCGTCTCAAGGATTGTCAGAAAAAGATGTTACATTACTTGACATGGACACAAACAGTGCATATGCAGCATGGAAACGTGGAGACATTGATGCAGCATGGGTATGGCAACCAGCGTTACAACAAATATTAAATGATGGTGGAGAAATCTTAGTTTCCAATGGAGATGCAGCAAAAGAAGGATATATGACCGCAAATGTAGAGGTTGTTACAGAAGAATTTGCAAAGAATCACCCAGATCTTGTTGTAAAATACATTGAAGCATTGCAAGAAGCCCAAAAGATATATAACGATGATAAAGAAAAAACAACATCTACGTTAGCAGATTTCTTAGGATTAAAGAGTGCAGATGTAACAACACAAATTAAAGGGGCAACATGGCCAAGTGCTGAGGAACAGTTAAGTGCAGATTACTTGGGGACAGAGGACAAAAAGGGTGCTTTAGCAGATAACTTATTAGATACAGCGAAGTTCTTAAAAGATCAAAAAAATATTACAAGCGTTCCAGATAAATCAGCATTTGAAGATGCTATTGATTCACAATTTATCCAAAAAGCGAATAAATAGAGAAAGGGAGGCAAGTGTCATGGAAGAAATATTAAATGAAGTTAGCCAGCACGTGGTAACGCTAGAAGATATTAATTTAAGATACAATGGGGAACGAGGGGAAGTCACTGCCCTTGAAAATGTAAATCTCAACATTGAAAAAGGAGAATTTATTTGCGTATTAGGTCCTTCGGGTTGTGGAAAAAGTACCTTGTTAAATATTATTGCAGGTTTTTTAAAGCCAACAGACGGAGATGCCAAAATGAATGGAACAAACATTGATGGTGCAAGCTGGGAACGTGCAGTGGTCTTTCAAACGCCTACATTATACCCATGGTTAAATATTCATGATAATGTTTCCTTTGGCCCGATGTGAGACATCTTCCCGCTGGTGAAATCGAAGAACTAACGAAAAAATATCTTGACTTGGTGGAACTTGGGGAGTTTGGAGATCATAAACCATATGAGTTATCAGGCGGGATGAGACAAAGAGCATCTCTAGCAAGGGTTCTTGTAAATCAGCCTGGAATGATTCTAATGGATGAACCATTTGGTGCATTAGATGCATTAACAAGACAAAATATGCAGACATTGATTCGTAAGATTTGGAATCAGACACAAAACACAGTATTTTTAATTACCCATGATGTAGATGAAGCATTGGCACTGGCAACAAGAATTATCGTTATGTCAAGTAGACCAGGAAGAATTGTTAAAGAATTTCAAACCGATTTTACCTATGATATTGGAGGAATTAATAAGGAAAGTGTAAGATACACGAAAGAATATATGCAAATTCGTGAAGAAATTTTAAATATCATTAATGAGCAAAATGAGACATTGCAATTATGAGACAAGTATTATTTTTAATCGTTCTATTTGTAGCAAATGTAGTACAGGCAATTACAGGGTTTGCAGGAACCCTGCTTGCCATGCCTGTATCTATGATACTAATAGGAGTGCATGAGGCAAAGGTCATATTAAATATTATGGCTTTTTTGTCTTGTTTAGGGATTACGATAAAAAATAGAAGAGATATTCAAATTAAAATTCTAGGAAAAATATTAATTTTTATGGGCATTGGAATGGCAGTGGGTATCTGGTTGTTTGAGCGAATCTCGTTATCATTTCTACTGCCACTTTATGGTTTGATAATTATCTTCATTGCATGTAAAAAACTGTTTATAAAAAAGGAATTTCAACTGCCAGCATGGGGACAAACAGGGATTTTAATTGGTGCAGGAATCATCCATGGCATGTTTGTATCAGGGGGAGCTTTGCTTGTTGTCTATGCAACGGAAGTGTTAAAGAAAAAGGAAGCGTTTCGGGCGACCATAGCACCAGTGTGGGTTGTATTGAATAGTTTTTTGATGATATCGGACTGGACTCATGGGTACATGAGTCATAAGGTATTAGCGCTGACAGGATACAGTATCTTACCTTTGTTTTTGGCTGTCATTTTAGGAAACTGGATACATAAAAAGATAAATCAGAAAGTATTTTTAAAGATAACATATGTTTTGTTACTGTTATCTGGATTTTCTATTTTTATCTAGAACATTAAACCGAGGAGTGTTGAATATGGCAATTACATTAAAAAGATTATTGAATTATGTAGCAGATGAAAAATTGACAATTTTGTCAGGGGAAAAGAATCTAAATCGTGCAGTTCGCTGGGTACATATGGTAGAGTCCATTGAAATTTCTATTTTTTTGGAGGGACAAGAGGTTGCGTTTTTAACAGGGGCAGCATTAAGATCCAATGATGATTTGATGGAAGTTGTAAAAAGTGTCATTGAAAATCAGGCGACGGCTTTGGTAATTAATATTGGACCTTATATTAAGGAGATACCAGAATACATCATTAACTATTGCAAAGAAAGACAATTCCCTTTGATCTCTACACCATGGGAGGTTCATATGGCACATATTATGCAAGTGTTCTGCCGAAAAATAACAGAAGAAGATAAGGCAAATATGGAGTTATCAAGTGCTGTGAAAAATGCAATTTTCTTTCCAAAACAGGAAGAATTATATGTTCCAGCATTGGAACGTTATCAGTATTCTTTAGAATGGTCTTATTGTGTAGCGATGATTGAGATTGTTAAGGGCGTCATGCCTATGGAAAAAGAAAGAAGACGTAAAATAGCAACATATATAGAAAATCAATTGACCCATTCACAAAAAACAGTCATTGTGTTTGAGATAGAAGAAAAGATTTTACTAGTCTTTCATCAGACAACAGAAAAGGAAATAAAGAAAATCTTAGAACGCGTGATGATCAACTATTGTTGCATGATGCATAAGGAAGAAAACAGTTATATTGGAATTGGACAGTGTACAAAAAATATGAAATGTATTGCAAAAAGTTATAATCAGGCAAATGGTGTATTAAAGCTACAGAAAAGCAGAAACCAGGGACAGGAAGTACAACGCTATTCTGAATTGGGTTTATATAAGCTTCTTCTTGCTATGGATGATGTAGAATTAGAAAAAGAATATTATATGGAAACACTTGGTGTGCTAATTAGAAATGACGAAGCTAATGATTCTAATTACTGCCAAATACTAGAGTGTTATTTAAAACATAGTGGAAGTGTTAAGGATACAGCAGAAGAACTTTTTGTTCATCGAAATACTATTAACACAAAAATCAATAAAATTGAGGAATTAACTGGGATGGATTTATCGCTTCTTGATACACGTGTAAAGTTTAAAATTGTATTTTTAATTCAGGAAATTCTATAGTTTTTTGCACATTTTAAATTGGGCTGAAGCATATTTATAATTAGGCTTGCGTCCATTGAACAGGTTCAAAAAACAAGTTATGATTTTTATAGAATAAAAAACAGGAGGAAACATAGATGAATTTAGAAGGAAAAGAAATTGCACAAAAACATCAAAAATATATATTACAGTCATGGTCAAAAGCCGGGGGAGAGGTGCTTCCAATTGAAAAAGCCAAGGGAATTTACTTCTGGGATTACGATGGAAAAAAGTATGCAGATATGGCATCTTTACTTGTTTGCTCTAACTTAGGACATGAACTGCCTGAAATTGTAGAGGCAATTAAAAAGCAGGCAAATCAGATGTGTTTCATGGCACCAGCCTATGCATCAGAGCCAAAGAGTGAATTGGCTGAGTTGTTGATTGAAGCTGCAGGAGCAGATGATTACAGCAGAGTATTGTTTACCAATGCAGGAGCAGATGCCAACGAAAATGCTATTAAAATGGCACGTATGTTTACTGGTAGAAATAAGATTTTTTCTTGTTATCGAAGCTACCATGGAGCAACCCTTGGTGCATCCAATGCATCTGGAGACTGGAGAAGATTTGCAGCCGAACTTGGTGGAGCTGGTGGATTTGTGAAGTTTATGAATCCTCACATGTATCGAGATGGGTTCCATAAAGGAGTGGATGATGCAGCGGTTACAAAGAAAGCACTGGCAGACTTAGATCTTCAATTAAGATATGAGGGAACACAAAATGTAGCTGCCATTTTAATGGAATCTATTGTTGGTGCCAATGGTGTTATTTTACCCCCAGATGGTTACATGGAAGGAGTTCGAGCTCTTTGTGATAAATACGGAATTCTAATGATTTGTGATGAAGTTATGGCAGGATTTTTCCGTACAGGAAAATGGTTTGGATGGCAAAATTTTGATATGAAACCAGATATGATTACTTTTGCAAAAGGAGTAACTTGTGGATATGTTCCTCTTGGAGGAGTCATCGTAAATAAAGCAATTGGTGCATATTTTGAAGAAAATGTAATGCAGTGTGGATTGACTTATTCAGGACATACTCTTGCTTGTGCAGCTGGAGTTGCAGCAGTGAATTATTATAAGGAACACAATATCAAAGGGCATGTAGAAAAGATGCATAAAATTCTTGTTACATTTATGGATGAAATGGTAGAAAAACATAAATGTATTGGAGAAGCAAGATGTATCGGACTATTTGGTGCTTTAGAAGTAGTAAAAAATAAAGAAACAAGAGAGCCAATGCAAGAATATGGAGTTCCAGGAGAAGGAATGCCTTGGATTTTTGCGGAACTAAAAAAACGAGGATTTGCAACATTTGGACGTGAAAATTTCATCGAAATTTGTCCTCCTTTGATTATTACCGAGGATGAGTTGAATGAATATCTTCCAATTTTAGATGAGGTGTTAACACTAGCAGATGAAAAGTTTTGTAAGTAGGAGGAAGTTATGAATTGGGATTATTTACAACCAGTAAAAATCAAATTTGGGGCAGGTAGAGTTGTCGAAATTAAAGATTTAGCACATCAACTTGGGTGCCAAAAAGGATTGTTGGTAGCAGATCCATTTTTCTTGACCAATGGATTGGCAGATAAAATCAAAAAGGATAGTGATGGTTGTGTGGTAGCCACCTTTGGAAAGTTATCTCCAAATCCAGATGTTACAGAAGTGGATGAATGTGCAAATGCAATTCGGGAACATAAGATTGATTTTGTCATTGCACTTGGTGGAGGTAGTTCTATGGACTGTGCTAAGGCGGCGGCAAGTATTGCGTTGACGAAAGATTCAATTCGAAAATATCATGGAACCAATGAGACAATGCCACAAGAACATCTTCCAATCATTGCGGTGCCAACAACAGCAGGAACCGGAAGTGAAGTAACATGTGTCTCTGTGTTAACAGACCATACAAATGGAAAAAAATCTCCCATTGTATCAGATGGATTCTATCCTGACTATGCTATTATTGATCCAGAACTTACATACACTATGCCACCTAAAATTACAGCAAGTACAGGAATTGATGTCCTTGCTCATGCATTAGAAGGATTCTGGAGTAAGGGACATCAGCCAATCTGTGATGCTTGCGCCTATCATGCATCCAAATTGGTCTTCGAATATTTGTATAGAGCTTATGAGAATCCATTGGATGAAGAAGCTAGAGAGAAGATGTGTGAAGCGTCCTTAATTGCAGGACTTGCATTTACCCTTCCAAAGACAACATCATCTCATGCCTGTTCTTTTCCACTTACTAATCTTCATCATATTTCACATGGAGAAGCTTGTGGGTTAACCCTTGATTACTTTGCAAGAATTAATGCAAAGGGAGATGATGGGAAGAGAATTGATGACCTGGCAAAGCAACTGGGATTTGATGATACAGAAGCCATGGCGGGTGAGATTCACTTCATGAAAGAAAAAATGGGACTTCGAAATGACTTAAAAGATTTAGATTTAAGTGATGCTGATATTGATGACTTAGTACGAATTAGTAGACATCCAAATCTATACAATAATCCAGTGGAAATTACAGATGAGATGCTAAGGGAAATGTATATAAAACTATCAAAATAGTGGTTTGTGCTATTTACAAACTATCAAAATAATGGTTAAATGTAGTTGAGGTGATAACTATGAAATATAAAAAGTTTGTAGGAAAGCAAGAAATTACAGCCGAAGAGATTAAAATACTTAGAAAAAAGTTAAAGTTAACACAAAAAGAGTTTGCTGAATTGTTGAATTGTTCAAAACCAACCATAGAACGTTGGGAGACATCTAAGGAACCGGTAAAGGGACCAGCAGCTGTTGCTATGAGTTTACTGAATCGTCAACCAGAGTATGTAAGAGAGATTCAGATTCCTGAAAAGAAGGAACCCATTCGGCTTTGGTATATGTATCAACAGATGCTATGTACTCTTATTGAAGTGAATGAAGCAAAGAGAAAAGTTGAGATTAAGAATTATACAAACAAGCCAATTTTTCGTGCATTTGGAGTAATAGATAATCCTGATTTCAAGGCATATGAAGAGTTTTTAGAATCAAGATGTTTTCCAAGAACTAGAGATAAGATGAAACTAGTATTAAAAGATTTGGATTTGCCATTTTATGATCCTTTTCTCATTATTGAAATAACCGAGGGAAGAATGGCAGAAGATGAGTTTTGGATTCAGATTGAGAGGTGATGGTATGATAGAATTATTTGAACAAGATGTACAGTCTATCAGTCGTCAATCATCGAAGGGAAATCAACTAAAATGGAAGAATCAAGATATGTGGTACAAGGCTGATTATACGGGATATGAAGGACTTGCAGAATATGTGGTGTCTAAGCTAATAGAGTCTTCAACATTACCAGAGAATCTGAAAGTTTCATACGATTTAGAAGAAATTAGGTATAAATCATCTATATATCAGGGAGTACAAAGTAAGAACTTTCTTGAGGAGGGCTGGTCCTTGATTACTTTGGAACGATTATTCCACAGTATGTTTGGAGAGAGTTTATACAAGGCTTTGTTTCAGATAGAAGATCATAAGGATAGGCTAATTTTCCTGGTAAATCAAGTAGAACGAATTACAGGAATCCAAGCTTTTGGATGTTATATGAATCAAGTATTAACAATAGATGCATTATTCCTGAATGAAGATCGACACACACATAATCTAGCTGTTTTGATGAATGGACAAGGAGAGTTCGAATTATGTCCGATCTTTGATCATGGAGCAGCATTACTATCTGATACGACACTAGATTATCCATTGACAGAAGATGTGATTCAGTTAGTAGATGAAGTAAAAGCTAAAACGATATCTGTGGATTTTGAAGAACAACTTGATATATCTGAAGAATTATATGGTGAGAATCTAAAATTTTCTTTTTCTAAGAGAGAAGTGGAGAGAATTTTAGGTTCTGTAACAGAATATTCTGTGGAAGAAGTAACTAGAGTGAAAGAAATTTTATACTTGCAGATGAGAAAGTATCCATATTTATTTGTGGAGAAATAGTATATCAAAAAATACCGATCTCCAATTGTTAGATTATTTAAACTAACGATTGGAGGTCGGTATTTTATTCAAAATTAAGATCGCTTTTTTAATTCTGCAAGCTGATGCTTAAGGTCATCAATTGTCTCTTGTTGTTCTTCAATCATATATCGAATTGTGTTCTTATCCATTTCATGTAATTCCTTAGAAAACATCTCCATCATCCTTTCGATATTCAGGCAGAAATTATAGAGGTCATCATACAAATCCTTGAAATATGGATAAGATTCGATGAGCTCAATCATTTCTTCTGGTTTGTCTTGACTTAAGAAAGCAAGCCAAGCATCTAATTCACTTCTGATACCATAAGTTTGACGATTTTCTTTGAAAATGTCAAGAGAAATAAGTAAATATTCCTCAGGTAACTTAAGATCTAATCCTGTGTCAAAGATTGTTCGACCATGATGAACATAATGGTCAGATATCTCATGAAATGGAGTGGTACTTTTTTCGAAAAATACAAAGAAACAAATATCTAGAACAAAAAGTCTTACAATTGATGCAATACAAGCATATACAAAAATATTAAATTAAAAAAGGAATCGCAAAAACGCGATTCCTTTTTTTTACACTTTATCTAAATTTACTAAGAAATTATACAATTCCTTGTGCACTCATAGCATCAGCTACTTTTTCAAATCCAGCGATGTTGGCTCCAGCTACGTAGTTTCCTTCTAATCCGTAACGTTTTGCAGCATCATCTAGGTTGTGGAAAATGTTAACCATAATATTTTGTAATTTTCCATCAACTTCTTCAAATGTCCAGCTTAATCTTTCGCTGTTTTGTGACATTTCTAATGCAGATGTTGCAACACCACCAGCGTTTGCAGCTTTACCAGGAGCAAATAGGATGTTATTTGCTTGTAGGTATTCTGTAGCTTCTAATGTAGTAGGCATGTTAGCACCCTCAGCGACTGCATAGCATCCGTTTGCAACCAATGCTTTTGCATCTTCAATTCCTAATTCGTTTTGAGTTGCACATGGAAGAGCAACATCACATTTAACAGACCATACTCCACGTCCTTCATGGTATTCAGCACTTGGACGAGCGGCAGCGTATTCTGTTAAACGAGCACGTTTTACTTCTTTTACTTCTTTTAATAAGTCCACATCAATTCCGTCTTTGTCGTAAATCCATCCTGTAGAATCTGAAACTGTAACAACCTTAGCTCCTAATTGTTGTGCTTTTTGTGTTGCGTAAATTGCAACGTTTCCTGATCCAGAAACACAAACAGTAGCTCCTTCGATTGATTTACCATTGCATTTTAACATTTCAGATGTTAAGTAAAGTAGTCCGTATCCAGTAGCTTCTGTACGAGCTAATGATCCACCGTAAGATAAACCTTTTCCTGTAAGAACTCCTTCGTATACTCCGCGGATTCTCTTGTATTGTCCAAACATATATCCGATTTCACGAGCACCAGTTCCAATGTCTCCAGCAGGAACGTCAGTGTCAGCACCGATATATTTGCATAGTTCTGTCATAAAGCTTTGGCAGAATGCCATAACTTCTCTATCAGATTTTCCTTTAGGATTGAAATCTGATCCACCTTTACCACCACCAATAGGAAGTCCTGTTAAAGAGTTTTTGAAGATTTGTTCAAATCCTAAGAATTTGATAATTCCTAAGTTTACAGATGGATGTAATCTTAATCCACCTTTGTAAGGTCCAATCGCGCTGTTAAATTGTACACGGTAACCTGTGTTTACTTGAACTTGTCCTTTGTCATCTACCCAAGGTACTCTAAATTTAAATTGACGTTCTGGGTTTACTAGGCGTTCTAATAGAGCGTCTTTTTTGAAGGCTTCTTCGTTAGCTTCAACAACTGTACGTAAAGATTCTAAAACTTCCTTTACAGCTTGATGAAATTCTGGTTCTGCTGGGTTTTGGGCAACTACTTGCTCAATTACTTGATCTACATATGACATTGTGTGTCCTCCTTAAAATATATAATAGCTCTTTTGTAAAATAAATACTTTAACACTTTGACTTAACAGAGTTAAATAAGTAAAAAAATGTAAAATAAAATATTTCCTCTGCACACATTATATAAGATGTTAAAAGTAAAAACAATAAAAAATTAACATAAAATTCATATTTTTTGGAGAATAAAAAGAAAGGGCTCCATAAATCTATGGTATAATTGGTGATAATATTATAGGTATAGGAAAGGGAAAAAGATGAAAAAATCAGTGATTATTGCATATTATAATGGAATAAAATATATAAATGAACAAGTAGGATCTATTTTAAAGCAGCTAGATAAAGATGACGAGCTTATAATATCTGTGGATGGATGGGAGGACGGTTCTAAAGAGTTACTATTTAAACTTCGGGAAAATGATTCTAGAATTAAGATTGTAGCTGGACCACATCAAGGGGTCGCTAAAAATTTTGAACAAGGTTTAGGATACTGTAACGGAGATATTATTTTTATTGCGGATCAAGATGACGTGTGGGAAGACAATAAAGTAGAAAAGGTCTGTGAGGCATTTGAAGACCCTCGAGTTACAGCTGTGGTTCATAATGCTATGATTGTGGACGGGAATCTTGAAGATAGCGGAACAACTACGTTTCAATGGAGAGAAAGTAAGGCTGGATTTTGGAAGAATATGAAAAGGAATTCTTATATTGGATGTTGTATGGCAGTGAAACGAGGGGTTCTAAAATCTGTACTTCCTATTCCAGAATACATTTGGATTCACGATCAGTGGATTGGATTGTTGTGTGAGCAGCTTGGAAAAGTTATATTTTTAGATGATGTTTTATTAAAATACCGTAGACATGAGAATAATGTTACAGGATTAAATCATGGACATGCCATTGCTATGTTGAAAAAAAGAATATTTATGATCTTTGGAATTAATCGACGGGTTAAGGAGTGGGAAAAAGAAGATGCAGAAAATCAAACAATTTTATAAACGACATGATACTTTATTACTAGGATTTTTAATACCCTTTTGTTTTATGGAGATTCTTGCAGTAGTGTTGGAAGTGCAGCCTTTTGGAAACAAATCATTTTTAATAGTAGATGCACTTCATCAATATCTACCATTTTTTGCAGATTATTGGGAAAAATTAAGATCAATGGACTCTTTGTTTTATTCTTTTCATGGAGGACTGGGACACAATTTTCTTGGACTGTGGGCATATTACTTGTCCAGTCCATTAAACGTAATTGTAGCGTTTTTTCCAAAGACAATGCTAAATGAAGTGTTGAGTCACTTGTTTATTTTTAAAATTGCATTGTGTGGTTGTGCAGGAACATTTTATTTTAAGAGAAGAAATAAAAAATATAAAATTGCAAATATTACCTTTGGATTTGCATATGCATTGAGTAGTTATATTGTTGGATACAGCTGGAATATTATGTGGCTTGAAGTTATGATTTTACTTCCAGTGATTTTAGTTGGGGTGGATCGATTAATAAAAGAACGTGATGGAAGATTGTACTGTGTTGCTTTGTTTTTTTCGCTGTTTTGTAATTTTTATATGTCTTTTATGACCTGTTTATTCCTAGTATTCTGGTATATATTATATGACCATAAAAGTGTAAAAGAATTTTTTGCAAGGGGAATTCAGTTTGCATTTTATTCTTTGTTATCAGCAGGAATGGCGGCGGTGGTATTGATTCCAGCATATGTTGGAATTATGAAGACTTCTTCAGCAAAATGGGATTTTCCAAAAGAATTATGGTATGGGAATTTTGCCAATTTGTGTTCTAGACATTTTATTGGAACAGAGCCTTGGACAAACTCCACTTTTGATGGAGATGCCAATTTATATTGTGGTATTTTCACACTGATTTTGGTTGTAGTATTTTTCATTGTTAAGGGAATTTCATGGCAGCACAAATTACGAAGAGGAATCCTTCTAGTATTTTTATTCTTTAGTTTTAATATGCCAATTGTAGGATATGTGTGGCATGGATTTCACAATCAATATGGTATTCCAAATCGATTTTCCTATTTATATATTTTCTTACTGCTAACTATGGCTTATGAAGGACTTCTTGCTGCTTTTTCAAAAAAAAGGAGACAAAGTTGGAAACTGTGTGTGGCTGCTGGAATTGTATGTGTTGGAGTTGGTGTGATTTTAAAATTCTATCACGGCAAGATGAATATGAATATACTTTGGATGACAGTTGCTGTGGTAGTTGTCTATTGTGTTTTATTTATGTTATATCAATTCCGAATTATCAATCTTAGACTGTGTATGATGGTGTGCTGCATTGGATTTTTTGTGGAAGTAGCAGCTATGGCAGGGTATGGGTTTGTTAAAAATGGACAGGTAGATGTGAATTATTATTTTTCTGATACAGGTGCTATCTCGAAAATAAAGAAGAAAGCAGGAACAAGTATTGCAAATAGGGCGGAGATTGCCAAAGGCTTAATGCTAGATGAAAGTATATGGCATACACTCAATTGTGTTACGTTGTTTGGATCAACAGCCAGTGGAAATATGGTAGATACAATGGATGATCTTGGGTTCTATACCGGTGTAAATGAATATTTATACGAGGGAGCAACCCCACTGACAAACAATTTATTTTCCGTGCAATATAATTTGATTCGTCCAGAAGATACTATCAACACAGAATTTCAATATAAATCAACAGAAGATACTGTGAAATTATTTAAAAATCAATACAAAACAAGTATTGGATATGGAATGAGTTCTGACATATTCCAGTGGACTTATGATGATGTGGACCCCTTTTATGTACAGAATAACTTTATTCAAAAAGCATACGGCATAGAAGGTATTTTTAAGGAATTTGATACAGAACCGCCGAAAGCAAAGGAGTGTACATTTTATCAAAGTAATGATGGTGAATATGTGTTTGAAAAGACAGCTAGTGCTACTGACAATCTTACATTTAATATTCCAGTAAAGAAAGATGGAAAGATATATCTTCATTTTGATGGAAGTCAGGTGGAAAGTACTTTGATTTATAAAAATGATGATTTATATACATCGGGTCGTTTAAATTCACAATGTATTTATATTGGAGATATGAAAAAAGGAGATGTGATTTCCCTTGAAATGCAGTTGGATAATGATAGCACAAAATCAGGAGTGGTAAGATTAAAAGCAGCATATTTTGATGAAGCAGTGTTTCAAAAAGTGTATCAAAGAATGCAGGAAGAGTCCTTCCAAATAAAGAGTGAATCTAGTACAAAAATAACAGGGACAATGAATAAAAAGACAGAGGGAACTGTATTTTTCTCAATTCCAGATGACCAAGGATGGAGTGCCTATGTAGATGGCAAGAAAGTAAAGACAAAAACATTGGCAAAGGCATTCTTATGTGTTGATATAACAAAGGGGGAGCATACAATTACGCTAGAGTATGTATCACCTGGATTTAAACTTGGAGGAATAATTTCGGTAGCGAGTATTTTGTTGTTTGCAGGTATATTGCTGTTGGATTATAAGAAAAAAATAAGAAAAAAGTAGAAAGTTCATAAACAGAATATGATAGAATGAACAGAACAAGATAAATCCAGAATGGAGGATAATTATGAGATTGAGAAGGTTATATCAAGGAACAGCAGTTGCATTGTCGCTTTTAATGATTGGAACATGTGGTGCATTTACCCACAGTGTGAAGGCAGACAGTGTTGATAGTAATAAAAAGTATTTGGCAATGGGTGCTGACTTAACGCCATCAGAGAAAAAGAAGGTTATGAATTATCTAAGTGTAGACCCAGACGATGCGTCAGAATATACCATTATTCGGGTTACAAACAGTGAGGAACATAGTTATTTAGATAATTATTTGTCTAAGAGTGTCATTGGATCAAGGGCTCTTTCCTCTGTTACGGTGGAAGAAACTGATGACGGGGATGGAATTGATGTTAAAACAACGAACATTTCATACTGTACAGAGGATATGTACAAGAATGCATTGGCGACAGCGGGGGTTAAGAATGCTGAGGTCAATGTAGCAGGTCCATTTAAAATCTCTGGAACAGCAGCTTTAGTTGGAGTTATGAAGGCATATGAAAAAATGACAGGTAAGAAAATTCCAGAAGAAAGCAAGGATGCAGCAACAAATGAACTTGTTACGACGGGAGAAGTTGGAGAGAACATTGGAAAAGACGATGCAAGTAAGTTAATTGCATCTGTAAAAGAAAAAGTAGCAGATGGAAACTTAACAAGTGCAGCTGATATTAAACAGGCAATCACTGACTCTGCTGAAGAATTAAATATTAAGTTATCAGATGAAGATAAGCAGAAGATTGAAGATCTTATGAACAAGATTTCAGATCTTGATTTAGATGTGGATCAACTGAAAGATCAAGCAAAGGATATTTACGACAAAATCAGCAATATAGATACCAATGGAATTTTGGATAAGATTGCAAATTTCTTTCAGAAAATTCTAGATGCCATAAAAGGATTCTTTTAATCAACTGTATAAAACCCTCTTTCCAGACATATGTATAGGGAAAGGGGGTTTTTTTATGAGTCAAAACGAAATGTTGATATTAGTAACAGTGGTTGGCTGTTTACTTTGTATTCTTTATGGAATTTACAAAAGACCAGGATACTTTTTTGTGCTTCTTGGACGAGGCATTTTGTGCAGTTTGATTGTATATGGAATTTGTAGTTTTTGTACAAAGAATGGGCTAGTATCACCAGTTGATTTGAATCTTATATCAATTGGAACAGGGGCACTCCTTGGATTCCCAGGAATTATGAGTCTTTATATTATTGGGATTTTTTTGGTATAAAATAAATTAGGAAAAAATGTAAAAAATATCTGGACAAAGTTTTCCAAATATTGTAATATAGTGTCATGGAGGAAAACCATGATACTATTTTTTTATTTATTGATTGCTCTTTTGTGGGACCTGGTTCAATATCGAATTCCCAACTGGTGGATTGTGGTGGGATGCTTTTTAGGATTGTTAGAGTTTGCACTGAATGGGAAGATGACAGTTCTTGACCTAGGGCAGGGAGTTTTAGCGACCAGTGTATTACTTATATTATTTTTTCTTAAAGTTCTTGGTGGCGGTGATGTTAAAGTGTTTTATGTGGCCGCACTATTCTTAGGATCAGAGACTTGGCGTCTGATTCTTCTATCGTTTCTTTTGAATGGTCTTTATGCACTTTTAAAGATGTTATTTCAAAGAGATTTGACATTTAGACTGTATTACTTTTATGGGTATGTGATTCAGTGTTTCTATCAGGGGAAAGTTTCCCCATATCAATCATTAGAGTCTTCAAAGAAAGATCAAGTTCACTTTATGGTGGGTATCTTTTTTGGGTACATCTTATTTACAAAATGGAGGTTTTTTATATGATTACAGTTGGAATCTTAGATGAAGATATAATTTATCGGAAACGTTTAATGGAGTATTTGAATCATCAAACCGAATACCCCATGAAGGCAGTTTCTTTTGCAGAGGCAGAGCAGATAAAAGAGTATCAAAAAGGGAATTATTTAGAGGCAGTAATTTGTGCAGATGTAATGGATAATATAGGATCTGCGGTGTGGATTCCTTTAGGGGACGGATGTGGGGATACTGTTGCAAAGTATGGAAATGCTGCACATATTGCAAAATTTATCTATGACAAAATGAATCTTGCAAAGGATAGAGAGAACCTTATTGTAGGGGTATATTCACCAACAGGAGACTCTGTGAGAACAAAAATTTCATTGGAACTTGCAGGTCAGTTTAGAGGTATTTATCTTGGCATGGAAGAATACTGCAGTCTAGATATGGTAAGCGAGAATACGGATCAGCTGCTATTTTATATTAAGGAAAGGAGAGAGGATATTGTATCATTTTTTAAGGAGTCAGCATTAGACTTATCCTGCTGTTTTGGGTATCCTTCGGTTCTTTGCTATTTGGATTATCGAGAACTTACAAAGGAAGATTTTAAGTGGTTCTTTCAGATGCTTCGACAAGAGAAAGTGCCTGTTGTTGTGGATATTGGGACAGGAAGTTTGTCTGATTTGGGGATATTAACTCTTTTTGATCAAATATATCTACCCATGACAAAAGAGAGTCCTACCTCAAACTGTTATGGGAATTTTGAACGGCTTATACATAAGAAAAAGGAGCTACAGACGATTAAAAGTCAGGAGTTATGGATTAAAGACCCAGACAATCTAAAAGAGTTGGTGAAAACACTATGATAGAAGAGATAAAAAGCAGAATTGTAGAACGGCTGGATTTTAGTGAAGATATAGAGGATAAGAGTCTTTTGTGGATAATCGAAGATGAAATTTGGGAATTTTCCAAAACCACATATCTTTCACTAAAAGAAAAACATAATATGTGTCGATCTATATTTAACTCCCTGCGGAAATTAGACGTACTTCAAGATTTATTGGATGACGATGGGATTACGGAGATTATGATTAATGGCTATGAAAATATTTTTGTTGAATCCAATGGAAAGTTATCAAAATATGAAAAGGGATTTTCGTCCAAAGAAAAACTGTATCAAGTGATTCAGCAGATTGTATCTAGCACCAATCGAATGGTTAATGAATTAAATCCAATTGTGGATGCAAGGTTAGAAGATGGATCCAGGGTAAATGTTATGCTTCCGCCCATTTCCTTAAATGGAGCAACGATGACTATCCGTAAATTTGCAAAAGAGCCTATGACCATGGAGTGGCTGTATCAAAAAAAAGCATTTTCAAGGGAGGTGGAACAGTTCCTTCGTATGCTGGTGCAAAGCCGTTACAACATATTTATATCAGGGGGAACAGGAAGCGGAAAGACAACTCTACTCAATGGATTATCTAACTGTATCCCCAAAAAAGAAAGGGTAATTACCATTGAAGATTCTGCCGAATTAAAACTAAATGGAATCGAGAATCTAGTTCGTTTAGAGATGAGAAATGCAAACATGGGTGGTGAAAACAAGATTACTATACAGCAGTTAATTAAGGCATCCCTGCGGTCCAGACCAGATCGAATCATTGTTGGAGAAGTGCGAAGTGAAGAATCCTTAGATATGCTGCAGGCAATGAATACAGGACATGACGGCAGTATTTCCACAGGCCATGCTAACTCCACAGAAGATATGATACGCCGCCTAGAAACTATGGTATTGATGGGGTCTGATATGCCAATTCCGGCAATTCGTGGACAGATTGCATCAGCATTGGATGTAATGGTTCATCTTGGAAGACTTTCTGACGGAAGTCGGAAGGTACTTGGAATTTCAGAGGTCCTTGGAATGAAAGATGGAGAGGTGGAACTGAATGAACTATGGTCTTTATCTGATGAGAAAGAGCTTGAGATGACAGGAATGTTAAGAAATGAAAAAAAGTTAAAGGAGTATGGAATGTATGAAGAATATCAAAGCCTGCTGGAGAGGATTTTCTAAACAAGAACTTATTATAGAATTAGGAAAAGGATTTTTTCTGTGCTACATGATTGCACTTTTATTTTATAATCAAATACTTTTGTTAGGCTGTTACATAATTCTTTGGTATCCATGGTTGTATTATCGAGGGTTACAAAGGAATAAGAAGCATAAAAAGGAAATGCTAGAAGAATTAAAGGAGATGCTTCTTTCCATTCATAACAGTTTGTACGCAGGATATTCTCTAGAAAATGCTCTAAATCTTGCAAGAGGTGATATTAGATCAGGGTTTGGAGAGAGGGAGAATGGACTGGAACACCAATTAGAGAAAATACATGCTGGACTAGGAATGAATGTTCCAGTAGAACAGCTGCTGAAGAATATGGCACAAGAGGTGGGGCTAGAAGAGATGAACCAGTTTGTAAAAATCGTATTAATTGTAAAAAGAAAAGGAGGAAACCTAGTGGAAATACTAGGACAGACCATTGATCATTTAAACCAAAAAATTCAAGTAAAGGAGGAGATTATTACCCTGACAAGTGCCAAAGTGTTAGAACAGAGAATTATGTCAGCAATGCCTTTTCTAATTATTTGTTATGTTAGGTTTACTAGTCCTGATTATTTTGAAACCTTATATTCTAATGCTGCAGGCTGGATGATTTCTACTATTTCTCTTGGTGTTTTAGCTGCTGCATACGTCATGGGCAGCAAAATAACAGAAATTGAGGTGTGATGTATGAAGAAAATTGTTGAAAAGCTGCCAAAGAAAATGTGGGATCAAAGAAGGGAGACAGTTGAAAAGTATTTTGCAGGAAGCCACGGGGAATTAGAAGAGACTGTTGCAAAGAGTTTAGAAACACAGTGCAAAAAAACAATATATGGAATGGCAGTAGGCATCTTATTTTTACTATTATTTTTATTAAGTTCATGGTTTCAATCCACCCAAGTAATAGTGGAGAGGCAGGATGCAGGAGGAGATGATATATCTCAATCCATGAAATTAAAGAATGGAGATGAAAGCAGCACCTTTCAACTGTGGATTCCACCAAAAGTATTAACTTCAAAGGAGAAAAAGAAAGCCTTTGAAAATGGGTTTGAGTTTTTAGAAAAGAGAATGAAAGGAAAGAATTCATCTCTAAATGAGGTACAAGAGAACTTAGATCTAAATATAGAAATCCCTGAAAATCCTTGTTCCGTCGCATGGGACACCAGTGATCTTGGAGTGATTGACAGTCAGGGAAATGTGTATTCAAAAAAAGTAAAGAAACCGGTCATTATTCTTGTGACAGCAACACTAACGTATATGGAAGAAAAAAAGTCAAAAATATTTCATGTGTGTGTTGTCCCATATTCTAAAGAAAAATCTAAATTATCTAAAGTCAAAGATGAAATTCAAAAAATAGAGAAAGAAAATCGAACAAAAAAGACGTTTAAAATTCCGAAAAAAATACTTGGAGTAGATGTCGTAGAGGAAGTTATATCCAAACATCAATTGCCCATGCTTTGTATTTTTATTGTTGTATGTGTTGGGCTGCTTTGGTATTCAGAAGAGGAAAATCAAAGGCAAAAGATGCGAAAGGCAATGGAGTCTTCTGTAGAAGAATATCCAGATATTATTAGTAAATTTGTACTTCTTCTTGGAACAGGAATGACAATCCAGGGAGTGATTGAGACAATTGCTGTGGAAGAAAAAGATAGCAAAAAATATGTGTATCAGCAAATGGTTCAGGCAAATCATCAGTTAAAGCTTGGAATGGAACCTACAAAAGTGTTAAAGAAATTTGGTGACAATATGAGACTTACTGCATATGGGAAATTTGCAACAATGATGATAAGAAGCCTTACAAGAGGATCTAAAGATTTGCTGCTTCGACTTAGAGAAGAGGAGGCAAATGTGTTTTTAGAGAGAAAAGAAATAGCAAGAAGAAAAGGAGAAGAGGCAAGCACAAAGTTACTGCTGCCAATGACGCTTATGTTACTTGTGGTTTTAGTGATGTTAATGTTTCCAGCATTTATGTCATTTTCAATGTAGGAGGAGATATCAAATGAAAGAATTATGGAAAGATGAATCAGGAATGGGAGTTGTAGAAGTTATTTTAATTATCGTGGTATTAATTGGATTGGTTATTATATTTCAAACTCAAATAAAAAAAGTAGTGGATAATATTTTTAAGACAATTACATCAAAAACAGGTCAGGTGAAATAATGGATCAAAGAGGAAGCACAACTGTTTTTTTTGCTTCTGTATTTTTATCAATGTTACTGCTGGTGAGTATCTGCTTAGAGGGGATATACCTTTATGTTGGAAAAGGAAAAGCTATGGGTGCTTACATGTCCTCTCTTATGAGTACTCAAGGGAACTATCAAAAGGAACTTCATGAAAACTATCATTTATTTGGGCTTGACCCAAGATATACAGATAAACTTACGAAAGATGTAAAGGAAAATATGTCAGTGAGCCTGTGTGATAGTAAGGATAATTTTTCCTATGAGATAGGGGAAATCGGACTTTCTCATGGAAAAACTTTTGATGATAATAAGGCAGGATTATTAAAATATCAGATTCGAGAATTTATGAAATACAGCCTTGGAAAAGATGGAGTGGAAAAACTCACAAAACAACTTGCGAATCCTGCAAAATCGGAGGAAATTCATGCGGCAAAACAGCAGTTGACAGACTCAGAGAATGCAGCAAAAAATCAAGAAGAAAAGAAAGAGAATGATAAAAAGGATCAAGTAACAGAAAAAGTGGAAGATCCAAGAAAAGGTTTCATGAGCATGATTAACAAAGGGATTATTTCTCTTGTTTATCCCAAAGGAAAGAAAATATCAAAAAAAACAATCAAGATAACATATGGAAAAGAGGAGAAAATTAAACAATCAAAAATTAATTTTTTTAAAAGCGACTCAGTAGCTTCAAATTTAGATGAAAACACAACGAAAGATTATGGTAATAGCCTAAGCAGTGAATTGCTTGGTGTGGCTTATGGAACAAAGGTGTTTCAGCATGGGGCATCCAAAGAAAAGAAGGATGGAACTCAGTATGAAGTTGAATATTTAATTTGTGGTAATTCTAGTGAAGAGGCAAATCTAGGAGGTGTGTTGTCCCGTATTTTAGCGATTCGATTTTTGACAAACCGTGTTTGTTTATTAAGGGATCAGACAAGAACTGCAGAGGCTGAAACCTTGGCAGCAGCTATTTTAGGGGTAACAGGAATTCCAGCATTGGTCACAGTGGGAAAAGAACTTCTTCTTGCTGCCCTCGCCTATGGGGAATCTATTTTAGATTTACGAAACCTAGTGGCGGGAAAGAAAATTCCAGTTATAAAAAATTTCACCGACTGGCAGTTGGAGTTCACAGGGTTAGCTACTTTGACTGGAAAGAGTAAGCCGGTACAAAATGGGCTGAACTATGAAAACATGCTTCAAATGCTTATGCTTGTTTCTACAAAACCATCTATGAAATATTTGCGAATGATGGATTTAATGGAGGGAAATATTGAGGAAAAAGTGCCAGGATTTACATTTCAGAAATGTTATGCATCTTATCAGGTTGCAGCAAATGTTAAGATCGGAACTTTTGGATTTGCGGGGATGAGAATACCATTGTTATCTTCTTATCCATTGAGATACAAAAGGACTGTTGTTTATTAGATACAGGAGGTAAAAAAAGATGCTCTACTACAAAAATCGTTTCTCCAAGCCGATGAATAGAATCAATCAATTTAAGAATATCAAAAATAGCAGAGCATCTTTTTTTGCCTCCTGCAGGGGAAGTGCCAGCGTGGAAACGGCATTTGTTCTCCCTATATTTATCTTTGTGTTTTTAATGTTGATGCTTGTGGGAGAAATTTTATACACCCATGGAGATCGATACAAAGATTTAAGTGAAACAGCAAAAGAAATGGCTGTGAATAAAGGTATATCCATTAGAAAGCATAGTGGATATATTTTTACAATGGTAAAGAACGGAAAGGAAGAGTATAGTTTAACCGCTTATTATAAGGTTCAGTTAAAACTTCCTTTTTTAAATCCGTTTCTTGGTGTATATACACAAAAGATAAAACAAAAGGCAATGACAGGATATGTTCCCACAGGAGATGAGTTAAAAGATGGATATGTTTATGTTACACCCCATGAAAGTGTGTATCACAAGGACATTAATTGTACCCATTTAGCATTGAGTATCTCGGTGGACAGCGAGGTGGAAAAGTATTTAAAAGGAAAGACACATTATAAAGTTTGTGAACATTGCACAAAACATCACAAAGGAAGTATTTCTCAAATTTATATTGGAAAAGAAGGGGATGCATATCATACAGATATAAACTGTAGTGGACTAAAGAGGACAGTGAGTCAAGTAGAGCTGAGTACATTGAAGGGAGTGAAACCATGTCAAAGATGCGGGAAGTAGATGGGTATTTGACCGTAGAAATGAGTTTTATTCTGCCCATTATATGTTTTGCAATTGTTATACTGATGAGCTTTTTCTTCTATCTCATGGATTATGGGATTGTCAAAGGCATTGTGGAAGAAGAAAATCAAAAGGCAGTAGATGTGGTAAAAACAAATGGAAAGTTAGAAGATGGAACCTATTCATTGCAAGAGCTAAATAATCGAAATATTTTTTATCTTTTGAAACCAAAAACAGAAAGAATTGAAAATGAAACTAAGAAAAAAATTCAAACAAACATTGAAGGAAAGATAATGTTGGTAAAGATACAGAAGGTATCGGTTCAGATGACAGGAAAAAAGATAACTACCAATGTAATTGTAGATGTTAAAGTCCCAATACTTGGGAGTGTAAGTGTTTTTGGAATTCACCTGTTTCGGATGAAGATAGAAGAAGAAAATGGAATCCATATGGAAGCGGAAAGCGTAAGGAGGTGGGATATTATTGAAAACAAAAAGGATTAGGCAGGGGTTTTCAGAGTATCTAGTGATTGAAAAAGAAAATAGCAATGATTATGACGAGAAAGTGATTTGTTCCAATCAAATTGACGCTCTGCTGCCATGTGAGATAAGAAATGAAGAGGGAAAGGAACGTTTTTATTATCAGCTAAGTTCTGTTCATTGTTTGGAAGATGAAATGAAGAACATAAAGTTCACTGACTTGTGTGTTTTATTAATTCAAGCTATGGAAGAACTTGAAAACTACTTGCTGGACTTAGATCACGTAATCCTAAAACCAGATCACATTTTTATAAATGATAAGAAACCAAAGCTGTGCTATTCCCTAGAATATAAGGAAAATATTAAATCTCAATGGATTGAATTTGTGGAAATGGCAGTAGATATGATTCCTTATGGTGACAAAGAGGATGTGACAAAAACTTATGGGTTCCATATTTTTTTAAAAGATGAAAATCCAAGTCTCATTCAGATGAAAGAGTATTTAGTGCCAGTGCCATCTGTGGAAATTCCCAAGATAGAATTAGAAGAAGAAATAGAGCCATGGGTGGAGGAGGTGTTTTCTCCTCCCAAAAAGAAAAAAAATAAATTGCCATGGCTGATTCCGTGTATTGCATTTGTTCCAATGCTTGGATTCTTTTCCTATATGATTATAAAAATATTGCTCCAGGGGTGGCTATACGAAGATGTTAGAAATGCTGTGGTTTTATTTTTTGCTATTTGTATAGATGTCATTTGTTTTCTTTCTGCAAGGGTGAAAAAAGGTGCAGAGAATTCTAAAGGTGAAGAGAAGGAATTTAAAGTGGATAATTATGAACAAGAGACTATTTTATTATCTCAAGAGACAACACTTTTATCAGAAACAAAATATCCAAGGCTTATCCCTGAAAATTCTATGTATGATGAAATTATAGTAGATAAGAATGAATTTCTTTTTGGGAGTGCAAAAGAGCAAGTGGATTTTCAGGTGGCACAAATTGGTGTCAGCAGAGTCCATATGAAAATAGAGCATGGAAAGGAAGGATATGAGATTGTTGATTTAAATTCTAAAAATGGAACCTATGTCAATGATGAACGTGTTGCAGGGGATGGCAAAATATTAAAGTCCGAGGATATAATACGAATTGGTTTAGAAGAATTTCGTTTTGTGATATAATCATCAAAACGGAGGGCTTATGATAGGTAGAATCGAACAATTATTAAGAATGCATGGATACGCAAAAAGTGATGCAAATGAAGAGGTTTTTTATGTAAAGGTTATGGAAAATGAGAAAAAGGGAATTTACATTCTCAACAATATACCCAATGAAAAGGCCTACCAAAAGTTTCAAGAGGGAAAAGAGATTTTAGGAGATGATGCAGGAATATTAATTCTTGTATTTCAAAATGATCAAGAGGTTTCGTGGATAGATTATGAGCGACAATTTGATGAACTACAGCAGCCCATTAGTATGATGTTGGAATCAATGCCAGAAAGGAAAGATAAAAAAGTTCTGTATATATTCCCAAAATGACAATTCTACTTGTTGTGGTAAATCTTATTTTATTTATTGTAACAAACATAATAGGAGAAGTGATATACCAATGGGGAGCATCTTCCTGGCCGTTGATTGTGGAAGCACACCAGTGGTATCGACTTTTTACATCCAACTATCTTCATTTTGGATTTGATCACTTGTTTAACAATATGGCAGTATTATGTATCTTAGGATATGAAGTAGAAAAGAAAATGGGGAGTCTTAGATATGTGATGTTATATGTTGGGGCAGGATTTATAGGAAGCGTTGCATCTGTTGGATACTATATGGCAACAAATCAGAACGTTGTTTCAGTGGGGGCGTCTGGGGCCATTTTTGGTTTGGTAGGAGCACTTCTTATTATTGTATTAAAGAACCGCGGGAGAGAAAATGAATTCTACAAAAGAGGTTTTATTATTGTGATTGTAGGAACTTTGTACCACGGTATTTCTTCAGCAGGAATTGATAACGCGGCACATGTAGGTGGATTGATTGGTGGAGCAATTCTTGCACTTATTTTGTATCGGGAATACCGGGGAAAATAAGAGTAAAAGTACTTCCTTGATTTTTCTGAGAATCCACGTGGATTTCGGACTGCAGCTCGTTGACTAGTTCCTTTACAACGTGAAGGCCGATTCCATTTCCTTTTGGGCGAAAAGATACTCCGCGATAAAAGATTCGTTCTTGCTGGTTTTTGCTCATTCCAATTCCACTGTCAGATAAACTACATACACAATATTCTCCTTCTTTACTTAGATTTACATGAATAAAAGAAGGAGAATTTTTAATGTTTTTTTGTTCAATTGCCTGAAGGGCATTGGAAATTAGATTATGGAAAATCTGTTTTAGTTTTGTTTTAGATCCATAGATATAGTAAGATTCACTTTCACAGTTTTGGAACTGAAAATCTATATGGTGAATCTGGAATTGATAGGACCAGGAATTCTCTATTTCTTTTAATAAGCTGACTAAATCAATACACTCAACTGTGGCTGTGATATTTGCATTAGGTGTGAAGGAGTGGTTTATGTAAGAAAATAAAGAAGAAAAGTCTTCTTTGACCTGCATCCATGTTTTGTTTTCTAGTAAATCTTGATTGGTTTCTTCTATGTACTGTAGCTGACCATAGATTAGTGTAAGTGTGTTTTTTATCTCGTGTGAGAATGTATCAAAAGATTGATTTTCATTCATGATTAACTCGCTTTCTGTTTTGTGATTATCGTGTTTCTATTTTTAGTTTAGAGAAAATAAAAGGGGAAAACAATAGAAAGAATAGGTAAAAGTTCGACGATTTTTTACTTTTATGATAGCTTCTTGTATGTTACAATGAAGTGATGTATAGGAGGAGAATAATATGTCATATATGGCTTTATACCGAAAGTTTCGGCCGTCTACATTTGATGAAGTGAAGGGTCAGGATCATATTGTTACAACCTTACGAAATCAACTCCGGACTGGAAGGATTGGACATGCATATTTGTTTTGTGGAACCAGAGGAACTGGTAAGACATCTGTAGCAAAGCTACTTGCAAAGGCAGTCAATTGTACCAGCCCTGATAATGGAAACCCATGTGGTGAATGTGAGAACTGTAAACAGATTGCTCAGGGTAATTCCATGGATGTGATAGAGATAGATGCAGCATCCAACAATGGTGTTGACAATATTCGTGATATCAAGGAACAAGTACAATATTCACCTTCCAAAGGAAAATACAAGGTTTATATTATTGATGAGGTTCATATGCTCTCTATTGGCGCTTTTAATGCACTTCTTAAGACATTAGAAGAACCCCCAGAGTATGTTATATTTATTTTAGCAACAACAGAAGTTCATAAGATTCCAATTACAATTTTATCAAGATGTCAAAGATATGATTTTCATCGAATTACATCTGGGACCATTGAAAAGAGACTGCAGGAATTGATGGAAGAAGAACAAGTGGAAGTAGAATCCAAGGCTCTGTCATATATTGCAAAGATGGCAGATGGATCTATGCGTGATGCACTTAGTCTGCTGGATCAGTGTATTGCATTTTATCTTGGGAAGAAGCTCACATATGATAATGTCTTAGAGGTTCTTGGAACAGTAGATACCAGTGTGTACCAAGAACTTCTTAGGTGCGTTGAGACTCAAGACATTCTTGGTGTGATGAATATTTTAGAAAAAGTTATGGAACAGGGACGTGAACTGACACAGTTTGTAACTGATTTTATTTGGTATTTGCGGAATCTTATGTTAGTTGGAACATCGGATGTGGCATGTGAAGCACTTGAAGTATCCAAAGAGCAGATGGCGTTGATGCAAGAAGAGGCAAAAAAGATTGATGATGCAACGTTGATACGATATATAAGGATTCTCTCTGAACTTTTGAATCAGCTTCGTTTCGCAACAACAAAGAGAGTTTTAGTTGAAGTAGCATTTATCAAATTATGTAAGCCTCAGATGGAAGTGGATCAAAGTAGTGTGTTAGAGAGAATCAGACAGCTGGAAAGTTCCTTGGATAAACTACAAAGGCAAGGGATTCAACCTGCAGTAAGTCAAACTCAGGTGAATGCAGTGGAGATTCCTGCCAAGAATTCTGAAATTACAAAAGAAGATTTAGAGGAGAAGTTTCCAAAAGCACAGGTGGAAGAGTTATATCAAGTGGTGAAGAACTGGAAGAATATAAAGAGAGAACTTCCCGTTATTCTTCGAGATTTCTTGTCACAGGGAAAGTTAAGTGTGGATGAGAGTACCAATTCACTATTGCTTCTTTATCCACCAGAAGGTAAAATGGGAAAGGATTATCTTGCTCGAAATCCTGAAAAGCTTCAAGAAGTGGAACAAAGACTTTCAAAACAAGTTGGAAAAGAGATCAAGATAGAAGTTGCAGAAGCAACACAGAGAAAAGAAGAGAATATTATTAATCTAGAGTGCATTCATATGGATGTGACGATTGAAGAATAGGAGGAAAGAAAGATGGCAAAAAGAGGTGGATTTCCAAAAGGTATGGGAATGCCAGGTGGCGGAAACATGAATCAGTTAATGAAGCAGGCACAAAAGATGCAAAAACAAATGGAAGACACAACAAAGGAATTAGAAGAGACAACATATGAGGCAACTGCAGGTGGTGGAGTTGTGAAAGTTGTAGTTTCTGGAAAGAAAGAAGTTGTAGCGGTTTCTTTGGAAGAAGAAGTTGTAGACCCAGATGATATTGAGATGTTAGAAGATTTGATTGTTGCTGCAACCAACGAAGCTTTGCGTAAGATGGAAGATGATTCTCAGGCAAAGATGGGTAAAATTACAGGAGGAATGGGTGGAGGACTTCCATTCTAAATTAGAGGAATAGCATGGATTATTATAGTAATCAAATTACAAAATTAATCGAAGAATTAGGGCATCTTCCAGGGGTTGGACCAAAGTCAGCGGCAAGGCTGGCATTCCACATTATTAATATGCCAAAAGATCAAGTGAAGTCTTTATCAGATACAATTATAAGTGCAAAAGAGAATGTACATTACTGCAAGGAGTGTTGTACCTTGACGGATCAGGAACTGTGTCCTATTTGTGCAAGCAGCAAGAGAGATCACAGCACAATTATGGTTGTAGAAAGTACAAGGGATTTAGTTGCATATGAGAAGACGGGGAAGTATGAAGGAATTTACCATGTTCTCCACGGAGCGATTTCACCAATGCTAGGAATTGGTCCAGATGATATTCGACTAAAAGAGCTTATTGCAAGACTTCAAGGAGACGTAAAAGAATTGATTATTGCAACCAATTCCAGTCTAGAGGGAGAGACTACGGCTATGTATATTAGCAAGCTGGTAAAACCTACTGGTATTAGGGTTAGTAAAATCGCAAGTGGAGTTCCTGTAGGTGGAGACTTAGAATATATTGACGAAGTCACTCTTTTACGAGCGTTAGAAGGAAGAACAGAGATTTAAGGACAAATAAAAAGAGCAGCGAATAAATCGTCTGCTCTTTTTATTTGTTTAAAACAATAAGGAGAGGATTTTCATCCTCTAGAGGGGTAGGATTTGAAAGTATTAAATATAATTTAATAACTTTACAATTTATATTTTATAGGTAAAATGTGAAGAAAAAGTGAACAAAGAGTGACAAAAAAACATCCAATAAAAACAGAATATTCTGAAAACAGAAGGAAGTGGAGCAAGTTATGAAAAAACACTGTATACATACGATGAATTAGTTGACAGATGTAGCCTCGTTTTATATAATAAATATACAGTTAAGGACGAGTTAACAGCTAACGAAGAACAGGAGATGGGAGGCGGTATTGTTTGAATATGTCGGAAGACATAGCACATTGTACAGTATCAATTCAGAACAAATTTCATACGATAGACCTTCAAAATATAAGATGATAAGATGTCCAGTGCAAGATGCACACAGCTCAGAGATGCAGGACAGGTAGAGAGTTACATGTTAGAATTGTAGTACAATGGACTCAAAACAAAAAGTAGGAGCTGAAGACAAAAGCCTAAAGTATTGGGAGTCGCAAAGACTTGTAGTGCTGACAGAGGCTGGTGGAAGCAGTGATTGAATCGATATGATTTGATGAAGGGTATGTTAAGTATCCTCGGATGAGAATCCCAAAGAAGGTATACTAAAAAGTATGGTCGGTATGAGATAAAGCAATCGAAGTTACCTCTGAGGATAAAAAGTGAATACGGAATGGAAGGTAAGTCAATTTGACTTACCTTCTTTTATGTTGTGTGTCCAGCAAAGCTGGACCACACTAGCCGGTGTAAGTCCGGTCGCGGTAATCACCAGTGAGCCGTGTAGCCAAACTCGGTGCGTTGCAGTAATGCAGGGTGCTAAGCGAGTGG
>JAQWFL010000029.1 GCA_028704435.1 Anaerostipes sp. | reverse complement strand
TCCGATTTTAATTGTTTCTAGTCAACTCAATTATACCAAATCAGATAGTTTCATGCTATTTTTATGCCAGTTATTATTGAATTTTCAAGGTGCATAGGCACTTATTCAAGTGCGAAGTTTGAGTAAAATACATTTTCTATTCACCTCCAGATGAAACTATAATTTGATATTTCTTTCCCGGCTTAGTTAAAAAAAGTGCCTTGTTCTCATTATCATATTTTTTAATATCCCTTTTTACCATTTTCAGAAGATGATATTTGTCTTCCTTTTCTCCTGGAAGATGATATACAAAAATTCGTTCTAAATACTTTATTTTCTTTAAAATATTCTGACCTGCTTCATTATGATAAAATAGTGGATTTACAAAAATTCCATGTAGCCTCTTTCCCCAGAAAGGCTTTAATTCTTGAGAGAAAAAATCCATGTCTGATGTAACTAAAAGTCTTGTTGAAAATACATTTAAATACACACAGTAATGGGGTGTCCTTAAAAATTGTTTTCCTAAATGTCTTGTATAAAAACAAGTGATTTCAACATTGTTCTCTAATTCATATTGTCCATGCAGTTGAGGTAAAATCTCATAGGATATTTTTCTTTTTTTCATAAGTGCAATGCACTCTCCATACACCACGGTATTTCCCTCTGGCAGCACTACCTTCTTTGGATGATGTGTTTTCAAATATTCTTTGAGTAACTCCCCAGAAAAATGGTCATAATGAAGATGTGTGAAAATAATATACTCTGGATTAGGCAGTTTCCCCTCCTCCTCAAAAATATCTTTTTTTACACAATGAGGGATTGGACTCACATGGAATCCAGTCCCCTCATCGCTGTAAAAACCGTCAATTAAGAACGTAACATTGTTTATTTTAATTAAAACTCCTGCATTTCCAACAAAATATACCTGATATTTCATCTCTTAGTGTCCTCTTGTTCCCCAAACATCAACAGCTGCCTGCAATTCTTCACATTCCTTTGCTGCCTCTAAAATTGTTTTTCCTTCCATCTTTGCTTCAATTGCATGAAGAATCGCTTTTGCTCCAGCTTCTGCCCCCATAGGATGTCCATAAATACCGCCACCAGCCATTAGAATACAATCATTTCCAAGTAAGTTCATTAAGTATTCTATTGCCCCTGGCTGCACTCCACCTGCCACTGTCATAAATGACCTCTTGATATTCTTCATTGGTGCAATACACTGTGCATGTGTCTCCACAAATTCATTCGTACTTAATCCAAATCTACCACTGTCAGGATAAACCAACGGCATATCCATTCCCACTAATCTGGCAAGTTTTCCACAAGATAACGCTGTTCCAATTCCCTGTGTCTTTGATCGGTAATATGCACCCATTCCTGCACAGTGTCCAAAGATAGGATAGATTAAATTTTCCCGTTTCATGGCACGAATAAAGTCCTCAACTGCACCCCATCCCATGGCCTGATAATTTACCATCAGTGAATTTGCCCCAGCATCAATGGCACGCTTTGCTCGTTCTAACAAATTCTCTCCTGTGATATTGACTGCATATAAGCACGTCTTTTCTTTTCCAATCTCCTTAAGCTCTTTCATAACTGCTTTTACCCTGTCTTCCATTGGAGAATACTCTGGATAGGATAACAGTTCATCATCTTTGATAACATCTGCTCCACCTAACGCTGCCCCACGGGCACCTTTTGCACTTACCTCTGGCGGAACTCCAATACAAGGTTTTAGAATCGCTCCAACCAACGGACGTTCTGGTACTCCAATTAACTCTCTAATGCCTTCCACTCCAAGAAGTGGTCCTGGAAGTTCTTTTAAAACCTTCTCCGGTAATTCCACATCTACAAGTCGAATTCCTTCTTGCCCTAAAATATTACCTGCCACCGTTGACATAATCATTGGCAAATAAGAAGGAATATTGGCAATTGGGAATGCAATTCTTGCTATACACGCTCTCTCTTCTGCCATTGGATAAATACCAATTACTTTTCCCCCATATTTCTCAATTACTTCTGGTGTTTCTCCTTCAACATGTGTCCATGTACCAGCACTTTGATCCCCTGCGACTAGCTTAACCCATGCATATAAATCAGGTTCTGTCTCTGATTTCATATAATATGTTGCAATAATAAAATTATCATCTACACTTTCTGGTAGTCTCATTGTTTCAAATTTCATTGATATTCTCCCTTCTTACTTCTTATACATCTGTCTTCTATTATTTTGCTTTTGCTCTCTATACTTTCTAAGAATTAACGTCCATGCAAATCCAGCCACTGCCAATATACATAAAAATACTGTAAAACTCATATTTACATCTCCTTTTTACTTTATTATGAAACCAAATGAAAATAACAACTTTGTTATTTCCATTGATTTGCACTTTCCTAAACAGTTGCAAGACCAATTACCTTCAAAAGCTGATACATAAGCCATGTAATTGGATTTCCACCTTCTGATAAACAACTTGTTAATGTATTTGTATTTTTAAGGGAGCCGCAAATATATGCAATATTTGTATGTGCTTCTGCCAGCGCTGTCGCACACCAGAAGTAAACTGCAAATACGACGATGGCTGCAATTAATGTATGAACTACATTATCCTTTGCATAATATGCCAGTGGAATAATAAACCAAGGAATTGCAACTAAAGACGCAACCGCTAACATTTTATTTCCTGGAATAATTGACATAGCAGTTACAATTGGTGTCATTAACATAATTACTGTCATGTTACATGAATTACCCATCAATGTTGATGCATCAATACCAATCCAAATCTTCTTACCATGAAGCCGTTTTTCACAGAATTCCTGTGCCGCTCCCGCAATTGGTAATAAACCTTCCATCATAATAGCAATCATTCTTGGAAGCAGAATCATAACAGCTCCCATGTTGACACCTAATAGGAAAATATTAACCGGATCAAATGCCGCTAAAATCCCAATAATAACACCAATAATAAATCCCATCACCATTGTTTCACCAAAAATACCAAACTTCTCTTGTAAAGAATCTGGATCAGCTTTTACATCTTTTAATCCAGGAATCTTTTGACACAATTTAATAACTGGGAATCCAATCATAGCTGGTGCGATAATCGCTCCTGTTGGCCATGTACAAGCTTCCATTCCACTTGCTTCTTGGAAAATTGGTGCAACAATATCAGACCACTTCCACGTAATTACCATATATATCGATGTTGCAATGATTGCACATGGAACATTCTCTGTTGCTCCATAAATCAATGCACCACATGCTAAGAACGACCAGTAATTCCAAAAGTCAATCATTAATGTTTTTGTAAAATTCGTTACCAACAATACTAAATTCAAAACGATTCCTACAACAATTAAAATCCCACCTACTGGAGATCCCCACGCATACGAGATTAACGACCAGCCCGTATCTACAATGGATAAATTCCATCCTAACCGATGCACCATAGCCTCTGTGGCAGGTGTCATCTTGGCAACTAACATATCCGTTGTTAGATTCATACCTACCATACCAACTGTACCTGTTAATGCTGCTCGAATTGCATCACTTATTTTCATCCGAAAGACAAGTGCTAACACAAACAGACCAATTGGCAAAATTCCATCAGACCCCAAACTTGACATTACCGTGGATAAGCCACTAAAAAAAGCATTCATATAACTTCTCCTTTCTTTGAATCATTTTCATATTTAACTACAAAATGCCCTCTCAACAATATTTTTAATATCGTCACACTCCTTTGCATCAATAATTCCCTGTATAACTTGTTGATTTTGAATGACCTCCATCAACTTTGAAATTACCTCTAACTGTCCCTGATTAGTATCCACTGCAAGCATAAAAATTGCCTTGGCCTGTACATACTCATTGTCCACATCAATTCGTTCAAATGTAATGCCTTCTTCTGGTGCCTGCCCCACCAGAATTGCTGTCTTTAACACACCGTCTCGTTCACAGTGGGGAATTGCCACAGCATTTGGTTCTGTACATATTCCTGTTGCAAATGTATTTTCACGTGCAATGACAGAATCACCATATGTAACTTTAACCATTCCCCGATCTGCTAAATAATCTGCCATTTCATGCAGCACCTGATCTCTTTTTGTACCTTTGACTTTATACCCCATTATTTGAGGTACATTTATACTCGTTTCGATATGAATCACCTCCTAACCTTGTAATATATTTGTTATGCTTCCATATCTTTTATTTTGTCAATGCATGAATCAGTTCTTGTTTTACTTTATCCTTTTCACGTCCTGTAATTAAAGGGATTCCATTTACAACTGGTATATCTCCAAAATCTAAAGTTAACTTTGCCATCAATAAAATCGCATCTGGTTTTAATTGTTTTATTGCTGTTTTACCTTGTGTTGCTGGTCTTTTTTGTACGTTTCCTTTAACCCCGATTTCTTTACATACGTCTTCTGCCATTTTTGCACCAACCGTTGATGTTGCAAATCCTGCTCCACATAATACTATAATTACTTCCATGCCCTCATGCACTTGCTCTAAAGAAATTTCATCTACATCATTGATTACTGGAACTAATAATCCCCGTTTGGTATCACCGGCAACTCCCATATTAATATGATCATTCATAATAATCTTTGTTCCATCATCCCAAGATGCATTCATAATCGGATACTCGGCGATTGTATCCGCAACTGCTTTAATTAGAATTGTGGTATATGACATCTTCTTTGGTAAGTTCTTTCTATATGCCATCATGTTCTCACAATCCACAATTGCGCAGTGTGTATATTGTGGAGCCTCCCAACTCTTAATCATCTGTTTTCCCATGCTCTTACCCAATGGGCTTAATTTTTTCTCACTCATCGACTTCCACCCACGCAATGGTTTTTGTAATTTCGACAGTATCGCCTTCATCAGCCACAATTTCAACTAATGTACCATCTAATGCAGATTCAACTTCAGTTACTGCTTTATCTGTCTCGATTTCAAGAAGAATCTCTCCTTTTTCAACTTTGTCTCCAATTGCTTTCTTCCACTCCAAAATTGTCCCTTCCTCCATATCAAGACCAATCTTAGGCATAATTACTTCTTTCTTCATAATAAATATCTCCTTTCAAATTTATTTTATAATTTAAATACCGTTTCTTTTACAATTTCACTAACAGATGGATGTGGAAATACAATCTTTTTGATTTCTTCCAGAGTTACTTTTTGTCCAATCAATGCTGCAAGTCCCCAGATAATCTCTGATGCATAAGTTCCAAGTAAATGGGCCCCTGCAAGACAATTTGTCTTAGTGTCTAAAAGAAGCTTACACGTTCCTGATTCTTTGTCGTTTTCTGCAACAAACCTGCCAGAATACATCATTGGAAGTTCAGAAACCTTGACTTCTAATCCTTTTTCCTTTGCAGATTCTAATGTTTCTCCTACAGATGCCATCTCTGGAAATGTATAAACTACAGATGGAATTACGTTATAATCCATTTTATCTTCAATTCCAAGCATATGACGCACTGCCACTTCACTTTCTCTATATCCAGTATGTGCTAACATGATTTTTCCATTAACATCCCCTGCCGCATATACACCTTTAACTGAAGTACACAAATTCTCATCTGTTACAATCCCTTTCTCCACTTCAACTCCAATATTTTCAAGACCTAGTCCTTGTGTCACCGGCCTTCGTCCAATGCAGAACAAAATTTTGTCCCCTTCTACATTGATTATCTCTCCATTTTTTTCACACACCAAAGAACTTCCTTTTAATTCAACTACCTTTGTATCAAGCATAAATTGAATTCCTTTTTTCTTAAGCTCTTTTTCAAGGAGCTTTGAAAGTTTCACATCCATTGGCCCTGCTACTTTATCTAACATTTCAACCACGGTGACTTCTACACCAACAGTGTTAAAATATGTTGCCATTTCAAGTCCAATGACTCCTGCTCCAATGATGGTAAGTTTCTTCGGCAAAGTCTCCTCATCTAAAATCTCTCTGCTTGTAACTGCAAGTCCCTGTTCTAAGCTTTCCTTTGTTCCCGGAATATTAGGTATAACTGCTTCTGATCCAGATGCAATTAAAATATTTTTCGCTTTATATTCTTGTTCTTCTGACTTTACAAGAAATCCATCCTCTACTTCCTTCTCAATCACTGCCTTTTGACTGATGACTTTGACTTTATTTTTTTTCATTGTCATGGCAACTCCAGAAACCAGTGTTTTCACCACTTTATTCTTTCTTGCAATCACTTGAGGTATATGTAATTCAACATGTTCGGCAGAAACACCAAATGCTTGTCCACATTTTGCATGATGATAAATCTTTGCACAATTCAAAAGAGTTTTTGTTGGCACACACCCTTCATTTAAGCATACTCCGCCAAGATTCTTCTCTTCAAATAAAACTGCCTGCATTCCACCTTCCGCTGCTCTTTGTGCCGCTAAGTAACCTGCCGGACCTCCACCAATGACAATTAAATCTTCTGTATCCATAATTCTCCTTTCTCCCCGTTCTCTATAAAATAGATCTGACTGCTTTTAAAATATTATCTGCATTTGGTACAAATGCATTTTCTAATACAGGAGAAAACGGTACTGGAACATTTGGTGCTCCAACTCGCTTAATCGGTTTCTCTAACTTATCAAATGCTTTTTCCTGAATCACAGATGCAATCTCTGCCCCAAATCCACCTTTTACATTTGCCTCGTGGGCTACCACTGCTTTTCCTGTTTTATTTACAGATGCGATAATTGTATCTGCATCAAATGGCTCTAAACAACGAACATCTACAACCTCAGCTTCTACCCCTTCTTCGGCTAATGTCTCTGCTGCTTTCAATGCTTGATCCACCATGGACGAATAAGCCACAATTGTAATATCCTTGCCTTCTCGCTTTACATCACAGTCATAATCACACTCATAAATCTCATCTGGTACTTCACATTTTTTCTTGTATAACGCCTTGTGCTCAATAAAAATTGTTGGATTATTGTCTCGAATTGCTCTTAGCAATAACCCCTTTGCATCATATGCATTGGATGGCATTACCACTCGAATACCAGGAATATGAGCAAGTAAAGCCTCCAAAGACTGGGAATGCTGAGCTCCATTTCCTAAGCCAGCGCCACCTTGTGTACGTACAACCAATGGTAAACTTACATTTCCACCATACATGTATCTTAGCTTAGCTGCCTGATTCATAATTTGGTCAAAACAAACTCCAATAAAATCAATATAGGATAATTCCACAACTGGCCGTAACCCCATCATGGATGCTCCAATTGCAACCCCCATGATTGCATTTTCAGATATTGGCGTATCCATAATTCTTTCCTCTCCAAAATTGTCAATCAAATCATAAGAGCATCGAAGCTGTCCCCCATAAGTTGCAATATCTTCACCAATCGAAAATACAGAAGGATCACTGTTAAATGCGATATGAAGTGCTTCGTTGATTGCCTGACGCATAGATATTTTTCTCATTTTCATTCCTCCTTCTATTGTTTTACAAATGCTTTCCATTGAATATCTGCATAAGTGGCATCATATAAATCGTTTTGTAAATCCTTTGGATCTGGTTCTTTTTCCTTCTTTGCACTATCACTTGCAGCTAAGACAATCTTTTCTTCTTCTTTTTTCATTGTCTTGAAATCTTCCTCTGTGCATCCATAGGTTTGACTTAATAATTTCTCTGCCCGAAGAATTGGTGATTTATCTTTCCAAGCATTTACTTCTTCACGTGTACGGTAATTTTCGTTATCACCATAATAATGACCAGCCATTCTATAGGTTTTCATTTCCATAAGAATTGGGCCAGCACCATTTCGAACCTTATCACATGCTTTTCCAAACTCTCTATAAGTTTCCTCAATATCATTCCCATCTACTGTAATTCCTTCAATTCCATATCCAACCGCCCTACTGCTTATGTTTTCTACGTTCGTTGATTTTTTTACACTGGTAGAGATTGCATATTGGTTATTTTCACAAATGAAGATAATTGGAAGTTTAAACACAGATGCAAAGTTAACTGATTCATGGAAAGTTCCTTCATTGCAAGCTCCATCACCGAAAAAACATACCGCAACATTTTTTGTCTTATTGTATTTCAATGCAAATCCTGCACCAACTGAAATTGGAATTCCTCCTCCAACAATGCCATTAGCCCCTAACATTCCGATTGACATATCTGCAATATGCATGGAACCACCTTTTCCCTTGCAGTACCCACTTTCCCTTGCCATAAGCTCAGCAAACATTTTTTTCATATCGGCACCTTTTGCGATACAGTGTCCATGTCCTCTATGGGTTGATGTAATATAGTCATCATCTGATAGATGTGCACACACTCCAACTGCAATTGCCTCTTCCCCGTTATAGGTATGAACTGCTGCACGAGTTAAATTCATCTTTGCAAGTTCAATTGCCTCATCTTCAAATGCACGGATGCGAACCATCTGTCTGTAAAATTCCAATAACTTTTCTTTGGACATTTCATAATTATTCATGATTGTTAATGTTCTCCTTTCAATCTATGTGATTTACTTCAGTTTCCTTAACTTATGACTGAATTCTAACATAGTCGTTTTTATCAAACAATTAGGATTGTACTTTTATCGGTGCAATTTACTTCCGTCATTTTGAATAGTTTTTCTTGTGATAATTCTAATTTTTTGTTAATATTAACTTTATACTCAAAGATATCAAGGGAGGCGTTAGATTATGAATCAGAAACAATTTCAACTTATAACACTATTTACATCCTCTGAAAAGAAGCAATTTACCTATGATGAACTAAGCAAAATACTTGAAGTTGGGAAACGCTCTGTCAGCAACTATATTGCTGATATTAATGATTTCTTAACAGAACATGATTTTCATACCATTCAGGTGACTCCAGATAATTCACTTCAATTAGACAGTTCCTTCTATGAACTTCAATTAATTCGAGAAAAGTATTTCTCTCGTCCATTAAGTGACTATCACTTCTCTAGCGAAGAACGAATTACCATTATGAAAATACTCTTATTTAAGCAGGATATTGTATCCACATCAAATTTTATTTACTCCTTGGATATTAGTAAAAAGACCTGCCTTTCCGATATGAAAGTAGTTGCAAAGGATCTTGCAAATATGGGTGTCATATTACAGGCAAGCACACAAGGTTACCAAGTAGATGCAACAGAGATTTATCGCCGAGATTATCTCATCAATATTTTCTTTGCCTTTCTCAACACCTCTGAGAACAATTCCTCTTTTCCAGGCATTAATTTTTGGGTGACAAAGAAATATAACATGAAATTTTTTCGTAAACAGTTGTTTCCTATTTTACTAAATTGGCAAAAAGAAAATAATATTACAATTAAGGATTATCAGTTTTATCAATTGCTTTGGATTTTAGCAATTATCATTGACCGCATCAAAGAAAAGCATTTTATTTCCAATTTCCCCTGTAATTTATCTACACATTCCATAACTGCAAGCGAAAGCTTATATCGTCGGTTAAGTAAACTTTTTTTAATCGAGATTCCAGTTGAGGAAATTCATTTTTTCGCTTCCTATTTAGAAGATTTATCCCTAATCTCACAGCCTCAGTCTCCCCTTGGTTCCATTCCCTCCAATGCCATTATCCACGCATTTTTAGTTAATATTTCACACGATTTAAAAATGAACCTTACCGATGACAATAGCTTATATACCCAGTTGTCCCTTCATATCAAGAGTTTCTTTTCCCTTATTGAACGAAACACTGGTTTTGACCAGAGCATATTCAAAGATTTAGAAGAAAGTTATCCTAAAATCTGTCAATCTATTAAAAATAATTTGTATATTTTAGAGCAAAGCTTTCATCGAATTTACAATCAAAGTGAAGTTGGTTTTCTTGTCATGCACATTGCTGCTGCCGTATCCAAAATATTGTCAGAACAGCAAGAACTTCTGATTCTTTTAGTTTGTGATTCAAACTCAACGACTTCATATATTACAAATAAATTAAACTATTACTGCAATGTAAAGAATATTGACATGATTCCTTCCTTTGAATATGAAAGCTATATGTCTCATGCCAACACCCCACCGGATTTAATTATTACAGTTGAACAGCCTGTGAAAACAACACTTCCAATCGTGTCTGTTTCTCCTGTTCTATCTCATTCAGATTTGACACAAATTCAGGACAAGATATATGAAATCAAGAAAAAAGAGGACAATCTTCTAAATAAAAAAGCCACTCCAAAGCTTAAGTCCACTGAGAAATCAATGATTATTCTTTCTCCTGACTATATATCTCTTGATGTTAAGGCCAGTTCTTGGAAAAATGCTCTTTCCTTAAGCGGAGATGTATTAAAAAACAAGAATCTAATTGATCAAAATTACATTGAACTTATGATTAGTAATGTAGAAAAAAATGGTGCATATTTTGTTTTTTGGCCAAGAGTTGCATTGGCACATGCAAATATAGAATCTAAGTCTATTTCATTTTCTGCTTCGTTTACACGGTTAAAAAAACCAATTTGTTTTGGGAATAAATTAAATGATCCAGTGCAATATATTTTTACTTTTATTGCATCTGATATTGAGAAAAACTATGATAAGATTATAGATATTATTAAACTGGCTTCCAGTCCTACTCTATTTCAACATATAGATCAGGCAAAGACAGTAGAAGAAGTTTATCGATTAATTCATTTAGAAGAGTTGAACTTATTATAAAAGAAACCCGGAGAAAATATCGTACTACTTTCGATATTTTCCCCGGGATTCTTATTGCCTTTTACATTCTCTTCTTAAGTACAAAAAATAAAATAATTAAAAATATTATACCAGCAGCTCCAACTCCTATGTAAATTCGCTGCTGATGTCTCTTTCTTTTTTGTGCTTCTTTTTTTTGCTCTTCTACCTTCTTTTTTTGCTGTGCAAGCTCTTCTTTGCTTTGCTTTTCTGTGGTTGCTTCTGTCTTCTTTTTTGACACTTTTGTGTCAGAGGAAGTCGCCTCACCTAGAGCCTGAATTGCTGCAATTGTTTCTTCCCCATCTTTAGAATCTGTGTTTTTTGATTTTTCAGTGGTGGATTCCTTCTTAGAATTGCTTTTATCCTTAGTTACTGCCTCCCCTTGATCATTCCACTTCCCCTTTTTATAGTCTGCATAAGCCTGCTCAGCTCCTGCCCTAGTCGGTGAGTATCCATGTGCAGAAAGCCATGCCTTCGCCTGATTAATCTGTTGTTGTGTATAGGCATACGAAACCGTTGGGCATGCTGTTAACGTAATAATACATCCAGTTACAGTAAACGCTAATATTAGTAATATTTTTTTCATAATTATCCTTTCTGTATTTATAGTAATTTAAGAATTTCTTCCGGCTGGGATACAAAAACAGTTGCCCCCTGCTCCCTTAAGAAATCCTCATCCCGAAATCCCCACCGCACAATAATGTGATCTAGCTTTGCATTTTGTGATGTTTGAAAATCTACTTCTGAATCTCCAATATAAATAGCATCTTTGGCTTCTACCTTTAACTCTTTTAATGTAGCAAACACAGAATCTGGTGCCGGCTTCTTTCGAATCTCTTCCTTTTCTCCTAGTGCACAGTGAAACAGCCCTGGAAAATACTCCTTACAAAGATCTTGCACTGCATCATCTGCCTTATTTGAAACAACAGCTGTCAAATATCCCTTTTCTCTTAACTCCTTTAAAAGTTCTACAATCCCATCATATGGTTTTGTTTTTATGGCACAATGCTCCTGATAATATGCTTTAAACTCCATACATACACGGTTTAATGCGTCTTGAGAGATGCCTTCTGGTACAGCTCTTTCGATTAATTTTTGAATTCCATTTCCAACAAAGCTGCGAACTTCCTCTATGCTTCGAAGTGGGTACTGATTCTTCTTCAACACAACATTTAAGCTGTCCTTAAGGTCATCTAGTGTATTTAAAATCGTTCCATCCATATCAAATATAATTGCTTTATACTTCATCCTTATCCTCCTGTAAACTACTCTTTTTACATTCTATGTATTGCTTAATCATCTGCACTGTTCCCTCAATTCCAATGGTTCCAGAATCAATGGTTAACTGATAGTGCTTTGCAATTCCCCAATGTTGCCCTGTACAATATTTTTGAAAGGAGGCTCTTCGCTCATCATACTTTTTCATTAATTCCACTGCCTTCTTTTCATTTAAATCATGCTTTTTCATGAGTCTTTGAATTCTTATTTCCTCGTCTGCATGAATAAAAATAGTAGTCACATCCTCTCGATCCTTAAAAATATAATTAGAACAATGACCAATAATAACCAAGTCTTTTTTTGCTGTCATCTCTTTTACCAATTGAAACGAACGTTTCTGGAGACTGTCATCTGCATATCCCAATGCAAGACTATAAAGGAGACTGTTTATGGGTGTTTCATCAATAAAATTACGATTCTCCTCGTACTGATGTAATAACTTGGCCTCTTCCATTAATCTTCTCTTGTCAAACAGCTCAATTCCAAAATCTTTGGCAAGACAGCTTGCTATGGCATGTCCACCACTTCCACATTCTCTTGCTATTGTAATAACCACGATTCTGCCTCCTATATAATTCCTGCAAATATTGCTGCAAATATAACACTCATAAGCCCTGTCACTGCAATGGATAGACTGCTCATGGCTCCCTCAATCTCTCCCATTTCCATGGCTTTTGCCGTTCCGATTGCATGGGCTGACGATCCAAGCCCAATGCCTTTTGCAATTGGATTATGAATTCCAAATATTTTAAACACAACATCTGCAATCACATTTCCAAAAACTCCGGTAATAATAATGGATACAATTGTAATCGTTACAATTCCGCCCATTTCCTCTGACAATCCCATCCCAATTGCGGTAGTAATAGACTTTGGAAGCATGGTTACATATTCTTCATGAGTAAAATGAAACAAAACTGCAAATGCAAGAACCGTACACATTGTCGTCATAACTCCTGCTAAAATTCCTGCTAAAATCGCTTTCCAATTATCTTTTAACAATTGAATTTGTTCATATAAAGGAATTGCCAGACACACTGTAGCTGGAGTTAGAAGATAACTTAAATACTTTGCCCCTTCATTAAAATCATCATATTTTATGTGAAACACAATTAAAAATAAAATAATAACAACAATTGAAATTAACAGTGGATTTAAAATTGCCCATTTGTATTTCTTCTTTAAGTATAAGCCAAGCTCATAACTTAACACACTTATCATTACACCAAAAAAACTAGAATTACTTATGATGTCTCTCACTTACTTTTCCTCTCATTCCAACGAATCATTTGCTGGGTTACCAACCCTGAAACTCCCATAACTAAAATTGTGGAAACCACAATGGTAATAACTACCTGCCCACAAATTGGTCGAAGTACCTTCCATGCAGCTATAATTCCCACTGCTGCCGGAATAAACATCATTGGCATAGTTTCAATCAAAAACAATCCAGCACGACTCACATCTTCTGTCTTAACAATTCCTGTCATCAATGCAGTCAGCATAAATACAAGTCCATAAATACTTGCCGGTACTGGCAAAGGCAGTAGTTCCTTGGCACACTCTCCCAGGAAACTAATCAATAAAATAATTGCAAACTGCTTCATAAATTTCATTTAAATTCGCTCCTTTGCTTTCACTACTTCTGAGACAATATATTTAGGACGCATTTTAATCTCATCATATATTTTTGAAATATAATACCCAATCACTCCAAGGCTAAACATAAGAATACTTCCTGTCAAAAGAACAAGTAGAATAACCGTAGTAAATCCCTCAACAGACTGTCCCATAAAATATTTTACAAGAGACTGTATTCCTAAAATCACCGCAAATACAAAAAAAATAATTCCACATGCGGTAACAACCTGCATAATCGAAGAACTAAATGATGCAATTCCATTAATCGCATATTTTACAAGGGATTTGAACGACCATTTTGATTCCCCTGCTTCTCGTTCCTGGACATCAAATTCCACATAAGTAGTCTTAAACCCCACCCACGAAGATAATGCCCTAAAGAATATATTCCTCTCTGGGAGCTTACAATATTCGTCCACAACTTTACGATCCAGCAACTTAAAATCCGATGCTTTTGACATATCAATTCCTGTTGCATTACTAATTAATTTATAGAAAGTTTTTGCAAATAGCTTATAAATTATACCCTCTTTTCCTCTGCTAGACTTAATTCCCTCCACAACCTGAAATCCATCTTCCCACAGGTGATACATTTGTATTAATGTTTCTGGTGGGTGCTGAAGGTCACAATCCATCACAGCAACACATTCTCCCTTAGCATAATCTAAACCAGCTGCAAGAGCCGCCTCCTTACCAAAATTTCTTGAAAATGTTATTCCCACAACCTGTGAATATTCCTTTGACATAAGACAAATCTTGTTCCATGTTGCATCTCTTGATCCATCATCTATAAAAATTAATTCCACATCTATATTCTCTTTTTTTATTAAAGACAAAATAACATTTGTTACTTTGTCGATATTGGCTTCTTCATTATATGAAGGTAATACAATTGATAACATCGCTTCTCCTCTACTACTCTTATAATCTGCTTTTCATTCTAGTTTAATTTTATTGTAGCATAATTTTTCTATAAACAGAACCCCTCCTCCTTACTGTATTCCTACATTGACACTATGCTTTTAAAAAAGTACAATAAAGAAAAGACAACCAAAAAAGGAGGGGTTTTATGGGATGTCATAAAAAAAAGGGATTTACTTTAGTTGAATTAATCGTTGTCCTTTTAATTTTAGGAATTTTAATTGCTCTTTTAGTTCCTGCGCTAACAGGCTATATTAAAAATGCAAAGAGAAAAAGTGTTTTCATAGAAGCAAGACAGTCTGTGGAAGCTGCTCAGACACTATATTCTGAAAGCTATGGTCTAAAAAATACACCTAGTATTGATGAAATAAAAGAACTAGCAGAAGTAGATGGAGTCCTATCCAATATTGAAGTTTCCAGCGGTCATCTACTTCATCTAACCTATACCAACAAAGGCTACACCGTTGTATACTGTAAGAATTACCAAAGTTGTTCACAACACAGTGAATTATATAATTTCCAAGAAAACAGTTCTACGGATGATTCAAATAAAAGCGACGAAACAACCTATTATTTTACCGGTCAAGATGGAAAGCAGGTTGCTCTTCCTGTCACTTTCAATGTAGATACACTGTTTGACAATGGAGAAAATAAATGGGGAATTCTTATGGAGAATGAAAACATTCTTTATTGCAATGGCAAATATTACTGGGTAAAAACATCATTTTACCTTACACCAGAGACTGAAAATATTTCTGAGGTAGTATCCAACCAATGTTTAGAATTAGCATCTCAAATAAGCACTCCAAATAGTAGTTCCAAGGGTGGTGACATTCGATACAAAGATGGTCATTATGATATATATTTACCATATCACTCATCCTCTGACGCCTATACCTATGAATCTTATTGGCATACATTAAATACAAAATAACACCCATTAACAAATTACATATATTGACATATGATACAAAAAGTGAGACAATCTAGATATTCAGAAAGATATCATCTCTATTATCTCATCTTTTTTCATATCTATATGTCTAAAATTCAAAGGGAAATTTCTTTCTTGATAATATCAATTCATTCAATCTACCAAGGAGGAAATTTTACAATGAAAGAAATCACAATTAACCGAAATTTTAAAGACCGTGTATTCTGTATGTTATTTTCAGAGCCAAAAAATGCATTGCAACTATATAATGCTCTAAACGACACAAATTACACCGATACAACGGATTTGAAAATCAACACATTAGATAATGCTATCTTTTTAAAGATGAAAAATGACGTGTCCTTTCTTATCAATAACTTTATGAATCTATACGAGCAACAAAGTACCTGGAATCTAAATATGCCATTTCGCTGTTTTCTCTATCTTGGCGACTTGTATACAGAATGGGCCTCTGCACAAAAAGTAAACTTTTATCGGACAAATTTAGTAAAAATCCCCACACCTAAGGTGGTTGTGTTGTATAATGGAGAAAAGGAAATTGGCGAAGAAGTAGAATTATATTTATCTGATGCATTTGAACAACCACAAGAGAATCCTCAACTTGAGTTAAGAGTACATGTAATCAACATGAACTTTGGGAAGAACGAAAATCTTCTTAACAAATGTTCTACATTATATGAATATTCTGCTTTTATTGCTAAAACCCGAAAATATGCAAAGATTCTATCTATCGAAGATGCCGTCATCAAATCCATTGACGAATCCATTGAAGAAGGAATCCTAGCTCAGTTTTTAAAGGTTCGGAGGGCAGATGTTATGAAATCTATACTAACAGAATACGATGAAGAATTTGTAATGAAAGACTTACAAGAAGAAGCAAAAGAATTGGGATTTGCTGAGGGACGTACTGAGGGACTTACCGAGGGACTTACCAAGGGTGAATCTCGATTTTCAAGATTAACAGAATTTCTTTTAGATGATAATCGATTGGATGATCTTAAAAAGGCCACAAAAGACACTATCTTCAGAGCTACGTTATACAAAGAATATAAAATTGAATAAACGACAAAGAACTTAAATATTGTCAACAAAATGAGCAATCCAAGAAATTGGGTTGCTCATTTTTATAACATACAATCATAAATCTAAAGAAAAATCAGCTCTATAATTCAATTTGGTCTAAAACAAAAGCCACTTCAGCAAGCTTTCTTTCTCTAAAAAGCTCTTTATATTCTCATATGAATACGCTTCATTATTCATTTTCTCATACAAATCACGTATATCCTTTTTCATGTCTTTTTCAATATATTTTGTGTTTTTGTTACATATCTAGCTTGAAATAATACAAAACTATTGATTTATACGACAGATATGTATGAAGGATATGTTAATTGTTATGCATTTTGAGGGAAATATTTCATATTAGACAAAACATTGAGACTTAATTGTTCGAATATTCACACGTCAAATCATAGAATAATACGTACAAAGAAAAGGCTGAATTTATTATCCAATATCTGCTCTTATGAATGCACGCACTATATTTTGATTGTGAAGGTAAAGGTGTAGACACATATCAGCGCCTGTTCAAGGCACTGAAGAATTATAAGATGACTTACAAAGAAACTGAGAAGATTCTTTCTGATAAAGAACTTATGAATCTAAAAAGGAAATTGATGCGATGAAATTTCCAATTATGTGTGAAGATCCAAATAAATTGGCAATCAGAGACTTTTTTTGTGCCACCTTTCAAAAACAGAAAAAAATAGTCCACCAATCTATACATATTCATTTTTTGCAAAACATTTTTTGAATTAAGAGAAATATAACAAATCCAATCCCTCCACCCAACACATTCATAATAACATCATCTGTCTGCATATATCCACGTTCTGTTATAAATTGTGTAACCTCTATTCCAATGCTAATCAGAAGCATCACAGGAGCAATCCATCTAAGCTTCCGTAAAGGTTTACACAAAATTGGAAGCAGAATCCCCATTGGCAGAAACATAATAATATTCTCAATTTCATACGCTCTGCTTTGATTAGTTGTTCCAAATGTACTAAATGGAATAAGATTAGTTGTAGTCCTACTTCCTGGCTCTCTTGATAGTAATGCTATTTGCAAAAGAACAATCAGATAAGTAAGAATAACCATCCATTTCAGAGGAAACCTCCATGTCCACCTTGATGTCCAACAGAATCGTAGCATTGTTACAATAGCCGTCACTGACAACGATATTATTAGTGCATATTTAACGTAAAAAATCGGTTCTTGCATATCTTGTAAAATTATTTCAAACAATTATTTGTCACCACACCTTTACGCTATTTACCCAGCATCTTTTTCACTGCCTTTTTCACTGGTTTTGGAATACTGTCTTTCAGCAGCTTCAATGGATATTTAGGACCAATTGATTTTCTATACCACTTATCAATAGCCTCATATTTTTTATTTTTGTACATATTCAAAATCATTTCTCTATCTTTGCTATAAGGACTAGGCACATTTAACTGACCATTATCTTTTGCTGCACTCTTAACATCTGATTTCAATAATTGTAAATTCTTATTATATGTTTCAATCAACTTCGTACCCTGCTCATTGTTTACAAGAATACAAGAAACACCTTTCGTCTCATCTACCTTTGCTACGGAGCCATTCAAATACTCTGGGTGCTGCTTCTCAATTCCCCAGAAGTCTCCAATTGTAATGTTTCCTGGTCTATTCAATCCTGCAAATGGACAACTATAACAATTAATACGGTAGGTCTTGGAAGAAAGGAACAAGCTATAATATGATGATTTCCATGCTGATAATAATTTCTTTGTATTGTTTCCTGTGGTATCCGTATATGTAACTGATGCAGTAAGTCCCCAGCCATTGTCCTTATCACGGAATAAGAAGGACGTAACGTTACCATTGTTCTTTTTGTTTAATTCCTCAATATATGCCTGGAAGAAATCTGCGCTGGGAACTCCATGACAAATAATATCAATGGTGAATAAATCATCATATTGTTTTCCACCCAAAAATGCATTTAATCCAGCTACCTGACATGGTGTACCAGAAAACAGAACCTTCTTATGAGCCTTCAACATCTCTTTTACTAACTGATAGTTATTCTCCATGTAACTCTGAACATATTTTGACCCCTGAAGCTTGTACAAATCCTTCACAGAATCAACCATAATATGTTTGGGTGTTAATATGTTGTTTTCAAGAACCATTGCGCAACCAAACACCACACCACCATCTTCAATGAATGCTTTTGCTATTCCTGCAAATATTCCACCTGATGCAGATTTTTTAAGCTCACTTTCATTTTTATTTACCGCTACCCAAGTGTTAATATTACTAATAGTCTCTGGATTTTTTTGATATCCACAGACCTTTTTGCACATTTCACATTCTACACATTTTTCTTCATCTATAACCGGATAAATAAAACTATATTCATCCTTTTCCATCGTAATTGCTTGCTTCGGACAGACATTCATACAAGCACCACAACCACAACAATCTTTCTTATCATTAAAAAGTATTATTTTTGACACTTTCTATTCCTCCCATTGCATAAGTATAAATATTATAACATATACCCCTGAAATAAGTATATTTGTTTTTCTCACAATAATTAGGTAAAATTTGTATTTTTACTCCTCGAGATAACAAAATATCAGTATTTTATGTACCTATTTACAGTTGTCCTGCTTATCCCACCTAATCGTGCTAAATCTAATTTGTTAATCTTTCCAGATTGATAAATGTCATAGCATCAAAGAAATTTACCTGGAATATTTTCAACTATTGTTTGAGGTCATCCTATCACTGATTCTTTTGATTTTGCATCTCTCGCTCCTGACTTAACTCTCTCAGATTTATTAAAAACTCTCCAAAAAAGTGTCTTAATTTATGAAACTATTATACTTTTAGTCATTTAAAATATCATTTACAGACTTTGTTTTTCTCTTTTAGTCTTATATTTTTTGTTTCTTGCAATATTTTTTTGTATTTGTTATAATAAGTGCAATTAGAGCAAATTATGCCCATTGATTATATGTTATTTAAAACATCATTTTACTTGAAGGAGCTTTCCATTATGAAAAAGTTATCTGTATCACTTCTGGCAAACACAATTATTAAAGCCAGAAAAGAGAGAAAAATCACACAAAGACAGTTAGCGGAACTAACCGGTATCAATCGTGGTATGCTTGTCCGACTAGAAGCACAAGATTATATTCCTTCCATACCACAACTAGAAATGCTGGGAAATGTACTTGAATTTGATCCAGTCTCACTTTTTGTAAATGAGAGTTCTACTTACAAAATAAAAAAATGCTCCCCACTGAATATCGCTGTGGCCGGTACTGGATATGTGGGATTATCTATTGCTACCTTGCTGGCACAGCATAATCATGTAATAGCCGTTGATATCATTCCAGAGAAAGTGGAACTGATCAATCAAAGAAAATCACCAATCCAGGATGAATACATAGAAAAGTATCTTGCTGACAAGAAATTAGATTTGACCGCCACACTGGATGGAGAAAAAGCATATAAAAATGCGGATTTCGTTGTTATAGCAGCCCCAACAAATTATGATAGCAAGAAGAACTATTTTGACACTTCTGCCGTGGAAGCTGTCATAGAACTGGTCTTAAATGTCAATCCTGTTGCCATCATGGTAATCAAATCTACCATCCCAGTGGGCTATACTACCAGTGTACGAAAAAAATACAACACAGAGAATATCATCTTCAGCCCTGAATTCCTGCGAGAATCCAAGGCCCTGTATGATAACCTCTATCCAAGCCGTATCATCGTATCTACTGATGAAAAAAATAAGCGACTAGTCAAGGCATCTCACACTTTTGCTTCACTACTCCAGGAGGGTGCTTTAAAGGAAAATATTGATACATTATTTATGGGATTTACAGAGGCGGAAGCGGTAAAGCTCTTCGCCAATACTTATCTTGCACTGCGGGTTTCTTACTTCAATGAATTAGATACTTATGCAGAAATAAAAGGTTTGAATTCCCAAGCAATTATCAATGGTGTGTGTCTAGATTCCCGTATCGGAACTCACTATAATAACCCAAGCTTTGGTTATGGTGGCTACTGCCTTCCAAAGGATACGAAACAGCTATTGGCAAATTATAATGATGTGCCACAGGAAATGATGACAGCTATCGTAGAGAGTAATCGGACAAGAAAAGATTTTATCGCTGATCGTGTGTTGGAACTTGCTGGAGCCTACGAAGCAAATAGTACTTGGGATGCATCAAAAGAAAAGGAAGTCATTGTGGGCATCTATCGTTTAACCATGAAGAGTAATTCTGATAACTTCCGACAAAGCAGTATTCAAGGTGTTATGAAACGAATTAAGGCCAAAGGTGCTACTGTCGTGATTTACGAACCTACGCTGAAAGACGGAGAAACATTCTTTGGTTCAAAGATTGTGAATGATTTAGATAAATTCAAAGAAATTAGTAACAGTATCATTGCCAATCGATATGATGTGATATTAGATGATGTGAAAGAAAAAGTTTATACAAGAGATCTCTTTATGCGAGATTAAGATTTTTATATCCCAGAACTATGAATTATGAGAGTTCTGGGATATTCATTTATCGTGGTGTTTTACACATTAGAGAGTGTAAATTATTTTGTGTAAACTCTAAGATTAATGATAAAAAGTTAATAAATTATGTTACATGATTATGCAAATATTTTTGCACAATCCAACGAAAGCTGTCGATATGAGAGTGTAAGGTATCTCTACACCTGGTAAAACTCTTTGTACCACTCCGCAAATCTTCGAAGTCCTTCACGCAGACTTGTACTTGGCTTGAAACCAAAGTCTCTCTCTAATGGAGTGGTGTCTGCATAGGTAACTGTCACATCTCCCGGTTGCATAGCAACCAATTCTTTGTGTGACTCAAAATTATAATCTATAGGTAACACTTCTGCTCTGGTTAATTCTTCCTGAAGAATTGTAACAAAATCAAGTAAATTCTCTGGCTGATTATTCCCAATATTGTATACCCTGTATGGTGGAATTGGTAAACCATCCTCTCCATTCTTCTTTTCCGGTGGTGCCTGCATCACACGCTTCACACCCTCTACAATATCATCCACATATGTAAAATCACGTTTACAATTTCCATAGTTAAAGATCTGGATAGTTTCACCTTTTAATAACTTATTTGTAAATCCAAAGTATGCCATATCTGGTCTTCCAGCAGGACCATATACTGTGAAGAAACGAAGTCCGGTGGATGGAATATTATATAATTTACTATATGCATGAGCCATTAATTCATTTGATTTCTTGGTAGCTGCATATAAAGATACCGGATTATCTACTTTATCATCTATAGAATATGGAATCTTCTTATTAGAACCATATACAGACGAAGAAGATGCATATACAAGATGTTCTATTCCTTTTGAACCGTTATCATAAGAATGTCGACACGCTTCCAGAATGTTATAGAAACCTATAAGATTAGATTCTATATATGCATCAGGATTGCTGATTGAATACCTAACCCCTGCCTGAGCTGCCAGGTTCACCACAATATCAAATTCAAAGTTTTCAAATACTTCTTTAATTATAACTTTATCAGCAATCGAACCATTTATAAAATGCCAACTGGCTTCAGTATGTTTATGAGCTATTTGTTCTATTTTTTCAAGTCTCCACTCTTTTATTTTGACATCATAATAATCATTCATATTATCTATACCAACAATATGAACACCTTCTATACAACACAATAAATCCATCACAAGACTTGCTCCAATAAAACCACACGCACCTGTAATTAAAATCGTTTTTTCTTCTAATTTATTTTTTCTGTTCATTTCAACATTCTCCATCTTAACAATATGATAAAAAACTATTCATAAAATATTAAAGTTTTGTTTAATTTAGAAAACCAGATTTATTAAATACTAATTTTTTTCTATAACTATCAATTTCTTTCATTCTCCTTTTTCGCCTTAACATTCCACATATAGAATAGTCCTTCAAATTTTTACTAATTCTATTAATATAATACTTCACTTGATATGCATAAATCTTCATTCTATTTCCATCATTAATTATTGATCTAGAAACTGTATTGTCAAAGAAATTCGGTTGCATAATAAAACATTTTTGGTTTATTTCTCCTTCTTCACAAATCATATGTCTTTTCTGAAAATGCACATATAACAATTCTTCTATAGAGTCCCTATTAAGTGCTGATAATTTTCCCTCCTTCCATATCAAATATACTTTCTGACCATCCCTATTCTTAAAATCAAATTTTGAAGGTTCAATATCCAAAAATATTTTTGTATTATGGTATACACTAACTTGATTTCGAATACATTTCAATTCCATCCCTCTAAATTCATCAAAATAACAAGCTTCATTTGTCGAAAAAGCCTCCTCCGCATTATATTCGGGATAATCTCCATTATTTAAAAACAGACAATTCATCTTTTCACTATTACGATATAATGAAAAATGTGCAGTAGTAAAAATTTTTTCATTTGTATTTAATATTTCTTCCGTTATAAAGTGTCTAATATCCCCAAAAATCAGATCCATATCACAAAATCCCCAAAAGTCATAGTCTGCAAGCATATCATGCCACACTTTCCCAATAGTAGGCTTATAATCACATAATTTGTAGGGAGAATCACATTTTATTTTAAAAGGAATAGCTTCTTGAATTTTCTGTACATATTCCTGAAATGACATATTAATAACTTCGAGATTATTTTTACTTGTAATTTGTTTTTCATCTGTAATAATGAAAAAATCAATACTCTCATTTTTATAAACTGATTGTTTCCAGTATTTATAATGTTCTGGCAGTTTTCCAAAATACGGAATCACTATAGCAATACTATTCATCTATTTCATCAGTAACATTCTTCAGTATCTTCTGTGAATGTCACACCTCTCCTTCTATTATTATAGTTTAAGTTGTTACATTTTTTAATACGCATAAATAGAATCCTTTATCTTGTAAACAAAAAATTCTCTTAATATTTAGTGACCTTCATTAATTAATCTAGTCATAAAAAACTACTAATCCTTCTGCAATACTGTATATTATTTTAGGCATACCATTTGCAAAATAATACATATAGCATAAAACAATTCCGATAGTTGCTATTCTAAATGGTTCTTGTGTATGTTTACTCAAATAAATGATTTTACACTTTACTTACCTACTTATTTTCTTTTAATTTATTTCAAAACTTTTATCGATTCAATCTACTTCTATTTAGATTGTTTTAAAGTAGTAAGTGATTTCTTAATCAGCACTACTCCCAAAATTGAACCTAAACAAACAATAAAATAACGTAATATTGTAAAATGATAAAGTATCAATCCGAATAGTGATAAAGCAATTGTTATTATTACCATTACAAATACAGCTTTATCATTATAAACGGACCGATCCCCACTATTTTTTAAATGAACTTTTCTTGCAAAAAACGCCTGAAGTATAGCTAATACAATATATGCAAATAATGTCGTATAAGCGGCTGCAATATATCCGAAAATATTAATGAAAATCAAATTTAAAACTACATTTATTATTGCGGCGGTTGCTGACGAATACATAATATATTTTGTACTTTTATAGTAAATCAATAAATTCGAATACATATTTGACACAGAAGTTAAAAATACACCAGCTGCAATTGGCGGCATAATATAAATTGCCTCATAATACTCTTTAGTTGCCAATATTCTAACTATTTCTGGTGCTAAATAAGTTAGCATTAAAGCTAACACTGCATACGATCCCATTAATGCAATTGAAATCCTACCAATTCTATTGTTCTCTTTTCCAATAGTTTGAAACAAATAAGGAACAAATGAAGAATTAATGGCCGTCCAAATCAACAATGAAATAGAACTAACGGTATACAATGTACTATAAATTCCAACTGCGTCATTACCAACCATTTTGCTAATCATCATACGATCAGATACACTTAGAATTTGGTTTGCAATTGCATATCCCACCAATGGTAGACTTAATGCAAAAGAATATTTCCAATATTTAAGAGATACTACTTTCTTTCCTCTTACATATATAATAATCCAAATAATAATTGCAACAAAAATTGAAACTATATTAGTAGAAAAAAGGCGTCCTTCCGCCACTTTATTCGAACCTGTTTTGTCCAAATTTAAAACTGTTACAACTGATATCAATGTTGCTATTACAGAAATTCCTATTGTCACACTACAAGCCAATTTATATTTAAATTCATATCTCTGACGCAATAACCAAAAATCTTGTGCCGGTGCAAAGAAGAAACTGACTAACATAAGTACCATTAATTCAGTTGGTAATCCTGTAATAGAATTCCAAGTAGCTGGTGAAATAAAATACATTACTGTCAATATTAATGCCATCAATGACGTAAGTGTCAATACAGACGATTGATATTGATCCCTCTCGTGGCTAAAATCTTTCATTGCAGCTTGGAAGCCTCCCGAAGTTAAAGACAACGTTGCCACTACTGCAATAAGTGAATGCCAAGAGTTATATAAATTTACCATTCCGATTTCTGATGTCGACATAATTCTAGTGAAAATTGGTACAGTGATCATTGCTAACCCACGTGAGAAAACTGACGCAAAAGTATACACTATAGCTGCACGAACACCAACCGGAATTTTTTTCAACTTATTAAACATTTCTATCTCCTACTTTTATATTAATCCACTTTTCTAGTGAGATATCATATTTCTCAATCACTCTTGCCGGGTTTCCAACAGCAATACAGTATGGCGGTATATTCTTTGTCACTGTAGAACCAGCTCCTATAATTGACTTTTCCCCAACTGTAACTCCTGGCATTATTAAAACATCATTGCCTATCCAAACACCATCTTTTATAATCACTCCATCGGACACTGATAATTCATTATCCAAATAATTTTTTTTCAAAGGATTCATACCATGGTTGTAGTCTGTAATAAAAATATCTGATGCCAATAATACATCATTACCTATCCAAATTCTTCTTGCACATTGAAGGGTTAAATTTCTCGTTATGTGAACGTTGTTTCCAATAATGATTTCAGGTTTTTTATCAAATATGTTCATTTGGTATGAGTCCCAACACAATAATCTACTATTTTCCCCTATCACCACATTTTTACCGCATTTTATATACTGAGGAAGCCGTAGTATCAAATCGTTACAATAGAATACATTCGGATTATTACGTTTAAATAATACTATATTCTTTCTTTTTTTTACATATTTCTTAATTTGTCCAATCATATATTAACCTCAAACAAATCTATTAATCCACGTATCAAATGAATAATAAGAAATTATTTCTTCCGAATACTTATGAAACTTCTTATTAAAAAAAGTCCTAATTTCTTCTTTAGATGTTTTTCCAAGCTCAATCACTAAAATATTATTGCTATTATAAAAATTGGCATCTTTTACTGCTCTATTCGTTGTAATTAACTTTTTGTTCAAAAAAATAGCTTCCATCACTCGCATGGAATATCCATCCTGTCCGCATTGTGCTATATCTAAAATAGCACGACTTTTATTTAACATCTCTAAGTATTGATAATAATCTATATAATCCTTTCTGATTTCAAACGGAAGATGATTATTCTCTTCATCTGTTACAACAACAAATCTAGGATTAAGTTCAGCATCTATCATTGCATTGTATAATTGAAGCATTTTATCTTTTCGATCTTTTAGAAAGCCTAACAATAGTGCGTCATACTCTATATTAACGGATGGTAATTTTAATTTCCTATCATACATGATGGTATTAAAGTTCATATTATATTTTTTACAATTACCAAGATCATAGCAATAGAATTTAAAACCATATTTATCAGCAGATTCTCTTATTTGAGCATATTTAACTGGATCCTTTACTATGTTCCATGAATATATGAATTTTTGACAATTACGTGATTTTTCTGATATATTTTTTAATAAATTTGCATCGTATTGCAGTATTGTATCCATAACAATTATTTTATCATAACTGTCTATTTCTTTGAACCATTTTTCATAAAACAATTTTGTTAAAGGAGAGTTTAGTTTTCTAAAAACTTTTAACCAAAAAGAATTACTACCTAGTTTTTCGTCAAATAGACCTGATATTAAAACATTTTTAATATCAACCCTGTCAAAATAGTATGCTTTCTTGGTAGTAAATAAAACTAAAACTTTATTTTGTTTTTTCATAACCGAGTTCCCCTTTTCATTTTTCCTAATACATCATTCTTAGTTTCAGCCAAATAAATAGGAATAATCATTAAACCAGGATAGAACAAATGCGTTTGGGCTAAAGTAGTATTAACAAAAATTAATAAGAACAGAATAGCTACTAACCTTCTTTCTTTTTTAAATACAGGATATAAGACATAAATAATTACGATTAACCATGAAAAAATCCCATAAATTGCAGCAAAAGATAATAAACTGGCAGCAACCAATCCTTGTCCATACATTATTCTCAATTTATTAAATGTGTCATAACCAACCCCCAGTGGATGTTGAATAATCGAAGTAATACTAACAATAATGGTTCCTAATCTATACCTTCCAGAACCATTAGTAATATCAAAAAGAGTATTGCTAAAATCACCAAATAGCTTTTCAATAACTTGTTTGTAAAGAATACTATTTGTTCCATTTAAAGAATATTCAATTAGTATCAGTACTATAGAAAAAAGAATAAGTGTAAACAAATATTTTCTAGTTTTTTTATCTATTCTATCTTGTGTTCCAATCTGTAAATAATAAAATGTAAAAATTAAAACCATTCCTATATAACCAGTGGTTGATTGACATGATATAATTGATAGAATAATAATAGTAAGACAGAAACTATAGTATTTGTTCTTTTTGAACCTAATTTTTTCACGCCAAAAAAGCAACATAAATAATGCGGCATTTAAAACAATCTGATAAACTCCCGGTTCTGTGTATATGCCACAATTTCTTGTCGAATGTAACTCCAAATAACTATACAAAAACAGACCTTTACCATGCCAAATATTTTCAAATCCGACTGTTCCCGTTGTTTGCGTCAAATAGCTAGTTGCCGGCCATATTTTTGCAATTAATGGAAATATAGAAAATAAGCCCCAAAATAACAAGCTAATAAAGGCAAATACAGAAATCAGCTTTACCGTTCTATCTATAAAATTGTATGTATCACTTGCAAACGCACAATGAACACTTAATAAGCATGTAGCGAATTGTAACCAAGCTAATAAACCAACACCACTGCTTAATATTCTTTGAAAAGCTACAATAGCCAACAATACACCCAAAAAAGTTAAAATATATTGTTTACGGTATTTCTTTTTATAAATAATTAAAAAAACATAGAACAAAAAAACTATATAATATTTAGAATTTCCTTTTATATATAAAGAAAAAAAACAGCTTCCCGGAATTAAAAGCATAATATATATGCATAGATATTGTAAAATAGTATTAATTTTTATTTTCATTTTCAATTCCTTGCTTTTTACAACTTATGTAAAATTGACTGTATTTTCTCTTCATTACCCCAAATTGCTTTTGAATCATAAGGTCTATCTGGAAATTTCCCATAGTCCAATCTAACACTATATTCATTATCATCAATAAACCTTTCAACCCGATCAGCCAGCTTTTCAGGACGACCAGAACAAATGTTAATTGTACCTACAACTCTTCCCTGTTCAACTGTAGCCGTTACCTGATGACAAAAATCTTCATAGTCTAAAAAATCATATTGATTTTGACCCATTGTGAAAGGAAATGATTTCTTTCCTTCTTTTTCTGCTACAACAATTTTTGAGAATATTGAACTTCCATATTGACTATCTGAAACAATATAAAACCCTCTCAACCATTGAAGCGGTATCTTATATTGATTACAAATCAATTGAGCACTCTCATGTAATGCATTTTTAGAAATTCCATATAAACTCATGGGATTACATGGAGTATTTTCATCTATAGATCCCTCAAAAAAACCAATTTCATGCATACTTCCCATAATTGTTATACGTTTTATTCCAGACATAGCCATCGCTTCAATGAAGTGAAAGTGAGATGGCAAATCATCTATATGTATGTTGGAATTGTGAACAAATCCATCTCTCCACGCAAGGTGTAAAACTACATCCGGATTGTGTAATTTTTTTGCGATATCCTTTTCATTAAATAAGTCACACTGCACGATAGTTGCTCGATTATCAATATTATTAGTCTTAATATCAGTTGCAATAACCTCCATATCATCATCTAACAGTCTTTTTACAATTCCAGAACCTAAGTATCCATTTGCACCCGTCACTAGTATTTTCATGATTATTGTCCATCCTTCCTAATTAAATAATTCTGTTTCCCATATTGAGCAAATCTTCGTTTGACTAAACTCTTCTCTAATTTTATATGCATTACAACTTAATTTCTTTTCTAGTTCTAAATTTCCTACAATAGTCTCCATTGCATTTGTTAATTTCAATGTATCTTTAACAGGAATTAAAATACCATTTACTTTATTTAATATTACCATTTTGGCCCCACCTGAAGGGCAATCAGTACAAATAGTTGGTAATCCAATTGCCATCGCTTCAAGCATAGAATTTGAAAGACCTTCATAATTTGACGGTAATATAAACATCTTTGCATCAAGAACTAATTCATGAACATTTTCAGAAAAATCATTAAATACAATTTTTTTTGACAACCCAAGTCTTTTTGCTTCTTCCCTCAATGCTTCTTCCTTTGTTCCTTTTCCATATAATTCCAGTATGTACTCAGGATTATTACTAACAAATTTTGAAAAAGCATTAATTAACATTGTATAGTTTTTTTGTTCTTCGAATCTGCCAAATGATACTATCCGATTGCTTCTCATTCCTTCGAAGCGTTCAGGTAAATCTTGCTTAATTGGATTCACAATGATAATCCCCTTTTTTTGAATACTTTCGGGATAATATTTCATTGCACCGGGAGTCTGAAAAATAATTTTTTTACACCACGGACTGAAATATAAAAAATATCGTACTATCTTTTTAAAATTACCTGGGATTGAATATCTAGGATCATTTCTTTCCGATACAATAACACGTACTCCCAATCCTATAGAAGCCATTATCAAATATAAATTGGTATATGTTAGGAAACTAACATATACTGTGTTTTTCTCTTTTTTAATATTTTTTCTAATATATCTAATTTGTTCTATAGGATTCTTCTTTTTACTATCACCTTTTAAAACGTTTACTTTTATCCGCGAATCCAAGGTATACACACACTGTGAACTTTTTAATAGCATAAATGACACTTTTATTCCTCTACTCACTAAATCATTAGCAATAACGGTCATAACTCGCTCTGCTCCCCCACCTAGCAGCTCATTCGCAACAAAACATATCTTTTTCATATTTTACTCCATTATAAGATTAATTATTTCTGATACTTTTTCCCCTAGGGAAAACAATGAATACTTTTGTCTGAAAATCTTTTCTCCATTCTCTACAATACTTCTATACAATATATCATCATTCATAAAATCACTTATTGCATCAACAAATTCAGTTTGATTCTTATTGCATATTTTCCCATTCAATCCATCAACAACATAATCTTTAACCGTACTATTATTGGTTATAATAATAGGTTTTTTATAAAGCATAGATTGTAGCATAACTAACTGACCCGAAGAAATGTTTTCATCTTTAAGCGCTATAGCCACCAAATGAGCTTTTGACAATATTCTCAAATAATCATCACCTCTAATATTATTATATATAATCACATTAGATGGAATGTCTTGACGATTAATTATACTATCGGTTAGTATAACAACCGGATATTCAACTTGTTTAATGCATGAAAGCAAAAATCTGTAATCCCTATTACTTCTGCCAACTGACAAAACAAAAGGTTGCTCAGGTAAATTAATTTTGGGATCACCAACTATTTTTTTGTCAGAAATACCCAATGGGAAAAAGATGAACTTATAATTCTCAACTTCAAATAATTCTGAATAATAATCCACTTCGCTAGATGAATACACAATAATTTTATCAATGTAAATTGACTGAATTGCCTTTTTCACCATGTTATAATATATTTTTCCTATTTTCCCCTTTTTAGGATTATATATAAAAGTCATAATAACCAAATTATTTTCTTTTCTTCTTCTAAACAATATACAATAATATGCAAATATTAATCCATAAAATTGTTGCCACGACACTATGTTTTTATACTTTTTTCTATTCAAAAAAACAGAGAAAGCATGTGAAAAATATCCAAAATACCTTTTTAGTATAGTAAATTTACTTTTATTCAGTCCTGCATTATCCCAGCAAAGAACTTCCCATACTTCTTTTGTTTTACTTCTAATTCCCTCTACTAGTTCCCATTTTTTTGGTAAAATAGTGTCCGCTAGTACAATATTTTTTCTCACATTTTGCCTCCTCGAATTCTAATATCTATACAATTAATACTAAAACATATCCTTTCACATCTGAAGGTTCTAAATCTAAATATTTATTTAATATCATTTTCGTATAATATCTTTAAACAACTGATATGAATTGTTTCTCTCATTGGAAAGAATTTTATTTGCATATGAAAAATCAACTTTTTTTAATGCCAAATCAAAGTTTTCAAAATTATCTAATAATTGACTTTCCAATCCAGTTAGTTTTAAAATACTTATATTACGTCCTTTTGTATTATTATTAGGCAACACTTCTATAAAAGGTGTATTAAATGTTATTGCAAATGCAGTCCCATGAAATGAGTCTGTAATCATACATTCTGCATTTTTAATGTAAGAAAGAAATTCTCCAAATTCAGGAAGCCATACAAATTTACCTTGTCTACTAATCTGATGGAATGTTGGTGAAATTCTTATTAATGGCAACCCCTTCAGCTTCGCCACTTTATTTGCATATTCCCCCAATCTCTTATCATTATGTAGCTGATAGACCAAAACATAGCCCTTTTCTTTAATTGGCAATAGATATTTAAACCACATTGATTTTTCAACTAACAATGTTGGATCCAACACCCTTTCACTTTTAAGCCCAAGGTCTCTCAACATATCAACCGCATTATCTTCACGAACTGTAATATATTTGTACTTTAATAACCATTTCAATATTTGTTCTTTATTTCCCTT
>JAQWFL010000028.1 GCA_028704435.1 Anaerostipes sp. | reverse complement strand
TCACATTTTATTACAAGACATCATAAGGTATTTATTGTAATATTTTTGATTATGTTAGTGCCAGCATTTTATGGATACCAAAACACAGGAATTTACTATAATCTAGACCGTTCATTGCCACAGTCTTTAGACAGTAATACTGCAAATCGTGAACTTGATAAAACATTTGCTATGAGCAATATCCATATGATAATGATCAAAGGTCAGATGAGTTCAAAAGATAAGACAGATATGATTCACAGAATTGAAAAAGTAAAGGGTGTAAAATGGGTTCTTGGACTTGATTCATTTATTGGATCTAGTGTGCCTTCCGATATGCTGCCAGCAGATTTAACCAGTACGTTAAAGAATGAAAAGTATGAGATGCAGTTTGTATGTTCTGAATATAAATCAGCCACTGATCAGGTAAATGCACAGGTTGCTTCTATCAATAAAATTGTAAAAGGGTATAATAAAGATTCTATGGTCATAGGAGAAGCGCCACTTATGAAGGACTTACAAGATGTTACAGATGTGGATTTGACCAATGTAAATACTGTATCAATCCTTGCAATTTTTGTAATCATTCTATTCGTATTTAAATCAATTTCATTACCAATTTTGCTGGTGGCAGTTATTGAATTTGCTATTTTTGTAAATATGGGAATTCCTTATTATATGGGACAGGAACTTCCTTTTGTGGCGAGTATCGTAATTGGTACCATTCAGCTGGGAGCAACGGTTGATTATGCAATATTAATGACAAGTAAATATCAGAAGCTGCGAATGAAAGGCATTGAAAAAGTGAAAGCTGTCAGGGAGGCACATGAATCTTCTATGTTGTCCATTATTACCAGTGGATTAAGTTTCTTTGCTGCAACATTTGGAGTTGCCATATACTCAAAGATTGATATGATTAGTGCAATTTGTACATTGTTAGCAAGAGGTGCGGTGATTAGTACTATTGTTGTTATTTGCATTTTGCCAGCGATGTTTATGATATTTGATAAAGTAATATGCAGAACCACAATTGGCATGAATCAAAAAAAGATTAAAAAGGCTCAGGAGGCGAAATTATGAGAAAGAAGAGAATAGGAAAGGCATTTGCAGTACTTGTATCTGCTGCCCTTACAGCATCTATGGTAATCACACCAGTATTTGCATCTAGTAAAGTTGCTGCAAAGAAAGACGAGACTGTATATGTGAAAATGGATGCTCAGGGGAACCAAGAATCTGTGACCGTTAGTGATTATTTAAAGAATACAAAGAAGTCTTCCCAAATTTCAGATAAAACAAATCTATCTAAGGTTGAGAATGTCAAAGGGGATGAAACATATAAAACGGGAAAAAGAGATGATATTACATGGAATGCCAATGGAAAGGATATTTACTATCAGGGAAAGACAGATAAAGAGTTGCCAGTGGGAATGACAGTGACTTATTATTTGGATGGAAAGGAGATATCGCCAGATAAAATTGTGGGTAAATCTGGAGAGGTAAAAATAAAATATCAATTTACAAATAACAGTCCTAAAACAGTGAAAATTGACGGAAAGGATACAACTTTATATACTCCATTTGTAGTAGTAACAGGGGCGATTCTTCCAACAGAACATTTTTCAAATGTAAAGATTGATAATGGAAAAGTTATATCAGACGGAACAAAGCACATTGTTATAGGAGTATCATTTCCAGGTTTAAATCAAAGCTTGAATTTAAATGACACAAATCTAAATGTTGATATGCCAGAGTCTTTTGAGATTACAGCAGATGCCAAGGATTTTGAGTTAAATGTGACGGCATCCGTTGCTTCTGCAGATATGTTATCTGACCTTGGACTTGATGATTCTGCTGATTTATCAGATTTGCAGGATTCACTCAACAAGTTAAAAGAATCTTCTAAGAAATTAGTAGATGGTTCTGGCAAATTACTAAAAGGTGTAAAGACACTTCAAAGCTCAACGAAAGAATTTAATTCTGGAATTAAGAAAGTGGATAAGAATATGAAAAAACTTTCTAAAGGATTGAATACACTAGATTCCAAGAATGGAGAATTAGTTACTGGGGCAAAGAAAGTTGCGTCAGGAGCAAAAAAAGTTGAATCAGGAAGTAAGGCCTTAAACAAGGGGACACAGGAGTTAGAAGATAAGACCAAGAACCTTCCTACATCTACAAAGACCATAAATAATGGAATGATACAAATACTGACAAAAGTAAAAGCAATGCAGCCTTCCGATGGGGAAACAAAGCAGTTAGAAGCAGCCATAGCTGCCAGTGAGAAAGCTTCTTCAGATGCAGAAACTCGAATGAATAAAATTAAAACTGAAATAGGAGAGTTGGGAGGTATTGCAAAGGAAGCAGGAGAAAATGCTAAAACAGCCAGTGCCAATAACGATGCACAGTCAGCAGCAGCCTGGAATAAAACGGCAACTACATTACAAACTCAAATAGAAAAATTAACAGAGGATGCAACTGGGTTGGGAGGAGATTTAAATACAATTAAGCCAACCTTTACAACCATTGCAACAAAGTTAGGAAATATAAATGATAGTATGCCAGAATTAGTTGCTGGTTTGACAAGGCTTCAAGGGGGAACGGCTCAATTAGCTGGAGAATCTACAGCGCTGGCCAATGGAATTAAATCGGCAAACAAAGGGGCTGGAGATCTTGCAAGTGGAAGTAAGACTCTTGCGTCAGGAAGCAGACAGGTAGCCAGTGGAGCAAAGCAGATTGGAGCAGGTATCAGTACAGCTGCATCTGGCGGCAAGCAGTTAAGTAAAGGAACTGGTCAGTTGTCAAGTGCTGGAGATCAGTTAGTCAGTGGAGTTGGAACCCTTGTTAGTGGAACTAAAACATTGAATGACGGAATGATTCAATTCGATAAAGAAGGAATTGAAAAGATGGTTGATTTGGTCAATGAAAATGCAAAGGGAGTTTTAGACCGAGCAGAACAGTTGGTAGACTTAGGAAATGAATATCAATCATTTACAAAGAAAGCAAAGGGAACATCAGGAACTGTTAAGTTTATGATGGAAACAGAAGAAGTACAGTAATCGCTAGAATGGAAAAGAGTATGAAAATTCATGCTCTTTTTTTGAATTTAAAATACACAGATAGAACAATATCCCACCCCATTTTTGTGCTATAATGTAAAATGATAATCAAAAATAGATTTGGTAATGGTAGGTTTAGCAAGAGTTGGATGAGGAGATATTAATGAAGAAGAGTGGTGTTTTGTTACCTGTATTTAGTTTGCCATCGGCATATGGAATTGGATGTTTTTCGAAGGAAGCATATTATTTTGTAGATCTTTTGGAAAAATGCGGGCAGTCATATTGGCAAATTCTGCCTTTAGGGACCATAGGAAAAGGCAATTCGCCCTACTTATCATATTCAAGCTTTGCTGGCTGTGAGTTGTATATAGATTTAGAACAATTACAAAGTGATGGATTGTTGTCCAAAGAAGAGTGTGATGCATGGGACTTGACAGATCAAATGGAACGAGTTGTATATGATGATGTTACAATGATGCGGGATGCTTTGCTTTGGATAGCATATCGAAGATTTCAGCCGGCATCTAAGTATCAGAGATTCTTAGAGAACAATAAAGAGTGGGTTTATGATTATGCAGAATACCGTGCACTATTAGAGCCAGGAAAAGACCAGGAATATTTTATTTTTACTCAATATAAATTTTTAAAACAATGGTTAAAGCTTAAGAACTATGCCAATGAAAAAGGGATTAAGATTATTGGAGATATTCCTTTTTATGTGGCAAGTGATGGGGCAGACTTTTGGGCAAATCAAGAGATGTTTCAGCTAGATGACAATGGAAAACAAGTGGTACAGGGAGGCTGCCCACCAGATTCATTTGCAGTAGATGGACAGTTGTGGTCTAATCCAGTGTATGACTGGAACTACTTAAAGAAGACCGGATACGATTGGTGGATTGGTAGATTAAAGCACAGCTTTTTATTATATGATGTTCTTCGATTGGATCATTTCCGTGCATTTGACGAATATTTTGTAATTCCTATGGAAGATAAGACAGCAGTGAATGGACACTGGGAGAAAGGTCCGGGGTTTGACTTCTTTAAGAAAGTAAAGGAAGAGTTAGGAGATGTCTCATTGATTGCAGAAGATTTGGGATTCTTAACAGAGTCAGTGAAGGAACTTCAATTGGCAACAGGATATCCGGGAATGAAGATTTTAGAGTTTGCATTTGGGGCATGGGATGACAGTGCATATTTACCTCATAAATACGAGGAGAATTGTGTTGTCTATACGGGAACTCATGACAATGATACTGTTATGGGCTGGTATGAAACACTCCCAGAGCAAGATCGAGAATTTTTGCAACATTATTTGGAAAGTAGTAGCATAGATATTACAGGAGAACTTAATATTGATTTGATTTCCCTTGCATTAGGAAGTAATGCAGATACTGTGATTATTCCTCTTCAAGATTATCTTGGATTTGGAAGCGAAGCCAGAATCAATGTACCTTCTACTGTGGGGACTAACTGGGAGTGGCGTGTAAGAAAGAAAGATATGACAGAAAAAGTGTCTGAGACAATCCGAGATTTAACACAAAAGTATAGAAAGTAAATATACAGGTGAAGAATTATCATGAATGATTATGTAGCATTTGATTTAGAGACAACTGGTCTTAGTATAGAAGATGACCAGATTATAGAGATTGGTGGAGTTAAGATTTCTAATTCTAAGATTATTGGAAAGTTTAACTGCATCATTTATCCAGAGATTCCAGTTTCAGATTTTATCATTCAACTAACGGGAATTTCAAGAAAACAACTGGAACAAGGAATTCCATTGGAAGATGGGGTACGAAAGTTTCTGGCATTTAGTGAGGGATATCCAGTCCTTGGTCACAACGTAATGTTTGATTACCGATTTATGAAGCGAAGTGCCAGCCAGTTTGGACTTGGTTTTGAAAAAGATGGTTTGGATACACTGGCCATTGCAAAAAAGAAGTTGAGGCATCTAGAGAATAAAAAACTTGGGACAATATGTGAGCATTATCAATATGTAAATCAGGCAGCACATAGAGCTTATGATGATGCGTTGGCAACTGCAGTTGTGTTTGAGCGAATGAAAATGGATTTTTCAGATGAAAAAGAACTTTTTATACCAAAACAACTACAGTTTAAGGTGAAAAAAGAACATCCGGTCACTGCAAAGCAAAAACGATACTTGAATGAATTAATAAAATATCATAAAATAAAGGATAACGATAATATTGACCAATTGACGCAAAGTCAGGCATCAAAGAAAATTGATGGAATTATATTAGAATATGGAGTGATAAAAAGATGAAAAAGAACAAACAAAGAATTATAGCGATTATTGCAATTTTACTTGTAGTTGCCATGGTTGTAACAATGGTAGCAGGGCAAATGTTAGCATACTCGTAGGATTTGAAGAAAGAGGAGTGAAATGAATAAAAAGAATTTAGGAATTGCAGCTGGAATTATTGTTATTATTGTAGTTGGAATTTTTGTATTTATGAATCAAAGGATTCAAGGGGCCGTTTCAAATGAGAAAATTTTACCAAATGTAAAGGTTGAAGGGGTAGAAATTGGTGGTTTATCTAAAGATGAAGCAACAGAGAAAATAGAAGATTATGTTGCAGGCAAAGCCACAGATACAATGAACTTTTACGTGGATGATCAGACAAAAAAGATTCCTTTAAAGAACTTAGGAATTACATGGAATATAAAGAAAACAGTAGATAACGCGTATAATCTTGGGCGAAAGGGAAGTATCTTTTCAAAATATACACAGACAAGCAAGAAGGAACACAAAGTTGCTTTATCACAAACATTTGATGAAAAGATATGTATGGATCAGATAAAGAAACAAACAAAGAAGATTATTTGTGGTCCCCAAAATGCTACATTAAAACGCAAACATGGAAAGTTTATTGTTGTAAAAGAAAAGCTAGGGTACACCTTAAAGGAAGACAAGACCTTTTCTAATTTTAAAAAGGCTGTAAAAGCACAAAAAAATAAGACATTGATGGAGACAAAAAAAGAGGATGCTAAGTATACTTCAAAGGATATGGAAGAAGTAAAAGATGAGCTTGGAACTTATTCCACATACTACGGCGCTTCAGCTTCTGGGAGAGCTGCCAATGTTGTCAATGGAGCAGAGAAGATTAATGGAACAGTGATATATCCAGGAGAGACATTCTCTGTATATAAAGCGGTTAGTCCGTTTACAAGTAAGAATGGATATTATTTAGCCGGTTCCTATGAGAATGGACAGACAGTTCAGACTTATGGTGGTGGAATCTGCCAAGTATCTACAACATTGTATAATGCGGTAATTCGTGCAGAACTAAAGATTAAAGAGCGTTCACCTCATTCATTAACAGTTTCTTATGTTCCGAGATCTGCAGATGCAGCAATTTCAGGAACGGAAAAGGATATGAAGTTTAAAAATCAGTTTGACACACCTGTCTATATTGAAGGTAAGGCAAACGGAGCTTATATTCGATTCACAGTATATGGAAAGAAAACTAATCCAAATCGCAAGGTGTCTTTTGAGTCAGAGACGACGTCGGTTCGTTCAAGTTCAGGAGAAAAAGTAATCAATGATCCTTCATTGGCAGCGGGAACTAGGATTGTGGAAGCAAGCGGCCATACAGGATATACTGCAAGGCTATGGAAGATTGTGAAGGAAAAAGGGAAAAAGACAACAAGAACCTTATTCAACACTTCAAGTTATATGGCAACACCTAGTACAGTAAGAGTTGGAACAAAGAAAAGTGAACCTAGTTCAAAGAAAAAAGATAAAACAGACAAGAAGAAGTCAGAAAAGTCAACAGAAAAAACAACAGAGAAAAAAGTAACAGAAAAGAAAGAATCATAATTAATAATGATAGAATAGGAAGTGGTTATGAAGATAGGAAAGCTCCCAGAGACAATATTACAAAAGGTCATCTTTGAACAACTAAATCATAAAAGAGACGAGGTTTTAATTGGACCGGGAATAGGAGAAGATTGTGCGGCACTTCAATTAGAAGAGAACGAAGTTATGGTAATGTCCACAGATCCTATTACAGGGACAAGTCAGGAACTTGGACTTCTGGCAGTGCATATCACAGCCAATGATTTAGTTTCTAGCGGGGCGGAACCTATTGGATTAATGGTGACTGCACTGCTTCCACCAGCCACAAAGGAGTCAGAACTAAAAGAAATCATAAAACAGCTTCAAAAGGAAGCAAGTTCATTGAATATGATGGTAATTGGAGGACATACGGAAGTTACAGACGTGGTGAAACAGCCGCTGCTTTCAATTACAGGAGTGGGAAAAGTTAAGAAGGATCATTTATTGAGTGGAAAGAATGCAAAACCAGGACAGGATATTGTGGTGACAAAGCAAGTTGGACTAGAGGGTACGGGGATTATTGCAAGGGAAAAGGAAGAAGAATTAAGAACCAGATTTCCAGCTGGATTTATAAAAGAAGCAAAGGCTTGCATGGAAGAAATTTCAGTGGTTCCAGAAGGACTCATTGGAAGAGAGTTCGCCTCTGTAATGCATGATGTGACAGAGGGAGGAATATATGGAGCACTTTGGGAAGTTGCCAAGGCGTCTAACGTGGGATTGGAAGTTGAGATTGAGAAGATTCCTCTTCGCCAGCACACCATAGAGCTGTGTGAGTATTATGATTTGAACCCATATCAACTGATTTCTAGTGGTTCTATGTTAATAGTAACAGACCATGGCAGCGGGTTGATTCATGAATTAGAAAAAGCAGGAATTGAGGCGAGTCTTATTGGAAGAATTACAAAAGGCAATAAAAAGCTTGTTTACAGAGAAGGCAAGCCTGGTAATTTAGAAGTGCCAAAACAAGATGAGCTATACAAAATTTATGAATAGAACGGAGCGAGTGTTATGAATTTAGAATTAAGAGAAGCAGTATTATTACTACTAGAAAAGAATAGCAGACTTGATTTGAAAGAACTTGCAGTGATGCTGGATTCAACAGAGGTAGCCATAGCTAATGAGATAGCAGATATGGAAAAGGAACATATTATTTGTGGATACCATACATTGATTAACTGGGATAAGACAAGTAAAGAAAAATTAACTGCAACAGTAGAGGTTAAGGTAACCCCACAGCGTGGACAAGGATTCGATTTAATTGCCGAGAGAATTTACAATTTTCCAGAGGTAAAAGCACTTTATTTAATGTCAGGAAGTTATGATTTTCTTGTTATGTTAGAGGGAAAAACAATGAAAGAAGTATCAATGTTTACATCGTCTAAACTTGCACCATTAGATACAGTGATTGGAACAGCAACTCACTTTGTCCTAAAAAAATACAAAGATCATGGAACTGTATTAGAGTCTAAAAAAACAGATGAGCGTCAGGTGGTGACTCCATAATGGAAGATAGATTATCAAAGAAAGTTGTTTCTTTAGAACCTTCTGGAATCCGAAAGTTTTTTGATATTGTAAGTGAGATGCCAGAGGCTATCTCACTTGGAGTGGGAGAACCAGACTTTGATACTCCATGGAGAGTGAGAGAAGAAGGAATTTATTCTTTAGAAAAGGGCAGAACTTTTTATACCTCCAATGCAGGACTTCTAGAACTTCGTCAAGAAATCAGCCGTTATGTAAAAGAAAAATACAATCTTACATATGATCCAAAGAAGGAAATTGTATTAACCGTAGGAGGTAGTGAGGGAATTGATGCAGCATTTCGTGCCATTTTAAATCCAGGGGATGAAGTTATGATTCCACAGCCTTGTTTTGTATCTTATGTTCCATGTGTTGTAATGGCAGATGGAGTTCCAGTCACCATTGATTTGAAGGCAGAAAATAATTTTAAATTAACGGTAGGTCAGTTAGAAGAGGCATATACAAAAAAGACAAAAGCGGTGTTTATTTCTTATCCTAACAATCCTACGGGTGCCATTATGACAAAAGAGGATTTAGAACCAATTGCAGATTTTGCAAAAGAACATGATATCTTTGTCATATCTGACGAGATATATTCAGAACTTACATATGGACAAAAACATGTGAGTATTGCATCTTTACCAGATATGAAAGAAAGAACCATTGTAATCAATGGTTTTTCTAAGGCATTTGCTATGACAGGGTGGAGACTTGGATATGCTACAGGTCCCACAGATGTGATGAAACAAATGGTGAAGGTACATCAGTTCTGCATTATGGCGGCACCAACCACAAGTCAGTATGCGGGAATTGAGGCATTGCGAAACTGTGATGAGGAAGTGACAGAGATGCGAAATGCATATAATCAAAGACGCCGATATGTATTACATGCGTTCCGCGAAATGGACATTGATTGTTTTGAACCAGAAGGAGCATTTTATTTATTTCCTTCTATTAAGAAGTTTGGATTGACGTCAGACGAGTTTGCAACTAGACTATTACAAGAGGAAAAACTAGCTGTAGTTCCAGGAAGTGCATTTGGAGCCTGTGGCGAGGGATTTCTTCGAGTGTCCTATGCATACTCTGTTGAGGAGTTAAAAGCTGCATTGGAACGTCTAAAATATTTTATAGAAAGATTGAGGAGTGAATAATGCTTCATATTGTATTACATGAACCAGAGATGCCGGCTAATACAGGAAATATAGGCAGAACTTGTGTTGCCACAGGGGCTGTGCTGCATTTGATTGAGCCTATGGGATTTCTCTTAAATGAAAAGATGGTAAAAAGAGCAGGGCTTGATTATTGGGATAAGCTTGATGTGAGAACTTACATTAATTTTGAGGATTTCCTTGAGAAGAATCACAATCCCAGATTATACATGGCAACAACAAAATCAAAACAGACATATGTAGATGTTGATTATTCCAAAGAAGAAGATGTATATTTAATGTTTGGAAAAGAAAGTGCTGGAATTCCAGAAGAGATATTGTTGGATTACAAAGAGACAGCAATTCGGATTCCTATGCTAGATCACATTCGATCATTAAATTTATCAAATTCCGTGGCTATTGTGGCATACGAAGTGTTAAGACAACAAGGATTTGAACATTTTCAAAAACAAGGACAACTGCATGAATATGAATGGTAATTAATGTCATAAGGAGAAATCCTGATAACCTAGAGAGGATACTAGAAGAAAATATGGAAAGTGGACGAATAAAAAATCTGGCACGAGAGAAACTCAATGGAAAGTATGGAATTATAATAGGAATTATTCTCCTTAGCACCCTTATATCATTTGCAATTGGAGGGGTTTCAGGAGCAGTAGACTCTATGGTGTCAAAAGTATTTGGAGAAGGAATTTCTATCATTGGAAACTTTATAGAGGAAGTTTTGAATATTGGAGTATTGTTTGCAATTTTAAAGATTTCAAGGGATAAAACTCCACAGGTTGAGGACTTGTTTTTTGGTTTTCAAAATATAAAAAGATTCGCAGGAATTGCTCTTGTATATACGGCAATTAATACGGTATTAAGCATACCAGATTTGTTTTTAAGTGAATATGCTGCAATGGCATGGGGTATCATTGCTTCTATTGTAGCTGTAATTCTTACATTTTACATTGCACTATCAAAGTATTTAATGATAGATTTTAAAGAACTTACAGTGCAGGATGCATTGGAAAAAAGTGTAGAGCTTATGAGAGGACACTGTATAGAGTTACTTGTATTATATTTAAGCTTTATTGGCTGGTGTATTCTTGGGGTCATATCTTGTGGAATTGGATTTCTTTGGATAGAACCATGGATGGAAGTTGCAGTTGCAATTTTCTATCAAAATCGTATTAGTCAGAATGAAACAACAAATTAAAGGAGAATAGATTCATGGCAAAAGAAAAGAAGTTAGTAGAAGCCATTACTGCGATGGAGGATGATTTCGCACAATGGTATACAGATGTAGTAAAAAAGGCAGAATTATGTGATTATTCCAGTGTAAGAGGATGCATGATTTTACGTCCCAATGGTTTTGCTATTTGGGAGAATATCCAAAGAGTATTGGATACAAAGTTTAAAGAAACAGGTGTTGAGAATGTTGCAATGCCAATGTTTATCCCAGAGAGTTTACTTAAGAAAGAAGAGGATCATGTAGAGGGATTTGCACCAGAAGTTGCATGGGTAACTCATGGTGGAGATAAAAAATTACAAGAACGTTTATGTGTAAGACCAACATCAGAAACGTTATTCTGTGATTTTTATTCTAATATTATTCAGTCACATCGTGATCTTCCTAAATTATATAATCAATGGGTATCTGTTTGCCGATGGGAAAAGACAACAAGACCATTTTTACGTACATCTGAATTTTATTGGCAAGAAGGACATACAGCTCATGCCACAGAAGAAGAGGCAGAGGCTCGTACGGTTCAAATGCTGAACATGTATGCAGACTTTTGTGAGCAGTATCTGGCAATTCCAGTGGTAAAAGGACAAAAAACAGAAAAGGAAAAGTTTGCTGGAGCTAATTCTACCTATACCATTGAGGCATTAATGCATGATGGAAAAGCACTTCAGTCTGGAACAAGTCATAACTTTGGAGATGGATTTGCCAAGGCGTTTGATATTCAATATACAGATAAGAATAATAAACTTCAATATGTACACCAAACATCATGGGGAATGTCAACACGTATTATTGGAGCAATTATCATGGTGCACGGAGATGATTCAGGACTTGTACTGCCTCCAATGATTGCACCAGTACAGACAGTTATTGTACCAATTATGCAAAAGAAAGAAGGAGTTCTTGAAAAAGCAGAAGAAATCCGCGCAAGACTTTCTGCAGACTTTAAGGTAAAAGTAGATGATTCAGACAAGAGTCCAGGATGGAAGTTTAGTGAGCAGGAAGTTCGTGGAATTCCAACTCGTATTGAAATTGGGCCAAAAGATATTGAAAAGAATCAGGCTGTGATTGTACGCCGTGATACAAGAGAAAAATTCGTAGTTTCATTAGATGAAATCGAAAGTAAATTAGATGAAGTACTAAAGACAATGCAGGCAGATATGCTTGAGCGTGCAAAGAATCATCTAGAAGAAAATACACATGAAGCAAAAACATGGGATGAGTTCAAAGATCTTATTGACCGTCAACAAGGATTTGTAAAAGCAATGTGGTGTGGAGAAACTCAGTGTGAAGAGGCAATCAAAGACGAAACAACAGCGACAACAAGATGTATGCCATTTGAGCAGGAGAATCTTGGAGATGTATGTGTTCACTGCGGAAAACCAGCAAAGAAAATGGTTTACTTCGGAAAAGCGTACTAATCCTGCACCCTATATGAAGGATAATTATGATAAGAATTGAGATACCTCAAAAGGCTAAAAATATCATAGACAAGTTAGAACAAGCCGGCTACGAAGCCTATGTCGTAGGCGGCCCTGTTCGTGATAGTATTTTAGGGAAGAATCCAATGGACTGGGATATTACAACGTCAGCATCTCCGTCGCAAGTCAAGGAGATTTTTCCGTATACCATAGATACAGGGATTGAACATGGGACCGTGACGGTTATGATTGACCACGAACCATTTGAGGTTACCACATATCGAATTGATGGAAAATATACAGATCACAGACGTCCAGAAGAAGTAGCCTTTACTAAGTCGTTGAAGGAAGATTTGCTAAGGCGGGACTTTACTATCAATGCTATGGCTTACAATCCTAAAACTGGTTTAGTTGATATGTACGAAGGAATGGACGATCTTCAAAGGAAAGTCATTCGGTGCGTAGGAGATGCCAGCCAAAGATTTGATGAAGATGCTTTAAGAATTTTAAGAGCTCTTCGTTTTAAAGCACAGCTGAATTTCGAGATCGAAGAGGCAACAGCCAAAGCCATTGAAAGCCATGGAAAATTCTTAGTGGATATTAGTGCGGAAAGAATTCAGGTGGAGCTTACGAAGATGCTCCTTACAGATCATCCAGAAACTATGTTGGATGCCTATTATCTGGGAGTCACAAAGTATATTCTTCCTGAATTTGATGTAATGATGGATACAGAACAAAATAATCCTCATCATAAATACAATGTAGGAATGCATACAATTAAAGCCATGGAGCACGTGCCAGCAGATTCTATTTTGCGCTGGACTATGCTTCTTCATGATGTGGGAAAGCCAAAGGCTAGAATTCAGGGGAAAGAAAAGGATAGTTTTATTCACCATCAGGAAATTGGAGAAGACATGGCTAGAAAGATTCTTCGGCGATTAAAATTTGATAATCAGACGGTAAAAGAAGTAACAAAATTAGTTCTTTGGCATGACCAAAGATTTAATAGTGAAAAAGAAGCAAATAAACGTACAATCCGAAGATGGGTAAGTAAATTGGGGAAAGATTTGTTTGCCAAAATGCTAGTGATTCAACAGGCAGATATATTGGCGCAAAGTGATTATCATTATGAAGAGAAGCAGATGGTGTTAAACCGCACTAAAGAACTGTTTGAGGAAATTGTAAAAGACGAAGAATGCCTTACATTAAAAGAATTAGCGATTGACGGAAAAGACTTGATGGAACTTGGTATGAAACCAGGGAAAGATATGGGCGTGATGCTAAACTATCTCCTTGACAGAGTATTACAGCATCCAGAGTTGAATACAAAACAGACATTAGGAGAGCTTGTGCTAGAAAAGAGGAAGTCATTATGATTTTATTGCTACTCATTGGGTTGTATCTTTTTTTCATATATCCAGGGAAAAAAAGAAGTGCAGATATTTTGAATGTTCATTATTTTGCTCACCGAGGATTTCACTATGTAGATGGAGTTCCTGAGAATTCTATGATGGCATTTCAAAGAGCAAAAGAACTTGGATATGGAATTGAATTAGATGTTCAATTAACAAAAGATAAAGTGATGGTAGTACATCACGACTATAGCCTAAAGAGAATGTGCGGGGTTGATATACAGATTCAAGATTTGACATATAATCAGCTTCAGGAGTATTCTTTAGGAAATACAAAAGAGAGAATTCCAACATTTCATGAAGTTCTTAATCTAATTGATGGAAGTGTACCTCTTTTAGTTGAGTTGAAGATGGAGAACTGTAATCGAATTCTTTGTGAAAAGGTTGCAGGAGAATTGGATCAGTATCACGGGCTTTATTGTGTTGAATGTTTTTATCCTTATGCTCTTTACTGGTTTAAAAAATATCGCCCAGAAGTGATTCGAGGTATTCTAAGTGCTGATTTTAACAGAGATAAAGAGGAAGGCAATAAATTTGCTTATTTTATGGCGACACATTTGATGGCCAATTTCTTTATGAAACCAGATTTTATTGCCTTTAAATATAAGCATAAAAAAGGGAATTTATCTCTTTGGATATGTGATAAAGTATTTCATACGCCAGTGTATGGATGGACATTTCGAAAAGAATCAGAATACAAAAAATATAAAAAAGACTTTTATGGATTTATCTTTGAACGATTTATGATATGATAATATCAAATTGATTGAGCAGAATATGGATTGGAGATGTAAGAATGAAAAAAAATATAGTCGTAGTCTTTGGTGGGAATTCATCAGAACATGATGTTTCATGTGTTTCTGCAACTACTGTGATTAAAGCCATGGACGTAGAAAAATATAACGTTACATATGTAGGGATTACAAGAGATGGACAGTGGCTTCTTGTAGATAAACTTGCAGATATTGAGGATGGCTCATGGAGAGAGAGTAAGGTAAAAGCGTTTATCTCTCCTGATACCCAGGAAAAGGCACTGGTAGTTTTAGCAGAGGGGACCTATAAGTTACAGCCTGTGGATGTAATTTTCCCAGTTCTTCATGGGTTGAATGGAGAAGATGGAACGATTCAAGGATTATTTCAAATGTCCCAGATTCCTTATGTTGGATGTGGGGTTTTAGCTTCGGCAGTGTCTATGGATAAAGTCTATACAAAAGTTATCGTAGATAAATTAGGAATAAACCAGGCAAGATTTGTTCATGTGAGAAAATCAGATTTATCTGATATGGATGTATCCGTAAAGATGGTGGAAGCTGAGCTGGAATATCCGGTGTTTGTAAAGCCTTCTTGTGCAGGATCTTCCAAAGGAGTATCCAAAGCTCATAATACAAAGGAATTAGAGGCAGCACTGTTAGAGGCAGTAAAACATGACCGCAATATTTTAGTCGAAGAGACAATTGTTGGACGAGAAGTAGAATGTGGAGTGTTAGGTGGAAATGAGGTGAAGGCTTCTGGAGTTGGAGAAATTCTTGCAGCAGCAGAATTCTATGATTTTGATGCCAAGTACAACAACCCAGAATCTAAAACAGTGATTGACGCACCAATGCCAGAGGGTGCAAGAGAAGAAATTCGCAAAAATGCAGTTGATATTTTTAAGGCAGTCGATGGATTTGGATGTGCAAGAGTTGACTTTTTCTTAGAAGAATCAGGACGAGTTGTATTTAATGAAATTAACACACTGCCAGGTTTTACATCTATTAGTATGTATCCAATGTTGTGGGAAGATCAAGGAGTTTTAATTCCTGAGTTAGTAGATACTTTGATTCAATTAGCAGAACAAAGATATAATTAATCGGAAAGAAGGATAAATTATGAATGCTCCAATTGGTGTATTTGACTCTGGGGTTGGCGGATTAACCGTTGCCAGAGAAATTATGAGACAGTTACCAGAAGAGAATTTAGTTTATTTTGGGGATACAGCAAGGGTTCCTTATGGTACAAAATCCAAGGAAACTGTAATTCGTTATTCAAAACAGATTATTCGTTTTTTGCTTTCAAAAGGAGTAAAGGCCATTGTCATTGCGTGTAATACCGCAAGTGCGGTGTGTCTTCCAGAATTGGAGGCGTTGTACAATATTCCTATTATTGGAGTGGTAGAGCCAGGGGCAAATTCGGCCGCAAAAGCGACAAAGAATAAGAATATTGGAATCATCGGTACAAATGGAACGGTCAAAAGTGGTGTTTACACAAAGTTGCTTCGGAAAAAAGATCCTGAGATTACGGTGGTGACAAAAGCATGTCCATTGTTTGTGCCCTTAGTGGAAGAAGGACTTATTGATGATCGAATTACCGAAGATGTGACACAAAGATATTTAAGTGAATTAAAAGGATATGATATTGATGCTTTGGTGCTGGGGTGTACCCATTATCCACTGTTAATGAATCCTATTGGACATTATATGGGAGAGAAAGTAACCCTTGTAAATCCTGCTTATGAGACAGCAAAAACATTGAAAGCAACATTGAATGAGAGCAACATTGCCAACACAGAGGGGAATGGTGGGAATCATGAATATTATGTCAGTGATATGGTAGAACAGTTCTTGACATTTGCAGATCGTGTACTGCCATGCCATGTAGATAAAGTGAATTATATTGAGATAGAGAAGTATTAGAAAGCAGGGACATTATGACAAAAGACGTATTGGTGGATGTGTCTGGATTACAACTTGAAGTGAATTCAGAAGAGCCAATCCAGCTCATGACCACAGGAAGTTATTACATGAAAAATGGAAAACATTATGTGCTGTATGATGAATTAACAGATGATGCCCAGACAGTGAAGAATGTTTTGAAGATTACAGAAAAGAAAGTTGAACTTACAAAGAAGGGAGATGGTAGTTCTTATATGCTTTTTGAGGCAGGAAAAGAGAACTTGTCTTATTATGATACTCCATTTGGGAGTCTTCTTCTTGGAGTTACAACAAGTAAGATTCAGGTGGATCATGAAGAAGACTTAATGAAGTTACATATTGACTATGGGTTGTCCATTAATTCGGATCATGTTTCTGACTGCGTCATTGATGTGTCGGTGCGGTCTAAAGTCCAGTAAGCTTCTTTTTAAAAATAGAAAAGTAGAGGGCACAAGATACGGCACTTCCAAGAAGAATTCCACCAAGGATATCTGTTGGAAAATGTACATACAAGTACATGCGGCTAAAGGCAATGAAAGACGCTAGAATAAGAGCTGGGATTCCCAGCTTTTTATTGCATAAAAATAAAAATACTCCACAGGCAAAACTGCTTCCAGTATGTCCAGATGGGAAAGAAAATGAGGACGGCTTGTGTATCAAGATAGATATTTCAGGATTGTAGGTAAATGGTCTGTTTCTTGCAATGATTGGTTTAATAATCTCTTCTCCAAGGAAAAAGGTTAAAAGAAGGCTAAGGAGCATGCCAATTCCAATGGTTCTATATTTTTTTTGTAGGAGTAGCACGATACCAAGGATGATCCAAACTTTTCCGGCATTTCCAAGGGAGGTAACTGCAATAAAAAAATGATTTAAAAAGGGACAGCTAAGTTTATGAATAAGGTTTAATAGTTGTAATTCCATAAGAATTCTCCTTTAACAAAATGGTTATTTTATATTTTATAAGATTATAGCATAAAAGAAAAACTTGTGATATAATGCTATTTACTTTATTTGATAGGAAAGAAGGCATAATTGTGATAGCATTAGTACATAATCATATGGGAGTAGATACATATTTAGATTTAAGGGAATCGGTAGGATTTAAGCCATTATCAAGAAGGCAGGCAAAGATAGCATTGAACGCAAGTTTATTTGTAGTATGTGCATTTATTGGAGATAAAATTGTAGGAATGGGACGAATTGTAGGAGATGGAGCGGTGATTTGTTATATTCAGGATTTGACGATTCATCCAGACTATCAAGGACAGGGTGTTGGAAGTGCAATTATAGAAGATTTGATTGCTTTTGTAAAAAACTTAGCAGAGGATGGGGAAGAGATTATGCTTGATTTGATGTGTGCAAAAGGAAGAGAACCTTTTTACCATCATCACGGATTTATATCAAGGCCAACAGATGAGTTAGGACCAGGAATGATTTGCTATATCAAAGGATAATAAAAGGAGAATAGGAATTATGGGAGAAAAAAGATACGATCCATATACAGGATATGAGATTACAGAAGAAGAGCAGAACCAGGAGAATCTAAACCAGGAAGACAATGGGAAGAGAGAAGAACCAGAACAACAAACAAAGGAAGAAGCCTCACCAGAAGGAAAGCAGACTTCAAGTATGCCGTTACTTTCCATGATTTTTGGAATTGTTGCAATTGTGTTTGTTTGCTGTTGTCCGCCAATTAGTTTCGTATTGGGAGTGGTAGCACTTGTTGTTGGATTGCTGGCTCCAAAGTTGAATCGAAAGATGGATGGTAAGTCAATTGCGGGAATTATATGTGGTGTCATTGGAATGGTATTGACTGTAGTTATTATTGTTATAAGCGTATATGCAGTTGGGACAGATTCTACATTTCAAAGGGAGTTTAGAAAACAATGGAATCAAGAATATCAAGATCACTTGAATCAACCAACAGAGAGTGATGACTTTTAAGGATAGAAGGGGATAGGGAATGGAATATATTTTTCATATGCCATGTATTTTTAAATTATTAACAGGATTCTATTGTCCAGTATGTGGGGGAACAAGAGCGATGCTTGAGTTTCTCCATTTTCATTTTGTCAAATCTTTTCTTTGCAACCCAATATTTATATATCTGGTTGTTGTTACATGCTGGCTTATTATTGGATGGATATTAAAAAGACTTGGAAGAAAAAATACAGATAAATTTGAATTTCACATGTGGATGCTTTACGTTGGACTTGGAATCTTACTTGTTGTGTTTGTAGCAAGAAATGTAGGAGTTTATGCATTTGGGTACGATTATTTAGGCGATATTAGATAGTGTGAAAGAAATCAACCCAATGATATTTATAATAGCAGCTGGATGTGTGCTTCGTAGAAGAAAAAATAGGAAGAAACAAAAAAATGTATCAAGAATATGGAATCAAATAAGATGAAATGGGAGAATCAAAGAATAAATTTGAAATATAAACTATAACACAAAGAAGCCATCGCTTAGCGATGGCTTCTTGAAAAGAGAGGATTAATAATATATATATGAAAAACTATGTCTTAAGTATACTCTTGTTTATAGAATAAACAATATATAGAAAATAAACAATTCTAAAAAAAATATAAACATTATAAATTAAAATAAAAACAGCTGTGGATTATACTTTCTCTTTACTTGCTTATAGAGGGAAAATAAGGTATAATGATGAGGATGTGAAAATAATAACAAGACTAGAAGTATCATATCTAGAACGTAAAGTAATGGAGGAATAATTATGTTAGTATCAGCAAAGGAAATGTTAGATAAGGCAAAAGCAGGACATTATGCAGTAGGACAATTCAACATCAACAACCTTGAATGGACAAAGGCAGTTTTACAGGCAGCAGAAGAAAAGAAGTCACCAGTTATCTTAGGTGTGTCTGAAGGTGCTGGTAAATATATGACAGGATATAAAACAGTAGTAGGAATGGTAAACGGAATGATGGAAGAACTAGGAATTACAGTTCCAGTTGCTCTTCACTTAGATCATGGTTCTTATGAAGGATGTAAGGCTTGTATCGAAGCAGGATTTTCATCTGTTATGTTTGACGGTTCTCACTATCCAATCGAAGAGAATGTTGCTAAGACAACAGAATTAGTTGCAATTACAAAAGAAAAAGGAATGTCTATTGAAGCTGAAGTTGGATCAATCGGTGGAGAAGAAGATGGAGTTATCGGTAAAGGTGAATGTGCTGACCCTAAAGAGTGTAAAGCAATCGCTGATTTAGGTGTTGATATGTTAGCAGCAGGAATTGGTAACATCCATGGTAAATACCCAGATAACTGGGAAGGATTAAGCTTCGAGACTCTTGACGCTGTTCAAAAGTTAACAGGAACTATGCCACTTGTATTACATGGTGGAACAGGAATTCCAGCAGACATGATTAAGAAAGCAATCACATTAGGAGTTGCTAAGATTAATGTTAATACAGAGTGTCAGCTTTCATTTGCTGAAGCTACACGTAAGTATATTGAAGCTGGTAAAGACTTAGAAGGAAAAGGATTTGACCCTCGTAAGTTATTAGCTCCAGGTGCAGATGCAATTAAAGCTACAGTTATTGAAAAGATGGAATTATTCGGATCAATCGGAAAAGCTGAATAATATACTGAGAAAAGTATTAGCCCCAGACAAGTTTTTGTTTGGGGTTTTTTGTATATTAAGAAGGAGGAACCATATCATGATGAAAAAGGTTGTGTTATTTGGAGATTCTCTTACTGATTTTTTCCCCATGGAATTATTGATGAAAGATAATATTGTCTATTTCAATGTGGGAGTTGCTGGAGAAACACTTCCTGAGATGAAAATTCGGATAGGGGAAGATGTGATAGTCCATGAACCAGACGTGGTCATAATTCAGGGTGGAGCCAATGATTATCTGTCGCCGTTGTATCAGGGAGCAGAGAAGGTGGCCGATCAGCTAGTAGATCTTGGGGTAAGAATCCAAAAAAATCTTCCAAAGGCTAAGGTATATATTGAATCGTTGTATCCAGTTTATCCACGAAGATTACCTGGAGATATTTATTCTTGGGCAGAGGGAAAGTCCAAGGAAGAGATTTGTAGAATAAATTCCATGGTAAAAAACCTATGCGGGGAGAGGAGTCTCATTTATGTGGATATGTATTCTCATTTAGCAGATAAAAATGGAGAACTTTCACTAAAAGATACAGTGGATGGGGTACATTTGAGACAGAGTGGGTATGAGAAGATAGCTAGTGTTATTAAGGAACTTGTGTCTTAGGGGAAACTATGATACGATGGTGCAGATACAAGCAAGACACGAAAAGGAGATACTGAATGCAACAATTACCAAACTGCCCGCAGTGTAACTGTGAATATACTTATGAAGACGGACACATGATTGTGTGCCCAGAATGTGGACATGAGTTTACATTAGATTCAGCAGCAGAGACTGTAGAAGAAATCAAAGATTCCAATGGGAATCTATTAACTGATGGTGACGCTGTGACAATTATCAAGGATTTAAAGGTAAAGGGAGCCTCTTCAGCAATCAAAAAGGGAACGAAAGTAAAGAATATTCGCTTAGTTTTAGATGCATCAGATGGACACAATATTGATTGCAGGATTCCTGGATTTGGTGCTATGGCATTAAAGTCTGAATTTGTAAAAAAATTAAATTAAGAAAAGCAGGAAAAGGCTGTCAGGAATCTGATAGCTTTTTTCATTTACACTGTAAAATGGTTGACAGAATGGAGAAATTTTATTATAGTATTCCTAGATAGGAATACGAAAGGAATGAGGAGATTCTATGGATAATATCAACCAGCTTATGGATTATGGGTTGACACGCCATGAAGCAAATTTATATATATTGTTATTGCTAGAAGGCGATTTGAATGGATATGAAGCGGCGAAGAAGAGCGGAATTTCCAAGTCGAATACCTATAATGCACTGGCAGGATTAGCTGATAAGGGTGCAGCCTATAGCATTCAGGGGGAGACAACCAAATATACACCAGTTCCTATTGAAGAGTTTTGCGACAACAAGTTGCGTTATTTGGAAGCGTGCAAGAAGAAACTTACCAGGGAGTTGCCAACGAAGAGGCGAAATCAGGAAGGTTACATCACCATTCGTGGGGAACAGCAGATCCAGAATAAGTTTGTCAATATGTTAAACCAGACTAGGGAACGTGTTTATATGGTTCTTTCCAAGGAACGTTTAGAAGAGGTAAGGAATCAGTTAGAAGAGATGATTGCAAAGAAGATAAAGGTGGTCATCATTACAGATGAAGGGTTTAAGCTGAGTGGAGCAACCATTTATTATAGCAACAACAAGAAAGAGCAAATTCGGTTGATTACAGATTCTACAGATGTGTTGACTGGAGATATTATGAGTCGTTATGATGCCAACTGTTTATACTCAAGAAATGATAATTTAGTTGAAGTATTTAAAGACGCATTAGCAAATGAGATAGAACTATTAAAGATGAAAGGGAAGAAGTAAAATGTCAAAAAAACCATTTATAACAAAAGAACAATTAGATAAGATTGTAGAGCAATTTCCAACACCATTTCATATTTATGATGAGAAGGGAATTCGTGAGACTGCAAGAGCGTTAAATGCAGCATTTTCATGGAATCAAGGGTTTAAGGAGTATTTTGCTGTAAAGGCAACACCAAATCCAACCATTTTAAAGATTTTAAAGGAAGAGGGATGTGGCGTTGACTGTTCCTCTCTTACAGAGCTTATGATGTCAGAGCGTTGTGGATTTACAGGAACTGATATTATGTTTTCTTCCAATGATACACCTGCAGAGGAGTTTAAACTTGCAAGAAAATTAGGAGCACAGATTAACTTAGATGATTTGACACATGTTGAATTCTTAGATGAGGTGGCTGGAATTCCAGAAACAATCTGCTGTCGTTTCAATCCAGGAGGATACTTTTCTCTAGGAACTGATATTATGGATAACCCAGGAGATTCTAAGTATGGAATGTCTAAGGATCAGATGATTGAAGCCTATGGAAAGCTTAAGAAACTTGGGGCAAAGAGATTTGGAATTCATTCTTTCCTTGCAAGTAATACAGTAAACAATGAATATTATCCAACTCTTGCAAAACAGTTGTTTGAATTAGCAGTTGAATTGAAAGAAAAGACTGGTGTTACCATTGATTTTATTAACCTTTCTGGTGGAGTCGGGGTTCCTTATACACCAGATAAAGAGCCAAATAACATTGCTGTTATTGGAGAGGGAGTTCACAAGGCCTTTGATGAAGTTTTAGTTCCAGCTGGAATGGGTGATGTGAAGATTTACACAGAACTTGGAAGATATATGCTTGCACCAAACGGAGCATTGGTAACAAAAGCAATTCACGAAAAACATATTTACAAAGAGTACATTGGAGTTGATGCATGTGCAGTAAACTTAATGCGTCCAGCAATGTATGGAGCTTACCATCATATCACAGTGATGGGAAAAGAAAATGCACCATGTGATTATACTTACGATATCACTGGATCTTTGTGCGAGAACAACGATAAGTTTGCCATTGACCGTAAATTACCAAAGATTGATAAGGGAGATTTATTATATATTCACGATGCTGGAGCTCACGGATTTGCTATGGGATATAACTACAATGGTAAGTTGAAATCAGCAGAACTTCTATTTAAGGAAGATGGAACCACAGAGATGATTCGTCGAGGGGAAACTCCAGAAGATTATTTTGCAACTTTAGAAGGATTCAATTTCTAAAGAGATAGAATTGCATTGAGATTGGAGATAGAAGATGATAGAGATTTGCTGCGGAAGCTTTGAAGATGCAATGGCTGCTTATGAAGGTGGAGCAAAACGAATTGAATTAAACAGTGCATTATCTCTGGGGGGATTAACGCCTACACTTGGGTCATTGATTATGACAAAACAGTACACTGATTTAGAGGTTATCACAATGGTAAGATCAAGAGGAGCAGGATTCTGTTATTCTGACTTTGAATATGAACAAATGCTAGAAGATGCAAGGCTGCTTCTTGCATATCAGGCAGACGGTTTGGCATTTGGCTTTTTAAATGAAGATAGAACCATCAATGAACCAAGAACAAGGGAATTGGTTCAGACAGTACATGAAGAAGAGAAAAAAGCTGTATTTCATCGTGCATTTGACTGTACAAAAGATCCAGTGGCATCTATGGAATTGTTAATTCAACTTGGGGTTGACCGTGTTTTAACAAGTGGACTAGGACGAAATGTGGAAGAAGGAATGGAGCAGTTAAAACAGTTGCAGCAGCAGTTTGGCGGACAAATTGAAGTGCTGGCTGGATGTGGTCTTCATGGAGACAATATAAGGAAGATAAAAGAATATACAAAAATCAAACAATTTCATTCGTCTTGTAAAGGATGGAAACAGGATGTTACAAGCAAGGGAGATTTGGTTTCTTTTGGATATTTAGAAGATGAGATGAATTATGAAGTCGTATCAAAAGAAAGAGTAAAAGAATTAGTTGCAGTGGACAAATAAAGATATTTTGATTTTTTACATTAGCTTTGGTATAATAGAAACAGAAAAGACAAAGACTAGCCTTTGAAAGAGGTTAGTCTTTGTCTTTTTTTATCGTTTGATACACAAAAGGAGTGGCATATGGGTATATTTGATATTGTGGGACCAGTCATGGTAGGACCATCTAGTTCTCATACAGCAGGAGCAGTAAAAATAGGGAAAGTTTCAAGGAAACTTCTTGGAGAACCACTGAAAAAAGCAGAGATTTTATTGTATGGATCTTTTCTTGCAACGGGAAAAGGACATGGAACAGATAAGGCAATTGTTGCAGGATTATTGGGAATGGAACCAGATGATATTCATATTCCAGAGAGTTTTAAGTTAGCACAAAAACAAGGAATCAAAATTTCTTTTGGAGAAGCACACCTAAAAAATGCACATCCAAACAGTGTAGAAGTCCGTATGGAAAGTATTTCGGGAAGGGAGCTTTCTGTAGTCGCAGCTTCTCTTGGAGGAGGCAGCATTAAAATTTGTACCATGGATGGATTGGAGGCAAATTTTTCTGGAGATCATCCTACTTTAGTGGTTCACAATGATGACCAGCCAGGGCATGTAGCGGAAGTGACCTCTATGTTGTGGCAAAAGTCAATTAATATTGCCACTATGCAGTTATATCGAGATTATGTTGGTGGGAATGCAGTTATGATTTTAGAATGTGATCAGGAAATACCAATGGAATCTGTAAAATGGCTAGAAACTTTAAGTGGATTACAGAAGGTAACATATTTATCAAAAGTCGGAGGTGAAGAAGAATGAGTTTTACATCAATGAAGAATATGATACAGCGGGCAGGAGAGGAGTCGTGTACTCTTTGGGAAATTATTAGAAAAGAAGATATGCTAGAGCGTCAGGTTAAGAAACAAGAATCCATGGAACAAATGTATTCTTTATTTGAAGCCATGAAGGAAGCAGATAAATCTTACAATGGAAATCAAAGGTCTTTAAGCGGATTATCTGGTGGGGATGGAGCCAAAATCCAGCAGGCAATTCAAAAAGGAATCATGATATCTGGTGACTTTATAAGTAAAGTCATAGAGGGTGCTATAAAAATGGGGGAATCCAATGCTTGTATGAAGCGAATTGTAGCAGCACCAACCGCTGGATCATGTGGAGTGTTATCCTCCGTTCTTCTAGCTTATGATGCCTTTTATCATCCAACAAAAGAGGAAATAACCCATGCTCTTTATGTGGCGGCAGGGATTGGAGATGTGATTTCCAATCGTGCCAGTATTTCCGGAGCCCAAGGAGGCTGTCAGGCGGAGATTGGTTCTGCAAGTGCAATGGCGGCCGGTGCTATTGCAGCTTTAAGAGATGGAACAACAACACAGATCTGTCATAGCGGAGCGTTTGCGTTAAAAGGATTGTTAGGATTGGTTTGTGATCCTATTGGCGGGTTAGTAGAAGTTCCTTGTATTAAAAGAAATGTGATTGGGGCGGTCAATGCCATTACAAGCTCTGATTTGGCAATTGCAGGAGTGGAAAGCAAGGTTCCATTTGATGAAGTTATAGATGCCATGGCGGAAATTGGAGAAGTCATGCCTTGTGCATATAAAGAAACCAGTCAGGGAGGGCTTGCAGTGACAGACACAGGGAAACATTATAAAAGCATGAAATAAAATAAGTTTCCATCCCTTTTGTTTTTTGATAGAATAATAGAAGGTAAAATATTTTTAACAGTGAAAATATATATACTTTCTATTTTTTTGTAGAAAAACTACAAGGAGGAATCGTGGAAGAATCAATTACATTTACTATAAAGAAGAGTTACAGCAAGCTTCGAAAGTCAGAACAAAAGGTGGCAGATTATCTTCTGTCTAATGATGGGGATATTGAACACATGTCCATATCTCAACTGGCAAGGGATGCACAGGTTAGCCAGCCAACAGTGATGCGCTTTGCAAAGGGAATTGGACTTGAGAATTATAAGGAGTTAAAGCTTGCATTGACAAAGGAAAGAGTACATAAGAGCATGCAAAAGGACAAAGAGCCATCTCTTTATGGATTTCCTATTTCAAGAGAAGATAAGATGGAAGATATTCCAGCTAAAGTAATTACAAAGACAACCCAGCTTCTAGACGAGTCTCTAAAGAGCATTGATGTAGGGCAGTTAGAATTGGCAGTGAAGGCAATTGTGAGAGCAAGGACAGTTGCAGTCTATGGGGTGGAGAATTCCTCCACAACTGTGGAAGATTTGACTACAAAGTTGTTGTATCTGGGGATAAACTGTAAACAATATGGTGATTTTTATTTGCAGAATATTAGTGCAAATGCCTTGGGAAAAGAGGATGTGGCAGTGGGAGTATCTTATACAGGGTATTCTAAAAATACAGTAGATGTTATGAAACAGGCTAAAAAAGCTGGAGCTACAACGATTATTATTACCAACTACAATCAAACCCTATTAAGTAAGTACGCAGATATTACCATATGTCTGTCCAATGAGCAGTTTTTATATGGAAATGCAATTTTCTCGAGATCTACACAGTTAGCTGTAGTCGATATGATTTTTATGGGAATTTTGGTTAGTGATTATGAGACTTATACAAAACGTTTAGATGAAAACAGCCAGTTAATTACATCTCAGGCATATCATCAATAATTATATTAAGGAGAGTTATTTTATGTAGAATTTCTACATAGAATAGCTCTTTTTTCTTGCTTTTGATTTAACATTTTTTAATTTTGATTTGATTGTTTTCATGGAGAAATGTCTGTAGTATGAGATTGTTCCAAGAAAACAAGCATGAGTGTAAAAATAAAATAAAAAAAGTAAAGAAGGAGAAAAATATGCTAAAGCTAGACAAGATTACAAAATCCTTTGATGGAAAAAACATATTAGACAAAATTAGCCTTGAGATAGAAGAAGGAGAAATCGTTTCTATTTTGGGACCATCAGGAAGTGGAAAGACAACATTATTAAACTTAATCTTAGGAATTACCGATATTGACAGTGGGATACTTTCTTTTCAAGAAAAAGATATTACAAAAGTTCCAATGGAAGAGAGAGGATTTAATATTGTTTTTCAGGACTATGCACTGTTTCCAAATTTAAATGCATACGAAAATATTGTATATGGACTTCGCAACAAGCCGGGAATTTCCACAAAAGAAGAAGTGGATGACCTTATTGATTTATTAGGATTAAGAGAACATTTAGATAAGAAGATTGAACAGTTATCAGGAGGACAAAAACAGAGGGTTGCACTGGCAAGAACTATGGTAATGAGTCCTAAGATTCTGCTGTTAGATGAACCATTAAGTGCCTTGGATGGAGTGATTAAAGAATCAATAAAGGATAGAATTAAGACCATTGCCAAGGAATACCATTTAACTACAATTATTGTAACCCATGATCCAGAGGAGGCACTTACACTATCTGATAAAGTGCTAATTATTAATCAGGGAGGGGTTGCACAATACGCAACTCCAAAGGAAATAATTATGACGCCAGCGGATTCTTTTGTAGAGGAATTCATTTTAAATCAGCTAGAAATCAAGCGAAGTAATATCTATTCTTTATTTCGTGAAAAAATGTTAGAAGAAGAAAAAGTCGGGTGAATCAAATGAGAGAAAAGAAAGAAGTAAAAGCAATCTATTTATTTACCATCGCATTGTTCCTATTCTTTTTGTTCGTTCCAGTGGTAATGATTGTTTATAAAGCCTGTGTTGGGGAACAAGGATTTACAGGAGAATTTTTCAAAAATATTTTATGGAATCATAATTTTTTTACTGCATTTCGTAATAGTATAGGAGTTTCTATTTTAAGTGCAGTGATTACAACGGTATTGGCATTTGTGCTGGCATATACCATCAATTATACCAATGTACATCCAGCTTTTAAGAAAGTAATTTCTACGTTAGCAGTGCTTCCAATGTTACTGCCTACCATTACTTATGGATTTGCAATTATTTATTCTTTTGGAAAACAGGGATTCTTAACAAAGGTATTTCACCACCAGTTCTTTGATATATATGGAATCAATGGATTGCTTATTGGGTACGTAATTTATACACTGCCAATATCATTTTTGTTGCTACATAATACAATGCAATATATTGACAAAAAATTTATTATCGTATCAAAAGTGATGGGAGATAAACCATTACGCACGTTCTTAAACACTATTTTAAGACCTATGTGGGGAACATTAATTGCATCTCTTGTACAATGCTTTTTCTTAAGTTTTACAGACTATGGAATTCCTGCATCTGTGGGAGGTAGGTTTCAGGTTATCGCAGGAACTTTGTACAATGAAATGCTAGGAAGTGTCCCAAACTTTAACCAGGGAGCAGTGGTAGCCATTATGATGTTACTTCCATCGGTGATTAGTATCGGAGTTTTGACTTACGTGGAGAGATATAACATCCGTTATAACAAGATATCCGTAGTAGAACTACGTAAAAATAAAGCAAGAGATGGGATTATGTCAGTTGCATCTGTCATAATTTTAACCTGTATGCTTTCTATTTTTGTAGTGTTGTTTATCATTCCATTTGTGGCAGAATGGCCATATGAAATTAGTTTTACTACTGCACATATCAGTGAAGTGTTTGCAGATACTGCATTGTTAGGAGTATATAAGAACTCACTGTTTGTAGCTATTATGACAGCGATTGTTGGTACCTTGGTTGTCTATGGATCAGCACTGGTCACAGCAAGAAGTGAGATTAGCCCAAAATGGAAAAAATGTCTAGAGGGAATTGCATTAATTACAAATACAATTCCAGGAATGGTGTTAGGAATCGCATTTTTATTAACATTTACTGGAACATCCATTCAAAACACCTTCCTTGTTATCGTTGTCTGTAATGTGATTCATTTCTTTTCCACACCATTTTTAATGATGAAAAGTTCTTTAGAGAAAATGAACCGTTCCTGGGAGACGACAGCAAGACTTATGGGAGACAGTTGGATAAAAACATTAGTGAGAATTATTACCCCTAATGCGTGGGGAACAATCTTAGAAGTATTTAATTATTATTTTGTAAATGCCATGGTTACAGTCAGTGCTATTATTTTCATTACTGGAGCAAGAACAATGGTTATTACAACGAAAATCAAAGAGTTGCAGCATTATGCTAAATTCAATGAGATATTTGTATTATCGCTGCTGATTTTACTTACAAACTTAGTTGCGAAAGGAGGTGTTTGCCTTCTTACACATAAAAATACACAAAAAAGGAGAATTAACATGAGAAAATTAGGAAAAAGACTAGCGGTTTCAGCCGTTGCACTGATTATGGCAGTTGGAGGAGTTATGACAGGATGCAGTAAGAAAGGAAATGACAAGGTTGTATTCTATTCAAATGCAGATGATGAAGCAGTAGAGGTCATGAAAAAAACGTTAGATGAAAATGGATATAAGGATAAATATATTTTCCAATCTTTTGGAACGTCAGAACTTGGTGGAAAATTAACCGCTGAAAAATCTAATATTGAGGCTGATTTAATTACTATGAGTTCTTACTATATCAGCAGTGCTGAAGAGAAAAATCATATGTTTTTAGACTTAGATTTTAAGACAAATTCACTTGCACAGTATCCTTCTTATTACACACCAATTACAGCACAAGAAGGTGCATTAATCGTGAATACGAAAGAAATGAAAAAAGATAAATTAGCCATGCCAAAATCAATAAAAGATCTTGCAAAACCAGAATATAAGGGACATATTTCAGTGACAGATATTAAAGGTTCATCTACAGCATGGTTAATGATTCAGGCGTTAATCAATGAATATGGAGAAAGTGAAGCAAAGACAATTCTAAAAGGAATTTACAAAAATGCAGGAGATCATTTAGAGGAATCAGGTTCTGGACCAATTAAAAAAGTTCGTGCAGGTGAAGTTGCCATTGGATTTGGACTTCGTCACCAGGCAGTTGCTGATAAAAAAGATGGACTTCCAATTGACTATATTGACCCAACAGAAGGAAACTTTACTTTAACAGAATCTGTTGCGGTGATTGATAAAGGAGACAAAACAAATAAACTTGCAATGAAAATGGCAGAATGTATTATCAAAAAAGGAAGAAAAGATTTAATCAAATATTACCCAAACACAATTTATAAGGGAGAGAAAGCAGATGCAGCAAATCAATCAAAGAAGTCTACAGTATTTAAAGAACCGCTAACCGTTGATTTGTTAGAAGCACATCAAAAATTATCAGAGAGCTGTAAATAACAGGAGGCAAAGATGAAGCAGTATAAATTATTGACACCAGGACCATTAACTACAACAGAATCAGTGAAAAAAGAGATGATGGTGGATCATTGTACCTGGGATGATGATTACAAGAACATTACACAAAAAATCAGAAGAGAACTTCTTGAGATTGGGCATGTATCAGAAGATGAATATACTACAGTTTTAATGCAGGGAAGTGGTAGTGCAGGGGTAGAAGCTGTATTTACCACATCAATCAAAGATAAAGATAAAGTATTAATTCTTGCCAATGGAGCTTATGGGGAACGTATGGCTGAGATTGCACGATATGCAGGATTAAATTACATATTGAAGCAATGGAATTATGACCAAGTGCCAGATGCAAAGGAAGTAGAAGAGATACTAGATGCAGACAAAGATATTACCCATGTATCTATGGTGCATTGTGAGACAACTTCTGGAATATTAAATGATATTGAAGCTGTAGGAAAAGTTGTTCATGATGCAGGAAAAATCTTTATTCTAGATGCTATGTCAAGTTTTGGAGGGGTAGATATTCCCTTGGATCAGTTAAGACCAGACTTTATGATTAGCAGTGCTAACAAATGTATTCAGGGAGTGCCAGGGTTTTCATTTATTATCTGTAATACAGAGGTATTAAAGTTATGTAAAGGAAATTCAAGAAGTTTATCCCTTGATTTATATGCACAATGGGAGACAATGAATATAGATGGAAAATGGAGATTTACATCTCCAACCCATGTAGTCTTAGCATTTGCAAAAGCAATGGAAGAACTGAAAGAAGAAGGTGGAGTAAGAAAAAGAGAGCAGCGTTATCGAAAGAACAATGAAATCTTAATTGGAAGAATGAAAGAAATGGGAATCAAAACTTATATTGATGAAGAACACCAAAGTCCTATTATTACTACTTTCTTTTATCCAGAAAGCCATGAGTTTTCTTTTGAAGACATGTATTATTTTATCAAAGAGAGAGGATATGCCATATATCCAGGGAAAGTAACCAGTGCAGATACTTTTAGAATTGGAAATATTGGAGATATTCATCCGCAGGATATGGAAAAACTATGTGATATTTTTCAGGAATTTATAACAGACATGACAAAGGAGAATTAGATGAAGAATTTAGAAGCAGTTATTTTTGACTGGGCAGGAACAACAGTAGATTACGGGTGTTTTGCACCAGTGCAGGCATTTGTAGAGGCATTTAAAGAATTTGGGATGACTCCAACCATTGAAGAGGTGCGAGAACCTATGGGAATGTTAAAACATGACCATATTGAATCCATGTTAAAAATGCCAAGAATTCGAGAAGAATGGAAGAGAATTTATGGAAAGGACTGGACAGATAAGGATGTAGATGCAGTATACGAAAAAAGTGAGTCAGGGATTTTGAAGATTTTAAATCAGTTTGCAGACCCAAAACCATACGTGTTAGAAACAATAGAAGAATTAAGAAGTATGGGGCTTAAGATTGGTTCTAGTACAGGTTATACAGATGAAATGATGGATATTGTAGTTCCAAAAGCAGAAGAAAATGGATACAAGCCAGACTGCTGGTTTAGTGCAGATGCTGTAGGTGGATATGGAAGACCTTATCCATATATGATATTTAAAAATATGCAGGAACTTAACCTTTCATCTGTAGATGCTGTAATTAAAGTGGGAGATACCGTTTCTGATATCAAAGAAGGAAAGAATGCTGGTGTAATTTCCATTGGAATTGTGGAAGGAAGTTCAGTGATGGCATTGTCAAAAGAAGACTTTGATGCATTGTCAAAAGAGGAGCAGGAAATAAAACGTCAGGAAACAAGAAAGGTATTAAAAGAAGCAGGAGCAGATTATGTAATCGACGATATCCGTGGGCTTTTGGAAATTATTAAAAAATAAATAAGGTAGAGTAGGTCAGAGGGCGTAAGCCCTCTTTCCCCTCATCAAACCGTGCATGAGGTTTTCCCTCACACGGCTTTCCGACATTCTTCTTTCTACAGCATTGTGTCATGCTGTGGCTAATCTTT
>JAQWFL010000009.1 GCA_028704435.1 Anaerostipes sp. | reverse complement strand
GTTTTGATACACATGCTAAAATTCCAGAGCATTTTGCAAATGTAGATGCAGCTGCAAAGGAGAGTGGTCATACTGGAATTATTTCTGTTGGATGGGATCCAGGAATGTTTTCACTAAATCGTTTATACGGGAATGCAATTCTTCCAATAGGAAAGGATTATACATTCTGGGGACGTGGAGTGAGCCAGGGACATTCAGATGCTATCCGAAGAGTGGAAGGTGTTCAGGATGCAAGACAATATACAGTACCAATTGAATCGGCGGTAGATGCAGTTCGTAATGGAGAGAACCCAGAACTTACAACAAGAGAGAAGCATTTAAGAGAGTGTTATGTTGTGGCAAAAGAAGGAGCTGATTTAAAGCAGATTGAATCTGATATTGTAAATATGCCTAATTACTTTGATGAGTATGATACAAGTGTAACGTTTATCAGCCAGGAAGAGATGGACAAGAACCACAGTGGAATTCCTCATGGCGGTTTTGTAATTCGAAGTGGTGAGACAGGCAATGGCAATAAACACATTATTGAGTACCGTTTAAAATTAGATTCTAATCCAGAATTCACGTCTTGTGTTCTTGTAGCATATGCTCGTGCAGCTAAGAGACTAGCAGATGAAGGAAACTTTGGATGTAAGACTGTATTTGATATTGCACCAGCTTATTTATCACCACAGAGTGGAGATGAATTAAGAGCACATTTATTATAAGAAGAGATGAGAAAGAACTCAGGCATTTTGTCAGGTTCTTTCTTTTTTAAATAGGAAAAAGTAAGAGGGAGTTATGAAAGAGACAAACATAAATGAAATTAAAAGCGGACAAGTTTATTATTTATGGGGAAAGCCATATACGTTAAAAGTGATACATCTTGGAGAATGTCATGATGTATATATACAAGGGGACGACTTAATTTTAAATACAAAGAAAGATAGTGATTTTATTGAGAGGGAGAAGCAGTTAGACCGATGGTACCGAAATCAGTTAAAGAGAGTTTTGCCAGAAGTTCTTCACAGGTGTGAGAGAATTGTAGGCAAGACGGCAAAAGAGTGCCGAATTAAGAAGATGAAGACCAGATGGGGAACCTGCAATATTATAGAACAGAGAATTTGGATGAATCTTCAATTGGCAAAGAAGTCGCCAGATTGCCTGGATTATGTAATGATTCACGAACTGACACATTTATATGAGAGAGGGCATGGACCACGTTTCAAAGCTTATATGGATCGATTTTATCCTAATTGGAGAAGTGTTAAAAAGCATCTCAATGAAAGCTGAATTTAGCGTTATTTCCATGGAACCGCGTTGACAAAAAGCTGATAATTTGATACTATGTTACTTAGCCAATTTAGTACACTAATGTATTAGTGGACAAGTAAAGCAGACGATATCGTATGAGGAGAAGAGAATTATGAAAAAGATTATTGTTACACTGCTAAGCGTTGTTCTTGTAGCATCTATTTTTACAGGATGTGGAGCAAAGAAGAAAAGTAAGACTGATAACTCATTGAAAACTGTAGAAGAGAATGGAGAACTTGTATTAGGTTTAGATGCATCGTTCCCTCCGATGGGATTTACAGATAAAGATCAAAATACCGTTGGATTTGACATTGATCTTGCCAAAGAAGTTACCAAGCGTATGGGTATAAAGCTTAAGCTACAACCGATTAATTGGGATTCTAAGGATCAGGAATTGAATAATAGGAATATTGATTGTATATGGAATGGATTGACATACAACAAGGATAGAGCTAAGGATATGTTATGCTCTACGCCATATATGGAGAATCATCAGGTATTAGTTCTTCCAGCAAAGAGCAAGATTAAGTCTTTAGCTGATATTAAGAAGAAGACAGTGGAAGTTCAAAAGGGATCAACAGCAAATGATGCTGTGGAAAAATCAAAAGAACTTAAGGATGCAAAGATTCTTACTATGGGGAACAATGTAGAGATATTAAATGATCTTGGTCTTGGGTGTGACGCAGCGGTTATGGATGAAGTAGTTGCAAAGTATTACACAAACAAGGACAAAGGAAAGTATAAGATTTTAGCGGCTGATTTAGCGGCAGAAGATTATGTCATTGGTTTCCGTAAGGGAGAGAAGAAGCTTTGTGCAGCTGTTGAAAAGCAACTAAAGGCTATGGCGAAAGATGGAACATTAGCTAAGATTAGCAAGAAGTGGTTCAACGAAGATATTACAACAATTAAGTAATGAAAAGAAAGCAAAGGGGCTTGTTTTTAGAAGCCCCTTATTTTTTTAGAAACAGGGAGAGAAAGTAGTTATGATAGAAAAGATACCTGAAATAGCACAGATGTTATTTCACAATGGATTAAATCTAACCTTAGAGTTATTTTTCTTAACTCTTTTATTTGGATTGGTCTTAGGTCTGATTTTGGCATGTGGGCGTATGGCAAAACTTTGGATTATTCAGATGCCAGTACGTTTTTACTTATTAATTATGAGAGGAACACCATTGATTCTTCAATTGTATGGTTTCTATTTTGCCATTAATTTATGGTTAAGTGATGCAGGATATATATTCCGATTAGACCGTATGACAGCTGCTGTCATTGCGTTTTCATTAAACTATGCAGCATATTTTGCTGAGATTTTCCGAAGTGGAATTCAGGCAATTCCAAAGGGACAGTATGAGGCAGCCAAGGTATTAGGATTTAACAGAAGACAGACCTTTTTTAAGATTGTACTGCCACAGGTTGTAAAGATTGTGATTCCACCAATGGGAAGTGAGTGTATGACATTGGTGAAGGATACCTCTTTAGCACATGTGATTGGAGTTATGGAAATCTATGTTGTGGCGGCGAATAATATGGCAAGAGGAAAAGGGATGGAGTATCTGATTGTAGCAGGTATCTTCTATCTAATTATGAATACAGTTGTTTCAAGAGTATTTGCAACCATTGAAAAAAGATTAAACTATTATAAGTAGGAGGAAAGAGCATGAGCATTATATCTGTATCGAATTTGCAGAAGAACTTTGGAAAGCTTGAAGTATTAAAAGACATCTCTTTCCAGGTCAATGATGGAGAGATTGTGACGATTATTGGATCTTCTGGTTCTGGAAAGTCTACACTTTTACGTTGTATGAATCAGCTAGAGAAAGTTACAAAGGGAGAGATTCAAATCAATGGGCATACTTTAGTGTCTATGAAAGGGGATCAGCCGGAGTACGGAGCTAAAGAGATTCAAAAGAAGATTTTGATGGATACTGGATTTGTATTTCAAAACTTTAATCTATTTCCACACTACACCGTATTACGAAATGTTATGGAAGCACCAGTATGTGTTGCAGGTGTTTCCAAAGAAGAAGCAAAGGAGAGGGCTTTAAAGCTTCTTGCAAAGCTTGGGTTAGAGAGCAAAGCAGATTCCTATCCCTGTGAATTATCAGGAGGACAGTCACAGAGAGTTTCAATCGCCAGAGCCTTGGCGCTGGAGCCTAAAGTATTGTTTTTTGATGAGCCAACTTCGGCACTTGACCCAGAACTAACAGGAGAAGTACTAAAAGTTATCAAGTCACTTGCTGACTTGAATATGACAATGATTATTGTGACACATGAGATGGCATTTGCAAAAGAAATATCTGACAGAGTTATTTTTATGGATCAGGGAGTCATTGTAGAAGATGAGAAACCAGAAGTGGTATTTAATTCTAACAATGAAAGAACAAAAGAATTCTTAGGGAAATATCACGACTTAAAATAATAGCAACATGAAGGAAAGGAGCTGATAAAGATGGTGAAAGATATGCCAAATGAATTTTCAATTGTAACACCTGAAATTGAAAAACTTGCAAAAAAGTGTGAACGAAAATTAAATCCAGAATTATTCACAAAATATGACGTAAAAAGAGGACTTAGAAAGAAGAATGGAGAGGGTGTTCTTGCTGGATTAACTGAGATTTCTAAAATTCAGTCCTATACAGTAGAAGATAGAGAGATTGTTCCTTGTGAAGGTAAATTATATTATCAAGGAATTGATGTGGAAGATATTGTTGCAGGATTCATGAAAGAAGATCGTTTTGGATATGAAGAAACTGTTTATTTACTATTGTTTGGAGAATTGCCAAACGAGAAGCAGTTAGAGGACATTAAAAGAATGTTAGGAGAATATAGACAGCTTCCAACAAATTTTGTCAGGGATATTATTATGAAAGCACCAAGCAGGGATATGATGAATACTCTTGCACGTAGTGTACTTACATTATTCTCCTATGATGATTATGCAAGTGATACATCCGTTCCAAATGTACTGCGCCAGTCCTTACAGCTCATCGCACTATTTCCAGTGTTAGCTGTCTATGGATATCAGGCATACAATCATTATGAAAGAGGTAATAGCTTAATAATCCATTCACCAGAACCTATGCTTTCAACAGCGGAGAATATTCTGCATTTGTTAAGACCAGATAGTAAGTATACAAAGTTAGAAGCTAAGATTCTTGATATTGCCCTTGTTCTTCACGCAGAGCATGGTGGGGGGAATAACTCAACGTTCACGACACATGTTGTTTCTTCTTCAGGAACAGATACATATTCTTCTGTTGCAGCGGCTCTTTGCTCTCTAAAGGGACCAAAGCATGGTGGAGCTAATATTAAGGTAGTTCATATGTTTCAAGATATTAAAGATCATGTGAAAGACTGGGATGACGAAGATAAAATTCGTGAGTATTTAACGAAAATTGTCAGAAAAGAAGCATTTGATAAGTCAGGATTAATTTATGGAATGGGACATGCAGTGTACTCAATTTCAGATCCTCGTTCCAAGGTACTTAGTCAGTTTGTGGAATTATTATCCGCTGAAAAAGGAAAACAGGCAGAGTTTCGTTTGTACCACAATGTAGAGAAGGTTGCAAAGGAAGTTATTGCAAAAGAGCGAAAGATTTATAAGGGAGTCAGTGCAAATATTGATTTTTATAGTGGATTTATTTATAGTATGTTAGATTTACCATTTGAATTGTATACACCATTGTTTGCAATTGCCCGTATTGCAGGATGGAGTGCACACCGAATTGAAGAACTAATCAATGGAGGAAGAATTATCAGACCAGCATATAAAGGGGTTGCAAAATCAAAAGCTTACGAACCATTGAATGAAAGATAAAGACTTTTATTAGAAAGAGATATCAAAATTGATATCTCTTCGTTACTTATAGGAGGAGGCGATAGAATGAAAAAAGAAATTTATTTACCGTCTAGTGTCGATCAACTTGAATTGCATGTATTGTGGATGATACCTGATAATAAAAAACCAAAAGGAATCATTCAATTTTGTCATGGAATGAGCGAACATAAGGAACGATATGAAGCTGTTATGAGGAAATTTTGTCATAAAGGATATATATGTGTGATTCATGATCATCGAGGTCATGGAAAAAGCATTCAAAAGGAAAGTGATTTGGGATATTTTTATGATACCACAGGAAATGCTATTGTGGAGGATACACATTTAGTTTCACAGTGGATCAAAGGGAAATACAAGAGTTTGCCCTTGCATTTGTTTGGACATAGTATGGGTTCTCTTGTTGTCCGCTGTTATTTAAAAAAATATGATGATGTGATAGATTCCCTAATTGTATGCGGAAGTCCAAGTAAGAATCAGGCTGCGGGTATTGCAGTAGGATTGGCGAAAATCTTTTGTTTTGGAAATAGGAAATATAAAAAAGGAAAAATATTTCATACAATGGCGATTGCAGCGTATGAGAAGATGATTCCAGGAGAGAATGCATGGATTAGTTTTAATCAAGAAAATGTAGATGCCTATAATGAAAATCCATTAGACGGATTTATGTTTACCAATAATGGATTCTTGAATTTATTTTATTTGATGAAACGAACTTACAGTCTAAGGGGATGGAAAGTTAAGAATCCAGACCTTCCTATTTTATTTATTGCAGGAGAGTATGACCCCTGTATTGTTTCGAAGGAAAAATATAAAGAGGCAGTTGACTTTATGAAAAAAGTTGGGTATAAAAGTATATATGCAAGACTATTTACTAACCGAAGGCACGAGATATTAAACGAAGAGAATCCGGAGGAAGTATATGAAGTAATTGAGGCATTTATTGAAAAAAGAGGAGAGAAAATAGAATGAGAGAAAAACTAGAACGTATTCCATTTGCCATGTCGGGAGTTATGCTGGCATATGCAACTCTGGGATTTTTGCTGAGAGACATGGGCGGAACGGTATATCACGCATGTAGTATAATTGCAGGAGTGTTATTTGCAGTGTTGGCAGTAAGAATTGTTGTATGCTTGCCATATGTAAAAGAAGAAATGTTAGATCCAGTAAAGTGCAGTGTGTCGGCAACATTTTCTATGGGAATGATTCTACTTACAGATTATGCACGACCAGTTTTAGGCAAAGCAGATACTATTATATGGATTGCAGCAGTTGCCCTTCATGTATATTTGATGATATTTTTTAATGGGCATAATTTGTATCAGTTTAAGATTGAGAATGTATATGCTACTTATTTTATTTTTTATGCAGGACTATCCACTGTTGCTGATACAGCACCTATTTTTGGAATGGGGGGAGTGGGCGTCTGGTTCTCAAAAATATCCATGATTCTTGTACTAATTTTGTTTTTTGTGATTACATATCGTTACATCAAATTTCCAAAAGTAGAAAACAGAAATAAGGCATTAATCTGTACCTATGCATCACCTGTAAGTTTATTAATTGTGGGATATCTTGCATGTGAAACTGTACCGTTTCTGCCCCTTGTGACAGTACTTGCCTTTGTTTCAATTGCTGCTTATTTATTTGCAGCATATCATGGAGTTCGAGTACTTATAGGAACTTTTTATCCAAGCTTTGCAGCACTTACATTTCCATTTGTAGTCAGTGCCTTGGCCATGAAGCGTGTTAGTGAATATGCCGCAAGTATGGGAGGCGTGTCCTTCTTAGGATGGACAAGTTACGCATATCCAGTACAAGTGGTGATTGCTGTGATTTTAATGGTTTATATTACACTGCGGTTTGTAATCAGCTATGTAAACAATGATCCTAATATGTAACATCAACTAAGAATAACCCTTGAGGTGGTGCTGTGATTCCAGCATCCTGACGGTTTTGAGAATTGAAAACGGTTAAGATAGAATCTGGTGTTCTATCCCCTTTTCCAATTTCAACTAAAGTTCCAGTTAGAATTCGAACCATATGATATAGAAATCCATTTCCAGTATAGGAGATTTGGATTTCTTTTTTTGTTTCTATGATAGAAATATTTGAAATAGTCCTTGTGGTAGATTTTTTTGTTTTTTTAATGGAGGAAAATCCTTTAAAATCATGAGTTCCAAGAAGAAGTGTGGAAGCTTGTCTCATAGCTTCTAAATTAAGGGATTCTTCTATATGCCATACATAATTGCGGCGAAAGACATCTGCTTTCTTTCCTGCAAAAATGTGGTAGCAGTATGTTTTATCTTTTGCATTTAGACGGCTGTGAAACCGCTCTGATACATTGACGGCCTTTGTAACAGCAATATCTGCTGGAAGGTATTCATTGACATAATTCATGATTTCATTAGGGGATAACTTAGAGTTGGTATGAAAATTTGCAACTTGACAGAGGGCATGAACTTTGGCATCTGTACGACCAGAACCAATCACTTGGATGTCTTCACCTGTTAGTTTCTTTAAAATGGTTTCGAATTTTCCTTGAATGGTATCACTATTGGAAGTTTTTCCAAGTTTCTGCCATCCTTTATATCGTGTTCCATCGTATTCTATTATAAATTTAATATTCTGCATAATAATCTCCTTTGTCTCATCTTATCATAAGAAAAGGATGGTGGGCATAAAAATCAAGAAAGTGTCAAAAACTTTTTGTCAAATGTGCAATTTTAAAACATGGACGCCTTGAAGAATGGTCTATTATAATTAAAGGGTAGAGTAAGTTTAAAAAAGTGATAGAGGAAAGGAAGAGGTATACTATGAATGATTTTACATTTTTATCTCCCACAAGATTGATTGTAGGGAAGGAAGCAGAGAATCAAACAGGAAAGTGGATCAAAGAATTTGGAGGTACCACAGTTTTAGTTCATCATGACAGTGGATTTATGAAAGAAAATGGATTTGTAGATAAGATCATAAATATGCTGCAAGAAGAAGGATTAAAAGTTGTGGAATTAGGGAAAGTAGTGCCAAATCCACATCTAGAACTTGTATATGAAGGAATTGAGCTGTGTAAAAAAGAAGGGGTGGACTTTCTATTGGCCATTGGTGGAGGAAGTGTTATTGATTCCACAAAAGCAATTGCAATGGGACTTCCATACCAAGGAGATGTGTGGGATTTCTTTATTGAAAAGGACGGAGTACCATTGGATGTTCCTGAAAAAAGCACACCTCTTGGCGTGATTTTAACTATAGCGGCAACAGGAAGTGAATCTTCAAATAGCTGTGTTATTACGAAAGCAGATGAAAAGCTAAAGCGTTTTTGTGACAATGATATTAACCGTGCCAAATTTGCCATTGAAAATCCAGAACTTACCATGAGTCTTCCACCATTTCAGACAGCATGTGGAATTATTGATATTATGTCACATTCTATGGAACGATATTTTACACCAGAAAAAGAAAATGATATTCTAACCGACTATTTGTGTGAAGGAATTTTCCACACATGCATGGAATGCGGAAGAATTTTAATGGATGATCCAAATAATTATGAGGCAAGGGCCAATGTTATGGTGGCATCAAGTTTATCTCATAATGGATTGACCGGAATGGGACGAACGGGAGATTGGGCATCTCACTTTATTGAACATGAATTGTCAGGAGAATATCAAAGTGTAACTCATGGGGCAGGACTTGCAGTTATTACACCGGCATGGATGAAATATGTGTATAAGGAAAATCTTCCACTATTTATAAAATGGGCAACGAGAGTCATGGGAGTTTCTTATGATTATGACAAACCAGAGCGCACAGTGTTAGAGGCAATTGACCGATTGGAATTATTCTTCCAAAGTCTGGGGGTTTCAACAAAATTAAATGATGTACCTGGAGTTGAGAATCTAGACGAGGAAGTAATGTATAAAATGGCAAAACGAGTTCGTGTGGTTCATGAAGATGGAGCTGTAGGATGGGTAAAGAAATTGTATATTGAAGATATTGTTAATATATTTAAACTAGCAGTGTAGCATAATAATTTCTATGGATTTTTCAGATGAGGAGTTGCGCTATGGAATATAGAACTTTAGCAAATGGTGTGTCCATGCCTGTTCTTGGATTTGGGACTTATTTGCTTCAAAATAAAACGTGTACAGAGCTGGTAAAGTATGCCATAGAACAAGGATATGAGGCGATAGATACAGCACAGGCTTATGAAAATGAAGAGGCAGTAGGAGAAGGAATCCGTCAGTCAGGAAGAAAAAGAGACGATGTCTTTATTACTTCAAAGATTCGGAATCGTTTTCATGGATATGACAATACACTTATGGCAGTTGAAAATACCCTCACAAGAATGGGGCTGGAACAGATGGATTTATTTTTAATTCACTGGCCAGGAGAAAATATGTATGTTCCCACATGGAAAGCATTGGTTCGTATGTATGATGAGGGTCTGATTCGAGCCATTGGAGTCAGTAATTTTTTGCCAGAACATATGGAGCAAGCAGCACAAGCCACAGGAAGAATGCCTATGGTAAACCAATTTGAGACTCATCCATATTTACATCAATATGAGATTATAGATTACTGTAAGAACAATGATATTTTCCCTATTGCATGGAGTCCGCTTATGGTTGGAGGTGAAGTGTTAAAGAATCCTGTGATTTTGAAAATTGCAGAACGTTATGAGAAAACTACAGCACAAACAATTCTTCGATGGCATTTGCAGAATGGTTTTGGGATTATTCCAAAATCTTCACATCCAGATAGAATTCTTCAAAATAAAGATATTTTTGATTTTAAATTGACCCAGACCGAAATGAAAGAAATGGATCAGTTGACAAAAAAACAAATACGAGTCGGTGATGATCCAGCAACATATAGATTTTTGCTTTTGGATGAACTAAAAGAAAAGAAACAAAAATTAAAAAAAGACCGATTTGGAAATTTAATGTAAACCTAAAATATATGAGGGGTTAGAATACAAAAAGGAGACTATTACCAATGATAGTCTCCTTTTTGTATGAATTATATCTGAATCTCTCCACAAATTAGTTGAAAGCTTTCAGTAACCATTCCTAAATATTCTTCATCTACCAAGGCTACAAGAATATCTCCATGATGTACAATGGTACTTCCTTTTGCAATGATTTCAGTTTTACCACGGTGAATGGTAACAATCAAACAATGCTCAGGCCAAAGTACGTCTTTGATTTTTTGGTTGATGGCAAGGGAATTACCACCAACACAGAAGCTTGCAAGAACTTTTTCTTGTGTATAGTTGTCTTGACGAACTCCTTTTTTAGCTAAAATACGACCAAGAAGACTTTCATAAATTGGTTCGCTGCCAAGTAAATGTGCAATGACATAAGATACCATCACTACAACAACCAAAGATAGAAAATGTTCAAAAGTTCCTGTCATTTCTGCGATTAAGATAATTCCCGTAATTGGTGCTCTTACAATGGCAGTAAAGAATCCCGCCATGGCAAGTACAATAAAATTTGTAATATAATCAGGTGTCAATGCAGTAGCACTTGTGACAATGGTTCCGAAAATAGCACCAAGATAAGCACCTAAAATAAGAAGTGGAAAGAAAATTCCACCAGGAGCGCCAGACCCAAAACATATCGCTGAAAATATAAATTTTCCAATGAGGAAAACAATCATAGTAGTCATCATTAGACGATGGTTGGTAATCAATTCAATCATGGCGTGCCCACCAGCTAGAATACTAGGAAGCTGATAGGAAAGGATACCAGAAATTAAAAATGGAATCACAATGATATAGTCTTTTTTTATCCATGAAATTTTTCCGTAAATATCTTGTCCTTTTAGCATAATAAAGTTATATAAGGCACCGAAGCATCCAAGAACAATTCCAAGGAGAATTAGAGTCCAGTAGTACTTTAATGTTAGAACATGTTCAAGTTGAAAGTGAAATACTGGAGATAGTCCAAATACATTTTTGGAAATAAAATCAGCTGAGGCCGCTCCAGTAATGGCACATACGAGAATAGATGCATTAAAATTCTTCTGAATTTCTTCGAGAGAAAACATGACACCAGCAAGAGGTGCGTTAAAGGCGGCGGCAAGTCCAGAGCCTGCACCACAAGTAATCATGATTCGTTCTTTCGTTGTACTTTGTTTGGTGACTTTTGCAAGGCCTTTTCCCGCCATGGCACCAAGCTGAACCGAGGGCCCCTCACGTCCAAGAGATAAACCTCCTAGAATACAAAGGGTTCCACCTATAATCTTAGAGGTGAGAACTTTCCACCAGTTTTGGTTTAGATACCCCTGCATTTCTCCTTGCACCTGGGGGATACCACTTCCAGAACTCATGCCTTCCCAGGCAATTAATTTTCCCACAATAATACCTAAGATAGCAAGAATCAGTATCCATATGGCAATGCGAAAGGCATGTCCTTTGGTGTAATTAATAATAGAAAACAATATTGCTTCTGCATGATTTAATAGTAATCGATAGATAACTGTTACACATCCTGAGACGATTCCAACCCCAATGCCGCCAAAGACAATGGAGATAGAAAAGCGATGTGGATTATTTTTTTTATATGGTCCTTCATTCATAGTATTACTCCTCTTTTCAAATGTATTTTAGCATAAAATATGCATAAGTGCTATGAAGGAAGAAAGGAAAATAAATTAGCACTCTCCCATTGACAGTGCTAATTATATGTGTTATAACATAAGTAGAACAAAAGAGGTAGAGTTATAGGCGACGTTTTATGTCACATAGTAAAGGAGGAATGACTTATGTTGATGCCTAGTATTTTTGGTGAAAGATTATTTGATGATTGGACGGACTTTTCCTTCCCTGATGTGGACAAGATGCTTTATGGAAAGCATGCAGACCGTATCATGAAGACAGATGTGAAAGAGAATGAGAAAGACTACGAGATTGATGTAGATTTGCCTGGATTTAAGAAGGAAGATGTTAAACTTCAATTAAAGAATGGATATTTATTCATTGAAGCAAGCAAAGGCCTAGATAAAGATAAGAAGGATGATGATGGCAGGTATATTAGACGTGAACGTTATTCAGGTTCTATGAGCCGAAGCTTCTATGTAGGAGAGGATGTTACAGAGAAAGATGTACATGCACAATTTAAAGATGGTATTTTGAAACTTATGGTTCCTAAAAAAGAACACAAGAAAGTAGAGCAAGACCAATATATTGCAATTGAAGGCTAGTAGAGGATAGATAGCTCCCTAGGATAAAACCTGGGGAGCTTTTCTGTTGCAAATTGTTATAGAACCTTAACAAAAATTTGATACAAGAAAAAGAGGAGTAGGATATAGTAATATATGGAATAAAAAGAAAAAATAAAAAGGAGAAAAAATGAGAAGAAGAAGTAAATTTATTTTTGTACCATTGGCTGCGGCAGTTATTATTATGTCAGCAGGATGTGGGAAAAACACCAGTAAAAATGTGAAAAGTGATACCGTTGAGGCAACAAAGAATATGAAAAAACTGCCAATAACTAAACTTTTAAACTGGGAAAAAGAAACCATTGGTCAGAGCATTGAAGATTCACAATGGGATTCAACGATTATAAGAAATAATACTTATTTATTTTATATAGATGGAACAGAAAACTTAATTAGGGTCAATCAGTATACAAAAAAGAAAGTGACTATTAAGAAGTTAGAGGGTGCTAAGGATGGGGATACTTGTCCAACTGCACTGGCGATTTCAAACAATCAGATTTATTACTTATACAAAAACGTGATTTATCAATGCGATTTTAATGGAAATCATTCTAAAAAAATAGTAGCCGGAGATGATTTACAAGATGTTTCAAAGAATCAAAGAAGAATAGACGGATTTCAAATGTATCAGGGAAAGCTATTTTTGCTGGTAAGTGGATGGACAGGCCAATATGATACTTCATCAAAGAAATTCAATGTTTTTGGTGAAGATATTGATGACAGCTGTTTTTATGAAAATTATTTTTATTATACATCTGGAAGAGAAAGTATATACCGGGTGAATATACATTCCTTAAAGCAAGAGCTAGTTAGAAAAAGAGATTATGAGAGAAATCTGAAAGGGTCGGATAAAAAGATTCGATATTATAACAAATTAATGGTTGTGGATGGAAAGCTTTATTATGCAGCGGCACAAGGTGGTCGTGTATCAGAAGGTGGAGAGGGTGCAGATATTTATTTGTATCGTGAAAAGAAAGCTGACCAGAAAGTTCTTCATGTAGGAGATAATTTGATATATAGTGTTCAGGATGGAGATGTCATTGGATATGAAGAAGGAGATTATATTAAGACTCTAAATATAAAGACAGGAGCTAAAACAAAGAAATTACTTCCAAATGATGTACAGGATTTACAAGTGTTAATAGGCGATATGTTAGTGTATATAGATAATTCTCAACATAAATATAAGACAATGGAGCTTGATGTAAAAGAAGAGAAAACATCAAAGGAGAAGTTGTTGCTATCTGAATTAATCGACTGGAAGAATGAAAAAGTCATGAGAGGAAAATCAGAGGGAGGGTCTTCTCTTATCACTACGGATTCTTATATTTTTTATGCCAATTCAAAATTTCAGATTGTTCGGGTGGATCGAAGAAGCAAAGAAAAGGTAATCCTTGTAAACTTAAAAAAATCAGTAGAAAATAGGCAAATAGGAATGGCGGTTTCCAAAGATAAATTATATTATATTTATGATGAATCCTTATATGAATGCAGTCTAGATGGTAAAAAACAAAAGAAGATTATGGATGCAGCAAAAGCAGTTGAAATGAACTCAAAACTAGATGATCCTTCCATGGATGGAATTTATGTTTATCAAAATAAGATATATATTATGTTTGGAGGACTTATTGTGACAAGAGTGAATCCAGACACAAAAAAGGTAGAAACTGTTGCGGAGGACGTACGTTCTAATATGAATTTCTATAAAAATGGTTTTTATTATTTTGATGTAGAAAGTTATGGAATCAAGAAAGTAGATTTAAACACGTTAAAAGAAAAATATGTGCGAGGACAAGAGTGGACTAAAAAACTGGAAAACTCTTATGAAAAAGTCCTTTACAAAAACATTATAGTGAAAAACGGAAAACTTTATTATCTTTGCGACAAAGGGGAAGAATCACTGTTACTTTACCAGTATGAGGAAAATGGAAAAGATACAAAAACAAATCCATCGGAGGACTGGTTAGCATGTGATAGAAATCCAGAGGAAATGGCATGGGAAGAATATGATTCTTTGAAGGAAAAGAGTTCTTTATACTTGTATTATATGAAAACGAAGGACAAGAAAAAGATTGACCTTCCAGATAAGCTAGATGAGATTGAGTTAATTCAGGATAATATGTTATTATATACAAAGAAGTATGATGATGAAATGTATTCTGTGCTAAAGATGTATTAAAATAAAAAGCTATAGCAAAGAATAAGCAGAAAAGCAAGGAGGTACCAATGTTATATATTGGTGTGGATTTAGGAACGTCGGCAGTAAAAATTCTTTTAATGGACGAGAAGGGAAAAGTTGAGAATGTTGTATCTAGAGAATACAAGTTATATTTTCCCCATACTGGGTGGTCAGAGCAAAAACCAGAAGATTGGTTTCTTCAATCTATGGATGGAATCAAGGAGCTAATCAAAGATTTTGACAAAGATAGAATTGCAGGAATCAGCTTTGGTGGACAGATGCATGGTCTTGTTATCCTTGATAAGAATGACCAGTTGATTCGACCAGCAATTTTGTGGAATGATGGCAGAACACAAGGGGAGACTGATTATCTAAATGATGTAATTGGAAAAGATCGACTTTCAGATGATACGGCCAATATTGCATTTGCAGGATTTACAGCACCAAAGATTCTTTGGCTAAAAAAACATGAACCAGAGAACTTTAAAAAAATATGTAAAATAATGCTTCCAAAAGATTATCTTGCATACAAATTGTCAGGAAGTTTTTGTACCGATTACTCTGATGCGTCAGGGATGCTTCTTCTGGATGTAAAGAATAAATGCTGGTCCAAGGACATGTTGGAGATTTGCAGTATAAAAGAAGAACAGCTTCCTAAATTATACGAAAGTTATGATGTTGTTGGAACCTTAAAATCAAATATTGCACAGGAACTTGGTTTATCTGAAAATGTAAAAGTCATCGCAGGGGCTGGAGATAATGCAGCGGCAGCAGTAGGTACCGGTACTGTGGGAGATGGAATGTGTAATATTTCTCTTGGAACGTCAGGTACTATTTTCATTTCAAGTGACAGTTTTACTGTGGACTCTCACAATGCATTACATTCTTTTGCACATGCAGACGGGTCCTATCATTTAATGGGATGTATGCTAAGTGCAGCGTCTTGTAATAAATGGTGGATGGATGAGATTTTAAAGACAAAAGATTATGGAAAAGAACAAGAGGGCATTGAAAATCTTGGTGAGAATTCTGTTTTCTATCTGCCTTATTTGATGGGGGAACGTTCTCCACATAATAATCCAAATGCTAGAGCCGTATTCTTAGGAATGTGTATGGATACCACAAGAGAAGAGATGACTCAGGCTGTGTTAGAAGGAGTTGCCTTTGGTCTTCGAGATTCTTTGGAAGTTGCAAGAAGTCTTGGAATAAATATTCAAAGAACAAAGATTTGTGGTGGGGGAGCAAAAAGTCCGCTATGGAAGAAAATGATTGCAAATATTATGAACTTAAAACTGGATGTGATTGAAAGTGAAGAAGGTCCAGGATATGGAGCAGCTATGCTTGCAGCAGTTGGTTGTGGCGAATTTAAAAGTGTTCAGGATGCTGCAGAGAAATTGGTGCATATTGTTGAAACAGTGGAGCCAGAATCGGAATTAGTAGAAAAGTATGAAACTCAATATAGAAAATTTAAGAAAATATATCCTTCGCTGAAAGAAATTTTTTAATAGCGAAAGGCGAGGAGACATAAGATGAAATATCAGGGACTTGAATTGCTGTTTTTATTCTTTTTATACAGCTTTGGAGGATGGATATTAGAAACCATTGTCGCAGCGACAAAACAAAAAAGATTTGTGAACAGAGGGCTGATAAACGGACCTATTTGTAGTATTTATGGAGTTGGTGCAGTTGCCATGTCCATAGGGCTTCGTGGATTAAGTGGAGGATGGCTTTTTCTTGGGGCCATGATTTATGGAACTGTAATTGAGTGGATTGCAGGACATTGGATTGAGAAATTATTTCAGGAGAAGTGGTGGGACTATTCCAAAGCAAGATGGAATTTTGATGGATACATATGTGCATATGCAACTATAATATGGGGAATACTTGGATTTTTTATAATTACCTGGGGAAATCGATGGTTTCTTAAAATCTATCACATATTTCCTAAATTTATTGCCACAATTCTGTTGTGGAGTGTGGCTGCCTTAATCATTGTGGATGCATTAGCCTCTTTTATGCTGCTGTTGGGGAGAAGTAAAAGACTTCACCGCTGGGAGGAAGCAAATATTCCATTTGTGAAATTAAGTGGAAAGTTTAGTGCCTGGATTGTGGCAGGGGTAGAACGACGAATTCAAAAAGCTTATCCAGCTGCGAAGCATTTAGAAGATGAGATACTAGAGAGAACAGATGCGGATAAGCCATTTGCCTATGGATGTGGGTTCTATAAGATTGTCCTCCTTTTGGTCATTGGAGCATTTTTAGGAGATATGATTGAAACTGTATTTTGCCGTCTCACAATGGGGTCATGGATGAGCCGAAGTAGTGTTGTTTGGGGACAATTCAGCTTTGTATGGGGTGTTGCACTTGCAATGATTACAGCACTTTTCTATAAATATAAAGACAGAGGAGATAGTTTCTTATTCCTCGTTGGAACACTTCTTGGAGGAACTTATGAATATTTATGCAGTGTTCTTTCAGAAATTGCGTTTGGAAAAGTGTTTTGGGATTACAGTCATATGGCATTTAATCTGGGGGGAAGGATTAATTTACTCTACTGTTTTTTCTGGGGAATTGTAACTGTTATATGGTTTAAGTACCTATATCCATGGTTTTCAAATAAAATTGAAAAGATTCCTAAGAGAACAGGAATTTTTGTGACGTGGTTGATGATATTATTTGTAATTCCAGATTTGGGAGTATCCTATGCGGCATTGACTAGATACAACCAAAGAGAACGTGGAATAGAGGCAGTAGAGCCATGGCAGAAGTCCATGGATCAGCATTTTAATGATGCTGAAATGGAAAGGATTTATCCAAAAGCCAAGTCTACAATTACAAATTATCCTAAAAAGTGACCGTTTACCAGAAAAACAAGCCATTCACCAAAAAAGTGATGACAACGCTGGAAAATGATTTATAATAAGAGAACATTTTATATGAGGAATTTGAAGAGGCAATACTATTCTCAAAGCCGTGGCATAGTTTAGTCACATTAAAATCAATCTCAAAAATATCAAATTCTATTATAAAAGAAAAAGGATCATCGATTATCGATGGTCCTTTTTGAATGTTATAGTTGTGTATCTTTTAAAAGTACATCATGTGCACTTCCTTCTACAATACTTGTAGATGAGATTAAAGTAATCTTAGCATTCTTTTGTAAATCAGGAATAGTAAGAACTCCGCAATTGCACATGGTTGATTTTACTTTACTTAGGGATAATCCCACATTATCTTTTAAGCTTCCAGCATATGGAACATAAGAATCAACACCTTCAACAAAAGAGAGTTTCTTATCGCCGCCCATATCGTATCTTTGCCAGTTTCTGGCACGAGCACTACCTTCGCCCCAGTATTCTTTCATGTAGTTTCCATTTACATTTACCTTCTTTGTTGGACTTTCATCAAATCTAGCAAAGTATCTTCCCATCATAAGGAAATCAGCGCCCATGGCAAGAGAAAGTGTAATATGATAGTCATGGACAATGCCACCATCAGAACAAATAGGGATGTATTCACCAGTTTCTTCAAAATACTCATCACGAGCTTTGGCTACATCAATTAATGAAGTTGCCTGTCCACGTCCAATTCCTTTTTGTTCACGAGTGATGCAGATAGCTCCACCACCAATACCAACTTTAATAAAGTCAGCTCCAGCTTCAGCAAGAAAGCGGAATCCTTCAGCATCAACAACATTTCCAGCACCGATTTTAACAGTGTCACCATATGTTTTACGCACATACTGGATTACAATTCTCTGCCATTCAGTAAATCCTTCAGAACTATCGATGCAAAGAACATCAGCTCCGGCCTCAAGTAAAGCAGGAATACGTTCTTCATAATCACGAGTGTTAATACCGGCTCCTACTAAATAACGCTTTGTTTGTGGATCAATTAATTCGTTTTCATTACACTTGTGTGAATTGTAGTCTTTTCTAAATACCATAGAAAGAAGACGTTTATTTTTATCTACAATAGGAAGAGAGTTTAATTTGTTTTCCCATATAATATCATTGGCTTCCTTTAGACTTGTATTCTCATCTCCAATAATCATATCCGCGATTGGGGTCATAAATCCAGAAACTTTTTCTGTTTTTTCCATTCGGCTTACCCGATAATCACGACTGGTTACAATACCTACAAGTTCACCATTCTGGCTGCCATCGGATGTTACGGCAACAGTAGAGTGGCCAGTTTTTTCTTTTAAATCTAAAATATCCTGAAGAGTTGCATCAGGGGAAATATTAGAATCGCTTTCTACAAATCCAGCACGATAGCTTTTTACACGTTCAACCATCGCTGCCTGGCTTTCAATACTCTGAGAACCAAAAATAAATGATAGTCCTCCTTCGCCTGCAAGTGCGACTGCCATTCCGTCATCAGATACAGACTGCATAATTGCTGATGTAAGTGGAATATTAAGGCTGATTGCTGGTTCTGTTCCCTTTTTGAATTTAACTAAGGGTGTTTTTAAAGATACGTTGGTTGGAACGCAATCAGTAGAAGAGTATCCAGGAATTAGTAGATATTCTCCAAAAGTTCTCGATGGTTCGTTCATATAAATTGCCATAATTGTCTCCTTTTCTATTTTTTTATAAGAATCTATTATATCTAAATTAGCACGCGAAACAAATACAGTCAAGAGGTTGACATTTAATTCTGTCTTGATATAATTATGTAAATGGCATATGCCAGAAACAAAAGGAGGAATTTGATGCCAAGGCCGAAGAAATTAAGACGTATTTGTGGAGAACCATTGTGTCATCATTTTGGACCGAGGAATGGTGAATCAGAGAATCTATCTTCTATTATAATGACGGTAGACGAGTATGAGACAATTCGTTTAATCGATTTAGAAGGTTTATCACAAGAAGATTGTGCAGTACGCATGAATGTAGCGAGAACTACGGCACAGGCAATCTATAATCGTGCAAGACATAAAATTGCCATGTGTTTAGTGCAGGGCAGTGAGCTTGAGATTGTAGGTGGTGATTACCAAGTGTGTGATGGAAGTGCGGTTTGTTTTGGATGTAAACGGTGTCGATTCCGTCAAAGTAGTTTTAATCTAACAAAGAAGAAGGAGAACGTTATGAGAATTGCAGTAACATATGAGAATGGGAAGATTTTTCAACATTTTGGACAAACTGAAGAATTCAAGATTTATGATGTAAAGGAAGGACACATTATAGACAGCCAGGTTATTGGAACAGATGGTAGAGGACATGGAGCTCTTGCAGGTGTTCTTGGAGAGAATTCTATTGATGTATTAATCTGCGGAGGAATTGGAGCAGGGGCTCAAGAAGCTATGGCACAGGCTGGAATCAAGCTATATGGTGGAGCATCAGGAAGTGCAGATGCAGCAGTTGAAGCATTGCTTAAGGATGAGTTGGAGTTTAATCCAGATGTTCAATGCAATCATCATCATGGAGAACATCATGAAGGCGGATGTGGTAGTCATGGATGTGGCAAACACTAAAGAAATGAAGGGAGAAAGATACAAATGAGTGAAGCTTGTGAGCATAACTGTGAGAGTTGTGGTTCAGATTGTGGAGATAGAACCACGCCTCAAAGTTTTCAAGAAAAGATGAATATACATTCTAATGTAAAACATGTTATTGGAATTGTAAGTGGAAAAGGTGGTGTTGGAAAGTCCTTAGTGACATCAATGCTAGCAGCATCCATGAAGAAAAAAGGTTACAAAGTAGCCGTTTTAGATGCAGATATTACAGGACCTTCTATTCCAAGAGCCTTTGGAATCAACGAAAAGGCAAAGGGAGATGAACAGTTCATTTATCCAGTAGAGACAAAGACAGGAATTAAAGTAATGTCCATTAACCTCTTATTAGATGACGACTCTGATCCAGTAATTTGGAGAGGACCAGTGATTGCTGGGGCAGTGAAGCAGTTTTGGACTGATGTTGTATGGGGCGATATTGATTATATGTTTGTAGATATGCCGCCGGGAACAGGAGATGTTCCATTAACTGTATTTCAGTCACTTCCTATGAATGGGATTGTGGTTGTGACATCACCACAGGAATTAGTAGGTATGATTGTAGGAAAAGCAGTGAAGATGGCAGATGATATGAATATTCCAGTGTTAGGATTAGTAGAGAATATGTCATACTACGAATGTCCATCTTGCCACGATAAGCAAGAAATTTTTGGAAATAGTCATGTGGAAGAGTTTGCAGTTCAATACGGAATTGGAAATGTTGCAAAGATTCCAATAAAGCCAGAACTTGCGAATTTATGTGACCAGGGAAATATTCAGGAATTTGACGGAGACTGGATGGATGACATGGTGTCAAAGATTCAAACTTCCGTAGAAGGTAAATAGATTGTATAGAAACAGCGAGGCTAGAACCATAGTCTCGCTGTTTTTGTATATTGCTTGTAAATTTGTAATTTGGAATCGTGTGATTTATAGATGATTGTGTGGTAAAATTACATTAATAAGGAATAAGATGTTTTCTCTTAGAGAAACTAATAAAGATTTGTAGTGAATGAGGTGATTTTATGACTATTGAAGATGTATTGGCAGTTGAAGAAATGCAGATATTTGACCGGAAAAGTGTCAATATTAATCCAAAATCATTAGCAATACCAGTTATTGCATTTGCAAATGCTGATGGAGGTACAGTTGCAATTGGAATATCTGATAAAACACGCAGGATAGAGGGTGTTGATTATGACATACAAAAGTTAAATGAACTTCTTCGGGTACCGTTTGATTTTTGTGTTCCTACCGTGAAGGTGGGAATAGAAAAAATACAGTGCATTGATTTTAAAGGAAGAGAGAATCATGTTCTTCTTATGCATATTGAACCAAGCGTGGAAGTACATGCGAATCAGGCAGATGAAGTATTTATGCGTGTAGGGGATAAATCCAAAAAACTCACTTTTGAAGAACGAATGCAGCTGATGTATGATAAAGGAGAACGATTTTTTGAAGATAAACCGGTTCCGGAAGCAGATATAGGGGATCTTGATTTACTATTTGTAGAAAAATATATCAATCAAATTGGTTATTCCAAGACAGCAATGGAGTATTTGAAGGAAAATAAAGGATTTATAAAAGAAAAAAATGGAAAAATACAGATAAGTTCAGTGGCGATATTATTATTTGGGAACAACCCACAATTATATTTTCCAAGAGCCCGTGTGAGATTTATTCGATATGAAGGAATAGAGGAGCGTGTGGGTGCACAGATGAATGTTATCAAGGATGTCATTTTTGAGGGGAATATACTGAAAATGATAATAGATGCAGTTGCATATTTGGATACTCAAATCAAAGAAAAAACATATCTGGGAAAAGATGGACTATTTGTGACGGAGGAAGAATATCCGACATACACATTTTTCTAGGAATCCGAAGATTGCAGAATTTTTGAAAGCATATAGTTTTGTAAAGGAGTATGGCGAGGGTGTTAATCGTATGTGTAAAGAGTTAGAAGCTGTTGGCTTACAAGATCCAGAATATAGATTGAATGCGTTCATGCTTCAGGCGATAATCAGAAACAGTGCCATGGTTGATGAAAAACCACGGTTTGGGGACGAAAACCACGGTTTAGTGACTGAAAAGCCACAATTTGAACCTAAAAAACCACTGTTTGAAGTTATTGAGGAAGCAGTTCGTGGTAAGGTCTTGACTCCGACTATTTCGGAGAATGTAAAAGAAATTGTTAGAGCTTTTGATATGAATCAGATTTTTGGTCGTAAGGAAGTAAAAAAAGAACTGGGATATGGAGATTATAAAGCGGGAAAAGCAATAGAGGCTATGCAATTATTGGGGATTGTGATTCCTGTAGAAGGAAAAGGAAAAGGAAAGTATATTTTAAAAGAAATGCAGTAGCTAAGTTCAATAAGAAAATATAAAGTGAAATGGTGCACGGCTACAAGCTGTGACACCATTTTTTTGACATTGCGAAGTGAATGCTTAAATGATTATACAAAATCTTTTAATGCAATTAGCACTCTTCTCTTGACAGTGCTAATTCATGGTGTTATACTTGCACTATAACAAATAAGAACAGGAGGGAAATCATGAATATTAATAAGTTTACACAAAAGTCAATAGAGGCTGTGAACATGTGCGAAAAGTCTGCATATGACTACGGGCATCAGGAAATTGACCAGGAGCATTTATTATATAGTTTATTAACAGTTGAGGATAGTTTGATTGCAAACTTACTTGAAAAGATGAATATAAATAAAGATGCATTTTTATCAAGTACTCAGCAATTATTACAAAAGAAACCAAAAGTATCTGGAGGACAGGTTTATATGAGCCAGAGTTTGAATCAGGTTTTGCTAAGTGGTGAAGATCAGATGAAGGCTATGGGGGATGAATATGTATCAGTAGAACATTTATTTTTGGCGATGATTAAGAAACCAAATAAAGCGGTGAAGGAATTATTTCAAAGTTATGGAATTACGAAGAAACGATTTGAAGAAGTATTATCAGAAGTACGTGGAGGGCAGAAGGTTACAAGCGATAATCCAGAAGCCACATACGATACCCTTGAAAAGTATGGATTTGATTTGGTGAAACGTGCCAAAGAACAGAAACTAGATCCTGTTATTGGGCGTGACAGTGAGATTCGAAATGTGGTTCGTATCTTATCTCGTAAGACGAAAAATAACCCAGTTCTAATTGGTGAACCAGGAGTTGGTAAAACTGCGGTAGTAGAAGGGCTGGCACAAAGAATTGTGCAGGGAGATGTTCCAGAACAGTTAAAGGATAAAACCATTTTTTCATTGGATATGGGATCATTGGTTGCAGGTGCAAAATACCGTGGTGAGTTTGAAGAACGATTAAAGGCTGTTTTAGAAGAAGTAAAAAACAGCGATGGACAGATTATCTTGTTTATTGATGAATTGCATACCATTGTTGGAGCAGGGAAAACAGATGGAGCTATGGATGCAGGGAATATGTTAAAACCTATGCTTGCACGTGGAGAACTTCACTGTATCGGTGCAACAACTTTAGATGAGTATCGTCAGTATATTGAAAAAGATCCAGCCTTAGAACGTCGTTTTCAGCCAGTTATGGTAGACCAGCCAACGGTGGAAGATACGATTTCTATTCTTCGAGGTATTAAAGAAAGATATGAAGTATATCATGGAGTTAAGATTACAGATGGTTCTTTGGTGGCCGCAGCTACCTTATCAAACCGATATATAACAGACCGTTTTTTACCAGATAAGGCAATTGACTTAGTGGATGAAGCCTGTGCTATGATAAAGACAGAGATGAATTCACTTCCAGCTGAATTAGATGAGATTCGACGTAAGGTTATGCAACTGGAAATTGAAGAAGCTGCACTAAAGAAAGAAGATGACAATCTAAGTAAAGAACGTTTGGCAGAACTACAAAAAGAATTGGCAGAGATGCGTGATGACTTTAATGCAAAGAAGGCAACTTGGGACAATGAGAAAAATTCAGTTGAAAAGGTATCAAAACTTCGAGAAGAGATTGATGCAGTCAACAGTGAGATTGCCATTGCTCAGAGAAATTATGATTTGAATAAGGCAGCAGAATTGCAGTATGGAAAATTGCCAGAATTAAAGAGGCAATTAGAGGAAGAAGAAAAACGTGTGGGAGAAGAAGATCGATCTATGGTTCGTGAAAGTGTCACAGATGAGGAGATTGCAAAGATTATTTCCCGATGGACTGGAATTCCTGTAGCTAAATTAACAGAGAGTGAGAGAAACAAAACCCTTCATTTAGATGATGTTTTACACGAAAGAGTCATTGGTCAGGATGAAGGAGTGGAGCTTGTGACAGAATCTATCATACGTTCCAAAGCAGGAATTAAAGACCCTAGCAAACCAATTGGTTCTTTCTTATTCTTAGGACCAACTGGAGTAGGTAAGACAGAACTTGCTAAAGCACTAGCAGAAAGTTTATTTGATAATGAACAAAATATCGTTCGTATTGATATGAGTGAGTATATGGAGAAACATGCAGTGGCAAGATTAATTGGAGCACCTCCGGGATATGTAGGATATGAAGAGGGTGGACAGCTAACAGAAGCAGTTCGAAGAAAACCATATTCTGTTGTTCTCTTTGATGAGATTGAAAAGGCGCATCCAGATGTATTTAATATTTTACTTCAAGTACTTGACGATGGACGTATTACAGATTCTAAAGGAAAAACAGTTGACTTTAAAAATACTATTTTAATTATGACTTCTAACATTGGTTCTTCTTATTTACTAGAAGGAATTGATGATCAAGGAAATATCACAGACGATGTAAAAGAGATGGTAATGAATGACTTAAAGAATCATTTTAGACCAGAGTTTTTGAATCGTTTAGATGAAACAATTTTGTTTAAGCCATTAACAAAAGAAAACATTACCAATATCATTGATTTGCTTATGAAAGATTTGAATCGACGACTAGAGGAAAAGGAGTTAACTGTAGAATTAACACCTGCAGCAAAATTATATATTTCTGACAATGGATATGATCCTATGTATGGGGCACGCCCGTTAAAGAGGTATTTGCAAAAGACAGTGGAGACATTGGCCGCAAGATTAATTTTGGAAGATAAGGTGCATACAGAAGATATTATTTTAATTGATGTAGAACAAGATAAATTGGCTGCAAAAGCAGTTCATAGATAGAAAACAAAGGGCATGGTCATTTTTGATCATGCTTTTTGTCATTGGTTTTATCTGCTTACAAGATAAAACTTTTATGCTATACTTGTTGCATAATAGATTTTTGTCGAAAAGGAGAAGAGATATGCCACCGATTACCAATGACTGGAACGAGTATTTGGCTGCGGAATACAAGAAGCCATATTACAAAAAGTTATTTCAAACTGTTACATCTGAATACCAGACGAAGAAGATATTTCCGCCTGCAGATGATATTTTCAATGCGTTTCATTTAACGCCCCTTGCTAAGGTTAAAGTTGTGATTTTAGGACAAGATCCATATCACAATGATGGACAGGCTCATGGATTGTCATTTTCAGTGAAGCCAGGAATTGAAGCTCCACCATCTCTAGTGAATATCTATAAGGAACTATCGGATGATCTTGGATGTTATATTCCAAATAATGGTTATTTAACAAAATGGGCAGACCAGGGAGTACTTATGTTAAACACTGTATTAACAGTACAGGCTCATAGGGCAAATTCCCACCGAGGGATTGGATGGGAAGAGTTTACAGATGCGGCCATTGGCATTTTAAATGAACAAGACCGGCCCATTGTATTTATTTTATGGGGAAGACCGGCTCAAAATAAAAAGAAAATGTTAAACAATCCAAAGCATATGATTTTAGAGGCACCTCATCCAAGTCCCCTTTCTTCCTATCGTGGATTTTTTGGGAGTAAACCATTTAGCAAAACCAATACATTTTTAGAGGAGCATGGATTAGAGCCAATTGACTGGCAGATTGAGAACATATAAAAGAGGAAGAAAAATGAGAAAATTAGGAAAAACTGTGGGATGTGCCTTGTTAGCTGTAAGTATGATGTTTGGAAGCAGTGTTGGTACATTTGCAGCAGAAGAAAAAGCCAACAGGGGATTGGCGACAAAGGAAACTAGCAAGATGCGTATGCCAGCGATTAGTGCTGGGTGTGGAATCTTAATTGATGCAAAGACAGGAAAGATTTTATATTCAAAGAATATTGATAAAAAAAGTTATCCAGCCAGTATTACTAAGATTCTGACAACACTTGTTGCCATTGATCACAACAAATATTTAAATGAGACAGTACATTTTACGGACAATGCTATTAACAGTATTGAACCTGGTAGTACAGCCATAGGAATAGAACCTGATGAGAATATTCCATTAGAGGATGTGTTATATGCTATTATGCTTGAGTCTGCAAATGAGGCGTGTAATGGTGTGGCAGAACATACAGCAGGATCTTTAAAAAAATTTGCGAATTTAATGAATCAAAAAGCTCAGGAATTAGGCTGCAGCAATTCTCATTTTGTTACAACCAATGGACTACATAACAAAGAACATTACGTGACTGCAAGAGATATGGCAACAATAACAAAGGCAGCACTAAACAACCCAACCTTTCGGAAAATTTCGTGTTCCTCAAATCATTATATGGCAGGAACAAATAAAGAAAAAAAGGGAAGAGAGATGTGGAATCATCACAAAATGGTAAAGAGAACAGCATATTTGTATCGTGGAATTGAAGGTGGAAAGACTGGCTACACAACAGTGGCTGGAGGAACTTTAGTTACATTTTGTAAACGAAACAACACAGAGCTTATTAGCGTGGTTCTTCGTGGGAGTACCATGGAAAATTATAAAGATACCACAATACTAATGAACTATGGATTTAACAACTACAAGTCAGTGACACCATTGAAAGGACTAAATCGTACTTTAAAGGTTGTGACTCCAGTTACCCAAACAGCAAATAAACTTGTCCCTTACGTAATGCCCCTAGGGGATGTAAGTGATATTTCTGTTCTTCTTACAAAGAATCAAAAGGAAAAGAATCTAAAAGTTTATACAGAAAAGGATAAAGTGTATGCAAAATATGGAGCAGAGAAGCTAGGAGCTGTTTCATTGTGTGAGAGTAAATAGAATGATACAAGTATAGGGAGTCTATCCGCAGATAGGCTCCCTATACTTGTATCATTTATATAGTGTTAAATTAATCGTCATTGGATCTGGAAACTAAGATGTTTAATGCTTCTGGTACAATAGAAATATGAACTGGGAAGCCTTCACTTAGTATCTCACCATCATAGTCAATTGCAATTTCGTGTTCGTCACTTGTCTGATCAATGGTGATTTCTTTTGTTTGAAAATATTCAATGGATGGATGATTTGGATGTGCTCCTTGCATTAACTTAAAGAGTAAATCTGGAGCAGTTAAGAAGTCAATCTTCTTTAAAATCATAACATCTAAATAGCCATCAGACACAGAAGCTAAAGGTGCGGCATCACCAAATCCCCCTACACTTTTTGAATTGGCTACCAAAAATACCATGGTTTCTGTTGTCTCAGAGAATTCTTTGGCGTCATAATTTAATACCATGTGTTTGGCAAACTGTTTTGGAAGTTCCTTGGCACCTTCAAGGTAATAAGCCATCTTACCAAGAACAGCTTTTTTATCCTTTGGTACTTTGTAAGCAATATCAGTTAAAAGTCCACCAGCTAGAACATTGATAAAATATTCGTTATTGACACGTCCAATATCCACTAGCTTTGTGGAAAATTCCTTAATCATCTCGCAAAAACCAGCAGCATCCTGAGGCAGCTTCATGTATGTAGCAAAGTCATTCACAGTTCCAGCTGAAATAATGGCCAGAGGAGTGTGACTTTTGCTGGTAACGAGTCCATTGGATACTTCGTTTAAGGTTCCGTCTCCTCCAACTGCAACCACATAGTCGTATTCACCGGGTTTTAAAAGGGCAGCACGGTTCTTTGCATCGTCTTTTTTCTTTGTATAGAAGACATCAATGGAAGATGTAATCTGATCTAATATAAGTGTTGACATAATCTCCTGTAGAGTAGATTCAATATTCTGCTTTCCAGAAGATGGATTGATAATAAATAAAGCTTTCATAAAAGTCCTCCTCTTCTTCCTTAAACTTATATGAACAAAAACACGCCTGGCGGGAATCGAACCCACAACGGCCCCTTAGGAGGGGGCTGTTATATCCATTTAACTACAAGCGCAAAGCTATATATTATTCTATCTTCTGTATGGATAAAAGTCAAATGAAATTGAGGGAAAGATTGACTTTTTCTACGTTTTTCTTTAAAGTAGTAAGAATAGAATAAAAAATAGAAGAGGTATGTAATGAAAGCAATAAATAATTTTGTGTGGGGACCAGTGATGCTTGTCCTTTTAATGGGGACAGGAATTTTTTTAACAGTTCGATTGAAGTTTCTTCCATGGAGGAATCTTCCATATGCACTTAAGATGGTGTTCGCTAAGGATAAGAATCCAAAGCATGAGGGAGATATTTCAGGATTTCAATCACTGATGACAGCGTTAGCAGCGACCATTGGAACTGGGAATATTGTTGGTGTTAGTACAGCTATGGTACTTGGTGGTCCAGGGGCGTTTTTATGGATGTGGATTAGTGCATTGTTTGGACTATCAACTAAATATGCAGAGAGTGTTTTAGCGGTGAAATATCGTGAAACCAATGAAAATGGGGAGATGTGTGGTGGACCCATGTATGCTATGAAGAATGGATTCAAGATAAAGTGGATTGGTCTTATCTTAGCATTTTTATTTTCTGTTTTCACTGTATTTGCATCTTTTGGAATTGGAAATATGACACAAGCCAACTCTATTGCTGAGTCATTAAAGAATTTATTTCAAATTCCAAGTGTAGTAACAGGAACAGTGGTGGCACTTTTGGCATTGGCTATTTTAATTGGTGGAATTAAGAGTATTGGTAAGGTTTGTGGCTTTTTTGTTCCAAAGATGGCTGTTTTCTATTTTGTCATGGGGCTTGTAGTTATTTTTATTAATCGTGCCAATTTAGGTCATGGTATTTATATGATTGTAAAAATGGGACTTTCTCCAAGAGCTATGGCAGGAGGAGTTGGTGGAACCATTATCTGTAATATGTTATCAGCATCCCGTTGGGGAATTGCAAGAGGAATTTTTTCCAATGAAGCTGGACTTGGTTCAGCGCCGATTGTAGCAGCAGCGGCAAGAACAGATCATGCTTCACGACAGGGATATATTAATATGACAGGAACATTTTTTGATACTCTGGTTGTTTGCAGTGTAACAGGCTTGGTAGTTGCATCTTCAGGGGTGTTAGGAACTGTGGGTGCCGATGGAAAATTAGTGACTGGAGCAGCACTTACTATTATGGCATTTGAAAAGGCGTTAGGTTCTGCAGGAGAATTAATTGTAGGACTTGGAATTATGATGTTTGCATTTTCTACCATTATCGGATGGGAATATTATGGTGAAAAGGGTATGGAATATTTAGTAAATAAAAAGTGGGTTATTATTATTTACCGAATTGTTTATTGTGGGATTGTGTTTGTAGGTGCTAATATAGAATTAACAAAAGTTTGGAATTTCTCAGATACTATGAATGGTCTTATGGCAATACCAAACTTAATATGTTTATTGGTTTTACATAAAGATGTTGTCAAAGAATGTTTTGATTTTGAAAGAATTAAGAAAGGAAGCGAGTAGACATGAAGAAAGCGTACATTTTCTTTGCAGATGGTTTTGAAGAAGTAGAAGGATTAACGGTGGTTGATATACTACGCCGTGGACAAATTGATATAAAGACGGTTTCTATTACTTCATCTAAGAATGTAATAAGTAGCCATGGAATTAAGCTGGAAACAGATATGGTATTTGATGAAGTGAAAGAAGAAGCAGATATGTATATTCTGCCAGGGGGAATGCCAGGAACCAAGTATCTTCGTGATCATGAAGGGCTAGGAGAGATGCTGAAGAATGCCAATGCAAATGGAAAGTATTTAGCGGCAATCTGTGCTGCACCAACGGTATTTGCAAAGTATGGTTTTACAGATGGAAAAAATGCAACGTCATATCCGGGTATGGAGTCAGAGATGACTGGAGCAAATTATTCTTTCGATAAAGTTGTAGTCGATGAAAATATTATTACAAGCAGAGGACTTGGAACTGCCATTTTATTTGCAGGAACTTTGTTAGAATTATTAAAAGGAACAAAAATCAAAGAAGAGGTTTTAGAAAGCATAGTTTACGAGGATAAATAAATGGATAATACAAAGAAGATAAGTATTTGGGATCAATTTTGGATTTCATGTACTAAACCTAGTCAATATAAAAAGCTGATTGGAGTTTCTAAGGGTAAGATTGTAATTTTTGTACTTTTAGTGACGCTTATTATGACACTTTTTGGAACAGTCATGGATTTAGTTGGTCTAAATGTTAGTATTGGAGGAGTTGATAATTTTATTGAGAATCGGCTGCCGAAATTTCAATTGAAAAATGGAGCATTGACTGCCGATGATGATATGGATTTTACGGTTGCAGGTACTAGAATTATCATGGATACGAAGAAGAAAACAATTCCTGAGAGTGAGTTTAATAATGAGACAGTAATGGAAATATATTTTTCTAACACACAGATGGTGTCGGAGAATCATGCCATTGGACAGAAACTTACAATTAATTTTGCAGATTATAAAGATGTAGTCGTAAGCAATGCTACTTTGTTAAAATATGTACCAATCATATATTTCTTGGCGATTTTGACCATATGTTTAAGTTTTGTATTTACTTTGATTGGATATTTATTATTTGCTGTGTTTATGGCATGGCTTGCTAACTGGAGTTTTAAATTAAGAAAATTGAAAGTTCCATTTGGAGCAGTATTTCAAATTGCACTGTATGCAAGAGTTCCATGTATGTTAATAGGAACAATCGGAAGCTTAATTGGATTTTCATTTTTTGCATCTACTATTTGGTGGTGTATTTCCTATATTGCTACCTATGAATTAATCCTGTTTGCATTTAGAGAACCTAAAAAAATATAGAAACTCGTTTATCATTTTTTTCACCGCACATAACCTGCATGAATTTCTAGGGAGGGAAAAGCCGGCATTCAAATTGCTTCGAAAACTCGCAGGCTCAAACAGTTCGAAGCAGCCCCTGGGCACATTTGAACTTGTCCTTTCACTCAAGAAATTCTAAGCAGAACATGTATGGCGGTGAGAAAAAACAATAAACTTGAAATCTAAAAAACATGAAAGCTTGTTTGTGGTTTTTTTATCGCACATAACCTGCATGAATTTCTAGGGAGAGAAAATCTGATTTTCATTGTCATAGGTTTTTGTCAAGTACGATTAATAATGATTAGTCTGTGTTTCAAGTAATAGATTAGAAAGAGCTATATTTTCAATTATATTCCTTACTTGAAGGAAATAATAATTGACAGTTATTAATGATCTCCTTTGATAGCGAAGTCTGCATATCCAGATACACCATGCTCGGAGATGTCCATACCGATTATTTCTTCTGCTTCGCTTGCACGAAGACCGATAGTAGCTTTGATTACGTTGAAGATGATAAGTCCTGCAACGACGCAATATAGACCAACAGCTCCGACACCGATGAATTGAGCTTTAATAAAAGCCATACGAGTAATGTTATTTGCTGTTAAAAAGTCGTTTGTTGCTAATGGACCTACAAGTAATGTTCCAACAACACCACAACCTAAATGAACTCCACAGGCACCAACTGGATCATCGATTTTTGCAACTTTGTCTAAGAGTTCTACAATAAAGACAACGACGCATCCACAGATAATACCGATTAAGATTGCTCCATAGTTGCTGACTGCATCACATCCTGCAGTGACTCCAACCAGTCCGGCAAGGGAACCATTTAATGTCATGGATACATCTGGTTTACCATAGCGAACCCAGGTGATAATCAATGCAACTAGTGTAGCAGCACAGGCAGCTAGGTTTGTTGTCATTGCAATACTTCCAAGTGTATCAGTTGCAGCGGTTGTTGATCCACAGTTGAATCCAAACCAACAGAACCATAAGATAAATACTCCTAAAGCACCAAGTGCAATGTTATGTCCAGGAATCGCTTTTGGCGTTCCATCTGCCTTAAATTTACCAATACGAGGTCCAACAGTAGCAGCACCAACCAATGCTAACCATCCACCAACAGAGTGAACTGCAGTAGATCCAGCAAAATCATGGAATCCTAGGTTTGCTAACCATCCACCACCCCAGATCCAGTGACCTGTAATAGGGTAAACAACTAAACTGATTAATGCACTATAGCATAGATAAGAAGAAAATTTTGTTCTTTCTGCCATTGCTCCAGATACAATTGTTGCAGCCGTTGCACAAAATACTGTGTGGAAAATCATAAACACACCAGGTGTTAAGTCTTTAAATGATTGTAAATTTAGTGATGTAGGATGAAAAAATCCTGAAGTTCCAACGATTGGATTATCGCCTCCAAACATTAATGCGAATCCAACTAAGAAAAAGCAAAGGGAACCAAGTACAAAATCCATCAGGTTTTTCATAATAATGTTGCTTGAGTTTTTAGCTCGTGTAAAACCGGTCTCAACCATTGCAAATCCTGCTTGCATAAAAAATACTAAAAAAGCAGCAATACAAGTCCAGACGATATTTAATAATTGTTGTGTATCCATAAGTCATATCCTCCTCAATAAAAAAGGGGATAATTTCAATACAGCGCTTTGGTTATTCGCTCTATTGAGATTATCCCCATTGATAATGTTCTCGTTTCATATTAATTTTTATTCTTTCTATTTATATCCTATAAAGCATCTGGTCCAGTTTCACCAGTACGGATACGAATTGTTTGTTCCACCGGTGATACGAAAATTTTACCATCTCCATATTCTCCAGTACGAACTGTGTTTACTATGTCTTTTGTAACCTCATCAACAATTTCAGTTGGCATTACAGATTCAACTTTAATCTTAGGTAAAAGGTTAGAATTTAACTCATTTCCACGATATTTTTGTAGAAATCCTTTTTGGTTACCGTATCCCATTATATTTGAAATCATAAGACCGGATACTTTGTGAGCTTCCATAATGTGTTTTACATCAGTCAGCTTTTCTGGTTTAATAACAACCACAACTTTCTTCATCATAATATTTTCCTCCTTTAAAAATAAAAAAAGACGTCCCAAACCTAATGTTGGAACGCCTTCGTTCTTGATTGCTTTTATTATACATGACTTGATTTATTTGTCAATAAAATTTTTGAAAAAATGATTGCATAAAAAATAAGACAAAGATAAAATAGAATTCAGTGAGGAGAGAAAAATATGAAAAAACAAATGAAATTGCAGCATGTTCTTTTAGCTGTCTTAGCTACATTTTTTTGGGGAAGTGCTTACCCAAGTATTAAAATAGGATATGAATTATTTCATATATCAGGAAAGGATATTGGAAGTAAATTACTGTTTGCAGGAGCACGATTTACCATTGCAGGTGTGTTACTGCTTCTATTTTTTAAAGTGGCAAGAGAGGTTACCAAGACAAAAACGGTAATATTTAAGAAAGAGGATATGGGACATTTGTTCCTTCTTGGATTGATACAAACTACAATACAGTATATTTTCTTTTATTTGGGACTTGCTAATACAACTGGAGCAAAGGGTGCGATTATGAATTCTTTTACAGCATTTTTTCCAATTATAATTGCCCCTTTCTTTTTTAAGAAAGATAGGCTTACAATACAAAAAATTGCTGGGTGCGTCATAGGTCTTATTGGAATTGTTGTAATTAATTTTAATGGAGATAGTTTAGCGGGATTTCGATTAACGGGAGAGGGCTTTGTACTGATTGCTGCAATGACCCAAGGAATTGCATCTATTTATAGTAAAAAGTTAGCAGAGGGAATTCACGTGGTGCTGATTGCTGGGTATCAGTTATTACTTGGAGGGATTATGCTCCTTGGAATAGGGGTAGTAACTGGTGGAAATTTGAGCTTTTCTATGTCAGGGATTGGTTTGCTTCTATACATGGCATTGATTTCGTCGGTGGCATTTAGTGTATGGAATTATTTATTGCTAAATAATTCTGTGAGTGCTGTTTCTATTTATAATTTATTGATTCCAGTTTTTGGAACAATCTTGTCAGGAATTTTTTTGAAAGAGAATATCTTTACCATATCTCATGCTGCAGCAATCTTTTGTGTATGTGTAGGAATTTGGATTGTAAATAAGAACAAATGATAAAAAAGGACAGTAAAAAACCCAGATAGGGAAATCTGGGTTTTTTGAGGGGAGTATAAATAAATTAATAAGGGGTTATAATACAAAAGATTCTCCAATCCCTTGTACAGCCTAATTATATAATGGGATAGAATAAAAAGCAAGATATAATTGAAAAAAATACAAAAAACATACGAATATTTTTTCCCACTTTGTTCACACTAATAGTGTAAATTCAGAAAGGAGAATTCATATGTCAAAAAACAAATCTTCAAATTACAACAGTCAAAACAGTCAAAACAGCCAAAGTAATGAAAGTAACTACCAAAGTAACGGGAATAACAGCAGTAATTCAAATCAAAACAGTTCTTCTCAAAACTCAAAGAATCAAAACAAATCACAAAACAAGAGTCAAAATTGTAACAATTACTAGAAAAAGAAACGCCCGGGTCAAAAATCCCGGACGTTTCTTTTTTTTTGGAATAAAATAAAGAATATAGAGAAAGTCATGCTGAAATGGATTTTATAAATATCACAATGAAAGAAGGAGTTCAATTGGCACAAAAGAAAAATAACTTGTTAGTTGATGTTAGGGAACCGGCACAATATAAGAAAGGGCATTTAAAGTCTGCAATCAATATTCCTTATGGAATTATTCAAAAGAAGGAAGACGTTGAAAATAAGAGTCTTATTGTATATTGTGATTATGGAGGGCAGAGCATGTTAGCAGCGAGACATTTGGCAAAAGAAGGGTATATTGTATACAATATTGTTGGCGGGGTACATTATTATAGAGGACAGTTGACAGCTTTAGGTTTCACAAGGTAAAATAGATAAGATAAGCAAAGGAGAATTATGAAGAAATATGAATTAATAGCCCCATGTCATTTTGGTCTTGAGGCTGTATTAAAAAGAGAAATACAAGATTTAGGATATGAGATAAAACAGGTGGAAGACGGAAGAATTACATTTGTAACAGATGAATTGGGAATTGCAAGATCAAACATTTTCCTTAGAACTGCAGAAAGAATCCTGTTAAAGATAGGTTCTTTTCGTGCAACAACCTTTGAAGAATTGTTTGAACAGACAAAAAAACTGCCATGGGAAGAATTTATTCCAGAGAATGGGAAGTTCTGGGTGAAGAAAGCGTCCACTGCAAAGAGTAAGCTTTATAGTGCACCAGATATCCAGTCTCTTGTAAAGAAAGCAATTGTAGATCGTTTAAAGGGAATTTACAATGTTTCATGGTTTCAAGAAGATGGAAATGAATATCCTATTCGAGTGTTCAGTTTAAAGGATCAGATAACCATTAGTCTAGATACATCAGGGACACCTCTTCACAAGAGAGGGTATCGTAAACTTACAAGTGAAGCACCTATTCGAGAGACTTTAGCGGCAGCATTGATTATGTTGACTCCATGGAATAAAGACCGTATATTGGTAGACCCATTTTGCGGAAGCGGAACATTTTTAATTGAAGCTGCCATGCTGGGAGCTAATATTGCACCTGGGATGAATCGTTCTTTTCAGGCAGAGAACTGGACAAACTTCTTGCCAAAGAAAACTTGGTACGATGCCATTGATGAGGCTTCAGAGAAGATGAATCTTGATGTGGAGATGGATTTACAAGGATATGATATTGATGGAAAGGTACTAAAGATTGCCAGAGAGAATGCGGCAGATGCAGAAGTAGATCATTTGATTCATTTTCAGCAAAGGGAAGTAAAAGATTTAAGTCATCCAAAGCCATACGGATTTATAATTACCAATCCACCATATGGTGAGAGATTAGAAGAGGTTGAAGATTTACCAGCTTTATATACTCAGATTGGAGAATCATTTAAAAAGCTACATACATGGTCAAAATATATGATTACTTCTTATGAAGGTACAGAAAAATATGTTGGAAAAGCAACGAAAAAGCGTAAAGTATACAATGGTATGATTCGTGCAGAGTATTATCAATACATTGGACCAAGACCACCAAGGAGAAAGTAAGCTATGAAGAAACAATTGATTTTTGCTACAGGCAATGCAAATAAAATGCGAGAGATTAGAGAGATTCTAGGTGATTCAGAATATGAGATTGTATCTATGAAGGAAGCTGGAATTGATGTAGATATTGTAGAAGATGGAACTACTTTTGAGGAAAATGCGACAATCAAAGCAAAGACAATTATGGAGATGACAGGGAAATTAACCCTTGCAGATGATTCTGGACTTGAGATTGATGCCTTAAATGGGGAACCAGGAATTTATTCTGCCAGATATCTTGGGGAGAATACTTCTTACGATATTAAGAACCAGACAATCTTAGATCGACTGAAAGATGTACCAGAAGAAAAAAGAGGAGCAAGGTTTGTATGTGCCATTGCAGCCGCATTTCCTAATGGACAAATAAGAACAACTCGTGGTATTATGGAGGGGATTATAGGATACGAAATCAAGGGAGAGAATGGTTTTGGATATGATCCTATATTTTATTTGCCAAAGATTGAGAAATACAGTGCAGAGCTTAGCAGCGATGAGAAGAATGCTTTAAGTCATAGGGGGGCAGCACTTCGTCAGATAAAAGGACTGATTTAGGAGGAAGAATTGTGAGAATATTAGTGATTAGCGACTCACATGGACGCAATGATGATGTAAAAGGTGTTCTCGAACAAGTCGGTGATATTGATATGTTAATTCATTGTGGAGACGTTGAACGTGGAGATAATTACATAAGAGAGTGGGCAGGATGTCCTGTTGTTATGGTTGCAGGGAACAATGATTATTATTTGGATTTACCATCTCAGGAGATTGTTGAAGTGGAAGGGTATCGAATTCTCGTAACCCATGGACACACATATTATGTGAATTCAGGTGTGGATTATCTAGAAGAATATGCAAGGCAAGAAGGATGTAATGTGGCCATGTACGGACACACTCATGTACCATTTATTGATATTGGTAATGACATGACAATCTTGAATCCTGGAAGTATATCTTATCCAAGACAGCAAGGAAGAAAGCCAACATTTTTGATTATGGAGATTGACCAAGAAGGTCAGGCTCATTATGCACATGGATATTATAGAGAACATTTTAGAGAATTAGATATTTAAATCAAATATAACACAAAGCCAAGGACATCGGCATACGGTATTCTTGGCTATTTTAATGAAAGGAATTGTAAATGAAAAAGAAAGACATTGTGGAAGGAAGAGTCAACCATGTAAGCTTTCCTCATAAGGGAATTGTTTGTATAGAAGATAGAAATATGACAGTCAAAGGCTGTGTGGAAGGACAACTTATTAAGGGTCAAGTAACAAAGCTTCGTAAGAGTGGGGGAGCACTTCGACTACTTGAGGTACTAGAACCTTCTTCTCTGGAAGATGCAGTACCTTCGTGCCCACATTTTGGATTGTGTGGAGGTTGTTTTTATCAGACCGTTTCTTATGAAAATCAATTAAAAATAAAAGAAAAGCAAGTACGGGAATTATATGAAAATTATGTGGATGACCATATTTGGGAAGGAATCAAAGGAAGCCCAAAGTCTTGGGAATATCGAAATAAAATGGAGTTTTCTTTTGGAGATGAAATAAAAGATGGACCGCTTGCTCTTGGAATGCATAAAAAGAATTCTTTTCATGATATTGTAAATGTGACAAACTGCAAGATTGTAAATGACGATTATAATGTAATTTTGCAAGAAGTTCTGGCATATTTTACAGAAAAAAAGTGCAGCTTCTATAAGAAAATGCAGCATACTGGATATGTACGCCATTTGGTCATTCGTCGTGGAGAATGTTCTGGGGATTTATTGGTTAATCTTGTGACAACTACTCAGGAACCTGTGGATATGATGCCTCTTGTAGAACGTCTTTGTGGATTAAAGTTAAATGGACAGATTGTTGGAATTCTACATACGCTAAATGACAGTTTATCGGATGTGGTTCAGGCAGATTCAATGAATTTATTGTATGGGCAAGAATATTTTTATGAAGAAATTTTAGGGCTGAAATTTAAAGTTTCACCATTTTCATTTTTCCAGACAAACTCCCTTGGAGCCGAAGTTCTATATGAAGTGGCAAGAGATTTTGTAGGAGAGACAAAGGACAAAGTTATCTTTGATTTGTATAGTGGAACAGGTACCATCGCCCAAATGCTGGCACCAGTGGCTAAAAAGGTAGTGGGAGTTGAGATTGTAGAAGAAGCGGTGGAAGCGGCAAAAGAAAATGCCAAGCTAAATGGACTTAATAATTGTGAATTCATAGCAGGGGATGTGCTAAAAGTTGTGGATGATATAGAAGATAAGCCAGACTTTATTGTGTTAGATCCGCCCAGAGACGGAATTCATCCAAAGGCCATTGGCAAGATTATAGATTTTGGTGTGGAGAAAATGGTGTATATTAGCTGTAAACCTACCAGTCTTGCAAGAGATTTGGAAGTGTTTGAAGAGGCGGGATATAAAGTAGTAAGGGCTGGGGCTGTAGATTTATTTCCTCAAACTCCTCATTGTGAGAGCATCGTTCTTTTGACTAAAGTACAGAAGTAATAGTGTTGAAGAGGCTTGAAACAAGGACTTTCTGCCCGGTTACCTGCTATTGCAGTAGGAACGACCGGCAGAAGGCTCTTTTCTTTTTGCTTCGCGGAAACATATCGACGAGCATAGGTCGAGATGACAGAATGGCTAAATGGGGTGCTGAGTTGACAGCTTGATTGAACTGCATTTTTTGGGTGAATATAAGCATAAAGAAGGAGCCAAGCATCATCAATCAAATGACGGTGCAAGGCTCCTTTGTGTTATTTAGTCAGATTTGTGTACTCCTGCGCGAGCTTACGAACTTTTGTGATGGCATCCTTTGCGGTGCTCCATGCCAAACCAAGCTCGTCTGCAATTTCCTTTGTGCCATGCTGGTTGTACAGCATCTGGAAGATGCGGTCATATTGTTTGCCTTCGAAGGTGCCTAAATATTGAATCAGGTCTTCAAGAATGATATGGCTCAGTATATCTGTCTGCGATTCGTAGCGGCCCTCAATATCGATGGTTTTGTCATCTTCCGTATCGCCCTGGGTCAGCTTTTCAAGTGATACAGGCTTGTTTGTTGTGAAGTTGAACTCCAGGTGTTTTTCGCACTTGTCACAGTGATTGCATTCTGGGCAGCGGATAAATCCACCTTTTCCGTCAGATACAAGACAGCGTTTCTCACGGAATTCTGCTCGTTGCTCATTCTCAAGCATGCGGTTGTACTTCTCCGCAAACTCTGATGTAGCCTGGGTTCTGATGCAGGTTACGTTCTTCACACCAATGTGGCGAACGACAATATCGGTGCTCTTATATCCCATCGCCTTTGCGTCTTCGCGGCTGATAGGCATATACACATCGATCAACTGCTGGTTGTTCGTTACTTTTTTTGTCATTGTTTTTTCCTCCTGTGATTGACATGGAGGAAATCCAATGACCTGCTATCCTAATTTCGTCGGCCTTTGCCATAAGAGTTTCCTCCTCGTGGTTTGGCCAGCTCGTCCTATTAGGCTGGGTTAATATTTAGTTGTTCATCAGAGTCAGATAGGACCGTTCTTGATCGGGGAACGCATCATCCGATGAGGGGTTTCACAACTCTTGATTGCATCATACAGTAAACGTAAAAAATGCCCGTTGAATATTCTTCAACGGGCTACATACTTGAAATTAAGGACTTTATTAAAAATAGACATGTGTAATTGCATATGGAAAGCAGTATAAATGTTGAAGAAAGTTCAACAAAAAAATTTTCTTTTATAATTGCCACCACGCAAACATATATAAACGGAGACAAATGATTGAAGTTTGACAGAAAAAGATGTATAATAAAAATTAGCTTAGTATATTTAGAAAAGGAGAACCTATGAGTACTACCAATAATGAAGAAAAATGGATTGGGACAAATGAAGCGGCAGAATTCTTAGGAGTAAAGCCAGCAACAATTCGTGATTGGATTCGCAAGGGTAAGAATATTCCAAGAAGAAGAATTGGTAAGGCTTGGAAGTTCAAATATTCTGAACTTGAGGAATGGGCTCGAAGTGGCAAAGCTGCAAATAATTAAATAACCCCGCAACATTAGCGGCAGGAGGTAAAACTAGATGAATAAACAACAATTAGCATCTACTATTTGGCAGTCCGCCAATCAGATGAGATCAAAGATAGAAGCAAACGAATATAAGGACTATATACTTGGATTTATGTTTTATAAGTATCTTTCGGATCGTGAAGTTTCGTTTCTGAAAGATGAGAAGTATACAGATGATGATATTAGGAAAGTGACAGCAGATGACGAAAAACTTGTGAAACACATCAGCGAGAATATTGGATACTTTATCGCTTACGAGGATTTATTTTCAACGTGGCTTTCTAAGGGTGACGATTTTGACGTATCTGATGTAAGGGATGCATTGAGCAATTTTGATACAAATATTGAGCCAACCTATAAGAAACTATTTGAAAATATTTTTAAGACATTACAAAGTGGTCTCTCAAAGCTTGGAGAGACATCCACAAAGCAGACAAAATCAATAAAAGCCCTACTTAAGTTGATTAAGAGAATTCCGATGGATGGAAAACAAGGCTACGATATTTTGGGATTTATTTATGAGTATCTCATAAGTATGTTTGCTGCTAATGCCGGAAAGAAAGCAGGAGAATTCTATACTCCACATGAAGTATCTGTTTTGATGTCTGAAATAGTTGCTAGCCATCTTAAAGATAGAGAACATATTAAAATATATGATCCTACATCTGGTTCCGGTTCCTTATTGATTAATATTGGTGCATCGATGGCTCAATATATTGAAGGTGAGAATAAGATTGATTACTATGCACAGGAATTGAAGGAGAATACATATAACTTAACTCGTATGAATCTGGTTATGCGTGGCATAAATCCATCAAATATTAATGTTAGAAACGGAGATACGCTTGAAGATGACTGGCCATTTTTTGAGACGGATGAAAACAAGGATGAGACATATTCGCTTGTTAAAGTGGATGCAGTTGTTTCTAACCCACCATACTCACAAAAATGGGATCCCAAAAATAAAGAATATGATCCACGCTTTAAGGAGTTTGGAGTTGCTCCAAAGGCGAAAGCAGACTATGCTTTTTTACTTCATGAACTTTATCATTTAGAGGACGATGGAATTATGACTATTGTCTTGCCTCATGGTGTTTTATTTAGAGGTGGAGAAGAAGAAACAATTAGAAAAACTCTGATTGAACGAAATCACATAGAGACTATTATAGGTTTACCTGCGAACATTTTCTTTGGAACGGGTATTCCAACAATTATTATGGTGTTGAAAAGAACAAGACCTGATTCTGATGTCTTGGTTATAGATGCCTCTAAAAGATTTGAGAAAGTAGGTAAAAACAATAAATTAAGAGCAAGAGATATCAGAGAAATCGTTGATACAATGAAGGCAAGGAAATCTGTAGAGAAATTCGCAAAATTAGTCTCAAAGGACGATATACGAGGAAATGAATACAATTTAAATATACCTAGATATGTAGATACATCCGATGATGAGGAGCCGTGGGATATTCATTCTATTATGTTTGGGGGAATTCCGAAGACAGAAGTAGAAACGCTTCAGAAATACTGGGATGCATTTCCAGGTTTGCGTGAGGAGATTTTTGGTAAACTTTCAAGTGATTATGTTAAAGTTGTGGCTGACAATATAGAAAGCTCAGTGTCTGATTTCACATCTGTTTCCGATTATATTGCGAAATACAATTTAGGATTTGAAGGCTTTGAAGAAAAATTAAGAAATTGTTTGATTGAAGATATTCTTGATGTCAACGTGCAGAGCCTTAAAGAAGATGTCTGTGCTGATGTTTTTAGTAGAATTGCAAATGTAAAATTAATGGATCAATATAAGACGTTTCAGATTCTTTCTGAAAACTGGGAAACAATTACTTCTGACTTAGAAATGATTCAGGGTGAAGGATTTGATGCAATATTCCAGGTTGATCCCAATATGGTAGTAAAGAAAAAGAAGGAAGACGAGGATGAAGTAACTGAGGTACAGGAAGGTTGGGAAGGTCACATTTTACCATTTGAGCTTGTACAAGAAGAATTTCATTATGACAAATTGTCTGAAATTCAGTCTGGCGAATCTAGATTGATTGAAATTAATAATTTGTATACTGAGATATTAGAGTCACTTGAAGAGGATGAGCTTGAACAATCAATTACAAATGATGATAAGAATGCGTTTGTTGGAAAAGAAGTAAAGGCATATGTTGCTGAAGCGTTAGCAGATGTGGAAAACCCGGAGATAAACGCATTAAAGGACTATCTCGCTTTTTCAGCGAAGAAGGACAAGACAGCTTTTATTGAAGCTAATTCTTTTGTTAAATGGAACGCTATGACTGCAAATAAAGATGGTACTTTCGGAAAACCTGCTGTAAATTCTCGAATATTACAGTTACAAATGGAGTCCGAATTTCAGGAGGAATCGTTTGAAGCAAAAATGAAAAAAGTGATGCTTCTTATGGATGAAGAGAGCGAGTTAAAGAAAATGGTAAAAACTCAAAAGTCAGATCTAGAAGCGGCAACTATAGCAACAATTAAAAATTTAGAAGAGGAGGATGCATTGCATCTTCTTGAGTTGAAATGGATAAAGCCTATCACATTAGGTCTTAAGACCATACCAGGCGATGTTGTATCTTTATTGATTTTTGACATTGAAGAATTAAAAGCTAAGTATGCAACAACATACAAAGACATTGAATCAAAGAAAGCAAAGACTGCTAAATCTATTATTGAGATGATTGATGAATTATCTGGTCAAAATAATGATTTGGAGGGTCTTGCAGAATTTAAGAAGTACATGGAGGTATAAGAAATGAGTAAAAATGATAAAACTCCTGAACTTCCTGTTTTGTCTGCAACACAAGACCGTGGAATGATAAAAAGAGATGATAACGGCATCAATATTTTTCACGACAAGAAAAATGAAGAAGGCTATAAAAGAGTTGTTCCGGGACAGTTTGTTATTCATCTTCGTTCTTTTCAAGGTGGTTTTGCTCACTCGGCAATAGAGGGCATAACCTCGCCTGCTTACACGGTTTTTGGCTTTCAAGAGCAGGAAAAGCACGACGATAATTATTGGAAATATGTCTTTTCTTCAGAGGAGTTTATTCGTCGTTTGGAAACAGTGACTTATGGCATTCGTGACGGCAGAAGCATCAGTTACAATGAGTTTTTAACTATGAGTTTCCTATATCCCAAAAAGGACGAACAGACAAGAATAGCAACCTATTTGGATGAAACAACTGGCCTTATCACCCTTCACCAGTTAAAGTTGGAAAAATTACAAGATATGAAAAAATCGTGCCTTCAGAAGATGTTTCCTCAAAATGATGAGAAAGTTCCAGAAATAAGGTTTGAAGGATTTTTATCGGAATGGAAAAAAAGAACACTAGGATCATGTTTTGATGAAAGAGTGGAAAACATGCCAGGTGGAGAATTGTTATCTGTAACAATTGGATCTGGAATAAAGAAGTTTTCTGACTTGGACCGACATGACAATTCTAATAGTGATAAATCAAAGTACAAAAAAGTGTGTGTAGGTGATATCGCTTATAATTCTATGAGAATGTGGCAAGGAGCAAGTGGATGTTCCACTTATGAAGGTATTGTGAGCCCTGCATATACCGTAGTAAAACCTAAAGAAGGAATTGATTCTCAATTTTTTGCATATATGTTTAAGAAAAAAGATATAACACATGTTTTCGAGGTTAATTCACAAGGACTGACTTCTGATACTTGGAATTTAAAATATCCTTCATTTAGCAAAATAGTTGTTCGAGTACCAGATGATATTAGAGAGCAAAAGAAAATAGCTGAATTTTTACAAAAGCTTGACGAGATGATGGTGTATGCAGGACAAGAATTAGAATTAACAAAAAGAATGAAAAAAGGATGTCTTCAAAAGATGTTCGTGTAAGGGGGGATATACTTGTCAGATATTGTTTTTAATGAAGAAAAAGATTTCGAAGAAACTGTGATAAAGGCACTTATTGAACATGGATGGGAATCTGATGTTATTAGATATCCGTCTGAAGAAGATTTGATTCAGAATTGGGCCAACATATTATTCAATAATAATAAGCAAGGAACGCGTTTAAACGACCAGCCTTTAACTTCTGGTGAAATGGCACAGATTTTAGATCAAATTCGAAATCTGCAGTCACCAATGGCTTTAAATGAATTTATTAATGGTCGCAGTATATCTATTACCCGTGATAACCCTAATGATCCAATTCATCTTGGTAAAGAGATTTCTTTAAAGATTTATGATCGCCAGGAAATTGCATTAGGGCAGAGCAGATATCAGATTGTTCAACAGCCCAAGTTTAAAACAAAGTCACCTATTCTAAATAGTAGAAGGGGTGACTTGATGTTGCTGATTAATGGTATGCCGGTCATTCACATGGAATTAAAACGCAGCGGTATTCCTGTTAGTGAAGCATACAATCAAATAGAAAAATATTCACATGAGGGTGTGTTTAGAGGGATTTTTTCTCTAGTACAGATCTTCGTGGCGATGCAGCCTAGGGAGTCCGTATATTTTGCAAATCCTGGGGAAAAGGGCGTATTTAATAAAGCGTTTTATTTCCACTGGGCAGATTTTAATAACAATCCTATAAATGATTGGTATACATTTATCAAGAAATTTTTATCTATTCCAATGGCACACATGCTAATTGGCTTCTATACAATCGCAGATACCGACGAAGGCCAGTTAAAAGTAATGAGAAGTTATCAGTACTACGCAGCGGTTGGAATTGCTAATATTGTTGCAGAAAAAAAGAGTCATTGGGATGACAAAAAGCAACTTGGGGGTCATGTATGGCATACGACTGGTAGCGGAAAAACTATGACTAGTTTTAAGGCTGCTCAGTTGGTAGCAGCCAATCACGATGCAGAAAAAGTGATTTTCCTTGTCGATAGAAAAGAATTAGGAATACAGTCACTTAAAGAATATCGTTCGTTTGCTACTGGAGCAGAATCTGTTCAGGCAACTGAAAATACTGACATTCTAATGTCAAAATTAAAAAGTCCGGATTCTGATAATACTTTGATTGTCACATCTATTCAGAAGTTAAGTAATATCGCAAGAGAAGACGTCGCTAATATAGAAGCGGATTTAAAGATTGTTCAGCGTAAAAGAATGGTCATTATCATAGATGAATGCCATCGTTCTACATTTGGCGATATGCTTGTTGATATAAAGAACACCTTTAAAAATGCTCTGATTTTCGGATTTACGGGAACTCCTATTCAAGACTTAAATGCAAAAAAAGATAGTACAACTCCAATAATATTTGGTGATGAAATTCACAGATACACGTTAGGTGATGGAATTAGGGATAAAAACGTACTGGGTTTCGATCCGTATATGGTTCGTATTTATGATGACTCTGATTTGAGAGAGAAAGTTGCACTTAGTAAAGCTAAAGCAAAAGACCAGAAGGATGCTTTCAGTGATCCTAAAAAAGAAAAAGTGTATCTTAAATACATGGATTCATCTCAGGTTAAGATGTATGGCGAACTGGTAAACGGAAAATATGCTAAAGGAATAGAAGATTTTATTCCTAATGAACAATATCAGACGGATGAGTATGTAGATGGCGTAATTGAAGATATAGAAAAGAAATGGACTTTATATAGTAGAGATAGGAAATTTCATGCTATTTTTGCAACCAGTAGTATTCCGGAAGCAGTTAACTATTATAGATTGATGGTTAAGGCGTTTCCTGACCTTTTTATCACGGCTATGTTCGATCCAACTATAGATAATGAAGGTGGAGGCAGTTTAGAGAAGGAAGATGGAATTGTCGAAATCCTAGAGGCTTACTATAAACATTTTAATCAGAAGTATACCATTCCTACGTATGATAAATTCCGTAAAGAAGTCAGTCTGAGATTGGGTCATAAAAAACCATTCGACAGTATTGGTAAAGACGAACAGATTGATATCCTTATCGTGGTTAATCAGATGCTAACAGGATTCGATTCCAAGTATGTAAATACGCTGTATCTAGATAAGATGATGGAGTATGAGAATCTTATCCAGGCTTTTTCACGTACAAATAGACTTTACAACATGGCAGAGAAGCCTTTTGGAATCATCAAATACTATCGTAGACCAAATACGATGGAGAAGAATATTGAGGCAGCGGTTAAGGCATATTCAGGAGATGTTCCTACAGGACTGTTTGTGGATAAATTACCAAACAATCTAAGAAACATGAATACGCTTTTTCAAAGTATTGAGCAAATATTCAAAAATTCAGGAATTGCTAACTTTGAAAAACTACCTACTGATACAGCAGCAATTGGAAAATTTGCAAAAGAATTTAATAAGTTTGTTGATCATCTAGAAGCAGCTGTTATTCAAGGATTTACCTGGAATAAGAATTCATATCCAGATGAAGATCAAAACGAAAATGCTATTAAAATGTTGCTGGATGAACAGACATATCTGACCTTGTTAGCAAGATATAAAGAAATATCTCGTGGTGGCGGAGGTGGAGCCGGTGGAGAGGCTCCTTATGAAATTGATGTTCATATTACGGAATATGATACTGGTAAAATTGATGCAAATTACATGAACTCTAATTTTGATAAGTATGTCAAGTTGATTCAGGGCGACAGTGATCCTGGAGTCGTTGATGCTTCATTAAAAGAGCTGCATAGATCATTTTCAATGCTTTCACAAGAAGAACAGCGATATGCTGAAAGGTTTATACATGCGGTAGAAAGTGGCCAAGCTAAATTAGTTCCAGGGAAAACTTTTAGAGACTACATTACCGATTATATGAAAGCTGATGAGCGTGCAAGGATAAATCGAGTTGTTAGACGCCTTGGTTGTTATTATGAATTGCTTAAAGAATTATTGGATCGTCATGCTACTCCAAGTAATATTGACGACAGAGGTACATTTACTGAATTAAAAAAATCAGTAAACAAAACACAGGCAGAAAGCTTCTTTAAACATGTATTTAAAGATGAGTATGTTCCGTTACGTTTGCCAATCTATAGCGAAAATTATCTACGTGATTTTATTTTTTCTGGTGGACAAGATCCATATTTATATGTGATTGAGATAGAACAATCTGTCAGCAGTACTGCAGATAATGTTAGTAAGAATGATAAACCAAAGGTTGTGGTGGTCAAGCTTACAGATGAAGACTATGCCGGAAGAGAGGTGAAAACTTCTGTCAGCTATAAGACTTTAGAAAATTGGTATTCAGAAAGCAAGGCTGTAAAAAGTGTCATTGATTCAGAATGCTTTGCGTATGTGGAAGATAAACTTTGCGTTGCTACATCAGAATGTATGGAACGTACTGATGACGGAAAAATTAGATTGACTGAATTTGCAAAGGCCCATGAAGAGGAATGTTTCTTACAATTTATTGTGGATGAAAATGATCAAACACTTCATTATATAAAGCTTCCAAAATCAAAGGCTGATGAAGCTTTTAATTATAATGATTTCATTACGGAGGACTTGCTTTCACAATATGGTCTAGTAAATGAAATGTCTAAGGAAATGTTGAATGCAATCGATGGTGAGGAATTTGGACTGGCGCTAGATATTTTAATGGATAAACATATCTGTAATTATTCAGCAAGGCTGTTGAGAAGTATGACAGGTTTAGATAACAGAACCATAAGTAATATGAAGAAGGGTGAAAATCTCACCAAGTCAAATGTTATATCGGCATGTTTAGGAATACATATTCCATTCAGAGTAAGTAATCACATGCTCGGTCTAGCGGATCTTTCTCTGAAACTGGAATCAAAGAGTAAGGTTAGTGATGATAATGAAGTTTATGATATGCTTCTTCATTTGAAGTGGACTACTGATTACGGTGATATTTATGATGAATTGAAGGAACAGTCAAAGGATCATTTGATTCACCGACCTCCGTTGTAAATAAAAAACAATAATGAACAGAATTACAATTTTAGTGAGTTTTACAAAGGTGGACGAATAATTTAGAAAATCGGTGTCGGCGGTTAAATGCCAGACTGACGCTGAAAACCAGAGGTGACACATATGCAGAAGATAGATAAAACTGACACACTTGAAACGATCCTTACCAGGGGCCGCTTCGAAGTGGATTATTATCAAAGAGAATACCGCTGGGGCGCACTCAGATTGATCAGATGATTTCTGATTTCTATGATACCTTCCGGGAATACTATGACCCGGATAACCATAACTCGCCTTCAGAGGTTCAGAATTATGGCTACTATTATATGGGAAGCATCATTTGCACCGGGACTGCGCCTCGTCAGGTTATTGACGGTCAGCAGCGAATCACATCCCTTACTCTGCTGTTGATTTATTTAAGAAATCTTCAGCAGCATACAACGGGGGTTCCTTTCCTGCCGGTTTCCTTTGACAACCTTGTTTATAAGGATGATTTTGGAACGATGTCATTTAATCTGGATGTGCCTGAACGAAACGATTGCATGCGCGCGCTATGGAATGAAAACACTGCACATGTTGCTGCAAATGAAAGCACCCAGAACCTCGTTGTCCGATATGTGGATATTGAGGACCTGTTCCCAGATGAACTGAAAGGTGAAGCGCTTCCGTATTTCATCTATTGGCTCATTAGAAAAGTGCTGCTATTGGAGATTGATACTCCGTCAGAAGATGAAGCACATACTATTTTCCTTACCATGAACGACCGTGGTCTAAGCCTGAATAGTGCTGAAATGCTGAAAGTTTTTATTATTCAGCAGGTGGATGAGAGAGAACGAGACCTGGTAAATAAAGAGTGGCAACGAAACATCAATGATATAAAAACAGCCTTTGGCGCATCAAGTAGCGGAACAGTAAAAGCAGAGGATGTGGATTTTATATCTGCATGGTTTCGTGCAAAGTACGCTCAGTCTATTCGTGAAACGAAGAAGGGCGCTGAGGATCGTGACTTTGAACGTCTTGGTGAGAAGTTCCACACCTGGGTCCGTCAGAATGCAAAGAGTGAAATGCAACTGGTTAGTCCGTTGCAGTATAAGGACTTGGTTACAGTAGAAATGTCATTGATGACAAAGCTTTATCTCCGAATTAAGAAATACTCCGAGACAGTAACAAGCGGTTATGAAGCTGTTTTCTACAATGCGCATAGGGACATCACATACCAGAACTATGTGATTATGTCGGCGGTTCGAGTGGATGATGCTCCTGCGGTTATAGACCAGAAAATCAAGCTCATTTCTACGTTCATTGATATTTTTGCTTCTACACGTATTTTCAATTACAAGAAGATCAACTGGAATACAAACAAGCAGATGCTCTTCAAAGTGATGTGCCAAATCAGAAACCAGGATGTAAAGACTGTCGGTATCACGCTGACGGCACATCTGGAGAGAATGAACGAGAAACTGGATTCCATAAAGGACTTTGAACTCAACCAGTTCACAGGAAGATACATGCTTCACATGTTGGCACGCCTGACTGATTTTGTAAATCTGGAAATGGGATATGCATCTCAGTTTAGTGCCTACATTGATAGAAATCCGAAGACCTCATATGACATCGAGCATATTCTTCCAGATGACTACGCGACGTATAGTTTGTTTGCTGTCCGGATGTAGAGCAGGCACTTCTTTAAGTGAGGATGCATCAGTGAATACAGAAACAGCAAAAGGAAAAATTTTAGTTGCGTACTTTTCCAATACTGGAACAACAAAAAGCGTAGCAGAAAAAGCTGCTGATATTTTAAAGGCGGATGTTTATGAAATCGTACCGGAAGACCCATATACAGAAGCTGATTTAGCATACTATACAAATGGACGAGCTGATCAGGAGCAGGATAACCCTGATGCACGACCCGCTATTGCAGGAGATGCCTTGGATATGACTCAGTATGATACCGTGTTGGTTGGATATCCCATTTGGCATGGACAAGCACCTAGAATTATCAGCACATTCTTAGAAAGTTATGATTTCACAGGAAAGACCATTTTACCATTTTGTACTTCTCACAGCAGCGGAATAGGTTCCAGTGCTGATAATCTCCATCTACTGGAGAAAGATGCAGAGTGGATGGAGGGCAGACGATTTAGTGCTGATTATACGAAGGAGGATGTGGAAGTGTGGCTTAATGAAATGAAGATTACACCGACAAGTGCAGAGAAAATAAGAAAATTTAATTTTGAAACCCATACGGTTACACTGAACAGTGGTTATGAAATGCCTATTAATGGACTTGGCACATACAGTCTGCATGGAGATGAGTGCATTAATTCTGTAAAGAAGGCATTGCGAAGAGGTGTCCGCCTAATTGATACTGCGTCTGCTTATGGAAATGAAAAAGAAGTTGGTAAAGCAATTCGGGAAGCAATAGATGAACTTGGAATCAAGCGGGAAGAAATATTTGTGATTACCAAAACCTATCCAGGGAATGAAATGAAAAATCCAGAGAAGTCCATTCAGGCTTGTATAGATAGGCTGAATATTGGCTATGTAGATATGATTCTGCTTCACCACCCCGATACAAACGATGTAAAAGCATATAAAGCAATGGAAAAATTTGTGGAGGAAGGACAAATTCGTTCCATAGGTCTTTCCAATTGGTATGTGAAAGAGTTGAAAGAATTTTTACCGCAGGTTACAATTACTCCTGCGTTAGTGCAAAATGAAATACATCCTTACTATCAAGAGAATGATGTAATCCCATATATTCAGGAGTTGGGAATTGTTGTACAGGGCTGGTATCCACTGGGTGGCAGAGGGCATACGGCTGAACTCCTTGGTAATAAAGTGATTTCTGCCATTGCACAGGCACATGAAGTATCTCCTGCACAGGTGATTCTGCGTTGGAATCTGCAAAAGAGTGTGGTAGTTATTCCGGGTTCGAGCAACCCTGAACACATTCAAGAGAATATGGAATTATATAATTTTGAGTTGACCGATGAGGAAATGCTGCAAATCAAAGCACTTGACCGAAATGAAAAACATGATTGGTATTGATTCAAACAGAATTGTGCCAATAAATAATATAATCAAATAAGCGCATGACATTTAAACGTGTCATGTGCTTATTTGATTATTGAGAAACCGCGACTTTTCAGCTATAATGTAGTGGATATGTTCTCGCATATGGACGAGGGGCTATGACGTACTTCTGGTCCTCTAGAGCCATGTCGAGACAGTTGTGCTCTTAACCCGTGAAAAAGGTGTTGAGAGAATCGACATTGAAATGAATGTGGGTATGGCAGATGTGATAGAGAAAGCCACTTATCAGAAAATTAAGGACTATGTGAAAGAGAAGCGGAAACATGGATCGCCTATGCATGAAGCATCGAATAAAGTGGATGTGCCGAAGAGGGAATATTCAGTGTGTCTATATGAGAAAGAAAAGGCGACAGTGGAATTGACATCACAGCATATAAGGATGAGCTGCCTCCTCGTATTCTTGTTCAGGTGAAGAGTCAGGATGGCGATATTAAGGAAACCACCATTCAGGGTGCTATGCGTGAGGGCGATTATGGTCTGTTTGTGTCGCTTTCTAATTATACGAAGAATGCTCAAAAATACTTAGACAACACACCAATCATCCGTGGCATCAACGGTACGGAGCTGGTAGACTTGATTTTGAAATATTACGATGAGCTAAGTGAAAAATTATGATAAATAGTTAAAAGAAAAGATTCTCCAGCAGTTGGATACAAGCCACAATTTTCAGGAAGAAATTTACTACAAAGCACTGGAAGAACTACACGACTTAAGAGAAAATTATAGTGATTATATGGTCACGCACCTGATAGATAGTGAGAAGGAATTGAAGCGACTACCAGAAGCAGACTACGAACTTTACACTGCATTGCTTACTATGTTGCTCCGGGAAGACCAATTTTCCAATGGTTCCTTCGAGAAAAGATGCCGAGCTGGGCAGGTACAGCCGATAATAGATAGAATGATACAGCTATTAAATATCTCTGATTAAGGAAAACAGAATAGTAATTCAGTTGAGTAAAATTAGCCACAGGGTAGATAATATTATAATATAAAAAACGTGCGCAGTGCGTTCGTTTTAAGTAAATAAGGCACTTCGCATTGCGGAGGGAAAGGAGGCTCTGACATGGCAGAAAGTCAAAATATAGAATGGAAAGAGTCTTGGCGTGATGAATATCTGAAATGGATATGTGGCTTTGCAAACGCACAGGGCGGAAAAATATATATTGGAACACGGGATGACGGAACGATTGTTGGAGTGAAAAATTCCAAGAAACTACTGGAGGACATCCCTAATAAAATCCAGAACAAGTTATTGGTGGCTGCTATGTAAAAATTGGAAAATTTGAAGGCAGTGAATTATTGTATCAGGATGAAGTACATGGTTCTTTGCTTATTATGGCAGACCGAGTGATTGATTTGATATACTTGAAGTATCTGAAAGCAGCCATTACGTACCATAAGGAAACACGAGTGGAAACTTATCCGTTTGCACGTGATGCTGTGAGAGAAGCCGTTTTTAATTCATTGATTCATTGCAATTGGGCAGACAATGTTCCTGTGCAGATTCGTATTGAGGACGATGCCATGTTCGTCAGTAACTGCAGTATGCTGCCGTTTGGGTGGACTGCAGAGACTCTTCTTGGCTCTCATGCATCGAAACCGTACAATCCGGATATTGCACGAGTGTTCTATCGTGCCGGATATATTGAAAGCTGGGGACGTGGTATTCAGAAGATTAGAGATGCCTGTAAGAATCTTGGCAGCGAAGACCCGGAGTACATCGTTCATGGCGAAGATATCATGGTGAAATTCTCTGCACTCCAAAGTGCCAAAGTACCAGATTCCAAAATGCCAAACCGACATGATGTCGGTTTAGATGTCGGTTTGGAAAAAGAAATCATAAGAATGATTTCAGAAAATCCTAAACATACGATGGCAGAAATCGCAGAGACGCTGAATGTTACGAAGCGTACTATTGAACGTATAGTTAAAAACTTGCGTGAAAAGGGTGTTATAGAACGCAAAGGCGGCAAGCGATATGGATATTGGGAAGTCCACGAAGAATAAATGGAAGTTTCAGTTATAAAGAAATACTTGACAATTGATGCTGATGAAATCAGTGGAGTAGCTTTTGCAATAACCACTCGGTATAGAGGGTTGAGGCGGTAATCTTCTGGGCTGAAGCAGTAAGGCTAATATTCGCTATCACCACTCAACTCTTTTGAGTGGGTAAGGTCGCAACAGACGGTATTATATAGGAAGCAGTGAGAATGTACCATTCTCCCCGTTCACACAATATCAGCAATGGATATGTTTCCTGTAACGTAAAAACCGGTAGATATGTTTCCGCAATCGGACAGATCCAAAAAGTGAAAACCAGATAATCTGACATTCATCTGAGGTTCTCGTGCCATGTTGAGACCGTGTGTTTGCTCGGCCCCAAGACTTAACAATCCCGGAAAATGGGCGTGCATTTTTGGATAGATTCCCGTAGGCAATTAGGGAACAGTTTGCTGGAAATTTTGTTTTCACAGACAAGCGCGAGAGTCATGCCTACAAATAGAGATTTTGCAGTAATTAAAAGATATATTGATGAAACAAAGTAATAATAGCTTTTGTTTAGAAACTGGGTAATATTAATGGGAGATTACTGTTTAAATGGAAGGAGTGAAAAAATTATGAATTACTTTTTTGTGTTTCAAAATAAAAGTTATGATGAAGAATACAGAGGTGGATACCTGTGGGCACCACAGTCTGGAAGAGGTGGAAAGAGAGTTTCACATTGGGAGAAAATGAAATCAGTGAAGCGTGGAGATATCATTATTCATAGTTTTCAAAAAAAGATAATGGCAGTGAGTATTGCTCAAAAGGATGTATATGCTGCAAACAAACCAACAGAATTATCAGAAGAATGGCAGCATGAGGGTTGGCGTGTGGATACACAATATATTCCGTTTTTAGAGCAAATTATTACATCAGATATAATGGATAAACTGTTGGAATTACAACCAAAAACAGATGCACCATTTAATAGAATTGGTAGAGGTAATACTGGTTATTTATTTGAAGCAAATAAGGAAATGTATCAGTATATCATTCAGCAAACAGCGTTGGCACAGAATAATGTTTTGGATAAACAAAGAGTAATAGAATTGCTTAATTTCGGCGAGAATTCAAAGAAAACAGAACTGGAAGTTGAAATGGATATAGAGGAAATTGCTGCAAAACAAATGTCTCCTGAAAAATTAGCAAAACAGGTTGCAGATAGTAAACCTAAAGGTTCACAAAAGACAGAGTCTGTAGTCTATTATCGAAGTCCATATATAAAAGAGATGGTTAAGCAAATAGCAGATGGGAAATGTCAGATGTGTGGTGAAGATGCGCCGTTTTATGAGGCCAGTAATAAACCATATTTAGAGGAACACCACGTAAAGCGGTTGGCCGATGGTGGGAAAGATGCTATGGATAATGTTGTCGCAATATGTCCCAATTGTCATAGGAAAATACACGTCTTAAATGATGAAGTTGATACGATTGTCCTAGAAGGTATTGCAAAGCAGAATGAAAAGCAGTACGAGCGTTTGTTGGCGTATGCAAAAAGCTTATGAGATAAGAATATTCAGACGGCATTAAATTGCTTATGGAAGCTAACACAAAATACCCCACTGTTACAGTCATATATGGACATATGAGAGGATATCATTGAATGGATGTAATTGACTTTGTAAAATCTGTGCAGAATGCCTATATAGACTTTCCAGAACTTTTTCTACGCTTGCTGCTCGAATGGCAGTGACCGAATTACCAGACAAATGTTTATTCAGCGCATATGCTTCATAAGGAATATTTTAAAACTGATGAAGGAGACACAAGAAAATAATCAGAAAAAACGTGGCTTTATTTAAGAGCGACGTTTTTTTCTTCCTGTATTTTCTTATTCAATAAGTAGATATAAAGTAAATCCCACACACTGCAAATGATACCAGTCATTACAATATAGACATTGAATTCACGATAGATACCCATAAGAAGCGTAGGTGCTAAAGTTCCTAGCCATTTTGCCACTGCGATAATCATAGACTGTCCTTCTGAAGAATTCCTTCTATAAAGCATAACAAGAAACAAAATAGACATGGTAACATTTTGTGCAAAATATGCTTTTGCATTTTCAGGGAAATGTTTTCTCCCATATTTGAAGTAGGTGCAAACAATCACCAGGTCACATCCAGCCCAGATAAAGTTCACAGGAGTCTGTATGCTAGGGTTTGCAAGTCCCTGTACTGTATAAATGACCTCCCAGGCAATGTTAAGACCTAATGCAAAAAGTGGCATTCCATAAGTTTTTTGTTTGAAACCTATACATACGTCAATGTTTTGAAGGGAACATGTACAAACTGGAGGTAAATGTCAATGTACAAAGGAGAAAACCCAATAGCAATCGAATCTATGAACTGGTTTGCCCAAGCGCTGCTTCGTCTTATGAAAACAATGGGGTATAAGGATATTATTGTGCGTATGCTTTGTAAGGAAGCAGACTTATCCAGACACACATTTTATAATTTGTTCAAAGATAAAGATGAAGTTCTTTTATATTATCTCGAGAGTTCAGCAAAGGAATACTTTGACGAAACAAATTTTTGTGGAGAAATCAAAGTGCACAATTTCGTGGAAAGTTTCTCAAATTATATAGATACACATGAGAATTTGCTTCGAATTATTGCCGAGAATCATATGGAATTCTTGTTGCATCAGGCAATTGCAAATGAAATCAATGAGGTGGCAAGTTTACATGCAAAAACATATAAGAATCCATATGGTGCAGCTTTTTTAAGTGGTGCATTGACACAGATTATTATATTCTGGATATATGATGAAAATCGAATTTCAGTAGAAGAATTAACGGATATTATTGAACAGATAATGATGGGTAAGCATTATAAAATTGAACAGTGAGCCAATATTAGATAACTATGAATGATAAGGAGAATTATGGAGAATAGAACTTTTGAAGAATTACTGTTGTGATTGGTAAAAATACAGTTATAGGAGCAGGTGCAATTATTACCATTGATATTCCAGAAAATAGTGTTGCATATGGTGTTAATCAATATAAACCTAAAAACCAAGACTTTGATTTGGTGTTTAATTCAAATATGATTTCTGGTGAAGAAATAATGAAAATTGATAGACAACGTGTGATTGACTTTGATATAATGTTAAAAAATACGACAGAAAATTAAGATGTGTGGGGAACTGTATGAATCAGATTTTGATATCTATTAGTGGAGATTTATTAGGCATTATTGAATTGTGCTTTATAATATTTCTTTTAAAACAAAATGAAATATTATCAACGAAAAAGACAAAGCAATATTTGATGGTAGCGTATCTTACATTGTTTGTTATTCTATTGGAAATAGGATCAGTAGTGTTGCACACCTATGGGGTGCCTGAAACTAGAATCCTTTCTTATATTGTAAATATCTTTGGGTTTTCCATTACTTTTTTATTGCCAGTAGCAGCAGGAATTTTGTACAGTGACAAGGTAGAACGTAATAAAAAATGGATATTGATTCCCGTTGGAATAGGAGTGTTATTGTGTATTTGCAGCATTTGGACAGGTTGGATATTTTACATTGATGCACAAGGGTTTTATCATAGAGGAAATTATTTTCTGGCAAATACATTGATTAGTATATATGGACTTGGAATATTGTTATATGCACATACAGAACTTGCAAAAGAGTATGATAATCATGAGCGGAGATATTTAAGAGCCATGCTTATAGTTACCATGGCAACGATAGGAATACAGATATTGATTCCCAAAATACTAATTATCTGGGCAGGGGTAGCATCTATGGAATTGCTTTATTATGTGTTCTTACGAGAATTACAATTTAAATACGATGCAGTTACAGGAGTATGGAACCGAACAATTTTTGAGTTGGATTTGACAAGGATTCAACCAAGGAAAGGCTTATATTTGGTTGAGTGTGATGTGAATGATTTGAAGAAGGTAAATGATACCTTAGGGCATTCAATAGGCGATAAATATTTAAAAGACTGTGCAAATATTATCCAAAATACATATGGGAAGTATGGAAGGACCTATCGTATTGGTGGTGACGAGTTTGTAGTCATTGTACAGGATTGTACATGTGAGAGGCTGGAGCAGGCTAGAAATGAAATGCTGGAAGAATTAACAAAGATAAAAGGAGAGTATCCTGTACATTGCTACATTGCAAATGCTTATGTGGATTGTAACTCAAGTATCCATGAGAATATAACAGATTGTTTAAAGGATGTTGATTTAAAGATGTATATGGATAAAATAAGATCAAAAGAAATTTAAAATATAATCAAAGAATAAAGAGCAGTTTCATAGCTCTTTATTTTTTTTGAATTTTGTTTCAGATATTTACCACCATATTTTGATAATTAAATTAACTAATAAAAAAGATTGACAAATACAACTGTACACGATATAGTTACAGTAATAACTGTAACAAATAGATATACAGATGTAAAGTTACTACAACGTGGCAGAAACAAATACGCTAAAGAATTAGAAAAGAAAGGAAATGGGAACCATGACGGGAGAATTTACAATTGCAGTGCATGCAGTGGTGTATCTGAATCATAAGCAGTCTATGCTGTCCAGTGAGGAGATTGCTGCTAATGTATGTACCAATGCAGCAAGAATCCGCAAGGTACTTGCAAAGTTAAAAAAAGCGGATTTGGTATTGACCAAAGAAGGACTAGAGGGTGGATATTATTTACCCCAACAGGCAGAGGAAACAACATTATGTCAGATATTAGAGGCTCTTAGGGAACCACCCGTATCTGTGAACTGGAAATCTGGAAGTATTGATATGGAGTGTCAAGTGGCTTCTGGAATGGCAGCAATTATGGATGACATCTACGAACAAATGAATCTAGCGTGTAAGGAGCAACTGAAACAAACTAAGATTAAGGATATTGATCAACGGATATTTGGATAAAGGAGGACAATGAAATGGAAAAATACGATGCAATCATTATAGGATTTGGAAAAGGTGGAAAAACACTGGCAGGAAAACTGGCATCTGTAGGAAAAAAGGTAGCACTCATAGAGAAATCAGATAAGATGTATGGAGGGACATGTATAAATGTGGGATGTATCCCTTCGAAATCACTTGTACATCATGGAATTATAGGAAAAGCAAAGAATTTGCAAACATTTCAAGAGAAATATGAGTGGTATAAAAAGGCAGTTCAGGAAAAGAAACAATTGGTAGAAGGTTTAAGAGAAAAGAATTATGCAAAATTAAATCAATTACCAGAAGTCACGATTATAAATGGAAAGGCAAGCTTTTTATCAGAACATCAAATCGAAGTTTTAAGCATAACAGGTAAGAAGATACTGGAAGGTGACACGATTTATATAAATACAGGTGGGACACAGATACAACCCAAAATAGAAGGAATACAAGAAAATCCTTTTGTATACAACAGCGAAACGTTGATGAGTTTAGAAGAACTTCCAGAGCATCTATCAATTATAGGCGGTGGCTATATTGGACTTGAATTTGCATCTATGTATGCAGAATTCGGAGCAAAAGTAACCGTTTTTCAGGATGGAGAAACGTTTGTTGGCAGAGAAGACAGAGATATTGCAGAGGCAATCAAAGAGATATTAGAAGCAAAAGGAGTACAGTTCATACTAGGTGTTTCCATAGAAAAAGTTATTGCAGAAGAGAATCAGGCAGTTGTTCAATATAGCAAGCAAGGAAAAGTATATCATCAACAGGCAGAAGCAGTGCTGATTGCCACTGGAAGAAAGGCAAATACGGAAGGACTTCATGTTGAAAAGGCAGGAATTGAATTGACTAAGCGAGGAGCAATTCAGATTAATGAAAAGATGCAGACAAATATTCCTCATATTTTTGCTATGGGAGATGTAACTGGTGGACTTCAATTCACTTATACTTCATTGGATGATTATCGAATTATTTGGTCACAGTTACAGGGAGGAAACTATACACTAGAGAAACGAAGGAATGTTCCTTATAGCGTATTTCTTACACCTGCATATGCACGCGTTGGTTTAAATGAAACAGAGGCAAGAAAAGCAGGCTATGAGGTGAAAATTATGAAGATGCCAGCTGCAATGATTCCTAAGGCTCAAGTGCTGCAAAATACAAAGGGATTATTAAAGACAGTTGTAGATCAAAAAACAAATAAAATATTGGGAGCCATGCTTCTTTGTGAGGAATCCTATGAGATGATTAACATCATAAAATTGGCAATGGATATGGATGGAGATTACACTGTCCTTAGAGACCAAATATTTACGCATCCCACAATGAGCGAGGCATTCAATGATTTGTTTAGCTTATAAATTATTATAAATATTCTTAAAATTAATGCAGAGTCTTTCAAAGCTCTGCATTAATTTTTTTATGAATTTATTAAAGAAGGAAAAGGGTGAAATAAATTGACTTTTGTCAAAAAAACACATATTATAAATGATGTATAGTTATATAATTTTAAGAAGAAATATTAGCTTAAGGGGTCGAACAGATTATCAAAGTAACTAAAGATAAGGGGTAGTTATATGGATACTAAATTAACCATGCTTATTGTCGATGACATTGATGTAAACAGAGCAGCGATGACCGCTGCTTTTTCAGATGAATACAATATTTTGTATGCTAAGAATGGAAAAGAAACGATAGATATCGTCCACAAGCACAGCAAGGATATTTCAGTGATTTTACTGGATATTATTATGCCAGTAATGGATGGGATTGAGGTGCTTAAATGGATGAAAGATAGTGCGTATAGTTCTATCCCAATTATTGCGGTAACTGCTGAGGAAAGCTACCAGCTAGAAGCTTTGGAAAACGGAGCAGCAGATTTTATTTCAAAGCCAACTGATAACCGAGTAATCAAAGCACGTATCGAAAATGTGCTAGGTCGTTTTGCACTGGAAAAAGAGCAAAAGTTAAATGAAGCACTTCAAAAAGCTAAGATGGAAGCGGATAATCTAATTAACAGTATTCCTGGTGGTATTGCAATTTATCGCTGGACCAATCGTTTTGAGACTTTGTATTTTTCAGATGGTGTGGCCGCCTTAAGTGGATACACGAGAGAGGAATATGCAGCATATACCAATGAGGATGTGTCAAAAATTATATATGGAGAAGATCGCGATCGTGTACTTGCAATGGCAACAGACGCTATAAAAAACGGCAAGCCTATTGATATAGCCTATCGCATTTGCCTTAAAAATGGCGGACTTGTCTGGGTTAATTTGAATGCTATTATAATGGAGGCAGATGATGAAGGATTCCTTGTTCATGCTGTTTATCAAAGATCTTCTAAAATGACACAGCTGTATGCTAATCTGGTGAATGAATCTGAAAGTGCAATCTACGTTAGTGATATCACCAATTATGAACTCTTGTATATTAACCAAAAGGGTGTCCAGTTGATGGGGAGAGAACGTCAAATTATCCCTGGGGAGAAGTGCTATGAATTTATGTTTAATCGCACAGCTCCTTGTAAATTCTGCAAAATCCATTCCATGCATTATGATGAATTTATTGATAGAGACTTTCCATATCCTTTGAATGGAAGAACTTATCAGCTAAGGGGAAAATTAACTGACTGGAATGGAATTGAAGCCCATGTTGAATACATTAAAGATGTGACACAACGCAGGAAAGTAGAGAAGAAAAACAAGGAATTAATGACGCAGCTTTCCTCTGTAATTGAGCATGTGCCGGGTGGTATGTGTTTGTATGTTGTGAATCAAAAGGGAATCCGTCCTCTTGTTCATAATCAAGCTTTCTACGAAATATTTGGATATTCCTATGAAAATATAGCATCTGTAAAGCGAAAAACGAGCTACCTAAATGTACATCCAGACGATGTTGACGAGCTTCAGGCGAAGATAAACGTTGCAATTCAAACATCCACACCGATAAGCCATACATATCGTGTGATGAATGACTACAAAAAGGAATATATCTGGATTTATCTCAACGGGATTGTCATAGACCAGCCAGATGGTACAAAGCTTTGTTATGTTAGTTATACTGATGTTACCAAAGAGCGAAAAGTGCAAGAGCAGCTGATTCAAGCGAAAAATGAAATGCAGCAGTTGATGAAAAGTGAAGAAGAGGCTCTCAACAGTTATCGTACCTTAGTCAATACGGTACCTGGTGGTATTGCATTGTATGAAATTGATGATGATCAGATAAAGACCATGTTTTACAGTGATGGATTATGTGAATTGTCAGGTCATTCAAGAGAAGAACGTGAACGAATTTGCCGTAATAATGCCAGTGCTCTTACGTATAAAGAGGATGTTTCTTTGCTGGAAGAAACCTTGAAAAATGCGATAAAAAATCATTCCAATTTAGATTTAACATATCGTATTAACACAAAAAGCGGAAAGCCTCGCTGGATTAATCTTCGCGGCACCTATTTAAGCAGTGAATGTGGAAAGCCTAGTTTCTATGCTGTATATACCGATATTGATAAAATGAAAAATATCGAAGAAGATCAGAAAGAACAGCAATTGCGTTATCAGGTGGCAATCAAAAGTTCAGGAATTAACGTATGGGAATACGACATTCAAAGGGATGTGCTTACAGTTATATCGAATTCTGCAAGAATTAAGCAGAATTGTTTTGCCATTGAAAACTATATTCAATCAACAGTAGAAAATGGATATGTTAGGGAGGATAGTCTTCAAACATTTTATAGTATCTTTGAACGACTACAAAAAGGTGAAAAGGAAGTAATTGAAGATATCTGGTATAAAACAACAGACGAAGCAGGCTGGTGGTGTGAGCGTGTTATTTATACAACAGTATTTGATGAAAACGGTATGCCTGTCAAGGCATTTGGGGCTGGCAGAGATGTGACCCGTGAAAAAGAGGCGGTCCGAAAGTTTGATGAGGAAATGTCTTACCATTCCACTTTACAGCGAACCATTATTGACTCCTTGAAAATTAATTTGACGCAAAATAAGATTGTTGAGGGAGAAAGTCAGTTTCGTGTGTTAACTGAATTGATAGATAGTAATGATGCAGATTTGTATTTCTCTAAAACTGTGGATTATATTCTCGGTGAAAGAAACAAAGAAGAATACAAATCTATGTTTAATCGCCAGTCTCTACTTAATTATTTTAATCGTGGGGATTATTGTGTTTCCATGGAATTTACTCGTGTTTTTGATACGAGTAAAGTTTATTGGATTGAATATAATGTCCATCTGATGAAAAATCCAGAAACAAAAGATATCTATGCGTTTGTTGTAGCTAATGATACTACGGATGAAAATGTACTGAAATCCATTATGAAAACCATTGCTAAAACGGATTATGATTTTTTTGTTGTAGTGGATGGCGCACGTGATAAGGCAGTTGATTATACAGTTAACTCAGGGGAAAGGCTTTTTACAGAAAATCATGTATTTGAAAAACGAAACGAAATGTTAATTAGGCAGGTTGTCTGTGAAGAAGATGTTGAACGGGTTGTTGAAGAGTGCCGAATCTCTAATGTTCTTAAAAATATTGCCAATGGAAAAGTACATAAGTTTGATTTTAATATGCGGGATAAATATGGTCACATTCGTCGGAAACAGTTGCAGCTTACTTTAATTAACAAGGATAGAAGTGTATATCTTATGACTAGAATTGATGTAACCAGTGTATACAACGAGCAAATACGGCATCAAAAAGAACTAGAGAAGGCCTTGATCTCCGCAAAACAAGCAAATCTTGCAAAATCAGACTTTTTAGCACGTATGAGTCATGATATCCGCACACCAATGAATGCAATTATTGGTATGACTGAACTTGCCAGGGATGAAAACAATCCCCCTAAGACTGCTGAGTATCTAAGCAATATTGATTCTTCTAGCCATTTTTTATTAGGACTTATTAACGATATCCTTGATTTGAGTAAAATCGAGAGCGGAAAAATCAAATTATATGAAGAACCGTTTACATTGAAGGAGTTTAAGAAAAATATAGAAACGGTTATTCTTCCATTGATAGAGGCAAAACATATTGATTTTTTAATAAAGTCAACTTGTAGAGTTAAATGTATTCTTACGGATAAGCTGCGTTTTACCCAGATTTTTTTCAATTTGTTATCCAATGCGGTCAAATTTACACCAGAAGGCGGAAAAATTAGATTTTTGTGTGATCATATTCCAGATCGTGATGGAAAATACGGAATGCGACTTACAGTTCGTGACAATGGGATAGGTATGAGCAGGAAGTTTCAAAAGTATCTTTTCGAGCCATTTTATCAAGAGAATCGAGATACAAATTTTATTCAGCAGGGTACAGGATTGGGACTTACAATCGTTAAAAATCTAGTTGAAGCTATGAAAGGGTCTATTAGTGTACGCAGTGCTATTGGAAGAGGGACGGAATTTGTGGTAGACCTTTATGTTCCAATTACCAAATTGGATACAGAGAAAGAAAAGAAATCTAGCTATTTTGGTACGGATTTATCTGGAGCACATCTCCTTTTGGTTGAAGATAATAAAATGAATGTGGTAGTTGCAAAGCGCCTTCTTGAGCGAAAGGGATGTATTGTAGAAGTGGCTTCTCATGGTGAGGAGGCTATACAAAAGTTTTCGCAAAATACTCCGTTCTTCTATGATGCAATACTTATGGATGTAAGAATGCCTATTATGGGTGGTCTTGAGGCAACAAAGCAAATTCGAAATATGGAAAAAGCTGATGCAAAATCAATTCCTATTATTGCGATGACAGCGGATGCCTTCGTAGAAGATAAGGACAAAACGAAAAAAGTAGGTATGAATGCACATTTGTCGAAACCTATTGATCCAGAGTTGCTATACCGTACACTTTATTCATTTATTTATGAGAATAAGGGGGGGAAGAAAGAGAATGAGCGAAATGATAGACAATAAATTAAAAGATGCAGATCAATTGAATGAAGATGAATGCAAGCATGAGTTAGAGTTGTATCGTGCTTCACGTCTTGGTGGTGTTTTTACTGTTGTAGTAGATGAATATTTCACCTTACTTTATGGAAACGACCAATATTTAATATTCATGAATATACTAGGGAGAGCATGGCTGACCGCATTCATAATCATTGTAGTGAATATGTGCATCCTGATGATCTTCCCATGGTGGAGGAGACAGTCAATAATACTCTGACTGCAGGTGAAAACTATGCAGAATGGGTGATGCGCGTGATTACTGGTAAAGGTAACATTCGTTATATTCTTTGTAGTGGAATTTTTGCAACAGACTCCGGGAGAACCATTATGGATGGAGTGGTTATGGATATTACAAAGCAGAAAAAAATGGAAGAGTCTCTACGACTCAGTGAAGAAAAATTCCGTATTGCCACTGAGAACTCGGATGTATCTTTTTGGGCTTACGACCTTAAAAAGAAAGAAATCATTCAGACGGCTGCTTCCAAAATGCGCCATGGACATGAGGAAGTAGTTCCGGATATCCCTAATTCTATTATTGAATCAGGCTTTGTTCGTCAAGATTCTGTGAAGGATTTTAAAGAAATGTACAAGAAGCTAGAGCAGGGAGTTAAAACTTGTTCTGCTGATATTTGGTTTCGTACCATTGATGCAAAGGGATGGTGGTGTGAACACATTGATTATACAAGTGTTTTTGACAAAAACGGAAAGCCTGTTTATGCCTATGCAGTGGGGAAGGATGTAACGTCAGTAAAGTTGTCAGAACAACGATGCAATGAAGAATTGGAATATTCCAAAGCAATTCAACACGAAAACCTTCTTGCGAAGGCGCGTTCCAATATAACACAGAATATTGTTGAATCCTATAGTGCAAAAGATAATGTGGGTGTTTTAGATGACGGATCACCCTATACCAGCGGAACAGATACCATGGCTGAAACTGCTCTTACAAAAGATCAAAAGGAAAAGATGCGTCATATGCTCAATCGTAATCGCGTGTTAGAAGCATTTAAAAATGGTCAGACACAATTCTCTTTTCAGTATCAGCGTAGGGCACAGGACGGAAGTATTATTTGGGTCAAAACCACTGTAAAGTCATATCAAAATCAGCAAAATAAAGACATTATGTCTTTTATGTATACCTATGACATTAATGAGGAAAAAATTAAAGAGGGTATCATCCAAGTCGTTTCTAAAATTGAGCATAACTATGTTGCATATGTGGATTTAAAAAACAACCGATACAAAATGTACCTTGGAAATACAGAGAATGGACCATTACCTGAGGAGAGTAGTGATGATTACGTGAAATCTCTTGTACGGAACAATCATAAAATTGTAATCCCGGAGGATGTAGAGCGTATCAACCATGAAATGATGCCGGAAACCATTCAAAAAAATCTTGAAGAGAAAAGCATTTTTTCTACAACCTGTGGAATTTTAAACTCTGATGGCAGTGTACGTCAAAAAAGACTACAGTACGCTTATCTAGATAAGCTAAGCCAGCAGGTTGTCATTACACGCAGTGATGTCACAGATTTGTTTAATCAGCAAAAGCAGCAACACAATATGTTACAAACAGCACTTCTTGCAGCAGAGCAGGCAAATAGTGCAAAGAGCGACTTCCTTTCACGTATGAGTCATGAAATTCGTACCCCAATGAATGCGATTATTGGTATGTCAACCATTGCAGCACAATCCATTGGAGATGATGATCAAGTTATGGACTGTATTAGTAAAATTGGGATATCCTCTCGATTTTTGCTTTCACTGATTAACGATATATTGGATATGAGTAGAATTGAAAGCGGGAAGGTGCTTCTGAAAAAAGAAAAAATTCCATTTGATGAATTTTTAAATGGAATTAATTGTATCTGTTACACTCAAGCCGGTGCAAAAAATATTGATTATGAAAATATTGTAGACTCCAGCGTTGAAGATTATTATATTGGAGACGCCATCAAGCTCCAGCAAATAATTATTAACATACTGTCCAATGCAATTAAGTTTACACCCGAGCAAGGGAGAGTGTCCATTAGTGTTCGCCAGATAAAAAAAACAAAGAACGATGCGGTAATACGATTTGTTATTAACGATACGGGCTGTGGTATTGCGGAGGAATATATTCCTCATTTGTTTGAACCGTTTTCGCAGGAACATTCAGGAACCACTGCTATGTATGGCGGGACAGGATTAGGACTTGCAATATGCAAAAATCTGGTTGCTATGATGGATGGAACAATTGGAGTGCGCAGCATTAGAAATGCTGGTTCTGAGTTTACCGTGGATGTCAAGCTTGGCATTACAGAAGAAACAAAGACAAGGTATGCCAAGAAACATCACTACAATTTTGCAGAATTGAAGGCACTTGTAGTTGATGATGATGTTATTGTTTGCCAGCAGGCGATAATTACTTTAAAGGAAATCGGTGTTAAATCGGAATGGGTAGACAGCGGTAGAAAAGCAGTGGATATGGTAAGGGAGAAATGGGAGAATAAGGAATATTTCGATCTTGTTCTAATAGACTGGAAAATGCCTGAGATGGATGGTATTGAAACTGCAAGACGTATTCGTGAAATTGTCGGTCCAGAGGTTACCATTATTATTATGACTGCCTATGATTGGGCCTCCATTGAACATGAAGCAAAATTGGCAGGTGTAAATCTTATGATGAGCAAGCCTATGTTCAAATCGTCTCTTATCTCTGCTTTTGAAAAAGCATTTGATGAAAGACAAGAAGAAACAGAAACGGAAATAAAGGAGGACTTCAACTTTGAAGGGAAGAGAGTTCTCTTAGTAGAAGATCACCCTCTCAATGTAGAGGTTGCCAAAAGACTTCTAGAGCGTAAGGGCTTTATGGTTGAGCATGCAGAAAATGGAGTGCGTGCAGTTGAAATGTATGCAAAAACTCCTTCTGGATATTATGATGCCATTTTAATGGATATTCGTATGCCTCAAATGGATGGTTTACAGGCTACAAATGCTATTCGCCATATGAGCAAAGAAACGTCTAAAAGCATACCAATTATTGCGATGACCGCCAATGCATTTGATGATGACATTCAAAAATCGAAAGCAGCAGGGATGGATGCCCACCTTGCAAAGCCAATTGAACCAAAGCAAATGTTTCAGACACTGTATGATTTTATTTTTAGGAGAAAGGATGAAACCGATGACTAAAATAAAAAGAATCGTCGCTGTTTTTCTGGTCATTGTAATAGGTCTTCCCTTGCTGGCTGTTCCTGCTCTTGCAGCAGAGACGAAAAAAGGGAATAAACAGCGTGTTGTCAAAGTAGCATATCCAGAACAAAAATATCTGACTGAAATAGATGAAAACGGAAACTTCAACGGCTATTCTTATGATTATTTAAGCAAAGTCGCGGAATTTGCAAACTGGAAGCTTGAGTACATAACCTATCCCAATATGAGTCTAAACGATCAATTGCTAAAGGGTTTAGAAGCAATCCAGACAGGTAAAGTGGATTTGATAGGCACTATGCTGAAAAATGAAATGCTGGAACAGATGTTTCTTTATCCTAAGAATAATTATGGAATGGTGTATACAACGTTGGAAGTTTTAGACACGAATCTTGACATAACAGAAACAAACTTTATGCAGAAGAAGCCATTAAAAATTGCGGTTATTAAAACTGCCAATACTCGCATTTCAGAGTTTGATAAATATGCAAAGGAAATGAAACTCAACTATAAATATGTTAGTTGTAATACCACAGATGACCAGATGAAAGCTTTAAAAGATGGTAGTGCGGATGCTATACTTAAGGTTTCGCTAGAATTTCTTCCCGATTTAAAGCAAATTGCACAGTTTGCACCTCGTCCATTTTACTTTGCTGCGGGTAAGAAAAACCAAGAGTTAATTAAAGAACTGGATGATGCGATTAAAAAAATCCATGTTACAGATCCTTACTTTGAGAGCAGACTGCGTTCAAAGTATTTTATTAATACAATTGGAAATTTTTCCTTATCGGAAACAGAGGCTGCGTATGTAGCTAAAAACCCTAAGATTCAGGTCCTTTTGTCTCCTGAATATGCACCATTTTCATTTGTAAATAAAAATGGTAAGTTGTGCGGAATGTCAGTTTCCATATTAAATGATATTGGGAAAAAGTCTGGTCTGAAGTTTGAGTATCATGTGGCAGATGAAAATCAAGATATTAATAAACAAGTTTCTGCAGGCAAGTATGATATTATATTGGGGCCACCTCATAGTAATACTTTTGCCGAGGATAATGGGCTTGTATTATCAGATCCTTACCTAGAGGCAAACTTAACCATGTTTCTTAATAAGTCTGCAGAATCCAAGCCTAAAGCGCAACGTGTTTTGGGTCTTGTAAAGGGTGTGCCAGATCCTGTGGGCTATAAATATAAAGAAATTCGTTATTTTGATACCATAGAAGAATGCCTCGATGCAGTAAATAGGGGGAAGGTCGATTATGGGTATGCTACAAGATATGCTCTGGACTATTATACTTCAGAAAATAGTCACAGAAATCTTGTTTATCTAGATTTATCTGGATATAATCGGGAAGTAGGATTTTATGTACCGAATACTGAAGAATGTGAACTGTTGTCTATCATTAACAAATATGTGCGAAGTACTTCTCAAAAAGATATTCATAGCCATTTATCGTTAGCACTGTCTCAAAAGGACTACGGTGGATTGAAGGAAATCATTAACAATAATCCAATGCTTATAATTGTTGTGGCGGTAGCCTTCTTATCACTGGTTATGTTGACGGTTATGATGGCGATTTACAGTAATAGCAATAAAAAAAGGAATGTAAAATTGCAGCTGGCATATACTGCAAAAAGTGATTTTCTTTCCAGAATGAGCCATGATATGCGTACTCCTATGAATGGAATCATCGGGTTAACGGAGTTAACTTTGGATTTTGAGAACTTATTGCCTGAAGCTGCAGATAATTTAACTAAGATTGATGAATCAGCACATTATCTATTGAGTCTTATTAATGATACGCTAGATATGAATAAAATTGAAAGCAATAGAATTGTGTTGAACCCAGAACCAACCAATCTTGACACCTTTTTCAATCAACTTATTGAGGTTGTTAGAGTGAATGCAGAGCAAAAACGTGTAAAACTGGTTTCTGTACCAAGTACAAGGATACCTGCTGTGGTGTACATAGATAAGGTGCGGGTGCAGCAAATATTTTTTAACCTTGTTTCCAACGCCATTAAGTTCACACCAGAAAATGGTACGGTTGAAGTTAGAGGTGAATGCATATTTTTGGACGAAACCAAGGTTAAAACAAAGCTGGTCATTAAGGATACAGGCGTAGGCATAGACAAGGAATTTATACCTCGAATTTTTGAACCATTTGAGCAGGAAAATGATTCCACAATTGCAAATTACGGAGGAACCGGGTTAGGACTCGCAATTGTAAAAAATCTCGTGGAGCTTATGGGCGGGACTATTTCTGTTAAAAGTGAAAAAGGGATTGGTTCAGAATTTATAGTAGAACTTGTATTTGATATAGCAAATGAACAGATAGTTCCTGAACTAAAAATTGAAATTACGGAGGATTGTCTTGTAGGGAAACGTATTTTGCTCTGTGAGGATCATCCGCTTAATACGCAGATTGCAACTAAGTTACTAGAAAAGAAAGGTATAGTTGTGGAACATGCGGAAAATGGACAAGCGGCGGTAGATTTATTTAGAAAGGTGAAACCTAATTATTACGATGCTATTCTTATGGACATTCGTATGCCGGTTATGGATGGGATTACAGCAACAAAAGTAATTCGAGAAACTGATCGTGAAGATGCAAAAACTGTGCCAATCATTGCAATAACGGCAAATGCTTTTGATGAGGACGTGAAAAAGAGCTTAGATGCTGGTATGAATGCACATCTTGCAAAGCCAATTGAACCAAAGAAAATGTTTCAAATTCTGTATCATTTTATTTGTGAAAATTCTGAAATGATATAAATTAAAAATACGAGCAAGAAGACAAATTTCTTGTTCGTATTTTTTTAAGATTTTTATTAGTTGACAAAATCCACTAATAAAAATATAATAGTTGAATAAGGAAACAAAACTTGGAAGAAAAAGGAAATAGATTGCGTGAAAGAAATTGATATAGTAACAGAAATAAGGGGATTTAATCGTTTTTACACAAAAATCTTAGGAATATTGGATCAACATATTGTTGATTCTGGCTATTCTCTCACTGAAGCGAGGATTTTATTTGAGATTAGTAAGACAGATATTTGTACAGCAAATCAACTATGTTCTATTTTAGATATTGACCGAAGTTATATGAGTAAGATAATCAATAAATTTGAGAAGAAGGAGTTGATTCAAAGGAGTATATGTAATGCAGATAATCGAACCATTGAAATACATATGACTAAAAAAGGGATGGATGTATTTCATGAGCTTAATAACCGTTCCAATCAACAAATAGAAGATTTGATTTTTAGGCTAGAAATGAAAGAACGTGAGAAATTGATGGACGGGATACGAACTGTGAAAAAATATATTTCCAAGGCAGGGATGGAAATTAAAATTCGTCCATACGAAGAACGAGATATTGCATATGTTATTGACAGGCAGTTATCACTGTATGAATCCGAGCGAAAATTTACAACGGAAATATGGAAAAACTATCTTACACAAGGGGTGATTTCACTTGTAGAAAAGTTCAATCCCAAAAAGGACTGTATGTTTATTTTAGAATGTGATGGAAACGCATCTGGCTGTATTGCTGTGACCCATACACAAGATGATACAGCACAATTAAGATATTTCTTTGTAGAACCAGAATTAAGAGGATTGGGAGCTGGGAGGAAATTAGTAAATCAGGCATTAGAATTCTGCAGAGAGAAAAAATATTCCCATGTTTTTCTATGGACAGTAAGTGCACAGGAATCAGCAAGAAATTTATACAAAAATGCTGGCTTCAGACTAACTGAAACCAGAAAAAATGAAACTTGGGGAGTTCCTGTAGTAGAGGAACGATGGGAACTGAATTAATTATTTTTTTGTACATTTTTCAAATTCCATGGAGCCTTCCTCTTTGACTTATCTGGTATTGTAGGAGGACTGCCGCTCTTACTGGAGTTATTTTGAGGACGCTGTACTAGGAACAAATATTGTTTGCCAGAGCAGCATACAGGCGTTCTGGGCGAATGGGTTTGGCGAGATGGGCCTGCATACCTGCGTCCTTCGATTTCTCCAAATCTTCGGCAAAAGCATTTGCAGTCATGGCGATAATCGGAATGCTTTTTGCCTGGGGATGCTGTGAGGCCCTGATTTCTTTTGTTGCGGTCAGACCATCCATGACCGGCATACGGATATCCATCAAAATGGCATCAAAGTAGTTTGGTTCTGAGTTCCTAAAGAAATCCAGTCCTTCTTTTCCATTTTGTGCATTTTCTACAAGCATTCCTTTTTGTTCAAGAAGTGTGCAGGCAATCATGGCATTCATTGGGTGATCCTCCACCAGAAGTATTCTGCGGCCAGCCAGGGATGTGGTGGTACAGGATGTCTTTGAAGATGCCGCCTTTACCGGCTGTGCGTTATAGCGTGGCAAAGAAAAGCTTACAGTAAAGGTACTGCCTTTATCAAGCTGACTCTCTACCTTGATCGTGCCGCCCATCATTGTGACAAGCTGATGGGAGATGCTCAGACCTAGACCACTGCCTGCGTAGTGAGAGGTAGTAGAGCTGTGCTCTTGCTCAAAAGCGTCAAAAAGATGAGGGATAAAGGCGGGTGAAATCCCAATCCCGTTGTCTCTTACTATAAAAGTCAGCAAATCTTGTTCAGGTGTGGGAGAAATATTTGCTTCCAACTCAACTGTCCCTGAACTTGGAGTAAATTTGATTGCGTTATTGAGCAAATTAACCAATATCTGCTGCACTCTGATTTTATCGCCATAGTATTCCGTATCAAGATTCCCAAGGCTTTTAAAGCTGAATGTGATATCATTTTTCTCGGCTTCAGGCAGTATTAGGGTATTGATATCATCAATCAATTTGGAAAGCGAAAAGTGCTGCTTTACAAGGCTTAACTTGCCGGCTTCTATACTTGACATATCAAGTACATCGTTAAGAAGAGAGAGCAGATACTCGGAAGCAGACTTGGATTTCTGGATACAGTCAGAGAGGAATGCCTGATCATTGAGATTCGTCTTCATAATCTCGTTTAGTCCAAGAATAGCATTCATAGGTGTACGGAGTTCATGGCTCATTTGTGCAAGAAATTCAGATTTAGAATGGCTTGCTTCTTTTGCCATTCTTAAGGCATTGGAGATGCTCTTTTGTTTTTCTCGCTCTTCCATATAGAGATCCGTAACATCTGTACGTATCAGCAGTACCATCTGGTTTTCCTTGTCATAGTAAACATACTTCAGACACTTACGGGTATAGCCGCGAACCGGGTCGATTACGCCAACATAAAAGACATGTTCTTCATGGGCGTTTAGCTGTGCGGATACTTGTTCTAGGCTCATTTGGTATATGGTGTAATCTCTATCCTCAGGGACGACAAAGTCATTGGCATACGTTACGATTTCGGTGGAGTATGAATCACAGATAACAGGAGGCAAAGGGGTGCCGCTGTCACTGTGGCTAAACATGGTATAACTGTCCTTTTTTATATCAAGGTAAATAAAATAATCGCAATCATGGTAAATAAAGCGGTCAATAATTCCGCTCATTAGTTTTTTCTTATTAATGTTTTTTAGTAAAATGTAGATGGTGTCAGGTTGTTTTGTCGATGCGGTGGTCAAAATCATTTCCTGCCATTCATAGACAAATTCTTTGACGAGAGAACGGAATTCCAAACATTTTCTATCCGCACCACTGCCATAAAATTCTCTCAATGCATCTAATGAAAGTGATGTTTCAGCGGGATTTCGATCTTCTACCATGATATTTTGAATTAGAAATTCCTCCAAAGCTTGATTATACGATAATGCTACGCCTTCTTTCATCATTCCGGTCACATCATAGAGGGCTGTGAATGTCTCCTCCTTAATATTGACAAGTGCAACTCTAGCATAGCTCTGTTTTAAGAGGTCAAGCAGAATATCCTGTTTAGAGGAGAGAGTGTCTGCTGTTAAACAGGATAGAAATATATCATCCATAAAATACTCCTTTCGAAAAAATCTCTTGTAATATGGTACAAATCGGTACGAATACATTTTACCGACGCAGGAGGACAAGGCCAAATTACATCAAGTTACTGCCATTTAAATGATGCAAGAGAACCAAAATATTTCTTCCTTTGCTAATAACCTATAATATTTATAATTTTTTGATTGATTTTTGACAACTCTGTGCTAACTTGATAATTCTCAGTTCCAAATAAATATTTGTGAACTTTGATTGTGTTTGATTTTAGAGTTGTTGGAAAACCATAGTCAGCTCCATATAATTTGGCTTCCCTTTGTTTGTAAGGAAATGCTTGTTGTTCCGAAATATTATAGCGGAATACAGATAGCATCATAGTAAACAATTCGTTTCGCTTCATATTTGTCTTAATCTGTGGAAGCACAGTGTTCATAGCAGATATTAACTTAATAGGATGTGTCTTTGCCTTGGAAAAGATTGCCTGAAGCACTTCTCTTTGACGGCTGGCACGCATTAAGTCACCGCCAGAGGTATAACGAATCCGGGAGTAAGCAACAGCCTGATTTCCATCTAAAGTCTGCACCCCTGCATTGGTGATTTTCGGTGAATTACCACCATTTAAATGATTCATATTTTTAATGTAGGCGTTTAGGTTTTTAATTACCTCGCTTCTTACATTCAGTTTCACACCACCAAGAGAATCTACAATATTTGCAAAAATCTTAAAATTTACTGTGGCATATTGGGTAATGTTTAAATCTAAATTTCGATTCAATGTACTCATAGCCAATTCTGGACCGCCCCAGGAATAAGCAGCATTTACTTTTGAGTAATGTCCGTTAATACTTAAATAGGTATCTCGATATACGGATAACATTTTGATTTTTTTGGTCTTGTTGTTGATACTTACAACAATAATAGAATCGGAACGATTGCCTCGATCTGACATGCTACCAGACTGTGAATCAATTCCAAAAAGTGCGATGTTAGTATAATTCTTCATATTAGAATCATCATTTACAGTTACAACCTTATTGCTGTTTGTAGGTGAGGTGTTAATCTTGCCAAGCTCAATATAGGCGAGAACAAGCACCAGAGCAAAAATCAGAAATAAAAAACTAAATAATTTTAAGACTCTTGTATATACAGGTTTCTTTTTTTTGATTTCACGACTCATGAAATCACCTCCTAATAAGCATTCTTATTGATAAATCCTTTGAAAATAGTTAAAAATAGTATTTTAATATCAAGACTCAGAGTCCAGTTTTCAATATAATATAAATCATGTTCAATACGACCTCGAATGGAAGTGTCTCCACGGAAGCCATTTACCTGTGCCCAGCCTGTAATTCCAGGACGAACTTGATGTTTAATCATGTAGCGTGGAATCTCTTCTTTAAACTTTTCAACAAACTGTGGTCTTTCTGGACGTGGACCAACAAGACTCATATCTCCTTTTAATACATTCCAGAATTGTGGAAGCTCATCAATACTTGTTTTTCGCAGTATCTTCCCAATGGGTGTTACACGAGGATCATTGCTCGTTGTCCAGCCCTGGGCTTCTTTCTTTGGATCTTGCACTCCCATGGAGCGAAACTTATACATTTGAAAAGGCTGATTGGATAAACCAATTCTCTCTTGGGAAAATATAATAGGTCCAGGAGAGCTTTTTTTAACTAAAATAGCAGAGATAAGCATCACTGGTGAAAATATAATTAGTAAAATAAGTGAGCCAACAATATCCATGGCACGTTTTACAATTCGATTCAAGGAATTACTTAGTGGAACATTACGGATATTGATAACAGGAAGACCATCTAAATCTTCTGTGTATGGGTTTGTAGAAATAAAGTTATAATAATCAGGGACAAACTTTGTATGAACTCCTGATTTTTCACAAGTGGCAACAATCTGCTCTAATTTGTCATATTCATCTAGATTTAAGGTAATGGCAACTTCATCTAATACTGTTTTTTCTAAATAGTCATCCAAATCTTCAAGGGATCCAATCTTGTGGACACCTCTATATTCAAAGTCATCACTTACTGCATTGTCAAAAATCCCATGAACAGTAAGTCCCCAATGAGGATTAGAAAGGATACGATCTAAGTAAGCAGCAGCTGAGGTACTAAATCCAACAAAGATAACATGCTTTAAATTTTTTCCGTGCTTTCTTGTATAGCGCAAAATTTTACGAATCATATATCGTGAAAGTTCTCCAACAAAAAAATTGACGGCAAAAAATAATAGTAGTAAGGAACGAGGAAAGTTTTGGATTTGTAAAAACAGAATAATAAATGTACAAATACCAAGACCTAATAAGTTAGATTTGAATAAGCTTACTAATTCCTGACTTCCACGTTGATATCTTTTTGGACTATAAAGTCTGAAAAAACCATATATTAAAATAAGGATAATAATAACACTGGGGGTAAAGCGCTGATAATATGACCAGTCTTGTTCGTATTTGCTTACAAAGAAAAAGATACGTGATATACGTGCACCTTGTCCTAAGTCAAAACGGAATTCATAAGTAATAAACGCTGACAAATATATACAAATTGCGTCAATTAAGATATGCAATCGATTTAAATAAGTTTGATTTTTCTTAATCATGTGAAATCTCCTTGAGTATTCTTTTTCTATTTATTATAAGGTAAAATATGAAAAGGTACAATGACATTTTAATTCTTAATTTTGTGACAACTTAGACACATTTTTTACACAAATATTCGGTAGTATGAAAACATAAAAAAAAACAACAGGAGAAAGGGGAATCAGTTATGGATGAATTTAATAATGATTTCGAAACATATACGCAAACACAGGAGGAATCTCAAGGAGGTTCAGGAAAGGAACCAAAAAAGAAGCTCTTTTCTATAAGGAAGGTGGTGCAGATTGGAGTCAGTGCAGTTGCATTTGGGTTAATTGCAGGTCTTACTATGCAGGGAGTCTTTTATGGATTTTCAAAAGCAGGGGTAGGAACCAATGGAACTCAACTTGCAACAACGACAACATCAACAGGTGGGTCTAGCAATTCTTCTAGTGATTTAACAGGTGTATCATCCAATGTTATGCCAGCCATTGTTTCTATTACATGTACTTTTGAATCAACAACACAAGGTATCTTTGGACAGACCCAGAGTAGTGAATCAGAAGGTGCAGGATCAGGAATTATTGTTGGAAAGAAGGGTGGATATCTTTATATTGCAACAAATAATCATGTAGTATCTGGAGCAAAAGCAATTTCTGTTGGGTTTGTAGATGGAAAAACAGTTGCCGCAACTACAAAGGGAACAGATACAGATGCTGATTTAGCGGTAGTTCAAGTGAAATTATCAAGTATGAAATCATCAACATTGAATAAGATTAAAGTAATTACTATGGGAAATTCCAGCAAACTTAAAGTTGGAGAACGAGCAATTGCCATTGGAAATGCTTTAGGATATGGACAGTCAGTAACAGGTGGATATATTAGTGCTGTTGATCGTAAAGTTCAATTGACAGACAGTACAATGACTTTATTACAGACAGATGCAGCAATTAATCCAGGAAACAGTGGTGGTGCATTGCTAAATAGTAAGGGAGAACTTATTGGAATTAACACAGTTAAATATGCATCGGAAGATGTAGAAGGAATGGGATATGCAATTCCGGTTAATAGTGCTAAGAAGATTATTAATGAACTAATTAAGGAAGAAGCAATTAGTGAGAGCCAACAGGCGTACCTCGGAATTACTGGGCGAACGGTTTCTACAGATGTTGCAAGTCAGTACAATATGCCTGCAGGTGTTTATGTAAATACAGTTGTTTCAGCTTCACCTGCAAAAACTGGTGGTATTGCAGCAGAAGACATTATTACGAAGTTTAATGGAGATACAGTTTCAAGTATTGAAGGATTACAAAATAAGATTTCTAAGAAGAAAGCAGGAACAAAGGTCACTATTACAGTAAAGCGAAAGAATCAAGAGGGAACTTACCAGACAAAGAAGCTAACTGTAACCTTGGGTAAAAAGTCAGAGGATACTTCGAGTTCAAATACAGAGTCAAATAGTAATTCAAGCAGTAACTCTAATAATAACTCAAGTGGAAGCTCAAGTGGCAGTTCATATGACAATTCATATGGCAACTCATACGGAACAGACAATTCAAATAATTACTAAGAAAAGACACAAGAGTGCAGGTAAAAATCTTTACTTGCACTTTCTTCTTATTAAATGTACAATAGATTGTACGTCTATCAAGGGGGAGGAAAAAGGAATGGTAGCAATTGAAATCGAGCAAGTTAAATCATTTATGTCAAATCTTTTAGTTGGAGATTTATTTGATCAGTTCTTGATGCGAGAAGGAAAGTTGACTATGTCCATCTCCTATGAATTTGATGGAACGTTACAGGAAGAATTTTATGATAGTGATCAATGGGAATTGATAAAAGAATATCAATATATATCCTGGAAAAGTGAGAAAACTAGAATATTTTCCTTGATTAAAGGAAAAAAAACACCATTATCATTTCGATTTGTTTTAATGTTAACAAGAAAGAAAGTTGAAGAGTTTGTAATGCGGTATAACATACCAGTAGATGCAGATGACATTACAGGATTGTTTATTAATGTTTATTTCCAAAGAGGAGTCCTTACATGTACCCCTGGGGTATCAAGGAGAACTTTTGTGGCAGATCATACATTAGAACAGATGTGGGATGAAGAAATGAAGCAGTATTTAAAGGAGTTTATGTAAAAATGAAATTATTAAAGTCAATATTTCGAGGCGTTTTAATTGGAGTTGCCAATATTATTCCTGGTGTTAGTGGTGGAACTATGGCAGTTTCTATGGGGATTTACGACAAGATTATCTATGCAGTGACACACATAAAGAGTGATTTTAAGAAAAGTATGGAAATTTTGATTCCAATTCTTATTGGAGCTTTGCTTGGTCTTGTGGGATTATCTTTTGTAATTAAGTGGTTATTTTCCAATTATCCAATGCAGACGAATTTACTGTTTATCGGATTAATCGTTGGAAGTCTTCCAATTATCACTAAGAATTTGAAGGGTACATCCATTAGAATAAAAGAGGGAATCGTATTTTTGATTTTCTTTGGCGTTGTTGTATTGATGCCTATTCTTGGAAGTAGTGGTGGAAGTTCTGTAGTTCTTCATATGAATCCAGTCATGGTGATTCAAATGTTTTTTGTTGGCGTGATTGCGGCAGCAACTATGGTAATTCCAGGTGTAAGTGGTTCTATGGTTCTTTTAATTCTAGGATTTTATCAGCCAGTATTAAACACCATTACAGAGTTTACTGTGAGCTTAAGCAAGATGGATATCACTGGAATTATGAGAGGGATGTATATTCTAATTCCAATGGCAATTGGAATCCTTATTGGAATTATTGGAATTGCCAAGATTATTGAGTTCTTATTTGAGAATTATCCTACCATTACCTATTGCGGTATTATTGGTCTTATTGTTGGGTCTCCTATTGCAATTTTATTTGAAGCAAAGTTTACAGATTTTTCTGCAATTACAATTATAACAAGTGTGATTGCATTGATTGTTGGTTGTGTGGTTGCATATTTCCTAGGTGGAGATGAATCAAAAGAAGCGTAACAAGGGAATGTTAAGACAAATGCTACGAATTATGGCATTTGTCTTTTCTTTTGTAAATGGATATGATAATATATGTAGTAACGAATACTATATCTGATGGAGATAAATAAATATATAAAGGAGACATAGGATGAGTTTTAATATTGTCTGTGATAGTTGTACGGATTTAACAAAGGAAGATTTTGAAAAAGGGTGTTATTCATGGGTTCCATTGACCTTATTGGTGGAGGAATATGAGATTATTGATGATGAGACATTTAATCAGTTAGATTTTTTAGATAAAGTAGCACGGAGCAAAGGTGAAGTAAAGTCAGCGTGTCCTGCGCCGGAAAGTTATAAGATGAATTATGATAAGGCAGATGATATTTATGTCATCACATTGTCTGCAGAGCTAAGTGGTTCTTATAATAGTGCAGTTTTAGCAAAGAATTTATATGAGGAAGAGAACGGGAAGAAGAATATTTATGTATTTAACTCCAGAGGTGCTTCGACGACGCAGATTTTGATTGCAAGAAAGATTTATGAGTATGCTTCTACAGGAATGGGTTTTGAAGAGGTTGTTGAAAAGGTGGAAGAGTATATTAGTGGGCAAAGAACATATTTTGTTCTTGAAACATTAGATGTACTAAAGAGGAATGGCCGCCTTTCTAAAGTGAGTGCAACCTTAGCCAGCGCCCTTAATATTAAACCAGTGATGGAAGGGACAAGAGAGGGTACTATTGAGAAACTTGGTCAGGCAAGAGGAACGAAGAAAGCATTATCAAAGCTTGTAGATGCCATTGCAGAAGACTATGCAGCAAGGGATTTATCAGACCGAATTCTTGCAGTTGCACACTGCAATTGTAAGCAGCGTGCAGAGGCGTTTAAGGATATGTTAGAAAAGAAAATAAAGGCAAAAGAGATTATTATTATAGATACAAAGGGCGTTAGCAGTTTATATGCATGTGATGGTGGAATTATTGTTTCCTATTAAAAAATGGGAAGATGGGAGAAGAGCAGAAGTGTTCTTCTTTCTTTTTTTTATTACAAAAAACCTTATTATTGTTAGTTATTAAACAAACGATGAATTTACTTGTTTCCTATTGTTTCATAGACACATATTGTATATAATTGAGTACAAAATATGAAAAGGAAAGGTGAAGAAATGAGTCGATTAGAGTTAAATGCACCAAACAAGTCTCAGCTTGTGGTGGAGGGTCTTTATAAGGATTTAGAAAGACGAATTGAAGCAAGTCCCCCAGGACTATGTCCAGTAGATATGTCTAGGGCATTTTTAGAGTTGTGTCACGCACAGACTTGTGGAAAGTGTGTACCATGCCGAGTTGGTTTGGGACAATTAAAGAATCTATTAACAGATGTGTTAGATGGGAAAGCAACAATCCAGACACTTGGATTAATTCGCAGTACATCTCAGACAATCATGGAGTCAGCAAACTGTGCCATTGGTTATGAAGCAGCAAGAATGGTCTATAAGGGTGTGGAAGGTTTTCGAGATGATTACTTAGAACATATTATGTACCATCGGTGTCTAAGCACCCTTGATCTTCCAGTACCATGTGTATCTTTATGCCCAGCAAGAGTTGATATTCCTGGGTATATTGCATTGGTAAGAGAAGGCCGCTATGAGGATGCCATTCGTTTGATTCGAAAAGACAACCCATTTCCAACAACTTGTGGATTTATCTGTGAACATCCATGTGAGGCGAGATGCAGAAGAAATATGATGGATGATGCTGTGAATATTCGTGGATTAAAACGAATGGCAGCAGATAAAGCGGGTTATGTTGCACCCCCAGCATGTCAAGAGGCTACAGGTAAAAAGATTGCCATTGTAGGAGGAGGACCAGGAGGGTTAAGTGCAGCCTACTATCTTCAGCTAATGGGACATGAAGTAACCGTATTTGAAATGTTGTCAAAACTTGGTGGAATGCTTCGTTATGGAATTCCAAACTATCGTCTTCCAAAAAATCGTCTGGATGATGATATTCAGGCAATTTTAGATACAGGTGTTAAGGTTGAGCATGGAAAGAGAATAGGAAAAGATTTTTCAGTAGAAGATTTAAGGGCAGAATATGATGCAGTTTTAATTACCATAGGAGCAAGTACAGATAAAAAGCTTGGTCTGGAGGGAGAGGATGCTCAAGGTGTGATTTCCGCAGTTTCCTTCTTACGTGGTGTGGGACATAATCAATATCCAGACTTAAATGGAAAAGAAGTTGCAGTCATTGGAGGAGGAAATGTATCCATGGATGCAGTGCGTACTGCAAAAAGGCTAGGGGCAAAAAAGGTTAGTATTGTATATCGTCGCCGTGTTGCCGACATGACAGCTCTTCCAGCAGAAATTGAAGGGGCTATAGCTGAGGGGATTGAAGTACAGACTCTTCGTGCACCTAGCAAAATAGAAGTGGATGAGAATGGGTATGTCAAAGGAATCTGGGTAACACCACAGATGATTAGTAAGATGAAAGACGAGAGAGCCAGTGTAGTTCCAACAGGAGAAAAAGATATCTTAATTCCTTGTGAATACTTGATTGTAGCCATTGGGCAAGATATTGAGTACCATCACTTTGAAAAATCAGGGGTACCAGTTCTTCGAGGAAGAATTAAAACAGAAAACTATGGTGGATTTGATGAGATTCCAGGCGTATTTGCAGGTGGTGACTGTGCAACAGGGCCATCTACGGTTATTTCTGCCATTGCAGCAGGAAAGGTAATTGCGGCAAATATTGATGAATATTTAGGATATCGCCATGAAATTACAGTGGATGTTGATATTCCAGATCCAAGTCTAGAAGACCGTACACCATGTGGACGTGTCAATATGATAGAAAGAGAAGCAAGTGAACGAGTAAATGATTTTGATGGTGTTGAAATGTGCATGTCAGAAAAGGAATCATGTCAGGAGGCAGGTCGTTGCCTTCGCTGTGATCACTTTGGATATGGAATCTTTAAAGGAGGGAGGGATGTCAAATGGTAAATTTAACAATTAATCGAAAACCAGTTTGTGTTCCAGAGGGAACTACAATTATGGAGGCAGCAGCAACCATACATATCCCAATTCCTAAACTGTGTTATTTGAAAGGTATTAATGAAATTAGTGCATGTCGTGTGTGTGTTGTGGAACTTGAGGGAAAAGACCGTCTGATTACATCATGTAATAATGTAGTAGAAGATGGTATGGTTATTTACACCAACAGTCCAAAGGTTCGAAGAAATCGAAAAGAGATTGTTGAAATGTTGTTATCCCAGCATGATGATCACTGTGTCACATGCAGCAGAAGTAGAAACTGTACCCTGCAGACCATTGCAAATGATTTGAATATTCTTGAAATTCCTTATAAAAGAGAGATTGAAGATAAGCACTGGGATCAAACATTCCCATTGATTCGTGATACGAAAAAATGTATCAAATGTATGCGTTGTGTTCAAATTTGTGACAAGGTACAAGGATTAAATGTATGGGATGTTTCTGGAACTGGTGCACGAACAACCGTTGATGTGTCACATGGCAGAGAAATTCAAACAGCAGACTGTTCACTCTGTGGACAATGTATTACACACTGTCCAGTGGGTGCGTTAAGAGAACGAGATGATACAAAACAGTTATTAAATGCAATTGAAAACCCAGATGTAGTTGTGGTGGCACAGATTGCACCAGCAGTTCGTGCCGCATGGGGAGAAGCACTAGGGCTTAGCCAAGAAGAAGCAACAGTGGAGAAGATTGTTACGGTTTTAAAGGAAATGGGAGTAGATTATGTATTCGATACTACATTTTCTGCAGATTTAACAATTATGGAAGAAGGAAGTGAATTTCTAAAACGTCTTCAGGATGGGGATTTAGAACAATATCCAATGTTTACTTCATGTTGTCCAGGATGGGTTCGCTTTCTAAAATCTCAATATCCAGATATGGTAGGACGACTTTCCAGTGCCAAGTCTCCACAACAGATGTTTGGAGCAGTTATGAAATCTTATTTTGCAAAGAAAATGGATATTAATCCTGACAATATGTTTACCTTGTCAATTATGCCATGTCTTGCAAAGAAGGATGAAAGAGAAATGGACTTGTTCTATGAAGAATATGCAGGACATGATGTAGATTGCGTATTAACAACAAGAGAGTTAGACCGCTTGATTCGCCAGGAACAAATTGATCCAAAATATATCGAAGAATCAAAGTTTGATAATCCTTTTGAAATTGGAACTGGTGCAGGAGTGATTTTTGGGGCTACAGGCGGAGTTATGGAAGCAGCACTTCGTTCCGCATATTTTCTCGTAACTGGAGAGAATCCAGATGCAGATGCATTTAAAGAGATTCGTGGAGTGGTTCGAGAAGGATGGACAGAAGCTGTTTTTGATATTGCTGGAAATGAGATACATATTGCAGTTGTCAGTGGACTTTCTAACACAAGAGCCTTGATGGAGGCTATTCGATCAGGCGATGTAAAATACGAGTTTGTAGAAGTAATGGCATGTCCTGGTGGATGTTCTGGTGGAGGTGGTCAGCCAATTCATGATGGAATTGAACTGGCGGCCCAAAGAGGTCAGAATCTATACTTCTTAGACAAAGAAGCTGATTTTAGATTTTCACATGAGAATCCAGATATTACAAGATTATATGAGGAATATTTTGAAGCACCTCTTTCTCATAAATCACATATGTTATTGCATACAAAACATAAATAGAAATGAGAAAACTAAGAAGTCATCAAAGGATGGCTTCTTTTTAAATTCCTTTTCACCTAATAAAGCTAAAGAAATTAATAAATAAGAAAAGAACCAAAGAGAATTTGGCTTATTCTATAACTAGATAATATTTTTGAGAAGAGCGGTTGTATAAAGTAAAGCCAAGGAAACAAATGAATATGTCTTGCATGATGTATGCAGTTATTGTAAAATACAAGAAAAGGAGCAAGGAAGCTTTTGAAAAGTTTTCTGCTCCTTTTTTTATACATAGAAATATTTTCTTGTGAGAAACAGTGTTTTACTGTATAATAGTAACAATTTAATGTATTAAAGTTAGTATACGAAAAGGAGAACCCACATGAGCAAGATTACAATGACGACACCATTAGTTGAGATGGATGGAGATGAGATGACTCGTATCCTTTGGAAGATGATAAAGGATGAGCTGTTAGTACCATTTATTGATTTAAAAACAGAGTATTATGATTTAGGTCTTGAATATAGAAATAAGACAAATGATCAAGTAACCATTGATTCCGCTGAAGCAACAAAGAAATATGGTGTTGCTGTAAAGTGTGCCACAATTACACCAAATGCAGCACGTATGGATGAATATGATCTAAAAGAGATGTGGAAGAGTCCTAATGGAACAATTCGTGCCATGTTAGATGGAACTGTATTCAGAGCACCAATTACAGTAAAAGGAATCGAGCCAACTGTTCGTACATGGAAGAAGCCAATTACTATTGCAAGACACGCTTATGGTGATGTATACAAAAGTGTAGAGATTAAGGCACCGGGAGCAGGAAAGGCTGAACTTGTATTTACAGGGGAAGACGGAACAATAATAAAAGAAACTATTCATGAATTTGATGGTGCTGGAGTACTTCAGGGAATGCATAATGTTGACAAGTCCATTGCAAGTTTTGCAAGAAGTTGTTTTAATTATGCACTGGACACAAAGCAAGATTTATGGTTTGCTACAAAAGATACAATTTCTAAAAAGTATGACCATACATTTAAGGATATTTTTCAAGAGATTTACGATGCAGACTATGCAGAGAAGTTTGATGCAGCTGGAATTGAATATTTCTATACCTTAATTGATGATGCAGTAGCACGTGTTATGAAATCTGAAGGAGGATATATCTGGGCATGTAAGAACTATGATGGAGATGTTATGAGTGATATGGTATCTTCTGCATTTGGTTCTCTTGCTATGATGACTTCCGTGTTAGTTTCTCCAGATGGAAACTACGAGTATGAAGCAGCTCATGGAACTGTACAACGTCATTACTACAAACACTTAAAGGGTGAAGAGACATCTACAAACTCAGTTGCAACTATTTTTGCATGGACAGGAGCACTTAGAAAGCGTGGCGAGTTAGATGGAAATAAAGATTTGATGGAATTTGCTGACAAACTGGAAAAAGCAACCATTGATACCATTGAAAGTGGAACTATGACAAAAGATTTAGCATTGATTACAACATTAGAGAATGTGAATTCAGTAAATAGCGAAAACTTTATCAAAGCAATTCGCAAGACGATGGAAGCATAGACCTCTCATTTTTCACACTGTACATAAAATGGAACTAGGATTTAACATTCTAGTTCTATTTTTTATGGTCTTAAGAAAATTGTTAGAAAGATGTAATGGCAGTTTGCAGTAGAAAAGGGTAAAATGAAAAGGGTGATTAGGAGGTAGGTAAAGTGAGTGAGAAAATTTTAGTTGTAGATGATGATAAAGAAATTGTAACTTTGATAAAGAGACGTTTGGAATATGAAGATTTTGAGGTTGTGACAGCCTATGATGGGATGGAGGCAATGGATAAGTTAATGGATGAGAGTATTGACTTGTTGATTATTGATGTTATGATGCCTAAATTAGATGGATTGTTTGCTGTGATGAAGATTAGAGAGACAAAGAATATTCCAATTATTATTTTGTCTGCAAAAACAGAAGAGAGTGATAAGATCATTGGGCTTGCTATGGGAGCAGATGATTATGTGAGTAAACCCTTTCGTCCAGATGAACTTGTAGCAAGAGTACAGTCTCAATTACGGCGTTACTTGCAGTTTGGAATTAAAAACCAGGCAGATGAACATCAAATTGTGGTTGGTGGATTGATTTTAGATTTAGATGAAAAAAGGTTATACGTGGACCAGGAACCTGTAAAGCTTACGGCAACAGAGTACCGAATTTTGGAATTATTAATGAAATCTGCTGGAAGAGTATTTTCAGCAGATGAGATATATGAACGAGTATGGAACGAGGCGGCTTACGCAACAGAGAATACCGTAATGGTACATATTCGAAGAATTCGAGAGAAGATAGAGATAGATACAAAGAATCCTAGATATTTAAAGGTGGTGTGGGGGATTGGATATAAGATTGAAACGACAAATTAGATACGTAGCTGCATTTGTTATATGCATTATGCTGAGTTTTGGAATCGTATATGGCGTATACCTATTTCATGTCAAAGACCCTAAATTAAATTATGTCTCTAATATAAACGCAAAATTTGAGGATTCAGAGTATTACGAGTCTATTTTAAATGAACAGTTGCAACGCTGGATTGTGAATCAAAACCTTTGTGATGACGCGGATGAAACAATTACAGGCTATAGTGTTGGAAAGACAGATATTCTTGTAAAAATGATTCTTAGATACCAATCAATTGGGAAAGAGGAGGAAAAGAAAATCTTGACCAATTCTAATTCCAAGAAGTCCATTAGCCAGCAAGTGAAGGGTAAGAAAATATTTCAAATCGTGTTAAATCGAAATGTAAAATTAAAGGCTGATGGAAGTATTGTTGGTGATTATGAATATAACAATTTAGATTACAATGAAGAAAAATCAGTGCCTTCAGATTATTATGCACTTTATTCGGAAGGTGGTTTCTATGTGGCTTTGCCAGAATCTTTTTATATTAATAAAGCACAACAGACAAGGATTCAAAAAGCAACGATTATTGTTGGACTGCCAAAGAATAAATTTTTGTCATATGAAAAGATATACAACAATTATATTTTAAGCCGAAAGGGGTTTGCAAAGAAATTTTCTGGTCTTGTAATGGCGGAATTTATAGGAATTTTATTATTAATATGTTTGTTTACATCAGAAAAGACAATGCCAGACATAATCCGACGAACAATTAGAGTTTGGTATGAGGCTGTATTTGCAATATCAGTCGGTCTTTTTGCATTTGGTATATTAGGCTGTGTTTACGCGGTAAATACAGTATGTGAAGTCGATGAAAGTGAAGGAATGCTTGTCTATACAGTAACAGGGCTTGGAGCTTTTATTTGTATTCTGGCATTGGCACTTTGCCTTCAGGATTTAGTATGGAGAATGAAAAAAGGAGTGCTTTTAGAAAGTACATTTGTTGCCAGAATAACAAAGTATTTTGTCCTTTCTAAAAAACAAAGAAAAGAACTTGAATTACAAGGAATGGAGTTTCAAGAAAAACAAATGAGGCAAAGAAAAGAAAGTTTTAACTTAATTCGTAAATGTTTGTTTATTAGTGTGGTTGGTGGAGTGATTGTGGCAGTTAGTTCATTTGATGAAAACTATCCTCTTTGGACCATTTTTGGAATTGCAATACTTGGTCTTATTATGAATCATTATCTAAATCAACAGTATCGTATGGAAATTCATGATGCCTTGGAGGCAGAAAAGCTTGTAGAGCAAATTGACAAAATTGCAGAAGGCAATTTTGATTTTGAGTCAGGGGTGTCCAATGATTCCGTTTATAAATCAGCAAGTGGGCAGCTTTCTAGAATCGGAAATGGTTTGGAAGAGGCATTGGAAAAGCAGATGCAGGATGAACGAATGAAGATTGATTTGATTACTAATGTATCTCATGACTTAAAAACTCCCTTGACTTCTATTGTAGGGTATACCGATTTATTATTAAAAGATGAAACATTGTCTCCTCAGGCAAGAGATTATGTTATGATTCTTAGCAATAAGACAGCACGTTTGCAGCAGTTGATTTTGGATTTGTTTGAGCTCGCAAAAGCAAGTAGTGGAGATGTGAAGGTTGATTTTGCAATGATGAATTTGAGAAAACTTGTGGAACAGGTTATCGTGGAATTATCAAATCGAATCGAGGAATCTAAATGCAGAATTGTATTTGAGGATTATAGCAAACATTCTTTGTTCTTGGGAGATGTAAACCGAATGTACAGAGTTGTACAAAATATTTTGGAAAATGCATTAAAGTATTCTCTGGAAGGTACTAGAATATTTATTAATATTAGAAATATAGATAAAGAAATTGTTCTAGAAGTAAAGAATACTGCAAGCTATGAAATGAATTTTACCAAGGAAGAAATTATGGAACGATTTGCACGAGGGGACAAGGCAAGGAGCAATGACGGAACGGGGCTAGGATTGTCCATTGCAGACAGTTTTACAAAGAATTGTAATGGGAAAATGGATGTAGAAATTGATGGAGATCAATTTAAGGTAATCATAAGGTTTTTGGCTTTGATGGATGATACAGATATGGTATAATAAAGCAAAAAAGAAAGAGGGATGAGTTCTATGAAAAAAGGAATTCTGAGTGCTATAGTTATACTATGTCTCTTTGGACTAGTTGGCTGCAACATTGATGGTAATGAGGAACAGACTAACACAACGAAGACAGAAGACTTAGATGAGGCCACATTAACAGGAATGGCGAAAGATATTACAGCGGATATGTCATTAAAGGACAAGATTGGTCAGTTGTTTATGGTTGATGTTTCAATTCTTGATGAGAAGAGTCCTACAAAGGTATCTGACACAATGAAAGAATCATTAAAGAAGTATTCAGTAGGAGGAGTTGTTCTTTTCTCAAAGAATATAAAAACTAGAGAACAAACAAAGACTTTGATTGATGATTTGCAGAAGGCGTCCCACATACCATTATTTATTTCTGCCGATGAGGAAGGTGGAGATATTGCGAGAGTTTCCAATAATGCAAATATGAACATGACTTCTTATCCAACAGCGGAGGAGATTGGAAGTTCATATTCCGAAGAACAAATCAAGAACATGGGAACTACCCAAACCAAGGAACTTAAGGCGTTAGGATTTAATATGAATCTTGCACCAGTTGCAGATGTAAAGACAAATAAAGAGAATACTGAGATTGGGAATCGTTCTTTTGGAACCAAGGCAAGTGAGGTTGCCAGTATCATAGGCACTTTAGTAAAGAGTATGCAAAACCAGCAGATATCGGCCACATTAAAACATTTCCCAGGAAGTGGTGGAGTTGTCGGCAATACACATCGTGGAATGGTAGAATCCAAAGATACAATACAGCAATTAAGGAAAACGGAATTTTTACCATTTAAAAGTGGAATTGAGACTAAAGTGGATGGGATTATGGTTTCTCATATTGTACTGTCTAATGTATGTGATATAAAGGAACCAGCAAGTGTCAATAAGCGAGTTGTAACTGAGATTCTAAGAGAAGAATTAGAATATGATGGAATGATTATAACGGATGCATTTAATATGAATGCAATTACAGATAAGTATACTTCTTCAGAGGCCGCAGTAAAAGCGGTTCAGGCAGGAGTCGATATTGTATTGATGCCAGAGGATTTGAAGAAAGCATACAGTGCAGTATATCAGGCGGTGAAGAAGGGCAAGATAAAAGAATCAAGAATTGATGAGTCTGTAAGAAGAATTATTTATACCAAGATTAAGCGGGGAGAGATACCGCCAGATACTACTCTGATAAAAAATAATTAAACAATGTCATGTAGATGTTAATTTTTGTTAGCATTTACATGACATTTATCGTTGCATGGATAAATTAAATATGATAGTATTTCAATGGAACTGTATTTGCAAAAAAAGGAGTTTAGACATGGAAAAACAAGAATTATTATATGAAGGAAAAGCAAAAAAAGTATTTAAAACAGAAGATCCCGACTTATTAATCGTTGATTATAAAGATGATGCAACAGCATTTAATGGAGAAAAGAAGGGAACAATTGTTGGAAAAGGTGTTGTTAATAATCGTATGACAAACCATATGTTTAAGATTCTCGAAACAAAAGGTGTGCCAACACATTATGTACAAGAACTAAGCGATAGAGAAACTGTTGTAAAGAAGGTTGAGATTGTACCTTTAGAAGTTATTGTTCGTAATATTGCAGCAGGAAGCTTTTCTAAAAAATTAGGAATTGAAGAAGGATTTGAATTACTTCAACCTACATTAGAATTTAGTTACAAAGATGATGAACTTGGAGATCCATTTATCAATGATTATTATGCATTGGCGTTAGGAAAAGCTACGAGAGAAGAGATTGATGCAATTACAGAATATACATTTAAAGTAAATGAAGTATTAAAAGAAGAATTTTTAAAGATTGGAATCAAATTAGTTGATTTTAAGATTGAATTTGGACGATATAAAGGCGAAATAATTCTTGCAGATGAAATTTCACCAGATACATGTAGATTATGGGATGCTGAGACAAATGCAAAACTAGACAAAGACCGTTTCCGTCGTGACATGGGTGACGTTGAAGAAGCTTACGATGAAGTATACAGAAGATTAGGATTATAGAAAGGTCCAAAAGAATGAGTAGAGAACATTTTGATAAACTAGGAGAAGAATGTGGCGTATTTGGTATGTACGATTTCGACGGGAATGACGTAGCATCTACCATTTATTATGGATTGTTTGCGCTTCAGCACAGAGGGCAGGAAAGCTGTGGAATCGCAGTCTCTGATACCAATGGACCTAAGGGAGTTGTAAATTCTAAAAAGGGAATGGGACTTTGTAATGAAGTATTTACGCCAGATTCTTTAAGTGAATTAAGTGGAGATATTGGGGTTGGACATGTTCGATATTCTACTGCAGGTGAAAGTACCATTGAGAATGCACAGCCGTTGGTTTTAAATTACATCAAGGGAACATTAGCCCTTGCCCATAACGGGAATCTTATCAATGCAAAAGAATTAAGAGGAGAACTTGAATATTCAGGGGCTATCTTTCAAACAACCATTGATTCAGAGACAATTGCGTATCATATTGCCAGAGAACGTGTCAATACCCATAGTGTAGAGAAGGCTGTTGCCAAGGCAATGAAGAAGATAAAAGGTGCTTATTCTCTCATTGTTATGTCACCAAGAAAGTTAATAGGGGCAAGAGATCCTTATGGATTTAAACCACTTTGCATTGGAAAGCGTGACAATGCATATATCTTGGCATCAGAAAGCTGTGCACTAGATACTGTTGGAGCAGAGTTTATTCGTGATGTATTACCAGGTGAGATTGTAACAATTACAAAGGATGGAATTAAGTCTGATTGTGATTTGTGCCTTCCACAAGAAAAGTCAGCAAGGTGTGTATTTGAATATATTTATTTTGCAAGACCAGACAGCGAGATTGATGGAGTAAGTGTATACCATTCCAGAATTCAATCAGGAAGATATCTAGCACAGGATTCACCAGTAGAGGCAGATATTGTAGTAGGTGTTCCAGAATCGGGGAATGCAGCAGCACTTGGATATTCTTTGGAATCAGGAATTCCATATGGAACCGCTTTTGTAAAGAACAGTTACGTGGGAAGAACCTTCATTAAGCCAGGACAGGGAAGTCGAGAGTCAAGTGTGAAGGTGAAACTTAATGTGTTAGCAGAAGCAGTGAAAGGCAAAAGAGTCATCATGATTGATGATTCCATTGTACGTGGAACAACTAGTGATCGTATTGTATCTATGCTTCGGGATGCAGGAGCGGCACAGGTTCATGTGCGTATTAGTTCTCCGCCATTTTTATGGCCATGCTATTTTGGAACTGACATTCCGGCAAGAGAACAGTTAATTGCTTATAATCGTTCCGTCAATGAAATTTGTCAAATGATAGGGGCAGACAGTTTGGGATATTTAAGAGAAGAACGTTTGTCTGAAATCGTAGAAGGATTGCCTATTTGTAAGGGATGCTTCACAGGAAAATATCCATTGGAACCACCAAAAGAAGATATTCGAGGAAATTACGAAAAATAAGGAGAATCTTATGAATAACAAATATCAAAGTCCATTATCAGAGCGTTATGCAAGTAAAGAGATGCAGTATATCTTTTCTCCAGATAAGAAGTTTAAGACATGGAGAAAGCTTTGGATTGCATTGGCAGAAACAGAAAAGGAATTAGGACTTAACATTACACAAGAACAGATTGATGAGTTAAAAGCAAACGCAGATGATATTAATTATGATGTTGCAAAGGAACGTGAAAAGTTAGTTCGTCATGACGTTATGTCTCATGTATATGCTTATGGAGTACAGTGTCCAAAGGCAAAAGGAATTATTCACTTAGGTGCAACTTCATGTTACGTTGGAGATAATACAGATGTCATTATTATGACAGAAGCATTAAAATTAGTGAAGAAAAAACTTATCAATGTAATCAATGAATTAGCAAAGTTTGCTATGGAATATAAGGACATGCCAACCCTTGGGTTTACACATTTTCAGCCAGCACAGCCAACAACTGTTGGGAAACGTGCATCACTATGGTTAATGGATTTGGTATATGATTTAGAAGATTTAGATCACGCAATTGATAATATGCAATTACTTGGATCTAAGGGAACCACAGGAACTCAAGCAAGCTTTTTGGAATTATTTGAAGGAGATCATGAGACGATCAAAAAGATTGATGGAATGATTGCTCAAAAGATGGGATTTACCAGATGTCAGCCTGTTTCAGGACAAACATACTCAAGAAAAGTTGATTCTAGAGTTGTTAATGTATTAAGTGGAATTGCACAGTCTGCACACAAGTTTTCCAATGATATTCGTTTGTTGCAGCACTTAAAGGAAGTGGAAGAACCGTTTGAAAAGAATCAGATTGGATCTTCAGCAATGGCATATAAGAGAAATCCAATGCGTAGTGAGCGTATTGCGTCTTTAGCGGATTATGTGATGGCAGATGCTATGAATCCAGCTCTAGTTGCATCAACACAGTGGTTTGAAAGAACATTGGATGATTCGGCCAATAAGCGTCTTTCTGTACCAGAAGGATTCTTGGCAATCGATGGAATCTTAGACTTGTATTTAAATGTTGTAGATGGACTTGTAGTATATCCTAAGGTAATTGAAAGCCGTTTGATGAAAGAGTTACCATTTATGGCAACAGAGAATATTATGATGGATGCTGTAAAAGCAGGAGGAGATCGTCAGGAATTACACGAATTAATTCGTACCCATTCTATGGCTGCTGGAAAAGTTGTCAAAGAAGAAGGAAAGGATAATGACTTATTAGAAAGAATTGCAAATGATCCTGCATTTGGAATGACAATGGAACAATTAGAGTCTATTATGGAACCTAAGAACTTTGTTGGTCGTGCACCACAGCAGACAGAAGAGTTTGTGGCAGAGATTATTCAGCCAATTTTAGATGAGAATAAAGACTGTTTAGGAATGACAGCAGAAATCAACGTATAATTTTGAATCAAGTGAGTTATGGTGAACTTGATGTGCAATATGTCATCTGATATAAAATCTATCGGAGAACAAAGATGTTCTTCGGTAGATTTTTTACAGTTATATGAAATTTTATTAAAAATTTTTCTTGTGAAAGCCGTTTATGGTATTTACTGCATGATTGACATAAAAAAAGTCATACAGTAAAATAGTAGTTGAATTGTGGGGAATATATTTTCTAGAAATAATATAGAGAGCAGGCTAGATGTGGTATAATAAAATATAAGGAGAATTGAAAATGATTGGATATATAAAAAGAAAACGGGGAGCTATTATATTATTTATAGCGGATGTAGTGATTGTTATTTTGTCATCGTATATGGCATTGTTGGCGCGTTTTGAATTTTTCCCCAGTCGAATTGACCCTGAGATGCTAAAAGCAGTCGTATGTTATTTGCCTCTTAATTTATTTTGTACACTGGTATTGTTTATGGCATATCGCTTATACTCAAGGCTTTGGAGATTGTCTGGAGTTAATGATTTCGTTGATTTGATTAAGGCGGCGTTCTTAGCAGTAATGTTCCAATTTATTGGAATAAATCTGCTGAATTGGTATATTCCAAGAAGCTTCCCTGTTATCTACGGAATCTTTTTTATTATCCTGTCTTTTTTAACCCGCTTTGTTCTTCGTATGACGAAACCAAAGAACAGTGGAATTGAGAAAACTCTTTACAGACGTGAGATTCCAGTGATGATTATCGGAGCAGGAGAAGCAGGAAATCTAATGGCAAGGGAGATTCAGGAAAGTGGCTATTTACATAAGAAAGTGCTGTGTATTATTGATGATGATGCCAATAAAAAGGGAACCTTGCTTGCTGGAATTCCAGTAGTAGGGGGAAGAGAGCAAATTGTTCGTGCAGCACTTCGATATGAGATTGAGGAAATTATATTTGCAATTCCATCAATGGATACACAAAATCGAAAAAAGATTCTCGAAATTTGTAAAGAAACCCAATGTAAGATGAGTACACTTCCTGGAATTTATCAGCTAATTAACAGTGAAGTCACCGTATCTAAAATTCGTAAGGTAAAGATTGAAGACCTCCTTGGACGAGACGTAGTTCGAACCAACATGAATCTGATTATGGATTATGTAAAAGACAGATGCGTTTTAGTTACTGGAGGAGGAGGGTCCATTGGAAGTGAGCTTTGCAGGCAGATTGTGGACAATAAGCCGAAACAGTTGATTATTCTTGATAATTACGAGAATAATGTGTATAACCTTCAGATGGAATTACAGAGGAATCATTCAAACATTGATATAAAGATATTGATAGCAACAGTGCAGAACCAAGTACGGATACATAGCATATTTGAAAAGTATAAGCCAGATATTGTATTTCATGCAGCTGCCCATAAGCATGTGCCATTAATGGAAGATAGCCCGTGTGATGCCATTCGAAATAATGTATTTGGTACTTTAAATGTGGTGAAGGAAGCTGATCTTTTAGGGGTAAAGAAGATGGTTATGATATCCACAGATAAGGCAGTAAGACCAACTAATATTATGGGTGCATCGAAAAGAATTTGTGAAATGATAATTCAAAGTTATAATGAGCATTCAAATACAGAGTTTGTAGCGGTTCGTTTTGGAAATGTACTTGGAAGTAATGGAAGTGTAGTTCCGTTATTTCGTAAGCAAATTGAAGAGGGTGGTCCGGTAACAGTGACTCATCCAGATATTATCCGATATTTTATGACGATTCCAGAGGCTGTAAGCCTTGTTCTACAGGCAGGAGCATATGCAAAGGGTGGAGAGATATTTATTCTTGATATGGGAGAGCCAGTGAAGATTCTTGATCTTGCAAAGAATATGATTCGTTTGTCAGGACTTATTTTAGGAGAAGATATTCAGATTGAATATACAGGACTGCGTCCGGGAGAAAAGCTATACGAAGAACTTTTGATTGACGAAAGTAATCAAGATAAAACAGAAAATCAGAGAATCTTTATTGGGCATCCAATGAAACTTAATGAAGATGAATTGAATGAAATGTTAGAAGAGTTAAGAGAAGCAGCATTTAGTGAATCGGATGATATTCGTCGTATTGTAAAGAAGATTGTTCCCGAGTATACAATAAAAGCTAGGAGATAGATATGAGTAAAAGAATTTATATGGCATCGCCAACAATGCACGGTGATGAGCAAAAATTTATAAAGGAAGCTTTTGACACCAACTGGATTGCACCCCTTGGACCTAATGTCAATGAATTTGAGAAGGAGATGGAAACTTATACAGGAATTCCATATTGTACAGCATTAAGTGCAGGGACAGCGGCCATTCATTTGGCATTAAAGTTACTTCATATTCAACAGGGTGATACAGTCATCTGTTCATCTTTTACATTTTCAGCAACGGCCAATCCAGTTGTATACGAAAAAGGAAAGATTGTATATGTTGACAGCGAACCAGAAACGTGGAATATGTCACCAGAAGCCTTAAAAAGAGCATTGCAAGCACATCCAGAAGCCAAAGCAGTGATTCTAGTTCACTTGTATGGAACGCCGGCGAAGATAGAAGAAATTCAGCAGATATGTGAAGAGTATAAGGTGCCACTCATAGAAGATGCAGCAGAAAGTCTAGGTGCTTTTTATGAGGGAAAGCAGACTGGAAATTTTGGAGAACTTGCAGCATTTTCTTTTAATGGGAATAAGATTATTACAACTTCTGGAGGTGGAATGTTAGCGTCTAAGAAGGAAGCATATGCAAAGAAGGCGTTATTTTTGGCAACACAGGCAAGAGAACCTGAGAGACATTATGAACATAAGGAGATTGGATACAATCACCGTATGTCTAATATTGTTGCAGGAATTGGAAGAGGTCAACTCATGCACATTGGAGAGCATATTCAAAAGAAAAAAGCAATATATGAAACCTATGAAAAAGCCTTTTCAGATATTAATGGAATTAATATGAATCCCTATGAACGGGAGAAAGCCCAGCCTAACTTTTGGTTGTCATGCATAACCATAGAACCAGAAATAAAGGTTACAGTAAATGATATTATGGATGCTTTGGAAAAAGAAAATATTGAGAGCAGACCTGTATGGAAACCATTACACATGCAGCCTGTGTTTAAAGACTGTGAGTTTTTCTCTCATAGAAGCGAGGGAGAAGTGCCTGTATGTGAAGAAATATTTTCTAAGGGTATTTGTCTTCCAAGTGACATTAAGAATACACCAGAGGACATGAAACATATTATAGAGATTATTCAGAAGATGGTAAAGTAGAATGGAGCGATTATGTATCAGCATATTATAAAAAGAATTTTTGATATTTTACTTTCCTTGATTTGTATTATAGTATCAAGTCCATTTTTGCTGTTGATTGCAATCTTGGTTCGATTCAAATTAGGAACACCTGTTATTTTTAAACAGGAACGTCCTGGATTTCATAATAAAATATTTACTTTGTATAAATTCCGAACCATGTCAGATGAGAGAGGGGAAGATGGAGAACTATTGCCAGACAGTATTCGATTGACAAGATTTGGTCAAATGCTTCGTTCCACAAGTCTAGATGAACTGCCAGAATTTTTTAATATTTTATTTGGACACATGAGTTTTGTAGGTCCAAGGCCACTTTTGAATCAATATATTGATGTCTATAATCACCGTCAAATGAGACGACATGAGGTAAGACCGGGACTTACAGGACTTGCCCAAGTCAATGGACGAAATGCAATTAGCTGGGAAGAAAAATTTGAGTTTGATATTCAATATGTGGAAAAGGTATCCTTTCTCCTGGATATTCAAATTATTGCAAATACATTTTTAAAAGTAATATCAAGAGCAGGAATTAATGCCTATGAGTCTGTGACTGCAGATGCATTTCGAGGCACCAATCGTCGTAGATTTTCAAAATACAAACATGATAAACAACTAAGAATTTTATTTATATCACCAGAAAATAGACTTGAATTGATGGAAACATTTCTATATGCAGCAGGTGTTATGGGAGCCGACGTATACTTGGTTGGTGCCAGCAGAAACGAGAAGGATCCGGCACTTTTGAAATGTCACCAAAGATATGAGGTACCAAAGGTAGGGGAAAATGGATACATAACAAAATTGTTATCCATTTGTAGAAAAGAGAAGATTGAAGTATTGATTCCCTTTCATGAACAGGAAATTTTTCTTCTATCACAGCGAATGGATGATTTTGCAGCTGTTGGAACAAGGGTTCTTTTATCAAAAGAGGAACATGTGACATTTTGCAGCAATAAGATTTGGACAGCACATTTTTTCCGTGTCAGTGGAGTATTAAGCCCCCAGGAGGTACATTATATTCAAGATTATAAAGAGGATTATCCATGCCTGTTGGAGATATTAGATGAAAGAGATAACATTGTTGATTCAATCAAGATTGATAATCGAAAGGACTTGTACTATATAGCAGAAAAGTATAAGCGAATTTTAGTACGACCATTTATTGAAGGAACCTTATATGAAATTGATGTGTTCTGTGATTATTCAGGAAAACCTATTTATATTACTCCAAAAGTGAGTGAGAATACGAGAGGTCAGGAAACATCCAGATTTCGTGTGGTAAACGATGAACAAATTGAGACTGAAGTTAAGCGAATTATACAGACATTTCACCCAGTTGGTCCTCTTACCATTAAGATGACGAAACAGAAGAAAACAGGAAGAAATTACTACATTAGAGTGGAACCAAGGTTTGGAGATAATGCAACCATTGCCATTAAGGCAGGCGCAGATGCACCAGCAGCACTGTACCAGATGATGTTAGGAATGACAATTGGATATCGTCCCAATGCAGCAGATCATAACATTGTTTTTGGACAGTTTGAAAAAAGCGTCTGTCTGAATCAGGCAGAACAACCAATCTATGAAATTACATCATTTACTGACTTGTATGAAATGAATTCATCCATTGACACTGTGATATTTGATTTAGATGATACGCTGTATTCAGAGCGTGATTACTTAAGAAGTGGATATCATGAAGTTGCAAGAAAGACGAAGCTTAGGAAAATTCCTCAAGTATTTAATAAATTATGTGTTGCATTAGAAAAGGGAATGACGCCATTTGAAACCGTATTAAAGGAAGTAGGAGTTTATTCAGAGGAAATGATGGAACTTTGTGAAGAAACGGTAAGATTTCATAAGCCTAATATTGAACTTTATGATGGCGTTAAGGAGTTATTCTTTGAGTTACACAAACAAAAAAAGAGTATTGGAATTATTACCGATGGAGATCCTATTGTACAAAGAGCCAAGGTGGAGAGTCTAGGATTAGAGTCCATGGCGGACGAGATTATCTATACTGATGAACTAGCAGGAGATAATGGAGATGTAACAGAATTCCGTGCACCTAATGATATTCCTTTACTAATTATGAAGAAGAGATTCCAAACCACATGTAGAAATATGGCATTTGTGGGTGATGATAAGAAGTTAGAATTTGTAGCACCGCAAGATTTAGGCGTAGAATGTTTTTGGAAAGAAAATAAGGATGGAATGTATGAGTAAAGAAAAGAAAAGATTAGTGATAGTTGGAGCAGGCGGATTCGGAAGAGAAGTTCAGTGGCTAATCGAAAGAATAAATGAATTGAAAGATGAATATGAAATTCTAGGTTATGTTGATGATAATATAAAGCAAGGAATTATGATAAATAACTATCCTGTACTAGGGGGAATGGGATATTTATTGGAACAGCACGATGAGATAGGTGTAGCTGTGGCAATTGGTTCTGCATCAGTTCGAAAGAAAATAGTAAAAGCATGCAAAAAAAACGCTAAACTATCTTTTCCTAATTTAATTGATCCATCTGTGATTATGTCTAATCATATTAGCATGGGAGAAGGAAATATTATTTGTGCCGCCAATGTATTAACTGTAAATATTGAGATAAAAGATTTTAATATTATTAACTCAAACTTCGCACATAGATTTTAGCTATGCACCTTGAAAATTCAATATCTGGCAGTTATTCAGTTGTCAATGTTCAGCAGGTTATGCAGCTTGCAGCTTCGATTTCAAAAGTGCAGGTA
>JAQWFL010000027.1 GCA_028704435.1 Anaerostipes sp. | reverse complement strand
TTTGAATGGTATGGGTTTGTTTTCCCTCTTGATTAAAAAGATTCATGGTAACCTTTTCATTTCCAGAGGTGCTATTTCCTAAAGTAATGGTTGCAATCTCTTTTCCATCCCCTGTAAACACGTGATCCGTATAGATTCCACTGCTTAGAGTATGAATGCTTGCATTGTCATATTGTTGCCATGAGACAAATACACATAATAATTCCTAATTTCTTTTTCATTTTAAAATTCTCCTTCTTTTGTTGTTATTTTTATGTACACCTATATATCCCTAAATTAGTATAAAAAGTAACGGTACAATTTTATTTTTTTAGGTATAAAAAAAAGAGTAGAAAATTCTACCCTTTTTTCGCGAAATCATCTTTTATTTCATTGATTTTAACATTTGCATTACCTCTTGATATGACTGAGTGCTATGAATCTCATATACATTTCTTTCATCTGTACCAACACAAATCACTTCCTCTGAGGTCTTATATATTATAAATTTAATATTAGCTATTTCTAATCTCTTTCGAATCTTTGCCTTATTTTCATTTCCAAAACTATAATCAATCACACCTTGATCATCTTCAAAATGAGAGATATCTACCGTAGCAAATTGACTTCCTTTCTCATACTGGGCTAAGATGGAATTTCCTTTCCCTTCTTCTGTAGTTACTGTAATAGATTTTTGTTTTAAAGTAACTTTCCTTGGATAAACATAATTCCATTTACATAATTTATTAACCTCTTTCCAACTAGACACTTGGATTTCTTCATACATGATAGCATCCCCTTCTGAGGCTGTTGTTGTGTTTTCTGTTGATTTAGATGTTCCATTAATTCCAATTGAGAATTCTGTTACTTTATCTTTGATTTCATTTATGTAATAGAAAATTGATTTATTCGTTGCCGCTTCACTAATTCCATTACTACACAACATAAGAATTAATACAATACTTGCAACTTTACCTATAACAATTGGCATATGGTGTTTTTCTATTTTATGAATCTGTGCCACTAATTCCTTGTAAAATATATCTTGTTCCAAAGATTCCAAATTTGGAACTGGCTTTACTTCCTCTAGAAAATTACGAAGAATTTCTAGTTTTCTTTCATTTGGTACACAATCTCTTCTGAGAAATTCCCTATAATATTCTTTTTCTGCAAGTTGAATAATTTGATTTCGATTCATCTAGTTCTCCTTTTTAACCAAATAATAAAAATAGTACAAGCGTCTTTTTTGCTTTATTTTTAATTCTTTGAATTCTCATTTTCATTGCACTCTTTGTAATCCTGTGATTTTTTGCAAGCTCATCTAAACTATATCCTTCTTCATAATATTTGATTAGTATTTCTAATTCTTTTGGTTTTAATATTTCACCTAACACTTCATAATATGGTTCAAATTCCATTTCTCCAGCACTAAATTCTATTTCATTTCCAAATAAAATTTCATCTATTTTATGATTTTTTTCTAAAATATGATATGTAACATTTCTAGCTGTTCGCTTCATCCATCCAATCTGATTTGGATGTTTTTCTAGTGTACTTATTTTCTTATATGCAATCAAATAAACTTCCTGTAGAATATCTTCTACCATGGATTCATCATAATAATAGATACGCTTAATATAAGTGTATACTGCTTGATATGTTGCATCATATAATTTCTTGAATTTCATTTCTTTTCTTTGATTCATTTTACCCCTGATTTCTTCTCTCACAAATCACTTGATCCATCATCACATCATATTCATCCACTGGAATATTATCTAATATTAGCTTTCCAAAACACACAAGCACCTTCTCAAATGCAGTTCCTTCTAGATATCGATCATAGTATCCTGCTCCATGACCTAACCTTTTTCCATCCAAACTTGCCGATACACATGGAATCACTCCAAAATCAATCTCATCCTGATTTATTACAGGTAAATCTTTCTTGGGTTCTAAAATTCCCCATAAACCAGGTTCTAAATCTTCTAAACTTTTAATTTCTCTTACATCCATAATTCCTTTTCCATAACATAAGGGAACGCCCACTCGTTTTCCCTCTTCAAGTGCATGTTCTAAAATTATTCGTGTTGATACTTCATGTTCCATATTTACATAGCAAAATATAGTCTTTGCCTGTTGATAACTTTCCATATGTAAGACTTGATTCTGGATATCTTCATTTGCTTTCTTTTTATAATCCACAGATAAGGTTTGATATTGATCTTTTATCCACTTTCTGGCTTCTTGTTTTGTCATTTTTTCCACAACTCCTTCCACCCTTTCCCTTATTATAACACGAAAAAAGGAACCATCTTCAAAGACAATTCCCATTTTCATTTATATACATACTATTTATTTCATTATTTATTTAATGGTTTCTTTAATGCTGCCATAACTACCATACCAACGATAGCTCCAATTGCAACTGAGGCAATGTACATAACTGGATTTGTAATAACTCCAATAACGAATATTCCACCGTGAGGTGCTGGAAGTCCACATTTAAATGCCATTGATAATGCTCCTGCCACTGCAGATCCTGCAACACATGAAGGAATGATATGGATTGGATCAGATGCTGCAAAAGGAATGGCTCCTTCTGTAATAAAGGATAATCCCATAATGTAGTTTACAACTCCAGATTTCTTTTCACTTTCTGTGAAACGATTCTTAAAGAATGTTGAACAAAGTGCAATAGCTAAAGGAGGTACCATTCCACCTGCCATAACAGCCGCCATAATTGCATATTGTTCTGGCCCTGCATTGGCTACTGTTAATTGAGCTGTTCCGAATACATAAGCTGCCTTGTTAAATGGACCACCCATATCAATTGCCATCATTCCACCAAGAACTACTCCAAGCAAGATTGAACTTGTTCCACTCATAGATCCTAAGAAGTTATTTAATCCTGTATTGATTGCTCCAACCACTGGGTTGATTCCAATCATAACAACACCCATTAGTAAAATACCTGCCACTGGATAAATTAAAATTGGTTTTAATCCTTCCAATGCTGCTGGTAACTTTTCACATGCTTTTTTGATTCCTTGTACAAGATATCCTGCGATGAAACCTGCAAGTAAAGCTCCAATAAATCCTGAGCTGATTGCTTTGCCTGAATCATAGGTTGTAATCGTTGCAAATGTATAACCTGCGTTGGCGATTGCTCCACCTACGAAACCTACTGCCAATCCTGGACGGTCTGCAATACTCATTGCGATAAATCCAGCTAATACTGGTAACATAAATCCAAATGCTTGACCACCAATTGTCTTAAATATTGCTGCAAGTGGTGTATTCATACCAAAGTTTGCAGGATTAATTGATTGGTTATCAAATAAGAACGCTAAAGCGATTAATATACCTCCACCAATAACAAATGGTAACATATGTGATACACCATTCATTAAATGTTTGTAGATGGTTCTTCCAACTCCTTCACTTTCCGTGCTTTCTTCTTGCGCTGCTGCTCCTGAATGATGATATGTTGGTGCTTTTTGATCTACAATTGTTTGAATCAATTCTTCTGGCTTATGAATTCCATCTGCAACCTTTGTTTGAAGTACTTGTTTTCCATCAAAACGAGCCATTTCAACATTCTTATCCGCTGCCACAATAATTCCGTCACAGTTTTCAATTTCTTCCTGTGTTAATACATTCTTTGCTCCACCAGATCCATTGGTTTCAGCCTTCAATGTAATGCCCATCTCTTTTGCTTTATTTTCAAGAGATTCTGCCGCCATGAATGTATGAGCAATTCCAGTTGGACAAGCAGTAACTGCTAATACCTTTATACCACCTTTACTTTCTTCTTTTACTTCTTTCGCTTCTTCTGGAAATTTTGCTGTCTCCTTTTCGTCGATTAACTTTAAGAATTCATCCTTTGAAGTTGCTCCAATTAAGCTATCTAAAAACGCTGAATCCATTAAAATTGTTGATAATCTAGATAATGCTTCTAAATGAACATCGCTGCCTTCTGCAGGTGCCGCAATCATAAAGAATACCTTTGAAGGTTCTCCATCCATCGCTTCATAATCAACCCCATCTGGAACTGTCATCGCTGCTAATGATGCATTTTTAACTGCCTTATTCTTTGCATGAGGAATCGCAATTCCTCCACCAATTCCTGTCGTTCCTGTTGCCTCTCTTGCAAGAATTCCTTCTTTGTATACTGCCTTGTCTGAAATGTTTCCAGTCTTGTCCATAAGGCCCACTAACTTATCAATGGCTGCTTCCTTTGAATCAACACTGACACCAAGTTCAACACTTACATCATGCAATAATTCTGTAATACGCATATTTCTTTCCTCTCTTCTTTTTAAAGCTTATTATATAATTCCATAATTTTTTCTTTTGTAGCTAAATCCTCTGAAAATGCACTTGCACTTCCTGTTGCAATTCCCATTTTTAAAGCTTCTTTATAATCATGATGCTTTAGGTAACCAGTAATAAATCCAGCCACCATAGAATCGCCTGCTCCTACAGAGTTCTTAACTTCACCCTTTGGAGTTTCGCTAAAATGTACATCTCCATCTTCTGTAATTAAGATTGCACCATCTCCAGCCATAGAAACTAATACATTTCTTGCACCTTTTTCTTGAAGTTTTTTCCCATATTCCACAATTTCTTCATTTGTCTTTAATATAACTCCAAACATCTCTCCTAATTCATGATTGTTCGGCTTAATCATAAATGGATGATATTTTAATACATTTAATAGCAAGTCTTTTGTTGCATCTACCACAATTTGAATATCCTTTTCCTGAAGACGTTCCATAATCTTTTCATAGACATCTTCTGGCAAAGTATTTGGTATACTTCCAGCCAAAACTAAAATGTCACCATCTTTTAGTCCATCTAATTTTCCAAATAACATTTCAAGCTCATCTTCATGAATCACTGGTCCTTGACCATTAATTTCACTTTCTTCATTGGACTTAATTTTTACATTAATTCGAGTCATTCCTTCACGAAGCTTGATAAAATCAGGTGTAAATCCTAATTCTCTCGCCCCTGTTTCAATAGCATCCCCTGTAAATCCTGCAATGAAACCAAAACCAATACTATCTAATCCTAAATTTGCAAGTACATTGGAAACATTAATTCCTTTTCCGCCACAATACATATCTTCTCTTGTTGTTCGGTTTACCTGTCCAAGTGTTAAATTATCAACCTTAATCACATAATCAATGGCTGGATTAAATGTAACAGTATAAATCATTATAAAACCTCCTTGATATTCTTCAATTTTTTATAGTTTTTATCTTCTATTTTATCTGTAATGATGATTGTATCTGTCATCTGGCAAAATGTAATCGCTGTAATCTTTGCAAATTTTGAATGGTCTGCTAAAATATACGACTGTAAACAATGATTCTTTGCTACTTTTTTAATCATCGCTTCATTCACATCTGGTGTTGTAATTCCAGTCTTTAAATCAATTCCATTGGCTCCAAAAAATCCTTTGGTAAAATTATATTTTTCTAAATTCTCTATTGCTACACTTCCCACAATGGCTTCTGTAACTTCTTTTAATTCTCCACCAATTAAACATACATGAAATCCTTTTTTCATAAGCTTCAATGCATGTGTTACTGCGTTGGTAACATAAGTTGCCTGCTTTATTGTCAAGTAATCTATCATCAATTCTGTCGTTGTTCCTGCGTCAATATAAACAACATCACCCTCTTCAATTAACGATGCACAATACTTTGCAATCTTCTGTTTTTCTGCAATATTCCTATTGGTTCTTTGTGCAACTGCTTCTTCAATTTCATATTGTGTATTCACTGCTGTTGCTCCACCATGAACTCTATGAAGTAATCCTTTTTTATCCAATGCAAGTAAATCTCTTCGGATTGTTGATTCTGATGTATCAAGCTGTTTCGTTAATTCTATGACTGTTACTGATTGCTTCTCTTTTATTATATCTAAAATCAGCTGAAATCTTTCTTCTGTTAACACTTTATCACCTCATACTTCATTTATTCTTCTAACACTTTAACCTTATTATATACTTATATCCTTCAAAGTCAATCATTTTCTTTCAAAATCAATCATTTTCTTTCAGATTCTTTTCAGTATGCTATAATAAAAAGAAAAAGGAGATTTGCTTATGTACTTAAAAAAAGAAGATGTTATCATGGAACCTGTGGTAAATGCTCGAGGTGGGAAAGGAACCATTTATAAGACATGTTATTTAACAAAAACAGAGATGAAAGATAGCTGTCGTCTCTTTGGAAAGATTGTCATTCCACCAGAATGTTCTTTTGGATATCATGTCCATGAAAATGAAGGTGAAGCCTACCATATCCTTTCTGGAAAAGGTCTTTATGATGATAACGGAACAAAATATGAGGTAGAAGCCGGTGATACTACATATACATTGAGTGGTCAAGGTCATGGCATTGAAAATATTGGAAATGAGGATCTTGTAATTATTCCTCTTATATTGCTAGACAAATAAACCATACAAAAATTAAGGGACAGGATTTGCAAATTTTAAATCTACAAACCCTGTCCCTTAATCTTTAAATATTATTTTTTATAATAGAACCTCATATGACCCATTTTCTGTTATAGTAATTGAACTTTTGAAATAAGCTTTGCACGCTTTTATTAAATATAGAGTATCTTTTACCCCACCTGTCTCGTAACAAGAATGCATTGCAAGCTGTGCCAGACCTATATCCACTGTATTCAATGATACATGGCGGTTTGCTATATTCCCAAGAGTAGAACCTCCTGGAATATCCGAACGATTCATATAAATCTGTACTGGAACTTCTGCTTTCTCACATATTCTCTTAAATACACCTGCCGATACAGCGTCTGTTGTATATTTTTGATTTGCATTGTATTTGATTACTACCCCCATATTAGGATATGGACGATTAGTTGGATCTGCTTTTTCAGGATGATTTGGATGTACGGCATGTCCATTATCAGCTGAAAGTAAAAAACTATTGGATATGGCAATCATACGTTCTTCTATGGTTTTATTCATACACTCACAAATTCGTTCCATGACATCAGATAACATGGTGGAATCTGCTCCCTGTTTTGTACCACTGCCTACTTCCTCATTATCAAATATGCAGCACATAGTAATTCTATTTTTATTTTGTGTATCCAAAAACCCTTCCATAGTACTAAAGGCACATTGTAAATCATCTAAAGAACGGCTGGATATATACTCTTCCTCTGCTCCCCATATAGTGCCAGACATACGGTTATAGAGAAATAAATCACTAGAAATAATATCTTTTTCTTTCACACCTATTTCTTTTGCAATCAATTGATTCCATCCATCTTTTATTCTTTCATCTCCAAGGAGTGGAATCATATCTACCTGGGGATTATATTTCATTTCCTCATTTGCTTTTCGATTCATATGAATCGCTATATTAGGAATCATCAGTAAATCTCGATCAATATTTACTAGTTTAGATTCTATTTTTTGATTCTTTGTAATCATAACTCTTCCTGCAACAGAAAGTGGGCGATCCATCCACGGTGCACATAACATTCCTCCATACTTTTCCACATTTAAGCTTGTATAATGCTCTTCTTTGTGGATTTCTGGATTTTCCTTAATTTTAAATGAAGGAAAATCACTATGAGATGCTGCAATTTGAAAACCATTCCAATTACTTTTTGGTATTTTAAACGCGATTATGGTTGAATCATTTCTTGTAACATAATAATTTTTTCCATATTCCAATTTCCATGGTTTTTCTTCTCTTAATTCTATAAAGTCTTCTTTCACCAATCTTTTTTTTATATTATAAATTACATGAAAACAACTTGGCGATGCTTCAATAAACTCTAATAATTCTTTTGATTTTTCTCGAAACATAATACTTCCCTTTCTTTTTTTATCATTATTCTTATTATACTTCATTTTCTTTCAAAGGAACATTCCCTTTCATTTTTATGTATGATTATTTTTTCCCTACAAATACTATAAACATAAGGAGGCTTGCATCATATGAAAGAAAAAAATAAAAAAGATTTATCTCAAGAAGAACAATTTGAAGACCAGCTTTTTGATGTTTCCAATCTTGCATCTGCAGGAGACTGCACTGGACTTATTACACATGGCATTACAGATGATGAGGAAATTGATAATTATCAGGCTCTATATTCATTTTTACCACCAGATATTGGAGCAGATGATGATAAAAAGAAGCATGAATAGAACAAGGAAGGAATCAAAATTTATCTGATTCCTTCCTTGTTTATTTTTTATTTTCTTTTTCCTATCTGCCAGAATGCAACTGCACTTGCTGCAGCTACATTTAGAGAATCTACACCATGTGCCATAGGTATTTTCACAATGTAATCTGATGTTTCAATCATATGATTAGACAGACCATTTCCCTCTGTCCCCAATATAATTGCTAATTTTTCTTCTTCTAATAATCTTGTATCATCAATACAAATTGAATTATCATTTAGTGCCATAGCCGCTGTTTTATAACCTAATTTCTTCAGATGATCCAGTGATTCTTCATTAACAAATGTCCATGGAATTTGAAAAACAGTTCCCATACTAACACGAATGGAACGTCGATACAACGGGTTACTACACGCTGAGGTCAATAATATTCCATCCATATTTAAAGCTGCCGCTGATCGAAATATTGCTCCAATATTTGTTGGGTTCATAACATTCTCTAAAATAACCAATCTGTGTGCCCCTGTGCACACTTCTTCCATAGAAAGCATCTTCGGACGATACATGGCACACAACATTCCCCTTGTTAATTGAAATCCAGTTAACTTTGTTAATACATCAAACTCTGCCGTATATACAGGAACATGCTTATATTTGTCTATAAAATCTTTTCCCTTGGTACTTGTATGCTTTTTCTCCATAAGAAAAGATACTGGTACACATCCAGCCTCCAAAGCTGTTTCTATTACCATGGGACTTTCTGCAATAAACATTCCTTTTTCCGGTTCACAGCGATTTAATAACTGACCTTCTGACAAACGTGCATAGACGTCTAATTCAGGTGCCATAAAATCTTCAATTTCAATTATATTTTTCATTATTTTTCAATTTTTTCTTTTCCACCCATATATGGTCGCAATACTTCCGGAATTCTTACACTTCCATCAGCCTGTAAATTATTTTCTAAAAATGCAATTAACATTCTAGGTGGTGCAACAACTGTGTTATTTAGTGTATGTGCAAAATACTTTCCATCTTTTCCTTTTACACGAATTCCTAATCGACGAGCCTGTGCATCTCCTAAATTAGAACAGCTTCCAACTTCAAAATATTTCTTTTGTCTTGGTGACCAAGCTTCCACGTCAACTGATTTTACCTTTAAGTCAGCTAAGTCTCCTGAACAACATTCCAAGGTACGAACTGGGATATCCATACTACGGAATAAATCTACTGTATTTTTCCACAATTTCTCATACCAGTCTTTGCTTTCTTCTGGTTTACAAACAACAATCATTTCTTGTTTTTCAAATTGATGAATACGATATACTCCACGTTCTTCAATTCCATGAGCACCCTTTTCTTTTCTAAAACATGGTGAATAACTTGTTAAAGTCTTTGGTAAATCCTCTTCTTTCGTTGTCGTTCCAATGAATTTACCAATCATAGAGTGTTCACTTGTACCAATTAAATAAAGATCTTCCCCTTCTATTTTGTACATCATAGCGTCCATCTCATCAAAGCTCATAACACCTGTAACCACGTTGCTTCGAATCATAAATGGTGGTACACAATACGTAAATCCACGCTCAATCATAAAATCTCTTGCATAAGAAATAACTGCAGAATGAAGTCTTGCAATATCACCCATTAAATAGTAAAATCCATTTCCTGCAACCTTTCTTGCACTATCAAGATCAAGCCCGTCAAAAGACTCCATAATTTCTGCATGGTATGGAATTTCAAAATCTGGTACCACAGGGTCTCCAAAACGTTCAAGTTCTACGTTTTCACTATCATCTTTACCAATTGGAACAGATGGATCAATAATATTAGGAATTACCATCATAATTTCTTTCATTTTTTCTTCTACTGTTTTTTCTTTTTGTGACAATTCTTCCACTTTATCTGCATTTGCAGTTACTTGTTTCTTTAATTCTTCTGCTTCTTCTTTTTTCCCTTGAGCCATCATAGCACCAATTTGTTTTGATATTTTATTACGATCTGCACGTAGTCCTTCAACTTCCTGCTTAATTGCACGATTTTCTTTATCTAATTCAATCACTTCATCTACAAGGGGCAACTTTCTTTCTTGAAACTTGTTTTTAATATTTTCCTTTACCACCTCTGGATTTTCTCTTAAAAATTTAATGTCTAACATATATTCCTCCTAATTTATTGATTTATACACTGATCTAGTGTTTTCTTTTCTTCTTCTGACAGTGCTGTTTTTGGTTTTCCATTTTGGATTTCTTTTGCATAAAAATAACTTTCACTTCCATTATTCATACTATTTAATAAGATACCATTATTATGCTCATTTAACAATCCTAATACAAAACTTGTTTCTCCACCCATATTATCAAAGGCATTATACTTTAATATTTCCATTTTAGAATATGTAGTAGACAATTTTCCACAATTTAAATCAATTTTTCTTCCCAGTTTTGTATTTTCTTCTTCCAATTCATCTAATCGGTCAAATCTTTGATAAATTTCTTCTTCTAAAGATTTTCCATCTTTTCCTGATAGAAAATCCTCATATCTTCTCCTCAATCCGCCAATTTTAGACAGTGAAATAATATTAAGTAATAATGATACTAAAAATAGTAACCCTAATCCAATCAGTAAATATATTACATCTATGTTAAATATAGTTATTCCAGTTAAGTACATTTCTTCCTCCTAAATAGATTTCATCATATCCACAATTCGTTCTAATTCCTCTAACGAATAGTATTCAATTTCAATTTTTCCTTTGTTACTCTTATTTTTAATATTTACCTTGCTTCCAAATACATGTTTTAATATTTCTTCCATATCTCGATATAAAAATTGATTTGGGTCCTCTTTTGATTCTTTTTTCTCTTTAGGCTCTTTCCCAAGTTTTTTTACTAAAGTCTCAATATCTCTAACACTTAATTTCTCATCAATTACTTTATTTGCTACATCTACTTGTTGATTTCCATCTTCAATTGCAAGCAAAGCTCTTGCATGTCCCATAGATAACTCTTCTTTTGAAAGCATATCTTGAACTCTTTCATCTAATTTTAATAAACGTAGCGAATTTGTCACAGAAGTTCTACTTTTGGCTACTTTTTTGGCTACTTCCTCTTGTTTTAAAGAAAATTCCTCCATTAAACGCTTATATGCCAATGCTTCTTCAATGGCATTTAGGTTTTCCCGTTGAATATTTTCAATTAATGCAATTTCTACAATTTCATTTTCGCTATAATCCTTTACAATTACAGGTACTTTTTTTAATCCAGCTAATTTTGCAGCTCTCCATCTTCTCTCGCCAGCTACAATTTCATAATAATCTTTTCTCTTTTTTACAATCAATGGTTGAATCACACCATATTGCTGAATTGATTGGGATAATTCTTTCAAAGCTTCCTCATCAAAATCTTTTCTTGGCTGATCTGGATTTGGTTCTACTTTATTAATATTAATTAGCGTTTCCTCTTCTTTATTCTTAGTATCTTGTTTTTCTTTTATAGGGGTTGTTGGAATTAAGGCTCCCATACCTCTTCCTAATCCCTTTTTCTGTGCTGCCACTACTTAACACCTCCATTTTCCATGACTTCTTCTGCAAGAAGTTGATAACTTTCCGCTCCAACTGATTTTGGATCGTATAAATTAATTGGTAATCCATGGCTTGGAGCTTCCGCTAAACGAACATTTCTTGGAATAATTGTTTTATAGATATTTTGTTTTAAATAATCCTTTACATTCTCAACAACCTGCAATGATAGATTTGTTCTAGAATCGTACATTGTAAATACAACCCCTTCAACATATAAATCCGGATTTAGGCTATTTTGAATTAATTCAATCGTGTATATTAATTGTGTTAATCCATCCAAAGCATAAAATTCACATTGAATTGGAACAATCACTGAATTTGCTGCTGTCATTGCGTTGACAGTAAGCATTCCAAGTGCTGGTGGACAATCAATTACAATATATTCATATTCATCTGATATTTCTGATATTTTATCTTTCATAATATATTGCATACGATCTACTGTCATTAACTCGATTTCTGCACCCGCTAAATCACGATTTGCTGGTACCAGAGATAATTTCTCAAATATATCTGATATGACAACATCATTTATATTTAATTCATCTCGAATGACATCATAAACGGTCGTTTCAAGTTCATTTTTACTGACTCCTAATCCAGTCGTTGCATTTCCTTGCGGATCCATATCAATCAACAAGGTTTTTTTACCATTATCTGCTAGTGCTGCAGCTAAATTTACAGCTGTTGTTGTTTTCCCAACTCCACCTTTTTGATTTGCTATTGCTATAATACGTCCCATATAAATCTCCTTTGAAATGAGAATAATGTCTCAGATGATATTATATCACTTCTTAGTATGCATTTCTATATGTTTCACGTGAAACATATATTTATTTTTTTATGTTTCACGTGAAACATTCTGTCTGATATTTTTGTACAAAAAAAGTAGGAAAAATATTTCCTACTCTTATTTACTATTACATTTGTTCTGGACACTGAATTCCAAGTAAACGTAATCCTTCTTGAATTGTGTTCTTTGCAATTATAACAATTTTAATACGTGCAAGTTTTAATTTCTCATCTTCCACATTACATTGATTCTCATGATAGAAATGATTAAAATTCTGTGCTACACTCATAACAAATCTTGCCACAACGGAAGGTTCTAGTCTATTGGCAGCATTTTCAATTACACTAGGGAATCTAGCAATATCTTTAAGTAGTGTAAGAGAGGCTTCATCCGTAATACATGAAATATCGATATCCTCTACTTGCGCAATTCCTGTCTTTCTTAAAACACTTGCAGCTCTTGCATAAGTATATTGAACATAAGGTCCTGTTTCTCCATCAAAACTATGAATTTTATTCCAATTAAAAATAACATCCTTTATTCTTTGGTTATATAGATCATTGAATATAATCGCTCCAATACCTACTTTATGTGCTACATCATCTTTATCTTTAATATCTGGATTCTTTTCTTCAATTATTTCTTTAATTTTATTTACTGATTCATTTAAAATATCTTCCGCGTAAATAATGTTACCACTTCTAGTTGATAACTTACCACCTTCAAGACTAACTAAACCATATGGTACATGGATTAAATTCTCTCTTGCCCATTCATACCCCATTAGTTCAACTACCTTAAATACTTGAGCAAAATGAAGTTTTTGTTCTAATCCTGTCACATAAATACATTTATCAAAATCATAGGTATTCTTACGATAGAAAATTGCAGCCAAATCTCTTGTTGCATAAATAGAACTTCCATCTTTCTTTGTAATTAAGCAAGGAGCCATATCATAATCATCTAAAGGAACAATATTTGCACCATCACTTTCAACTAGCAACCCTTTTTGTTTCAATTCTTCAACAACTGCTCCTGTTTTATCACGGTAGAAGCTTTCACCTGTAAAAGAATCAAATCCAACCCCTAAAATATCATAGATTCTATGATATTCAATCAAACTAATTTCCTTAAACCATTCCCAAATCTCTAAAGCTTCATCATTTCCTTGTTCCATCTTAAGAAACCAGGCTCTTGCTTCATCATTCAAAGTATCATCTTTTTCAGCTTCCTCATGAAATCTAACATAAATCTTCATTAATTCTGCAATACCATTCTCTTCAACAGCTTCTCGACTTCCCCATTTTTTGTATGCAACAATTAATTTTCCAAATTGAGTTCCCCAATCCCCTAAATGATTGATTCTCTCTACGTTATATCCCATTTTCTCAAAGATATGATAAAGAGAATTACCAATCAATGTTGTTCTTAAGTGACCAACGTGAAATTTCTTAGCAACATTTGGAGAAGAATAATCAATACATATCGTCTTTCCTTTTCCAATTTCCAAATTCCCAAAAGTATGAGAAGAAACTTGTTGCAATAAATTATTTACATATATTTCCTTATTAAGATAAAAATTCACATATGGACCCATAGCGACAACTTTTGATACCTCTTTTGCATCACCAATCTTATCTGCTATATCTGCTGCGATCATATTGGGAGCTTTTTTTAGAATCTTTGCAAGTTGAAAACACGGGAAAGCAAAATCACCCATATCTTCTTTTGGAGGAATCTCCAGTAATCCTTCAATAGTCTCAACATCTAACTCATTTACTCCCTGATGTATTAAATTAATAATTGTATTTTTCATAATAATCCTTTCTTACTCAACAATAGCTTGTAATATAATTGATGACTCCTGCCATCTTATAATTGAAAATTCTTTTGAAAGCTGAGACTCTAATTCACTTTTTTGAAGTTTAAAGCTCTCTAACGAATCAAATACCTCCAGCTCTGTAATAAACTGCATCAAAACTTTAGACTTTTCCACAAAAAAATCGACTTTTAGTGTTGAAACTAACAATTCATTGAATAAAAATCTTAACATATTTTGAAATCCATTTAAATAGGAAAATGTCAATAATACTTCTGTATCTTCCCCAACTAAAGTATAATCTATAGAAACATCTTCATGATAGGCTTTTATATGATCTAAAAGTTCATATACAGCAGGTAAAAACTTTACTTTATCCTCCGTTTGTTTCACATCATCAGCAATAAAATATGTCTCTTTTAATCCTTGAATATAACTTTTAATCTTATTTAAATCTTTTTCTAAATCGCGTATTTTACTTTGTATTTTATGAATATCACTTGTAAGTTTTTTAGATTCCTTTGACTCATCCTTTTGAATATCTCCGTCGATGGTTATGGGAGAAAAAATCTTCTTCATTCGAATTAAATCAGAAGAATTAGAAGAAAGTAAAATTTTCTGTTTTTCCTCTTCCAACTCATACTTTTTTTGAATCAAACTTTCCTTTTTTTGTACATGATCCATATATTGATTTGATAAATACTCTGTCAAACCCTCAATTAATTGATCCTTATCTATTTTTTTATAACTCAAATTCATCATCACCTCTATCTATCATAATACGAAATCCCATATATTTCAAAGATTTATTGTAACAACTGAATGTTTGTCATATAATAAGGTATAGAAAGGAGTTGTCCTATGAAACTATATAAAAAAATACGAAACTGTACCCTTATTATAATGTTAACTACTATGTCTTTTTATTGTATCAATCAGTTGGTATTTTACTTATCAACTATAAAAGAAATGTTACACTCAAGATATGGTAACACATATTCCTGGCGTTTTGGGAAAATATTTTATACAAAACAAGGAGAAGGTTCCCCTGTACTTTGCATTCACAATGTGGATACTTCAAGTTCAAGTATGGAATTTCAAAATATAACCCAAAAACTTGCAGAAAAACACACTGTATATGCCATAGATTTACTTGGTTGTGGACGTTCCTCCAAACCAAAAATTACATATACAACTTATATGTATGTGCAATTAATCAATGATTTTATTCAGAACATAATTGGAACAAAAACCAATGTTATTGCCAGTGGTAAATCAGCATCTTTTACATGTTTATCTTGTACCATGGAACCAGCTAATTTTAATAAGATACTTTGTATCAATCCAGAAGACATAAAGGATATGAATAAGTATCCAACAAAACGCAAAAAAATGCGTAAATATATGATTGAAATTCCTTTTATAGGTACTATGATCTACAATTTATTTCACAGGAAAATTAAAATCAAAAATTTGTTTGTTAAAAAACACTTTTATGATTCAAGTAAAATCAAACCAAAATATATTCTTGAATACCATGAATCTTCCCATCTTGGATGGTCATCATCAAAATATTTGTATTCAAGCTTAGTATCTGATTATTTAAGCTGCAATATATTTAACTGCATTAAGAATTTGAATCATAGTTTATACTTTGTTTTAGGAGAGTATGAATATAATAGCGAGGATATTTTAACTCAATATCAATCTTTAAATCCTTCTATTGAAGGAAGTATTATAAAAAACACAAAGCACCTCCCTCAATTAGAAGATGCTTCTGCTATCCTTCACATATGTGATATCTTTTTTTAAATTGGTTCTTTTGAAGGCAACCCGGCTTTTCTAGGAAAGCGTTTTGGAGTTGTCTTCTCTTTTTTTATTTCTATTAATGATCGTTCCATATCAGTTTCAGGAAGATTAAATAATATCTTATCTTGTATTTTTCCACCAAGAATCTTAATTGCTTTCTTTGCCTGATTTAGTTCATTTTCTATATTTCCTGACTTATAAGGCATAAAATAACCATTTAATTTAACATATGGGATACAATATTCTGATAAGGTACTCATATTTGCTACAGCTCTGGAAACTACAATATCAAATCCTTCTCTATACTCCTTTTGTTTTGCATAATCTTCCGCTCTTCCATGAATTGCAGTAATATTCTTTAATCCTAATTTATCAATCACTTCATTTAAAAATATAATTCTCTTATTTAAAGAGTCTAACAATACAACTTCTAAGTCTGGAAAAGCAATTTTTAAAGGAATCCCCGGAAATCCAGCTCCAGTTCCAATATCCAGTATTCTTTGATTCTCGAACTTAATATTTGATTTCACAAAGGCTAAACTATCCACAAAATGTTTGTCAATAACCTCGTCTTTTTCTGTAATTGTAGTTAAATTCATGACTTTGTTTTTTTCAATTATCATATGAAAATAAGTTTCAAATTGATTTAATTGATTATTAGTTAATTCAATACCCATTTTCAATGCTTTTTCTTTTAATTTATCCATTTTAACTCCTAAAATTATTTTGATTTTTCAAGATAAACTAGTAATACCGAAATATCTGCTGGTGAAACCCCTGATATTCTAGATGCCTGTCCGATTGATTCTGGCATAATCTTTGACAATTTTTGAACTGCCTCAATTCTAAGATTATGTACATCTTCATATTTAATGTTACTTGGAATTTTCTTTTTTTCTAACTTTTGAAAATGTTTTACTTGAGACAATTGTCTCTTAATATATCCATCGTATTTTATATTAATATTTACCTGTTCTCTTACTTGTTCCGGCAATTCTTCTCTATCCTTATCAATAGGAGCCAGTAAATCATAGTCTAATTCAGGTCTTCTAATTAATTCGGCCATTGTAACGGCTGTCTTTAAGGTAGAGCTATGTAGAGAATCAAGAAGAGCCTGAACCTCTTTTGATGCACCTACTTGCAATTCATTTAAACGACATATTTCTTTTTCAATCATATCCTCTTTTTTCAAGAGATTATCATATCTTTTGTCTGAAATCAATCCGATTTCATGTCCTATTTTAGAAAGTCTAATATCTGCATTATCTTGCCTTAACAACAATCTATATTCAGCTCTTGAAGTCATCATACGATATGGTTCACTTGACTCTTTTGTAACCAAATCGTCAATTAGAACACCAATATAAGCATCAGATCTCTTTAATATAATAGGTTCCTTTTTCTGTAATTTTCTGCATGCATTAATACCCGCAATTAGACCTTGTGCTGCAGCTTCCTCATAGCCAGAACTTCCATTAAATTGTCCCCCACTAAATAGTCCATTAATATTTTTAAACTCTAATGAAGCTTTCAATTGGGTCGCATCAATACAATCATATTCAATTGCATAAGCATTTCTTACAATTTTAACATTTTCAAGACCATCTACACTTTGATACATCTTATACTGAACATCTTCTGGAAGAGAACTAGACATTCCCCCAACATACATTTCATTGGTACATTCACCCTCTGGCTCAATAAATACCTGATGTCTGTTTTTATCTGGAAACTTTACAATTTTATCTTCGATGGAAGGACAATATCTAGGACCTGTTCCCTCAATTGCTCCAGAAAATAATGGGGATCTATGAATATTCTCGTTTATAATTTTATGTGTTTCTTCGTTGGTATAAGTCAACCAACATGAAATCTGATTTCGTCTAATATCGTCTTCCGTATTTGTAAAACTAAATGGAACAATCTTCTCATCCCCTTTTTGCTCCGACATTTTACTAAAATCAACACTATTTTTGTCGATTCGTGCAGGGGTTCCAGTCTTAAATCTTCGCAGTTTTACACCTATTGATTGTAGCGATTTACTTAGGAAATTAGCGGGTTGTAGACCATTTGGACCTGTATAATTTTTTACATCTCCATAAATACAGCACGCTTTTAAATAGGTTCCAGTGGTCAAAACTACGGTTTTAGCTTCATAAAATGCGTCTGAGAAGGTTTTTACACCTATTACATTTCCATCTTCAACAACAATTTCTGTTACTTCACCTTGCCTTAATGTTAAGTTAGGAGTATCTCCTAATATACGTGTCATTTCAATGGAATACATTTTTTTATCTGCCTGTGCTCGTAAAGAGTGAACCGCTGGTCCTTTTGACTTATTTAACATTTTTGATTGTAAATAGGTTTTATCAATATTAATTCCCATTTGTCCACCAAGAGCATCAATCTCTCTTACCAAATGTCCTTTTGAACTTCCACCAATATTTGGATTACAAGGCATTAAAGCAACACTATCCATACTTACAGTAAAACAAATTGTTTGAAATCCAAGTCTCGCACACGCAAGTGCAGCTTCACATCCTGCATGTCCTGCACCTACAACTATAACATCATATTTTTCTTTTAAATTATTCATTCTTATTTACCTATACAAAATTCTCTAAAAATTTCGTTTACCAAATCATCATCAACAGATTCCCCAATAATATATCCTAATTCTTCATAAGCATTTAATAAGTCAATAGAAAAGAAATCCTCTGGCATATTATTTTCAATACTTTCTAAAACAAGATTTAAGCTATTCCATGCATTCTTCATTGCCTCTTTATGTCTCATATTTGTAATATAAATTTCATCATTAAAAGAAACATTGCCATGGAAAAACATTTTATTAATCATATCATATAAATTCTGTATTCCATCTTTTTGTTTTGCAGAAATCGTTACAATGTGATTAAAATTATATTTTTCCAATTCATCTTCCCCTACTACCTGAAATAAATCAGATTTATTTAGAATTACAATCACTTGTTTTCCTTGAATTAAATCTATTATTTCTTTATCTTCATTTCCAAGAGAAATAGAAGTATCCACAACATACAACACTAAATCGGAATTTTTCAACGATTCTTTTGCTTTATCCACACCAATTTTCTCAACAATATCTTTTGTTTCTCTAATTCCAGCAGTATCCACAATATTTAATGGAATGCCATTAATTTGAATTGATTCTTCTAATGTATCTCTTGTGGTTCCAGCAATATCCGTAACAATTGCTCTATCTTCTCCAACTAATATATTTAGTATAGAAGATTTACCTGCATTTGGCTTTCCAATAATGGTAGTATTAATTCCCTCTTTTAGTATTCTTCCATTATCAGAGGAATCTAAATATGATTGAATTTCTTTTTTTGCCCCCTTAACCTGCTCTTTTAATTCTTCAGAAAATCCATCCACACTATAATGTTCTGGATCATCCAAGGCTGACTCTATAAAAGCAACACTATGAATAATTTCTTTTCGAAGTGATTGTACTCTCTTTTCTAATTCTCCGTCCAATTGCTTTAATGAACTTTCCAATGCAAATTCATTTTTTGAATGAATCACATCCATAACAGCTTCTGCCTTTGATAAATCAATTCTTCCATTTAAAAAAGCACGTTTTGTAAATTCACCTGGTTCTGCAGTTCTAGCGCCTGCATCAATAACAGCTTCTAAAACCTTTTTCATGACAATAACACCACCATGACAATTAATCTCCACAACGTCTTCTGCTGTATAGGAATGAGGATTTTTCATGATTAAAACAATACACTCATCAATTACTTTATGATTGACCATAATATGTCCATAATGAGCTGTATAGGTTTTTACTTCCTTCATATTCTTTTCTTGTTTTGGAACAAAAATCTTTGAAATAATATCTAATGATTCTTCTCCACTTATTCTTACAATTCCAATGCCACTGTTCGTCATTGGTGTTGCAATTGCTGCAATTGTATCTGTTTTCATATTTTTTCCCTCATAATTAGAAAAAAAGGTTGCCTAAACAAGGCAACCCCAACTCTTTATTTTTTAAGCATAACAACAACTTTTCTATGGGGATCTTTTCCCTGACTTCGCGTCACAATTTTAGGATCCTTTTGTAAAGTTGAATGAATAATACGTCTTTCGTTTGGATTCATTGGCTCTAAATGAACAGGTTTCTTATTCTTCTTAACTTTATTAGCAATACTAATTGCTAATTTTTCTAATGTTTGTTGTCTTCTTTCTCTATAATTTTCAGTATCAAGTTTTATTTTAATAAAAGAATCACTTTCTTTATTTACATACAAACTTGTTAAGTACTGTAACGAATCTAAAGTTTGTCCATGTTTTCCTATCAAAGCACCCATCTTTTCCCCAGATACATTAATATTTAACATATTCTCACTAACTTTATAATACACGTTTATTTTTGGTTCAAGCCCCATGGCATTTAATACTTCTTCTAAATACTTCTTTGTATCTTCGATAATACTATCAATATTCTCAGGCTTTTCATAAACCTTTGCTGGCTCTTCTTTTTTTTCAATTTCTTTTTTTGTTTCTTCTCTTTTATTCTCTTTGAGAGAAACTTTTTCAGAAGAAGATATTTCTTTCTTCTTTTTAGGCTCTGGAGTTTCTATTGTTTCTTCTACTAATTCAATTATCGCTGGTTTAGCAAATAATCCTAAAAATCCAGAACTTCCTTTGTCAATTACTTTATAATTAATATTAGAACTTGTAACTCCCAACTCCATTGCTGCATTCATAACCGCATCTGACTCTGTTTTACCAGTAAAACGTTTCATTTCCATTTTTACTTTCCTCCTTTGTCAGATCTACTAACACTATTTGCTTTTGAAGCAATTCCTCCAGTATTATTTCCATCATAATTAATGGTCTTGTTAGATTTTTTATTTGCAACAGAACTAATTGATCCATTTGGTGCTCCATTACTTAAATCATCTGCTGAAGGTTGTCCAGTCGCTGCATTCATCATCTTCTCATACATGGATGGACCTTTTTTCGACTTCTTCTTTGCATATTTTTCTCGTTGCTTTCCTATAATCTTATCCATATCTGCATGATCATAATAAGTATCAATTAATACTTGTTGAATAAATTGGAAAGCTGCACTAGCTGCCCAGTAAATACCTAAAGCTGCTGGAAGTGTAATACACATAAATAAAGACATTAATGGCATCATAAGCATCATACTCTTAGACATTCCAGCTGCTGGATTGTCACTATCCATATTCGACATTGAAGTTCTCATTGTTAAATATTGAAAAATAACAGATGCTAATGGAATAATTAAATATGGTGTTAATCTAAATCCTGGTGCATTTTGAATATCTATTCCAAAAATAAATGTATATGCTGTTTTTGAAATATCAGGAATGTATCCTTCTAAATTACGCACTACATAATACAAAGACATAATAATCGGAAACTGAATTAAGGTTGTAGCACATCCACCTGTTGGTGATGTACCATACTTTGCATAAACAGCATTCATTTCCTCCTGCTGTTTCATCATAGAAGCATTATCTCTTTTATTTCTATACTTCTTTTGTATTTTATTAATTTCAGGTTGAGCAATCTGATTAATCTTCATTGTTTTTTGTTGCTTAATTGTCAATGGAAAAATAATTAACTTTGATATTAATGTAAATATAATAATACATACACCAAGATTTAATATTCCAAAATGAGACAATCCAATATAGATATATTGCATAATATATCCAAATAATTTAACGATAGGAGCTAAAATTCCTCCTGAGCTTGTAGCCTGGGCTAAAACCATCATTTTCTAATACCTTTTTCCTTTCTTACCTCTGGAACAGGATCATAGCCACCTTTAGAAAATGGATTACATCTTAAGATACGAAAAACTGCTAATAAGCTTCCTTTTATCAATCCGTGCTTTTCTAATGCTTCTATGGCATATTCCGAACAGGTTGGAACATATATACATGTTCCTCTGCCTTTCAATTTAGATAAATACCTTCTATAAAATTTAATCAATGCTATCAATATTTTTTTCAATTCAAATCATCTTTTCTTAAATGGTGTAAATCAATTAAGTGCAAAAAAGCACTTTCTATTTCACTATAATTCTTACCCTTCCCCAATACACGAACGATAACAACTATATCATATCCCTTTTTAAGTTTTGGTTGGTTCAAACGATAAGATTCTCTTAATAAACGTGTCATTCGATGTCTAACAACACTGTTTCCAACTTTCTTACTGACAGAAATTCCAAATCGATTATAATCTAAATGATTCTCTTTACAGTACATTACTAAGTACTTATTTGCTTTTGATTTACCGCCACGATAGACAGCGCTAAATTCCCTTGTGTTCCTAATTGAACAATAATGTTTCATAACAATTACTTTCCTTAATTTAGAGAAAAGAAAAGGTCACATAACTGCGACCTAAGCTGATAATTTATTTCTTCCTTTTGCTCTTCTGCTTTTAATAACTTTTCTTCCGTTAGCAGTACTCATTCTTTTTCTGAAACCATGTACTTTAGATCTTTGTCTTTTCTTTGGCTGAAATGTCATCTTCATCCTAGAACACCTCCTTAATCAAATATTCGTATTTATATATATAAAATAATATATATTCTAAAAAAACATCACACCCATTATAGACAACTTATTAATGAAAAGTCAAGTTATTTCTATGTTTTTTTGATATTAATTCCTTGTAACATATATGTTGTATAAGAATAAAAAGTTATACACAATTTGTGGATAACTGGTGGATAACTTTTTAATAATATGTTTATAATTTTTTTTAAAAGTATATAAAATATAGGATTAAATAGTGTGAATAACTTATCCACATACAAGTTGATAAATATACATATTATGAATTAAGTATTTCTTTTATGAAAGAAATATTGAAAAAAAGTGACATTTGATATACTATAAGAATAACGTACTTTTATAATTAGGCTTCGTTTACCTATTTCATATTTGTACTTATTATAAAGAAGGAAGGTTTCATCAAATATGAAAAATGAAATTCAAAAGATATGGAATCAAGTATTATTAAAATTAGAAACAGACCATGGAATATCAAATGCAGCTGTTAACTCTTGGATAAAACCCTTGATAGTAGCACAAGTCACAGATGACACAATAATATTAGCACTAAGTAATCGTTTTGATGAACGTGGCATTCAATTTATAACAACGAAGACTTATGATTACTACATTTCTCTTGTAATAGAAGAACTTACAGGGAAGAATTATAAAATTAAATTAGTTCTTGAATCTGAATTAAAGAAAACTCTCTCTAAAACAGGCTCATCCTTAAACAAAGAAAATTCAAATCAGGAAAAAAGATTAAACAACAATAACAATCTAAATCCTAAGTATACATTTGATAGTTTTGTTATTGGATCTAATAACCAAATGGCTCATGCTGCATGTATTGCAGTTGCAGAAGCTCCAGCGGAAGCTTATAATCCACTGTTTTTATATGGAGGTGCTGGTTTAGGAAAAACCCATCTAATGCATTCCATTGCTCACTATATTATTGAAAATCGTAGTGAATTAAAGGTTGTTTATGTTACAAGTGAAGACTTTACAAATGAAGTAATTCAATCAATTCAGCATAATAGACAAGAACAGTTACGTAATAAATATAGAAATGCTGATATACTCCTTGTGGATGATATACAGTTTATTAAGGGAAAAGATACAACTCAACTAGAGTTTTTCCATACCTTCAATGCTCTATACAATTCGAAAAAACAAATTGTTCTTTCTTCTGATAAACCGCCAAAAGACTTAGAAGATTTGGAAGAACGTTTAATAACTAGATTTGGATGTGGTTTAACTGTAGATATTCAAGCACCAGATTATGAAACACGAATTGCTATTTTAAGGAAACGTTCTGAATTTGATAATATATATATAAGTGATGAAATATTAGATTACATCGCCACTAACATTAAATCAAATATTCGAGAACTTGAGGGTGCTTTAAATAAAATCAGAGTATTCTCTAAAATAAACAGAGATAAACCTTTGGATTTGGAATTGGCAAAAAGCGCTTTAAAAGATTTAGTACATAGCGATAAACCAAAGACAATCACCCCTAAATTAATCGTAGAAACTGTATCTGAACATTTTAATATACAGCCAACTGACATTTTTTCTAAAAAAAGAAGTAAAGATATTGCCCATCCTAGACAAGTATGCATGTATTTATGTAAGACATACACAGATACATCTTATGTAAAGATAGGCGAGTACTTAGGAAAGAGAGATCATACCACCATCATACATGGGGTCGATAAAATAACCAATGATTTAAAATCTGATGATAGTCTTGCTAACTCAATTGATGTAATCGTTAAAAAAATGAGCTCATCAAACTTATAAACATATGGTTGTGGATAAACTGTGCTTATCCTGTGTATATAATTTGATAACTTTTAGGAGTGTGTATAACTTTCTAGTTATCCTTTCTAAAAGCAATGATTTTAAACATGTTATGAACACGAGTTTTTCCTTGTGTTTTAAGGATTTTTTAGGCTTATACACAAATCCACAGCCCCTACTACTACTACTACTAATTATTTTTATATATTTAAGTATTTTGGATCTTTGAAAGGAGTTATTCACATAATGAAAATTATATGTAATAAAAACGATTTAGTGAACGGAGTTTCTATTGTTTCAAAAGCAGTCTCTAACAAAACAACTTTACCTATCCTTGAATGCATATTGGTTGAAGCCTCAGCAGGTACTATTCAATTAACTGCCAATGACATGGAACTAGGAATTGAAACAACAATAGATGGAGATATCGTTGAACAAGGGAAAATAGCTTTAGATGCAAAACTATTTTTTGAGATTGTGAGAAAATTACCTGACAATAATGTTATAATTGAGACAGATAAAGACTACAAAGCAACCATCACTTGTGAAAAAGCCTGTTTTCATATCATGGGACAAGAAGGAAAAGAATTTCCATACTTACCTGAAATTGAAAAAGATAAAAGTGTTGTATTATCACAATATTCTTTAAAAGAGATTGTTAGACAAACAATTTTTTCTATCTCAGATAATGAAAATAATAAATTGATGACAGGAGAACTATTTGAAGTAAATGAAAATAAACTAAATGTTGTTTCACTAGATGGTCACAGAATATCCATTCGAAATATTGAATTAAAAGAAAGTTATGATTCTTTTAAAGTTGTTGTTCCAGGAAAAACATTACAAGAAATTACTAAAATTATTTCTGGAGAAGCTGATAAGGATGTTATAATTTATGTAACATCAAAACATATTCTTTTCGAATTTGACCAAACAAGAGTTGTTTCAAGATTATTAGAAGGGGAATATTATAAAATAAGTCAGATGCTTTCTAGTGACTATGAAACTAAAATCACAATCAATAAAAGAGAATTTTTAGATTGTATTGATAGAGCTAGTTTGTTAATTAGAGAATCTGACAAAAAACCAATTGTTATTAATATTACAGAAAACTCATTAGAATTAAATATTAATTCTTTTTATGGATCTATGGAAGAAAATGTAATGATAAAAAAAGAAGGAAAGGATCTTTTAATTGGATTTAATCCTAAGTTTTTAATGGATGTATTAAGAGTTATTGATGATGAGGAAATTAATATATATTTAGTAAATCCTAAAGCACCTTGTTTTATTAAAGATGAAAAAGAATCATATATTTATCTAATATTACCTGTTAATTTCAATCACTAGAAAGGAACACCATGGAAGAAATAAAATTAAGAGAAGAATATATAAAACTTGGTCAAGCTTTAAAAGCTGCTGGGTTTGTGGGTTCAGGTTTGGATGCAAAGTTTGTAATTCAAGATGGATTAGTCAAAGTAAATGGGGAAGTTGATACAAGAAGAGGAAAAAAACTTTATGATGGAGATATTGTTGAATATAACGATGAAAGTATCAAAATTGTAAAATAGTTGGGAGTATTATGATTATAAGTTCTTTAGAATTAAATAATTATCGGAATTATAATCAATTGAAAATTGAATTTTCTAAAGGATCTAATATTTTGTATGGAGATAATGCTCAGGGAAAGACTAATATTTTAGAGGCTATTTATCTGGCATCTACAACAAAATCCCACAGAGGGAGCAGAGATAGAGAAATGATTCAATTTGGGGAAGAAGAGTCTCATATCAGATTAAATCTAAATAAAAATGATATTCATCATCAAATTGATATGCACCTGAAAAAAAACAAGACAAAAGGTGTTGCAATTGATCAAATACCAATTCGTAAATCTTCGGATTTATTTGGGTTTGTTCCTATTATCTTTTTTTCTCCAGAGGATTTAAGCATTATAAAAGATGGACCAAATGAGAGAAGAAAATTTTTAGATACTCAGTTATCTCAATTAGAAAAATTATATTTGTATCAATTGTCTAATTATAATAAAACTCTAGTACAAAGAAATAATTTATTAAAACAAATTGTTTATGATAAAAGTCTTGAATCCACATTGGAGATTTGGGATAAACAATTAGTAAAATATGGATCTGAGATTATTAAATTTCGAAAGAAATTTATTCATGAATTGAATGATATGATAGATAGCATTCACTACAATTTGACTGGAAAAAAAGAAAAAATTCATCTCAAGTATGATAATAGCATTGATGAAGATGATTTTTATAATGTTTTACAAAGAAAAAGACAAATAGATTTAAAATATTGTTCTACAAGTGTAGGACCACATAGAGATGACATTTGCTTTATTATAAATGATATAGATATTCGAAAATATGGTTCTCAAGGACAAAAGAGAACCACAGCACTTTCGTTAAAGTTAGCGCAGATTCAATTGTTGAAAAATATTATGGGAGAAAATCCTATTTTATTATTGGATGATGTTTTATCAGAGTTGGATACTAGCCGGAAGGCATATTTGGTTGAAAGTATTAAGGATATTCAAACAATTATTACATGTACTGGATTGGAAGAATTTGTACATAGTGATTTAAAAATAGATAAGACATTTCAAATAAAAAAAGGTGAGATTGTAAAAGAAAATTAGGAGGAAGCTATGAGTAATAAAAACCAAGGTGAATATGGTGCAGATCAGATTCAAATATTAGAAGGATTAGAAGCTGTACGTAAAAGACCAGGAATGTATATTGGTAGTACATCATCAAAGGGGCTTCATCATTTAGTGTATGAGATTGTAGATAATGCAGTGGATGAGGCGTTAGCTGGATATTGTGATACAATTCAAGTAACTCTTAATAAAGATAATTCAGTTACAGTAGTGGATAATGGACGTGGGATACCAGTTGGAATTAACAAGAAAAAAGGTGTTTCAAGTGTAGAAGTTGTGTTTACAATTCTCCATGCAGGTGGAAAATTTGGAGGAGGGGGATACAAAGTATCTGGTGGACTTCATGGTGTTGGGTCTTCTGTTGTTAATGCTCTTTCTAATTGGCTAGAGGTTCAGGTATCTACTGATGGAAAAATATATCAACAAAGATTTGAAAAAGGAAAAGTAAGTTATCCTTTAAAAGAAATTGGAATATCTGATGGGACTGGAACAACAGTAACATTTCTTCCAGATGATACAATTTTTGAGGAAAAGATTTTTGATTATAAGACATTAAGACAAAGGTTAAGGGAAACAGCATTCTTAACAAAGAATTTAAAAATAATATTAAGGGATGATCGTGAAGAAAAGAGCACAGAAGAAATATTTCACTATGAAGGTGGAATTAAAGAATTTGTGGCTTATTTAAACCGTGGAAATCATTCACTTTATGATGATGTTATTTATTGTGAAGGTGAAAAGGATGGGGTTTATGTTGAAGTTGCATTACAGCATAATGATTCATACAATGAAACGTCATTAAGTTTTGTAAATAATATTATTACCCCAGAAGGTGGAACACATTTATCGGGATTTAAAAATGCATTAACACTTTCTTTTAATGATTATGCAAGAAAGAATAAGTTATTAAAAGACAATGAGAATAATTTATCTGGAGAAGATATTAGGGAAGGTTTGACTAGTGTTATTAGTATTAAGATTGGGGAACCTCAATTTGAAGGACAGACCAAACAAAAACTTGGAAATAGTGAGGCTCGAGGGGCAGTTAACAGTATTGTAAATGAGCAGTTAACTTATTATTTGGAACAAAATCCAACAGTTGCAAAGATTATTTGTGAAAAAGCTGTTTTAGCTCAAAGAGCTAGAGATGCAGCAAGAAAAGCGAGAGATTTAACAAGAAGAAAAACAGCATTGGATGGAATGAGTCTTCCAGGAAAGCTGGCAGATTGTTCAGATAAGAAGCCAGAAAACTGTGAAATTTATATTGTCGAGGGAGATTCAGCCGGTGGTTCTGCAAAGACTGCCAGATCGAGAGCAACACAGGCAATTTTGCCACTTCGTGGAAAAATACTAAATGTAGAAAAATCAAGATTAGATAAAATTTTGGTAAATAAAGAAATACAAGCAATGATTACTGCCTTTGGAACTGGAATTCATGATGACTTTGATATTGAAAAATTAAGATATCATAAAATTATTATTATGACAGATGCCGATGTAGATGGTGCACATATTGAAACTTTACTACTTACATTTATTTATCGATTTATGCCGGAATTGATTCAAAGAGGTTATGTGTATTTGGCACAGCCACCACTTTATCGAGTGGAAAAGAGTAAAAAATTCTGGTATGCATATAGTGATGAAGAATTAAATGAAATTTTAAATGATGTGGGCAGAGATAATAACAATAAAATTCAAAGATATAAAGGTCTTGGAGAAATGGATGCCGAACAACTATGGGATACAACCATGGATCCACAGCATAGAGTTTTATTAAGAGTTAAAATAGACGAAGATTCTGCATCAGAAATAGATTTGACATTTACAACACTAATGGGAGATCAGGTAGAACCTCGTAGGGAATTTATTGAAGCAAATGCAAAATACGTGCAAAATCTTGACGTATAGGAAGGAAAAGTAATGGACGAAAATACAATGTTTGACAAGGTTCATGAAATTGACCTGAAAAAAACGATGGAAACATCATATATAGACTATGCTATGAGTGTAATTGCATCAAGAGCTCTACCAGATGTAAGAGATGGTTTAAAACCAGTACAAAGAAGAATTTTGTATGCAATGATTGAATTAAATAATGGACCAGACAAACCACATCGTAAGTGTGCGCGTATTGTTGGTGATACCATGGGTAAATATCATCCACATGGGGATAGTTCTATCTATGGAGCATTAGTAAATATGGCACAGGAATGGTCTACTAGATGTCCTTTAGTAGATGGCCATGGAAATTTTGGTTCAGTGGATGGTGATGGCGCAGCGGCTATGCGTTATACAGAGGCAAGATTAAGTAAGATTTCTATGCAGCTTTTATCTGATATTGGTAAAAATACAGTGGATTTTATACCAAACTTTGATGAAACTGAAAAGGAACCAGTGGTTTTGCCCGCTCGTTTTCCAAATTTATTAGTGAATGGAACTCAGGGAATTGCAGTAGGTATGGCAACTAATATTCCACCTCATAATTTAAAAGAGGTTATTAATGCAGTTGTTAAGATTATTGATAACAAAATAGAAGAAAATAGAGATACTGAAATTGATGAATTACTACAAGTCATAAAAGGACCTGATTTTCCAACAGGTGCTACTATTTTAGGACGAAGGGGAATTGAAGAAGCATATCGAACAGGACGTGGAAAAATAAAAGTACGTGCAGTTACAGATATTGAACCTATGGCAAATGGAAAGCAGAGAATTGTTGTAACAGAATTACCATACATGGTAAATAAGGCGAGATTAATTCAAAAAATTGCTGATTTAGTTCATGAAAAGAAAATTGAAGGCATTACAGAGTTAAGAGATGAATCTGATCGAACAGGAATGAGAATTTGTATTGAACTTAGAAAAGATATCAATGCCAATGTATTATTAAATCAATTATTTAAACATACTCAGCTTCAAGATACATTTGGAGTTATTATGCTTTCTTTAGTGAATAATGAACCTAAAATTCTAAATTTGGTTCAGATGTTAAATTATTATTTAGAGCATCAAAAAGAGGTTGTGACTCGTAGAACACAATATGAACTAAATAAAGCAGAAGAAAGAGCACATATTTTACAAGGATTGTTAATTGCACAAGATAATATTGACGAAGTTATCAAAATAATTAGAGGTGCTGCCAATATTAACGTTGCAAAATTAGAATTAATGGAACGATTTGCATTGACAGATGTTCAGGCACAAGCCATTGTAGATATGAGACTTCGTGCATTAAATGGATTGGAACGGGAAAAACTTGAAAAAGAATTTAATGAATTGATGGAAAAAATCAAAGAATTAAAAGAAATTCTAGGAAATGAAAATGTATTATTAAATGTTATCAAAGAAGAAATTATTTTAGTAGGTGATAAATTTGGTGATGATAGAAGAACTACAATTGGAATTGATGTAGATGATCTTTCAGATGAAGATTTAATTCCAAGAGATAATACAATTATTGCTATGACAAAATTAGGATATATTAAAAGAATGACTGTTGATAATTTTAAGAGTCAAAATCGTGGTGGTAAAGGAATCAAAGGAATGCAGACAATTGATGATGATTATATTGAGGAGTTGTTTATGACAACTACTCACCATTATCTTATGTTCTTTACCAATAAAGGAAGAACTTATCGCCTGAAAGCATATCAGATTCCAGAAAGTAGTCGAACTGCTAGAGGAAGTGCTATTGTAAATCTATTGCAGTTACAGCCAGAAGAAAAAATTACAGCAGTTATTCCAATGGATAGTTATAAAGAAGGCTATAATTTATTTATGGCAACGAAAAGTGGAATTGTTAAGAAATCATCCATTATGGATTATGCAAATATTCGAAAGAATGGACTTGCTGCCATTACATTAAAGGAAAATGATGAGTTAATTGAAGTCAAATTTACTGATAATACAAAGGATATTTTCTTAATAACAAAAAAAGGTCAATGTATTCGATTTAATGAAAAAGATGTGCGTTGCATAGGACGTACATCAATGGGTGTTAGAGGAATTCATTTATCAAAGGATGATGAAGTTATCGGAATGCAGGTAGAGGGCCAAGGTGAAGCGTTGTTAATTGTTTCTGAAAATGGAATGGGAAAGAGAACTTTAATTTCTGAATTTTCATCACAACATCGTGGAGGAAAAGGTGTCCGCTGTTATAAGATTACTGAAAAAACAGGAAATGTTGTTGGAGCAAAAGCAGTAAACGAAGACAATGAAGTTATGATGATTACAACAGAGGGTATTATTATACGAATGGAAGTAAATGATATTTCAATTCTTGGACGTAATACATCTGGTGTAAAACTAATGAATGTTAAAGATGATGTTGTTGTTGCAAGTATTACAAAAGTACGAGAACAAAAATTTGAAGAAAATGAAAATCAAGAAGAAAGTGAAGAATACAATGAAGAAGATAATCAAATAGATTAAGAAAAAAAGCATAGACATTTTAATGTTTATGCTTTCTTCATTCTAAATTTAATATTTTATGGAGGTAGTAATGAGAGTCGTTCATACAGATGAAATTACAAAAAATATAAAAGAAATGTGTATTGAAGCAAATTTATCATTATCCGATGATATGCAGTGTCGGTTAAAAAATGCAATGAAAAATGAAGGATGTCAGCTTGGACAACAAATTTTAAATCAGTTGGATCAAAATATGAAAATTGCAAAAGAGGATAAAATTCCAATTTGTCAGGATACAGGAATGGCGATTGTTTTTATGAACATTGGACAAGATGTACACATAGAAGGGATGGATTTGCATGAAGCTGTGGATGAAGGCGTTAGAGAAGGATACAAATGTGGATATCTACGCAAATCTGTTGTAAAAGATCCACTAATTCGAGAAAATACAAAGGATAATACCCCAGCTGTGTTACATATTGATATTGTTCCTGGGGATAAAGTTGAAATATTAGTAGCTCCCAAAGGATTTGGAAGTGAAAATATGAGTCGTATTTTTATGTTAAAACCAGCAGATGGGGTAGAAGGAATAAAAAAATCTGTTATTGAAGCAGTAAAAGATGCAGGACCAAATGCCTGTCCACCAATGGTGATTGGAGTAGGTCTTGGTGGAAGTTTTGAAAAAGCTGCATTTTTAGCAAAAAAAGCGTTAACTAGAAACCTAGATATTCCATCTGAAAAAGAGCATATTGCGGTTTTAGAAAAAGAATTATTAGAAGAGATAAATGAACTGGGAATTGGACCTGGGGGATTAGGTGGAACAACAACAGCATTGGGATTAAATATTGAAACATATCCAACACATATTGCAGGAATGCCGTTGGCTGTTAATATTTGTTGTCATGTAAATCGTCATGCCCATTGTATTATTTAAATTAGGGGAGGAATTATAAATGGATGTTAATGTTAAAATTCCAGAAGATATAGAATCATTAAATCAATTAAAAGCAGGTGATTATGTTTATTTAACGGGAATTATATATACAGGAAGAGATGCAGCACATAAAAGAATGTATGAAGCCGTTCTAGAAGGAAAGGAATTACCAGTTGATTTGAAAAATCAGATTATCTACTATTTAGGACCAACGCCAGCAAGAGATGGACAGGTAATTGGATCTGCAGGACCAACGACAAGTAGTCGAATGGACAAATATACTCCAACTATGTTAGAGCTTGGTTTAAAAGGTATGATAGGAAAAGGAAAACGTTCAAAAGAAGTAATTGATTCTATGATAAAAAATCAAAGTGTGTATTTTGCAGCTGTAGGTGGAGCAGGAGCGTTGTTATCAAAATGTATTAAAGAAGCCCAAGTTGTTGCATATGAAGATTTAGGAACTGAAGCTATAAGAAAATTAAGAGTAGAGAATTTTCCAGCAATTGTTGTAATTGATTCAGAAGGAAATAATCTATATGAAACAGCAGTAGATAATTATAAAAATAATAATAATGTGTAATTTAACAAAATCCACTATATGTAGTGGATTTTGTTTTAATAAATACAACATAGAAAAAAATAAAAATATTTGGTAAAAAACCTATTGACAAAGGATTATAATATTGCTAATATATATAAGCGTCGCAAATGACGTATTTATTAATATTGTAAGATGTTTAGGCATTTGGAGAAGTACTCAAGTGGCTGAAGAGGCGCCCCTGCTAAGGGTGTAGACCGTTTACGCGGTGCGAGGGTTCAAATCCCTCCTTCTCCGTCTTTTTTAACATAAAATTAAAAAAAGTGTTGACAAAGAATGATAAGCATGATATGATTTAAAAGTTGCGTCAAATGAACGACACAACATTGAATATTGACAACTAAACAATAAGACAACCTTGAAAATTCTAAAAGATTTTCAGTTGGTTTTTCAAAAAAACCAGCAACGAACGTTCTTAAAACAAGAACAGTAATAACAAGGATAAACAAAAGCT